>JBBECI010000064.1:0-10247 GCA_040881895.1 Solirubrobacterales bacterium | reverse complement strand
CATAGCGGGGGCCGGATTCGAACCGGCGACCTTCGGGTTATGAGCCCGACGAGCTACCTGACTGCTCCACCCCGCGGCGGAATCGCGCATTCTAGCAGCGGTCGGCCGCAGGGTCGTGGGCTGGTGCCCGGCGGGCCGAGCTTTGCTGCTCCTTCAGCGCTGGGCCGTCGGGCGGATCAGAATCTCGTTGACGGAAACATGAGCCGGGCGAGTCACGGCGTATTCGATGGCATCGGCGATGTCCTGGGCGTCGAGCGTCCTGATGTCGTCGAACCGGCTTCGAACCGCTTCGCGTATCTCCGGTCGCAGGTGATCAACGAGTTCAGTCGATACAGCCCCCGGCTCGATGATCGTCAGCCTCACTCCCTGGCTGCTGAGCTCCTTGCGCATTGCTTCGCTAACCGCACCGACGCCGAACTTGGTCAGGTTGTAGACGGCGGCACCGGCCGTTGTCGTGCGTCCCGCGACCGAGCTGATGTTGACCAGGTCGGTGACGCCGCGGGGCGAGTCCTCCACCCCAGCCAGCAGGTGCGGGGTGGCCGCGTGGGTCATGTACAGCAGGCCCCTGATGTTGATGTCGATCATCCGGTCCCACTCTTCAGTGGGCGATGAGACAACCGGGCCGAGCAGCATCATGCCGGCGTTATTGACCAGGATGTCGAGCCGGCCGAAGTCATCTACCGTGCGACCCACCGCGTCGATTGCCTGCTGCTGGTCGGTGATGTCAGCTTCAATGGCAAGAGCGGTGTGGCCCTGTGCGGCGATCCCGGAGGCAAGCTTTTCCAGTCGCTCAACCCTGCGCGCCACCAGGGCGACCTTTGCTCCGCGGGCCGCGAGCGTTCTGGCGGTCGCCTCACCAATACCACTGCTCGCTCCCGTAACCAGTGCCACCGAACCCTTCAAATCTTCCGACATTGACGCTCCTCCCGCTTCTTGGTCACAGAGAACCCTCTCCCGGCATCTGCGGACCGGCTTTGTCCTCAACCTACCTGACCGAATAACCTTGCCGCTTGCCTTCACCCCCCTCACAAAACCCCCCGGGGGAACCGGGAGACCAACCGCTTTCCCGGCGGGTGGCAGTTATCGACATCGGCACCAACTCGACCCGCCTGCTGGTCGCTGACGTCACGGGGACCACTGTGAGCGAGGTCGAGCGCCTCACCACCGTTACCCGACTCGGCCGCGGCGTGGATCACTCGGGCAGGCTTTCGGCAGACGCGATCGAAGCCGTTTGCGAGACGGTTGCCGCCTATGTCGATCTGATTGCCAGTTCGGGAGCCGAGACGACCTCGGTGATCGCCACAAGTGCAGTTCGTGATGCCGAGAACGGCAGCGCATTCGTCGCCGAACTGAGGGAGCGCTTCGCCCTCGACGCCGAAGTATTCGACGGTGACATCGAAGCGCAGACGACCTACCTGGGCACAACCGCTGACCGCTCAGGCGAAGAGACACTGCTGGTCGTCGACATCGGCGGCGGTTCAACCGAGCTGATCATCGGGCGGGGCAAGGAGCCGCTCTTCCACCGCTCCCTGCAGGCGGGGGTGGTCCGCCACACCGAGCGGATGCTGGCCAGCAACCCGCCAAATGCTTCCGAGCTGGAACAGCTCGCCGACGATCTCGGCCGCCTGATCGCCAGAGCCCTCGAAGGTCAGGAAATTCCTGAAATCGTACGAGGTGTAGCGGTCGCCGGGACCCCGGCCTCACTGGTCGCCGTGGACCTTGGCCTCGAGCCTTACGACCCGGAACTGGTCGAAGGACATGTTCTTCAGTTAGGCACAATCCAGCACTGGCTCTCGAAGCTCTCCTCGATGCCACTTGAGGAGCGCCAGCAGGTCACCGGCCTCCACCCTGACCGTGCCGAAGCGATCGTTGCCGGGCTGGTGATCCTGATCGAGATCATGAGGACCTTCAACCTTGAAGAAGTCGAAGTCTCCGAGCGCGACATCCTCCATGGCGGCGCGATCCGTGTCGCCGCTGCCCTCTGAACGGAACTTGCTGCCCGGGCAGGTCCTGATCGCCCGTTGCCGGCAGACGCTGGGTGGTTATGCCCCGTCACCCATGATCCGGCGTTTCTCGGATGCGAACTCTTCGTCCGTCAGTACACCGCGACCATGCATGTCGGCCAGCCTGTCGAGCTGATCCATCCGGACAGTCTCCGGATCAGCAGCAGAAGGCATCGTGGCTGTCTCGGCTGAGGCATCCACGGCGGGTGTGGCTTTGGGGGTCGCCTTGCCACTATCCGGAATCACTGGTGTCGGAGACTTGCCACCGCGATCCCTGAGCCTCGGCAGGCTCTTTGGCCGCTTCGCCCACAGATCGTGCCCCTTTGCCCGTGCCCGTTCGCCGAAATCCTTCAGACCGTCGGCGTTTGCGTCCGGGTAGGCCACCAACAGGGCCCGGCGGAAGAAGAAGGTTCCGAGCCCGGCCATGACCACGATCATCAGCCGGACCAGGAATTCCTGCTGGTCAGTTGCCCCCATCAGCAGAAAAATGAAGGCGACCACTCCCAGCAGGCCAAGGGCAGCGCCCGGGTACCGCCCGAGGGGAACTGCCAGATAAGACCTTGTCTTTTCAGCCGAACCGGACGGAGAGACCAGCCATGCGATCAGCACCAGGAGCAGGGCGCTCCAGATGACTGTCCAGGCGATCGACCTGAGCAGTTCGGTGGTGATGTCGTAAGCAGCTTGTACTGCAGGCTGGAGTTCAACGGTGCCCAGTTCTGGCACCAGCACGCCTGCAGCCACGGAGCGCAGGATCAGCACAACGACGGCGCCGATAATCAGTGCCGCCGCCATCCAGAGAATGGTCAGCCATCGATAGCCCTTTGACAGGTACACAGCGAGTCCAAGCAGGAGCAGGAGAAGCAGTGCTGAGATCAGCGCGGTGCCGCGGATCAGCTTGGCGGCCGTCTGGACCTGGGAAAGCTGCTGGGAGTCGACGATCTCGATTTGCCCGACGTTTTCGGGGATATTCTTCCTCGCTTGATCTCCCAGCCCGACCTGATCGGCAACCTCGATGATCAACGGTCTCAGCTGCAGTTCCACCTCGCCGTCCGTCGTACTTACGACGGTGCTGTCGTCTTCAATGATCGCGATCAGCGTTCGATGTGCGCTCTCGTTTGCCTGACGCCATAGATCCTGAACTGCCTGAACCTGAAGTGCCTTCTGGGCACCCTGGTCAGCGAAAGACCTGAGCCCCCCGGCTGCGACGCCAGACAGCGGCTTGAGGTCGGTCGGCAGAATGTCCTCGACTTCGGCTTCGACGTCGACATTGGCGTAGAGCTCATCAACCGCGTAGACCGCGACCTGCTTCTGAATTTCGGGGTTCTGGAGCATCTCCAGAGATGTTTCACCCCACTGCTGAGTATCAAAGATCTGTTTATCCAGCCAGGAAGAAAGAATCGCCAGCGCCGCCAGGAAGCCCACCAGAATGGTGAGCATTCGCACCCATCCTCTGTTCGGTCGCTCTGTTGCCAACTTTTCCTCCTCGGTTGCAGCCTCTTCAGGCTCTGTCTCTATCGGCTAAACAGTTGATCTGGCCAGACGAGAGCATCGGTGGCCCTCAGAATACGGCCTGCTGGCAGTGGCGCGAGCTGGCAGCGACCAGTGAGAGGAAGAAATCGCTTGAGTAGCCCTTCCCAAGCCGCTTCAGACGCGACCATAACTGAGGCGGGCCTGGATCGTCAGCAGGGGCGACCATGAAGTTGGTCACTCGACCTTTCAGGGGACGACGGCTCCACCACGAAACCAGCGAAGCCGTACCCTGCGGGTTACTAAAAACTAGTCGGAGGGAAAAGATGTCATCGCTTATCGAGTTCACGTTGCACGCAAAGCCAGGCCACTACGAAGAAGTGGCGAGGCTTTATGGAGATTTCGCAAAGCGATTTCAGGAAAAGCATCCGTCCGACGAATTGATCCTCCTGGTTGGTGACCCCGCCAGCGGTTTGGTCAGAGGGATCGGCGTATTGCCACACGGCTTGGCCGAAGCGGTGAACAGCGACGACGACTTTGCCGCTTTCAACGACTCGGTCGCCGACCTGATTGCCGCCCCGCCCGAGAGGGTTGAGTTGGAGCTACTGGAAGTTCTGAAGGCGTAGGGAACTCGCGGAGGCGGGATCGTTGACCTCCCCCGAGGTCAACGATCCGGTTTCTCACCTGGTTCAGCTGACTCTGGGGCATCCTTTTCAGGGCACATTCGGAGGGAAGAGCACCAGGCAGCGACGCCGGTTTTGGACGCCGCTGCGATCAAAGTCCATGTCATGGATGGGGCCCTGCGCCCTAACTGATCCGGAGGGCTTCCGAGAGGAGCAGGACAGCCGCAGCTGCCCCCACCAACAGGGGAACCACCAACAGCCCTCGCCGTCCGGGCTCAGGGGCAGTACCGCCGAGGAGGGAGGCAGCCAGCGATGATGTTCGAAGTCGGGCGTGCACTGCCCAGCTGAGCCGGTAATAACCCGAAACCGGCCGGCCGAGGCCACGCGCCGGAGGTTTTCCAAACGCGTGACCAAACGACCCGATGCCCGGAGCGGGATTCGAACCCGCACGCCCCTGACGGGGCAGCGGCTTTTAAGGCCGCGGCGTCTACCGTTCCGCCATCCGGGCACCCGGATAGTAAAGGGCGGATCAATTCACTGAAAAGATTTCTTTAGGCAGCGCTACAAATGCGTTGTTACGGTGTTCTTATCAGCAAGTCGGTCAGTCCGCCGGCATACCCAGTCCCAAGGAGATCCGTGGAAGCATCAACTCTCAGTCACGCAGCACGTCGAGGTTTACTGACGCGCAAGTCACCCCTGCTGAAGCTGAAAGGCGATGAGCAACTCATTGCCATGGTCCGAAGCGGGAATTCCGGTGCTTTCGACATCATCGTCGATCGTTACCAGGCCCGTCTGCTCGGCTTCTGCCGTCAGATGATCGGCTCGACCGAGGATGCCGAAGATGTCCTTCAGGAAGTATTCGTCAACGCCTACAAGGCGATGCTTGCCGACAATCGGGAAATAAACCTGCGGCCGTGGCTCTACCGGATCGCTCGCAACCGCTCCCTGAACCATCTCCGTAAGCCGAAGGCCGACGCACAGGAGTCGATGGACATGGTGCCGATGGTCGATGCCGGTTCAACCGCCGAGAAGGTTCACAATCGCGAAGAGTTTCGCCAGTTGCTCAACGATGTCACCAAGCTTCCTGAAACCCAGCGCGCTGCCCTGCTGCTGAGGGAGATCGATGCCCTCTCTTATGAAGAGATAGCCGAGGCCATGGATACGACCGTTCCGTCGGTCAAGTCGCTTTTGGTGCGCGCCCGGATCTCCCTGGCCGAGGCCAGCCAGTCCCGTATGCTCACCTGCGGCGAAGTCCGGGTTGAGCTGGCCGAAGCTGCCGAAGGACTGAACAAGGTTTCCGGACCGGTTCGCCGCCACGTGCGCGACTGCGATCAGTGCGAGGCCTTCCGCAAGCAGCTCCGCTCGGACTCGAAAGTGCTGGCAATGATCATGCCGATTGGTCCGCTGCTCGCGCTCAAGGCCGCCATCGCGGCCAAGGTCGGATTCGGAGGAGCCACAGCCGGGTCTGGTGCCGCGGGTGCCGGTGCCGGTGCAGGTGCCGCGACCGTCTCGGGAGCTGCCGGAGCCGCGGCTGGTGGGGCTGGTGCGGCGGCGGCATCGGGCATCGGGGCGGTTACAAGCGCAGTTGGCATCAAGGCGCTGGCCGGAGTCGTCACGGCCGCCGTGATAACTGTGGGCGCCGTCGAAGTCTCGGGCCGGGTTTCCACTGTGGCCTCCAACCAGGGAGTTGAAGCCCCCTCACGAGTTGTTGCCGTGAGCCCGGACGCCGCGAGCGACGGACCGATTGATGTTGCGATGATCATCAAGGCTTCCGCCGAGCCGCCGGTCGTCGACCCGATTGCGCCAGCCACCACAGAAGGTGATGCCACCGAAGCACCTGGCGAAAATTCAGTGCCGCCGACTGAGGTCGCTCCATCCGATGGACTCGATGGTGAGGTCGTGAACGTCCCGATTTCGCTGCCGCCCGAACCGAGCGGTCCCGAGGTTCCGGTAGAGGTTGAGCCCGGCACCGTCGGTCAGGTCATCGCCCAGCCAACTTCGCCAGTGGCCCAGCCGGACACACCCCTGCCGAGCGCTCCCACGCCGGCGCCCCCGGTGGAGACCGCTCCTCAGGACTCAGGTCAGTAGCGACTACGGAACCAGGGGAGCACCGCCGCGCTTGACCGCCGGAGCCGCGCGCCCGGCCGTCGAAGTTGCTGACTCCTAAAGGGTGACTTCTTCTCCGGGCTCGATGATCACCGGCTCAACTCCTTTGGAGATCAGGTCTTCTCCGAAGGCTTCAACGTCCGCCTCGATCGGAGGGAAGGTGTTGTAGTGAAGTGGCATCACCTGCTTGGCTCCGATCAGCCCCGCTGCGAAAGCGGCGTCCTCACGATCCATTGTGTAATGACCGCCGATCGGCAGCAGCGCCAGGTCAACTCCATGTCGCCTGCCGATCAACTCCATGTCACCGAACAGACAGGTGTCGCCGGCGTTGTAGATGGTGATACCTCCCATCTCGATGATCAGGCCCGCGGCTGAGCCCAGAGGGGTGCCCTGACCAGCGCTGAATGGCCGCTCGGCCGATCCCGGAGCCGTGTTTGTGTGCCAGGCCTGTACCAGCTTGATCGAGAGCGAATCGAAGCGTACGGTCCCGCCGAGGTTGGGGTCGGAGACGTTCTCTACGCCCTGCTCCTCTAGCCAGTTGGCCAGTTCAACCATCGCCACTACCTGGGCACCGGTCCTTCGGGCCACCTCGACTACATCGGCCACATGATCAGCGTGACCGTGGGTAAGGGCAATGTGGGTCGGCTCAACATCGTTAGCCGTCGCAGTGGCGCTCGGGTTGTTCGGCGCCAGAAACGGATCGATCAACAGCCTGGACTCCCCATCATCAAACTCGACACAGGAATGGCCGTAGTAGCGAAGCTTCATTTTCGGGTATCTCCTTCTTGGTTTTCTTCCTGGACTACTTCTTCGGTTACTTCATCGACCTCTGAAGACTCAGCCAGCTCTGCTCGCAGCGCCCAGCCGACGGCGACTCCGACCATCATCCCGATGTGGGTCTCTTCAGTCAGGAGAGCGCGGATCGCCGTCAGACGAGAGTCTTCGTCGGGGATCGTGGCTGCCTTCAGAGTTTCTGACTGATGTGACTCCCCGAACCACCCCCCGGCGCCCAGCGCACTCACAAGCACGCCCTGGAGATCCGGAGCAACGGTGCCCACTACCTGCTCGGCCTCGGCAAAGCTCCCCGGCTCCGAGAGCTTCTCCACTGCCCGCCTGAGCTCCTCTTCGGTCCAGCCCGTGTTCATGCCTACGCCCGGGCCCTCGCCGCAACCACGCCGGCAAGGGCGCCGATCGCTCCGCCGGTGATCGCGGACCAGAAATCTGCCGACTCAATGACTACAGGCAACAGCAGGATCACCGTCGCGCTCACAAGTACACCGATGCTGTCGAGCTCCTCGTCAAGTCGAGTGGCTTCCTGTCGGTAGACCACGAACCAGGCTGCTATCGCTCCCAGAGCCATTCCGTTACCTCCGGCGATCACACCGAAGGTTCCCGTCTGCTCTTCGATTGCCCAGGCGCCCATGGTGCCGAGGGCTCCGCAGGCGACCAGCAGCACGGCTGTAGCTGGTATCCCCAACTTCCGCTCCAGACCGGGGGCGAAGATCGCCAGGGCCAGAGACACCACGAAAAGATAGCCGACGTTCAGGTACGCAAACTGGGCGGTCAGGAAGCGCCACGGACCGGATTCAAAAGGCACTGCCACCGCGCCGAAGGCTTCGAGATCACCACCGCTGGCGACGCGGACCAGAAGCGCGGCAGCCGGAATCAGGATCAGTGCCCAGGTAACCACTGGACGACCCGCAATTCGAGCCTGCCGCTTTTCCTTGCGCTGCCGGCGCTTTTCATGGCGCAGCTCACGCCTGGTCCTGGTCGCCTCTATTCCACCGTCCCGCCTCTCCAGCCTGGGGGCACGCTTTCGCACCCTCGCACCGCAGTACGGGCATTCGGTCACGTAAGGGCTCACCTCCGCTCCGCAGGACTTGCAGACGACTCTCAGTTTGGTCTCATTCATCGCACGCTGACAGCGAGGATACCCAGACCGGACGAGTGGCTTCCACGGTGGCATACTGAAGGCACGTTCAATTACTTTCACCCGAGGAGATCGAAGGAGTACATGGAAGCCCAAAGCCTGACCGAACAGAAGTCCCTGCTGGCTGATCTAGCACCCGGAAAGCGTGCCCGCCTCCACCGCCTGCTTTACGAGTTCGGCCCCGGGCACGGAACCCTCATGCTGCTGCCGATAGATCAGGGTATTGAGCACGGACCGCGCGACTTCTTTCCCAACCCGGCCTCGAAGGATCCCGACTACCAGTTCCGCCTTGCCGCCGAAGGTGGCTACTCGGCGCTCGCCTGCCAGATTGGCATGGCCGAGAAGTACTACCCCGACTACGCTGGCTCGGTGCCACTGATTCTCAAGGTAAATGGCAAGACCGATATCCCTTCGTCAGCGCACGCGTTCTCGGCCTGCAACGCCTCGGTCGAAGACGGTGTACGACTCGGCGCCGACGCAATCGGCTACACGCTGTATGTCGGTTCCCCGCGCCAGGATGAGGACCTCGCCCAGCTAAAGCAGGTCCGCCAGGACTGCGATCGCTTTGGTATGCCACTCGTCGTATGGTCCTACCCGCGCGGCGAGGCCATCGAGGCCAAGGGTGGTGCCAGTTCCTTCTACGCCATTGACTACGCTGCCCGCATGGCGATGGAGATGGGTGCCGACGTGGTCAAAGTCAACTACCCGGTGATCAACCCCGAGAAGGACAAAGACGCCCAGCCCCCGTACAACGAGATGCAGGTCAGCCAGGAAGAAGCGATGAGGCACTGTGTCGAGTCGGCAGGGCGTTCGTTGATCGTGCTCTCGGGTGGATCCAGGGTTGATGATGAAACGGTCCTGGGCCACGTCAAGTCGGTGATGGATGCCGGTGGATCAGGCGTTATCTTCGGCCGTAATGTCTGGCAGCGGGAATGGAGTGAGGCTCTCGAGATCATCGCTCAGATCAAGGAGACCCTGCTCGCGAACGTGCAGCGCACTCCCTGACGTCCCGAAACGGCAGTCTGACTTCAGTCTGGCCACAGGAGCACTGACGCTTTGAATATGCGTCCCAGGAGGCCCGGGAGGCTCGCCGGAATCACCGTCCTGCTGATACTCCTCGCGGCAGGCTGGCTTCAGACGAGGGATCAAGGGGGCTCCGGGCTTCCAGCTGCCGCCCCTGAGACCGTCAAGGTGGATCGGGTGGTGGACGGAGACACCGCCAAGGTCTTTTATGAGGGCCGCAGCGAGTACGTGCGCTACATCGGGATCGACACGCCGGAATCAGTTGACCCTGACAGCCCGGTCGAGTGCTTCGGCGAGGAGGCCAAGGAGTTCAACGACCGGCTACTGCGGGACGGGGAAGTCAGGCTCGTGTTCGACCAGGAAATGCGCGACCGGTACGGTCGGCTGCTGGCCTATGTCTACGTGGGCAATCTCATGCTGAACGCGGAACTGCTCCGTAAAGGCTTCGCGCAGACCCTCACAATTTCGCCCAATGATGCTGAATCCCGGCGGTTTGAGAAGATCGAAGCCGATGCCCGCTATTCCGGTGTCGGGCTGTGGTCCTCATGCGGCTGACTTGCGAAATGTCAGGGTTTGCTAACTTTTGGACAGCCTGTTTACGGATCTTGAACCGACCGCAGGCCACCTGTCATGAAAATGAGACAAAGCCCAAGCCAGTTTGAAAATGCCTTTGAGCAAAACAAGGTGCTCGAGCAGCGGCGCCGTGAACAGCTCCGCCACCGGGCAGCAAACCGCTCTCGCGAGCGCCACGTCTTGCGCAGTCAGCAGGAAGGCAAAGTCCGCTTCAGCGTATTGGCTGTCTGCCTCACTGCGACGGTTGTAGTGGTCACCGTGACCATGTTTGAGGCTCTGGCCTTTTTGATGACCTGATCACCGGTACCTGGCGGTCCCGGTTCCCCTACCGCTGATCAGTTTCGGAGTCAACGGCAGCCGGATCGCGTTCATTGATGACTTCCTTCCGGAAGACCTCTATATCGCGGGGGGCCGTTATCCCAAGGCGAACTTTGTCCCCGGAAACCCCGAGTACCATGACCTCGATGTTTCCGCCAATGACTATGCTTTGTTCCTTTTTTCGAGTCAAAACCAGCATTGAGG
>JBBECI010000063.1:7454-11022 GCA_040881895.1 Solirubrobacterales bacterium | reverse complement strand
AGACGGTCGAGCGGCTGTGGCGCTGGACCGGCGGCGGCGCGCTGCCGGTGGTCATGGACGCAACTTCATGCGGTTACGGCCTGTCCGACTTCGGCGATGGAGTGCTGAGCGAGGAGAACCAGGCCCGCCACTCCGAGATCGAGATCATCGACTCGATCACCTGGGCCGAGCGGCTGCTGGAGAACCTCGAAGTACGCAAGAAGACCGACTCGGTCACCGTCCACCCGACCTGCTCCGGCGCCCACATGGGCCTGAACAAGGCCCTGGCCAGGGTGGCAGGCGAGCTGGCCGAAGAGGTAGTCGTCCCGCTCAACGCGACCTGCTGCGGCTTCGCCGGTGACCGCGGAATGCTCCACCCCGAACTGACCGCCAGCGCCACCGAAGCCGAAGCGGCCGAAGTCAAGCTGAACCCGACCACCCGCCACGTCTCCTCGAACCGAACCTGCGAGGTAGGGCTCGAGCGGGCCACCGGTGAGCCCTACGAATCAATCATCTACCTGCTCGAAGAAGCCACGCGCTAAATCAGGGCGTTTCACATCGGCCCGGCGATCAGGCCATAGACTGAGGCCATCGGGGAGCTCTCAGGGCTTCATGGAAACAGAGGGGGATTCAGGGATGACTCGGATTGCAGCAGTGGTGACGATCTTGATCTGCGGGCTTTTCGCCGGGCAGGCTTTGGCAGCCGATCCGGATCGCCCGCCGATTCCGCCGCCGACTGACTTCTGGCAGAACAAAGGCTTCATGAACATGGCCCATCAGGGCGGCGAGCTCGAGGCCCCGGGCAACACTCTCTATGCCTTCAAGACTGCCGTGCGTTACCGCGGTGCTGACGTCCTTGAGATGGACAGCTACGTCTCCGCCGACGGCGTGCTGATGGTCACCCATGACATGCGCCCCTCGGGCACCTCGAACGCTCCGGGAAGCGCCGACTTGGAGATCCGCAAACTCACCCTTGAGCAGCTGAAGACCTACGACTTCGCCTGGAAGTTCACTCCAGGCAAGGGCCATTACGGCTTCGATGAGGCCGACCCTCACCCCTTCCGCGGCATCGCCACCGGCGACAAGCCACCGCCGACCGGCTACACCGCGAACGACTTCCGTATCGCGACCTTTGAAGAGGTAATCGAAGCGTTCCCCGACACCCCGCTCAACATCGACATGAAGGACTCTGGGCAGGACCCGAGCGTCTCGCTGGCCGCCGCGGAAGCTCTGGCAGAGATCATGAATGCCCACCCGGAACGTAGCGAGGACGTGATCGTCGCCTCCTTTGACCAGGCTGCCCTTGAGCGCTTCCACGAACTGGCTCCGAACCACAAGGCACTCTCGGGAAGCCTCGACGGCACGGTCCCGTACGCATTCGGCGGTCCGATCTCACCTGCGCCGGTGGCGATCCAGCCGCCCGACCTGTTCGAGTTCGGCAGCGTCGTACGAACGGTTCCGCTGCTCAAGCCGTTCACCAGCTACGACGGTTTCGCCCTGCATGTCTGGGGATCTGACAGGGACCCGGAGCAGGAAACCGACCCGTTCTACGCCCGGCTGATCGAAGAAGGAGCCGACGGCTTCTTCACTCAGATGCCTTCGAAGCTCCACCAGTACCTCTGCGAGACTGGCATCCGACGCCCGGACGGCTCGCAGCGATGCAGCCTGCAGGCACCGGACGTGGCCCCGGTACTTAGGCTCTACTCGTTCCGGGGAGCTCGGGCACTGGTGGCCGGGCAGCGGACCTCGTTCACAATCCTGCTTGGTAATACCGGCAATACGGAGATGAGCGAAGCCACGGCCTGCCTGACAGTGCCGAAGGCGAGCAGCCGCACGGTCAGGGGTTCCTGCGCGCGGTCGAAGGCGGTCTCTCCCGGTGATCTCGCGACCCTGAACGTAAGCCTGAATGCCACCGCCCGGGCGAAGGGCAAAGTCAGGATCTCCCTCATCGTCACTTCCGACGGCGGTGAGCGCACGGTGACCGAGACCTTCCGGATCCTCCCCTCCGGCAGCTGCTCGAAGAAGGGTGGCAGCAAGGGCGGCTCCACTGGCGGAATGCTCTGCGGCTCCACCAACCACTTTTAAGTGCGAGTCGGCTCAGGCCGATCCAGCAGGATCAGTCGCTGTTTTCTACCGTTGCCTGCCGGTCGAGCTCGGCCTGTTCGGCTCCGAGGACGATCTCGCTCAGGGTGGCGTCGCTGTCGAACAGCTGGTCCAAAAGCGGTTGGGCGGCGCCGCGGCCGTGGAAGAGGATGGCCCACTCCCACGGGGCGATCGCCCGCGGCGAGCGTGACTCGAGCGCCTTGATGATCACGCGACCGGCCCGGAAGACGGGAACCTGGCGGGTCAGGAACGACGGTACGACCTCTTCGCGCAAGCGGTCAGCGAACGGGTCTTCGAAGGCATTTCGGACCAGCTCGGTCTTGATCCAGCCGAAGTAGGCGACGGTCGCGCTGGCACCGAGCGGTCGAAGCTCTGAGCGCAGCGCCCGGCCGAAGGCCTCGACGCCCGCCTTGGTGGCCGCATAGGAACTGTTCAGTACTCCGTTCGAGAAGGCGTAGGAAGAAGAAACAATCACGAACTGGCCGCGGTTCCGCACCACCTCGTCCATGCCGGCCCGGACGGTGCGCCAGACGCCGAACAGGTTGACGTCGATCACCCGCTCCCAGTCTTCCGGCTTTATCGCCCGCATGGTGGTGAGTGTTGTCGCTATGCCGGCATTGGCGACGACCACGTCCACCTTGCCGAATCGTTCCCTGGTCGCCGCGACCGCCGCCTCGATCGATTCCGCCTCGCTGACGTCGGCGGCGAGGCCGATCGCCTGCGGACCGAGCCCGGCCGCAGCCGCTTCGGCCCCTTCGAGGTCGAGGTCCACCAGGGCCACCGAGGCCCCGCGGCCGTATGCGAGCCGACCGGTCTCCAGACCGATTCCCTGGGCACCGCCGGTTACAAGCACGACCTTGCCGGTGAGGTCGTAGGCCGGGTCCGGCGAGCCGATGCTCACCCAGGTGCCGCCGTTACCTTCAGGGCGGCCGCCCTCCTCCCGAGCCTCGAGCTCCCTGACCGTCTCGCCCACCTTGCGGTTGCGCTCGATCCGCAGGTCACTCAGAGGCGCGACCTTGCCGCGCAGCCAGAACGGCACCCGCCAGGCCGGCGGCTCGATGATCTGGGGCGAGCGCTGCTGGATTCCTTCGATAAGGGCACCGGCCACCTGACCGACCTCCATCGGGTTGGTCAGGAAAGAGGGTGCGAGTTCCTGGCGGAGTTCGTTCACTAGAGGGTTGTCGAAGATCTGGCCGATCAGACCGGTCTTCACGAAAGCGAAGTAGGCGACTGACGCACTGGCACCGTGGGGGGCGAGTTCCGTTCTGAGCGAGCGGCCGAGCGATTCGACCGCCGCCTTCGAGGTTGCGTAGCTGCTGTTGAGCAGGCCGTTGGCGGTTGCGTACGCGGAGCTGATCAGGACGAACTGGCCCTGGTTGGCGATCACCTGCTCGATGCCGGCCTTGACCGTGCGCCAGACACCCAGCAGGTTGACCTCGATCACCTTTTCCCACTCGTCGGTGCCGATCACCCTGGTGGTGGTCTT
>JBBECI010000063.1:0-7354 GCA_040881895.1 Solirubrobacterales bacterium | reverse complement strand
CCGCGCGCCCCGCCGGTGATCAGCACAACCTTGCCGCTCAGATCGTAAGTCTCCATCGCGCCATCCTACGACCGCAACCGACCTGCAGGGCCCCGGCCGCGTGAAGGAGACCGATGAAGTCGGCTCGGCGGGCCCAGATCGGCAATCGCCATAGTATCGGCGACCCATGCCCGGTTTCCGTCCAGTCGACCCCAAGCAGTCTTTTCCAGAGATGGAAGAGGCGATCGCCGGGCGCTGGAAAGAGGGCCGGGTGTTCGAGCGCTCGATGGAACAGCGCGCCGACGCCGAGGTCTGGAGCTTTTATGAAGGTCCGCCGACGGCCAACGGCCAGCCCGGCTCCCACCACGTTCTCTCCCGTGTGTTCAAGGACATCTATCCGCGCTACCGCTCGATGCGCGGCTACCGCGTTCCGCGCAAGGCCGGCTGGGACTGCCACGGCCTGCCGGTAGAGCTAGAAGTCGAAAAGCAGCTCGGCATCTCCTCCAAGCAGGAGATCGAGGAGTACGGGATCGCAGAGTTCAACGCAAAGTGCCGGGAGTCCGTCTTCACTTATGTCGAGGAGTGGAACCGGCTGACTGAGCGGATCGGGTTCTGGATCGACCTCGACGACCCCTACGTAACCCTCGACAACGACTACATCGAGTCGGTCTGGTGGTCGCTGAAGCAGCTTTGGGACAGCGACCGGCTCTATGAAGGCCACCGTGTTTCCCCCTACTGCCCGCGCTGCGGCACGGCACTCTCTTCCCATGAGGTCGCGCTCGGCTACAAGGACGTGACCGACCCTTCCGTCCACGTGCGCTTCCCGCTGCTTGGCGACGACGGCGAGCGCACCGGCGAGTCGCTGCTGGTCTGGACCACCACCCCGTGGACCCTGCCGGGCAACTACGCGGTCGCGGTCAACCCGAAGGTCACCTACGCCCGGGTCGAGGTTGATGGACCGTCCGGGCCGGAGACCCTGATCCTGGCCGAGCCGCTGGTCGAGAAGGTTCTCGGCGAAGGCGTAAGGCCCGTCTCGACCCTGCCCGCAACTGATCTGATCGGCCGCCGGTATGACGGCCCGGTATTCGATCTGGCCGACGGCGGCTCCGGGCAGTTCGAGGTCATTCCCGGCGAGTTCGTCACCACCGATGATGGCACCGGCCTGGTCCACATCGCCCCGGCCTACGGCGAAGACGACTACCGCGTCGCGATCGAGACCGGCCTTTACGAACCGGGCCGCGACGAGGTGCCGCTCTACAACCCGGTCGGCCTCGACGGCAACTTCACCTCACAGGTAACCGGCTTCGAGGGCAAGTTCGTCAAGGACGAAGCCGTAACCGCCGAGCTGATCAGTGAGCTCGACTCCCGCGGCCTGCTGTTCCGGGCGACCGACTACGAACACTCCTACCCGCACTGCTGGCGCTGCTCTACCCCGCTGCTCTACTACGCCAAGTCGAGCTGGTACATCCGCACCTCCGAAGCCCGCGAGCAGATGCTGGCCGGCAACGAGGGGATCGGCTGGCACCCCGAGCACATCAAGGAAGGCCGCTTCGGCAAGTGGCTGGAGAACAACGTCGACTGGGCGCTCTCCCGCGACCGGTACTGGGGCACACCGCTGCCGGTCTGGGAATGCGACCAGGAGGACTGCGACGAGAGCTTCTGCGCCGGCTCCGTCCAGGAGCTGAAGGACCTCGCTGGCGACGTTCCGGAGGACCTCCACCGCCCGTACATCGACGAGGTCAGCTGGGCCTGCCCGTGTGGCAAGGGTCGGATGAAACGGGTCACCTCCGTGATCGACACCTGGTACGACTCTGGCGCGATGCCGTTTGCGCAGTTCCACTACCCCTTCGAAAACCAGGAGGAGTTCGAACAGCGCTTCCCGGCCGACTTCATCTGCGAGGCGATCGACCAGACCCGCGGCTGGTTCTACACCCTGCTGGCCGAGTCGACCATGCTCTTCGACACCCCGAGTTACAGGAACTGTGTCTGCCTCGGGCTGATCCTTGACGCCGAGGGCCAGAAGATGTCGAAGTCCAAGGGCAACGTCGTCGCCCCCTGGGAGGTGCTCGACAAGTTCGGTGCCGACGCCTTCCGCTGGTACCTGTTCACCGCCCAGCAGCCGTGGTCGGGTTACCGGTTCTCACTCGAAGCGATCTCCGAAGCGCTGCGCAGCTTCCTGCTCACCCTCTGGAACACCTACTCCTTCTGGGTGCTCTACGCCAACGCCGAAAACGTCGACTCATCCATCCCGCCCGGCCCGCCTGAGAACCCGACAGACCTCGACCGCTGGGCGATCTCCCGCCTGCAGTCGACGATCGAGTCGGTCAGCGAGAAGATGGACAGCTTCGACTGCACCACGGCCGGCCGCGAGATCAACGACTTCGTCGAGGAGCTCTCCAACTGGTACGTGCGGCTCTCTCGCCGCCGGTTCTGGGAGGGCGACGCCGCCGCTTTCCAGACTCTGCGCCACTGCCTGGTCGAGATGGCCGGCCTGCTCGCCCCTTTCACCCCGTTCATCAGTGAAGAGATCCACTCGAACCTGGTCGGTGGCGTGACCGGTGACTTCGGGGCGATGCCGGACTCGGTCCACCTGCGTGACTTCCCGGCCGCCGACCCTGCCCTGCGCGACCTCGACCTCGAAGCCGCGATGGCGGCGACCCGCCAGACGGTCGAGCTCGGCCGGGCCAGCCGGGCCCAAGCCAAGGCGAAGGTGCGCCAGCCGCTGTCGAAGGCGGTGGTCGTCGCAACCGACACCGAGCGCGAGGCGATCCTCTCCCAGGCCGAACTGATCAAAGCCGAGCTGAACGTCAAGGAAATCGAGTTCGTCACCGACCAGTCGGACCTGGTCAGCTACTCGGTCAAGCCGAACTACCGCGCCCTCGGCCCGCGCTTCGGCAAGGACATGCCGCAGGTCGCCGCCGCGATGGCCGGCCTCGACCCGAGCCACGTGGTCGACACGATCGAGTCGGGTGGCGAGATCGGAATCAGCATCGAAGGCAGGGACCACACCCTCGGTGCCGAGGACGTGATCATGTCGATGGAGCCGGTCGAGGGCTATCAGGTGGAATCGGAGTCCGGCCACGCCGTCGCTCTGGCGCTGGAACTCGACGACAAGCTGATCAGTGAAGGCCGGGCGAGGGAGATCGTCCACGCTGTTCAAAACGCCCGCAAGAATGCCGGGCTGGAGATCACCGACCGGATCGAGCTCTCGCTGTCCGGCGACCAGGAACTGCTCGAAGCGGCCGGCACCCACCGCGCATACATCGCTGACGAAGTCCTCGCCACAGCCCTTGCGCTCAGTGATCCCACAGAAGGCAGCGCCGGATCCAAAGGCGAGGCGGCGATCCCTGCCGGGTCGCTTGAGGGTGAAGTGGTCACAATCGACGATCGCGAGTTGCGAATCGCGGTAACCCGAACAGCCTGAGATGGCCTCCTTCCGCCAACCCCTGAGCCACACCCTGCTCGACCGCGCGCTCGGCACCGGACTGGTTCCGGACCCCGTGCTGCTGGCGGCTGTCCGGCGCTCGATCCACGGCCGGCTGAAGCGCGAACGGCGCGGCGGAGTCGAGGCCCAGGAGCAGCGCCTCGAAGCTCTCATCCAGGAGATGAGCACCGGTCCGATCGCCGAGCGGGTCGAAGCAGCCAACGACCAGCACTACGAAGTACCGCCCGAGTTCTTCCGCTTGATCCTCGGCCCCCGGCTGAAGTACAGCGCCTGCCTCTGGACCGGGGACAGCGACACCCTGGAGCGAGCCGAGGAGCGCATGCTCGAACTGAGCTGCGACCGGGCCGGGATCAAAGACGGCATGGAGGTCCTCGACCTCGGCTGCGGATGGGGCTCCTTCACGCTTTACGCCGCCGAGCGATTCCCCGGCTGCCGGATCACAGCCGTCTCTAACTCCTCCGGCCAGAGGCGCTCGATTGAAGCCGAAGCGAAGCGACTCGGCCTCGACAACATTGAAGTGATCACCGCCGACGTCAACGAATTCGACCCCAAGCGCCGCTTCGACCGGGTGGTCTCGGTCGAGATGTTCGAACACATGCGCAACTGGAAGGAGCTACTCGGCCGGGTGAGCGCCTGGCTGAAACCGGACGGACGAGCCTTCATCCACGTCTTCTCCCACCGAAAGTACGCCTATCGGTATGAAGAGAGCTGGTCTTCAAACCGGTTCTTCACCGCCGGGACAATGCCTTCACACGACCTGATGCTCCACTTCCAGCAACATTTCGATGTGGAGAACAGATGGGCGGTCAGTGGCACCCACTACGCCCGCACCGCCGATGCCTGGCTGGGCCAGCTCGACTCAAACCGCGCCGAAGCACACCGGATCCTCAGCGGCGGCAGATCAGGCCGGGACGCGGATGAAGCGGTCGCCATCTGGAGGGTCTTCCTGATCGCTGTCCGGGAAACCTGGGCCTGCGGCAACGGCGAAGAGTGGATCGTCAGCCACTACCTGCTCAAACCAGAAGACTGACGCCCGACCCGTCAGGGTCGAGCTTCGGGAATTATGAAGTCCGACTTCTTTGAGTCGGAGAACTTGACCCAGCAGTGCTCAGGAGCCGCTCCCGCGACCTCAACCAGCGCCTCTTCGATGCGCTTGGCGATTTCGGCCTTCTGCTCGTCGGAGCGGCCCTCGAACCAGTCAATCTGAACAAATGGCATTCGGGTTGTCCTCGAACTCAGCCCTGAAGCGCCGGTTCGATTTCCGCAAGCAGCTTGCGCTTCGGCATTGCGCCGACCATACGCTTGACCATCTGCCCGTCCTTGAAAAGGATCATCGTCGGGATCGAGAGAACGTCGTACTGGGCGGCGATGCCCGAATTCTCATCTATATCGAGGCTCAGGATTTTCACGTCGTCCCGCTCGGCACCGATTTCTTCGAGAACGGGATGGAGGACACGGCAGGGACCGCACCAGGTGGCCCAGAAGTCGACCAGCACAGCACCTTCGTGGTCAAGCACATCCTGCTTGAAAGTCGCTTCAGTCACTGCGGGGAGGTTCGCCATCATCGTCTCCTGATCGTTGAACTGCCGTTGCTGTCTACCACTATACAAAATGAAGTGAGGGTTCGCAACTGTCACCCTCGGCCGCAAGTTAACGCAACCGCGAACAGGCTGCCGGGCCACGGACACCGCGGCCCGAACAACTCAGCGGCACGGGCTGGCGGGATCAGTTGCTGCGCCGACGCCGACCGGCGGTCGAGAGCCGGATCGCAGGCACCCTCCAGGCGGCCTCGAACACGATCGGGGTGCTCATCTTCGAACTTCCGGCCTGGCGCTCGCGGAAGGTGATCGGAACTTCGAGCACTTCGAACCCTGCCTTCAGCACCCGGTAGGTCATCTCAACCTGAAACGAATAGCCCGAGGCGGTAACCGTGTCGAGGTCGATCGTCTCCAGGACACTGCGACGGAAGCACTTGAAGCCGCCGGTCAGGTCGCGGACGTTGACTCCAAGGACTGCCCGCGAGTAGAGACTGCCCCCACGGCTGATCAGCCGGCGGGTCACCCCCCACTCGGTGATCCCCCCGCCTGGCACGTAGCGCGAGCCAATCACCAGATCAGCCTGCGTGGAGGCCGCGATCAGCCGCGGCAGGTAGGCAGGATCATGGGAAAAGTCAGCGTCCATCTGAATTATCAACTCCGCTCCACCCTCCAGCGCGCGTCGAAAACCGGCTACATAAGCGGGGCCGAGGCCTTCCTTGAAGGGCCGATGCAGCACCGCTACCCGGTCGTCTTCAGCTGCGAGTCGGTCAGCGATCCTGCCGGTTCCATCAGGGGAGTTGTCATCAACGATCAGGATCCGGTCGACTGCGCCAAGTTTGCGCCCAACCGCCTCGACCATGCGCTCGATGTTGCCGGACTCCTCATAAGTCGGCAGGATGACCCAGGCAGGGCCGGACCGGGCTGGCTCGGGGACAGACACACCGCGATGCTACGGGAGATTCACGCGGCTACGTTGGTGCGCGACCGGCAGCCGACGAGACCTAACGGATGCGGATGTGCCGCACGATCGACCGGCTGCGCTCGCCGCGAGCCTGCCGCAGACCGACCCTCAGGAACGCCGACCGGCGGTCGACCGTCGCAAGCCGGGCGACTTTTTGCCGGAATGCCGGCCTGACAGTCAGCGCCCGGCGCACTGAAAGGCCAGCCGGAATGCGAATACGAAGACTGCCGGTCATGCGCCTTCCCGAACTGCGACGCTCGAAAATCGCGGAACGGGCCAGGCAGTCAGGCCGGAAACCCCGAGGACAACTCAGCTGGACGAACAACCTGCCCCGGTAGAGCCAGGCGAGCGATGGGGGTAAGGTGGCCGGTGGAGGAGCGGCCTGCGGACCGATCGGGCCGGTCGAGCCGGTGGGACCGACAGGGCCGGTGGGTCCAGTCGGACTGGTCGGGCCGGTGGGTCCGGTTGAGCCAGTGGGTCCGGACGGGCCGGAATCAACGGTGTCGTTGAGCAGAACCGTCGCGTTGGCACTGCCGGAGTTCGCAGTGACCAAATCCGGACGACCGTCACCGTTGAAGTCAGCGGCCGCGAGATCAACCGGCTGAGGAGAGTTGGCCCCAACCGGCCGGTCCGGCCAGATGGCGAACGTAACAGCCGCTGCGAAGGAGCCGTCGCCGATGCCCTTCAGAACCGAGACCGAATTTCCACTCTGGTTCGCAGTGGCGACATCGCGCTTCCCGTCACCATCGAAGTCGGCAATGGCGATCGCTGAAGGCGTACCCGAGTCGACCGGATAGCTGCCCGACGGGTTTGCCGGAAAGCTGCCGTTCGCATCAACCAGATGTACCGAGACAGTTGAGGCTTCGGCGTTCGCGACGACAATGTCGGGTGCTCCGGAGCCGTTGAGGTCGGCGGCCGCTACGCCACGAGGGAATGTGCCCAGTCCGGTGACGCGGCTGATCGCCGAGCCGAGTCCGCCCTCGCCGTTCCCGTAGAAGACGGTGAACCAGTGGTAGCCCTCAGAGCTCACGACCACGTCTGAATTGCCGTCCCGGTCGAAGTCTGCGACCTCAAGTGCGGACGGAAGCGGAAGACCCGGAGTGTCGACCCGAATCGGAATGGCGAAGTTGGTGCGATTGCCGAAAGTGCCGTCACCGTTGCCTGGACGGACTGAAATCGAACTGTCGTTCGTGTTAACCGAGATCAGATCATCGTGATCGTCCTCCAGAATGTTCAGATCCGCCACCCCGACATCCGCCGCGTTTGCTCCCATCTCGAGATGGGTGAGCCCGCCGAAGGTGCCCTGGTTTCCGAATAACAGGGAAACCGCACCGGTAAACTGGGTTCCAGAAGAAACAGCCAGATCACTCTGGCCGTCTTCGTCGAAATCGCCAATCGCAACCCCGCTCGCCCCGGCAGGTGCGCCCCAGG
>JBBECI010000062.1:0-11287 GCA_040881895.1 Solirubrobacterales bacterium | reverse complement strand
GACAAGGAGCGCTTTGTGCGCGGGGTTGAGGCGGCGGTGCTTGATGGCCGGGCAGGGGTCGGCGTCCACTCGGCCAAGGACCTGCCGGGCCGGATGACCTCAGGCCTGGCGATCGCGGCCGTGCCTCCCCGTGAAGATGCCAGGGATGTCTGGCTTGGTCCGGGAGGCTCTCTGGACGAGGTGCCGCAAGGCGCAACTGTTGGGACTGCGAGCCTGAGACGACGCTCACAGCTGCTCGCGTTGAGGCCCGACCTGAGGCCGGTCGAGATCCGTGGCAATGTGGATACCCGCATTCGCAAGCTTCGAGAGGGCATGGTGGACGGCCTGGTTCTGGCGCTGGCCGGGCTCAGGCGACTCGACCGGGAAGAGGAGGCAGCATTCACCTTCGATCTGGACCAGATGATGCCAGCCGCCGGTCAGGGTGCGCTGGTTGTCCAGTGTCGCGACGGTGGTGAAGACGAGGCTGGCCGCTCCGTACTGAACGATTTCGAGTCCGAGCGTCGGTTGCTGGCCGAGCGTGCGGTGGTTACCGGGCTCGACGCGGACTGCTCCAGCCCCCTCGGCATTTATGCCCGGATTCAGGGCGACGGATTGAGGATTGACGGTTATGTGGGGCTGGTGGACGGTTCGCAGTGGATCCGTGACACGGTCGAGGGCAGCTCGGCGCATCCTGAAGCGGTGGGAGCGGAGCTCGCCCGGCGGATGATTGCCGCCGGTGCCCGTGAGTTGCTTCAGCGTGCGGCGGAAGATGATCCACGTGTGGGTGATTCACCGGGAGTAAGGGACGGAGAGTCGGGGCAGTGAAAGGCGAATCGGACAACTGCGTCTACATCGTTGGAGCCGGTCCCGGGGATCCCGGTCTCATGACCGCCCGCTCGTTGGAGCTGGTCGCCGCGGCCGACGTCATCTACTACGACCGGCTGATTCCACCGACCGCTCTGGACGGAGCCCGCCCGGAAGCTGAACTGATCTATGTCGGAAAGCGCCCCGGGGTTGTCAACGTGCCGCAGGAAGAGATCATCCAGCGGATGATCGAGAGCGCCCGAGGTGGACTGATGGTGGTCCGGCTGAAGGGCGGCGACCCCTTTCTTTTTGGCCGCGGTGCCGAAGAGGCCGAGGCCGTCCGTGAGGCCGGGCTGGACTTCGAGGTAGTGCCCGGCGTCACTGCCGGCGTCGCGGCAACTGCCTACGCCGGGATCCCTGTTACCCATCGTCAGGACTCATCCGCAGTGGCATTCGTCACCGGCCATCAGGATCCGTCCAAGCCCGACGGCGCGATCGACTGGCAGGCCCTGGCCGCATTCCCCGGGACTCTCGTCTTCTACATGGGCGTCAACCGGCTGGCCGAAAACAGCGCCGCCCTGATCGCCGGAGGCCGCCCGGCAGATGAGCCGGCAGCAGCAATTCAGCAGGGAACGATGCCTTCCCAGAGAGTCGTGGTGGCAACGCTCGGTACGATCGCTGCCGAGGTCGAGGAGCAGAAGATCAAGGCTCCTGCCCTGATCGTGGTCGGCACAGTCGCCCGGAGGCGGGAGGAGCTCAAGTGGTTTGAGGATCGGCCGCTTCACGGGCGGAAAGTCGTCATCACACGCGCCCGGACACAGGCAAGCGGGTTTTCTCGCACCCTTCGCTCGCTCGGCGCCGATGTGGTTGAGCTGCCGTCGATAGCGATCGAGCCTTTGATCGGTTCAGATGAGGTGAGGGCAGCGGTACTGGCGATAGCTGGCTACGACCTCCTCTGCCTGAGCAGTCCTAACGCAGTCGAACTCTTCTTCGAGGCGCTTGCCGGCAACGGGCTGGATGCCCGGGCACTGGCCGGGGTCCGGATCGCAGCGGTCGGACCAGGCACCGCGGAAGCCTTGAAGGACCACCGGATAGAGGCTGATGTCCTGCCGGAGCGGTCAGTTGCCGAAGGGCTGATTGAGGCGCTCGAAGGTACTGACATGAAGGGCTTGAAGGTTCTGATCGCCCGGGCTGAAGAGGCGCGGGAGGTTCTTCCTGAGGCACTGGCCGGGCGCGGCGCTGAGGTAGATGTAGTGCCGCTCTACAGGACTGTGCCGGGCAGCCTGGAAAGCGACTCGATCGAGTCTGCGGCCGACGCAGGCTGGATCACGTTCACTTCTGCTTCGACCGTTCGGAATCTGGTTTCGGTGATGTCGGAGGGGCTGCCGCCAGCCGCGCGGATAATTTCGATCGGTCCTGCGACTTCCGAGGCGGTTCGCGCTGCCGGGCTGGCGGTCGCCGTCGAAGCCAGCCGCCACGACCTCGACGGACTGCTCGAAGCCCTGCTCGACGACGTGCAGGCGACGACCGCGCGAACGGATTCACCGGCGCCTGTCAAGTCGGTATCGACCGGGTCACTGCGGAGATCAGGCTGAGTCCGGTCTGATGTCGGTCGGCAGACCCCATCGGCACTTCAGGAGTGTCGGTTCGACCAACGAGGTGGCTCGTCGGCTGGCTTCGTCCGGTGCTGCCGACGGAACCGTAGTCACCAGTGAGGAACAGACTGCAGGCAGGGGCCGCCAGGGTCGGCCGTGGTCGACACCCGCGGGTACGGCGCTGGCCTGGTCACTGCTGCTTCGCCGCCGGGTGGAAGTACCTGGCACCCTGCCGCTCCAGATCGGGGTCGCGGTCTGTGAGGCGGTCGAGTCGTTCGGGGTCGGCCCGGCGCAGGTCAAGTGGCCAAACGACATCTGGCTGGAGGGAAGAAAATGCGCCGGGATTCTGGTCGAAGCCAGACCGCAGGACGGTTGGGCGGTGGTCGGGATCGGGCTGAACCTTTCGATCCCGGAGGAAGGCTTTCCCGAAGAACTTCGATCAAAGGCGACATCGGTTGGTAACGGGGCGGATGTCGGCCGGGCGACGGCGGCACTGAACCGGTTTGTCGGCCGGCGCCTCGAGTCCGGCATTGAGGAGACCCTCACCGAGCTCGCCGGACGAGACGCCCTGAAGGGCAGGGCGATCAGCTGGGGAGATGCGGCCGTCGGGTCTGAAAGCCCGGTCGGCGGCGGGACCGGAATCGCCGCCGGTATCGACGGATCCGGCAACCTGCTGGTTGAAACCGGGGAGGGAGTAATCCCCCTCAACGCCGGGGAGGTCCACCTTGACGTCCGGAGCTGAAGTGCTCGCAGCGACGGTGATGGACTTTGACCGACCGGGCGTTATCTGGCTGGATGCCGCCCCGGTGCTGATCGAGCTGACTGGATCCGAACGAGCTGTCGCCAGGATGTTGCCCGGGCAGTCAAGCTGGGTCGAGCCTTCACTTCAGGTGGGCGGGAGTCGGCGCAGGGATGCGGCTGGAGCGATCGACCGCTGGTACCGCCGGGAAGCGCGCGAGCGGATCGAGGCGGTCACTGCCGTCGAAGCGGATCGGCTCGAACTTGAGCCCGGACGAGTCACGATCAGGGATCAGAGAACCCGCTGGGGTTCATGCTCAACCTCGGGCACACTCTCTTTTAACTGGCGGCTGGTTATCGGTCCCGGGCACGCACTCCGCTATGTGGTGATTCACGAGTTGATCCACATCCGCCACCACAACCACTCGCGTGCCTTCTGGTCGGACCTGACCGAGGCGTTGCCTGACTGGAAGCACTCGGCCGACTGGCTGAAGGCGAACGAACGACAACTGACCGCCTACAAACCACGGATCTGATCCGGCGCCAGACTGGTTCCTGACTCGCGCAGTCGGCGCGGTGATCGGGCTAGCGAAGGTTCGCCAATGGCCAGTTTTTCCAGGGTGGCCTTCCGGACGGAAGCTGACGCCAATCCGGAGCTGGCGCCACTCGCCTTGACCGGTAGCTGGCGGCCGCCCCAGTCGGGATCAGATGCCCGCTCGAAGCAGTCCGCAGGCCTGGCTGCCAACGATTGAACAGGTTGTCGCGACGCAGTTGGCCTGAGTTGCAGCTCGGGTTGTCTGACTGACAGGCTGTACCAAGACCAAGTTCCATCTCGGCAGGCTGCGTCCAGAAGATGTTTCGTCGGAAGACGAGACGGGTGTCACCGGATGCCCCGCCCGGCACCCCACTGCCCGGCTGGCTGCCAATCGGCCCGCGAAGGCTCATGAATGCCTGATCTCCAGTCCAGGTATTTGTGGGGCTGCTGAAAATATTGCCGATGAAGAAGACATTCCGGTTTGGGATGCTGACTACGCCGCCGTCAACCGAGTCAATCCGAGTTGTTCCCCAGCCACCAGTTCGCAGAAACCGGGCGCAGCGAAGGCGCACCGGGTCGTTCATCTCCGGTGATCCGTCGCAGGAGCGCAGCCCGAAGACCGCCTCAACCAGATGGGAGCGCTGACCGACTCCGAAAGCGACGTTGTCGAGAAAGAGGACGTTGTAACCGCCGTTGACCCCAAAACCTGCTCCCGCGGCATTTATGACCGTGTTTCGCGCAACAACGACGCCGTTTGCCTCGTAATGCAGGAACGGCGCGGTCATGAACTGAAATCCAGTCCCCTGACCAACGGTAAATCCACCGGTACCGCAATCCCTGAACAGGTTGTCGCGAACGACTATGTCAGTCGATCCGCCTTTTACGTAACCGCACCAGTCGCCGGCATCCCGGAAACTGTTAGCGAAGATCCGAGCTCTCTGAACAGCGACCAGATCAAGAACATTGTCGCCGGCCCCGGAAAAATGACTGTTTCGGATCGTTATCCCTCGGCTCTGGTTGATCTTGATGACTTCCCAGGCACCAGTGAGGTTGGCGCGGACATTGATCAATGAGAAGCCCGTGCACAGCTCGCAGTGGATGTCTCCGCGGAACTCAATCCCTCGAAATGAGAGGCCCCCGACACGAAAGATGTTGACTGCCGGCAGAGTTGCTGCTCCGTTGGCTCGGACTGTGATCCGGCCGCGCTTGTTTTCCCAGTAGTTTGGACTGAGTTCGCGATAATCGCCCGCGGCGAGGATGATTTCCGTTCGCGCATTACTGGCGGGAACCCGCCGCCAAGCCTGGTTGAGACTGCGGAGCGGAGCGACCTGGCTTCCCGCAGCACTGTCGCTGCCTCGGATTGGATCAACCCAGATCTGGCTCGCGCCAGCGGTTCCAGAGCTGAAGCCGACGAAAATCGAGAAAATAATGAACCCTGCTGTCAGTACTGAAATAAGGCGAAGCATTTTTAAGAGGCTAGCCCAAATCCATCCGGAACGGGCGATTTTCTTCCGCAACCGCCGCGATCCTTGTATCGATAAACCTGACGGCGGTTCAGTCGTGCTGGTCGGAGCTGTATGCCTCGTGCTCGGGCTGTTCGACCGAGGCGCTTTCGACTGACTCGTCCACGGTTGGCCGGGCCGCCTCGTCAACCTTGCCTTCCACGCCGCCGCCGGCCTTGCTCTTCTTGCGACGACGTCGCTTCTTGCCAGCCTTGGGGAAGTTTCTGAGTAGTTCGCGGGCGACGGCGGAGGGCTTCCTCGCCATTCTCATCCGGGCCCCGCGAAGAACCTCTTCGCCCTCCGGAGTGTGAGCAACAGCAGCGGCCAGCAGTGAGACGGCCAGTCGCCGGTCCTGCTTGCGTATCGACTGGACAAGCCGACGGGCGTTCTTGCCGTGAGCGCGGCCTGAGGAGTTGACCAGAAGCCCGAGCAGCCGCTTGGTTTCCGGCCAGCGCTGGACTGCATATTCCTCGTGAAGTTCACGGGTGTAGGAGGCCAGCGTCCAGACCCAGGCCTGAGCCTGATCCCGGCGGCCAATCCGTTTGTCGACCAGCGCCTGGAGCAGAACCTTGGTTCCGGCACGCTTGTCCTCGCGGCTCCAGGTACCAACGATGTCGATTGCGTCGTCAAAAGCCTCGGCGTCCTGGAGGTTGGCGATCTCGCTGATTGCCTTGATGCGAAGCGGGGCGTTCCGGTTGCGCTGGACGCAGGTCAGCAGGAAGCGCCGGCGGAGCTCTTTGGTCTGGTCATGCTGGAGCATCGCTTTGGCCCGGCGCCAGCCCTGATTCGTGACCCGGGCGCCAGCCAGTGCCGCCCAGACGTGCTGCTCGGCATGGTCGAGGTTCTCGACCGCTATCCGCCAGATATCGCGCTCCAGGACTTCAATCCGGTTTTGCGGATCGTCGGAGACCGGAACGATCCGCCGTTCGACCCGGACCTTGCGGCCGCGGCCACGGCGCACCGGGCCGACGACGATCGCCCCGCCACGGTAGACGTCGCGGTCGAGCAGGCTGTGGAGGGTGACGATGGTTTCGTCGTGTGTGGTCGCCGGGTGGACGAAGTCGATAACCAGACCGGCCTCTTTGCCAGGAGCCCTTCGGGTCACACGCCCGACCCGCTGCTGATAGATCCGCTTCGAGGCCGTTGGCGCCAGATGCATACAGATCGTCGCGCGCGGAGAGTTCCAGCCCTCGGCCAGAAGCTGGGCGTTGCAGAGCACGTCGACTTCCCCACGCTCGAAGGCGGCAAGGATCTCGGTCAGTTCCCGCTTCGGGGTCTCACCCGAAACCGCCTTCGCGTTGATGTCGAACTCTCTGAAGGCGGCCGCGACGTTCTTGGCGTGCTGGACGCCTGCGGTGTAAAGAACGCCGGGGGCCTTGCGAAAGCGAGACTTGTAGAGGTCGGCGATCGCCATGTTGAATGGGGCTTGATCGAGCAGCTTGGCCAGTTCCTCTTGGTCAAAGTCCTGGTCGACCTCTCCCTTTCGGAGCGGTACTTTGGCGATCGTCCTGACTCCCGGGCCGGGCGGAATCCGCAGACAGCGCAAGGGAGAGATGACACCGCGCCGTGCGGCCTGGGCCAGATCGAAGCGAGAGGTCTGGGTCGGGAACAGGTCGGCTACGTGTCGGGCGATCAACGCACCGGTTGCGGTCATGCCGACGAAAATCGGTCCGGGCCAGGAGCGGATGCAGGCGCTGGTCTTCTCGCCGAGTGCAGTGTGGGCCTCGTCGCAGATGACAACCGTGTAGGCGTCGGACACACGGTCCGCGTTGCGGACAAACCACTGGTAGGTCTCTACCGTTACCGGGCCATCGGCTTCGTCACGGCCATCAAGCAGCGGCGGCCTCAGGCGTTCGCGGTAACCGCGGTCGGAAATCTCACCAATGAACTGGTCGACCAGGTTGCGCCTGTGGGTGAGGATCAGCACTCCGCCGGTGCGGGTGGCTTCGATGAACCCGACCGCTGCGACCGTCTTGCCGGCACCGGTCGCATGTTCGAACCAGAACCGCCTTGCCGCCCCGGGGTCGTCTCCGGCTGCCTCCGGATCGACCACCTCTTCCTTGACTGCAGCTTCTTCGACCCAGTCCTGAGGCTCTTCGTCTTCCTCGACCTCTTCATCAAGTACTTCGACTTCGTCGAGTTCTTCGTCTTCATCGAGTCCGTCGCCCTCGACTTCGGCCTCCAGCTCAACCGTGTCGACCTCGTCGGTTTCAGCCTCCTCGGTCTGCCCCGCCCCTGCTTCTGTCGGGTCAGTTTCGCCTCTGGCCGGTTCGTCTTCCGTGGAATCCCCCGGGACTTCCCGTCCGATCGAGAGCGGATCACCACTGTCGGCAGCCACCTGCTGCTCGGCAATCAGTTCGGTCAGAGTTCCGGAAAGGGCGTCGATCTGATGCGGGTTGAGTTCGGCACCATCGCGCAGGGTTGGCGGCTCGTCGCCGATCAGCCGCTCCAGCCCCAGCAGCAGCGAGAAGTTACGGCGCCAGTCGAGCGATGGTGCCTCGGCCCCGGCATCGATTTCCGCCAACGCAGCATCCAGCGCCCGCCGCCGCGCGGTTCCCGGAACCAGAACCTCTGGTCCGGAGCCATTAAGCAGGAACGGTTCCCGCGCGAATGCGGAAGCACGCTCGATATCTGAAGCTGAAGGGACCGCCTCCTCGGCGGCTGCTGCTGTGCTCGTGGCCATTAAGCCTTCGTACGTAGTCCGGACCCTGTTGTGTTGTCCGGGCCGGACAGTTGACAAGTGAAAAGTCTCTACCGTCGGCAGACGATTGCCGGGCGTTGACCCTGAGTGATTCGCAGACTGGCGAACCAATTGCTGTATTTAACCACTACTTGTCATGACACGGTCGCCAGACACCCACTTCAGCCGGCTTCGGCGGACTTTCGTACTTACGTTTTCCGTTGGTGCTCTGGCGTTTGCCGCCACGGGCTGTGGTGATTCAGAGTCGGCCTACGACGGTTCGCCAGCTCCCGATTACGTGGCTCTGGCCGACTCTCCTCCACCGCTCAAGGCGCTTTACTCGCAGGCCAATGACCTGATTCCTGGCGGAACCGAGGCCTTTGACAGTCAGATGGCTGACCTGATCGGCTACCCGGCGGTAGTCAACGTCTGGGCATCCTGGTGCGGTCCGTGCCGGGCTGAGTTCCCTCATTTTCAGCAGGTCTCAGCTGACCTGGGTACCGAAGTCGCTTTCCTCGGAGTCAACTCCCAGGACAGCGAGTCAGCAGCTGCGAAGTTCCTCGAGTCCAGCCCGTTGCCTTACCCGAGCTTCTACGACCCGGACGAGAGGATCACCCAGTCACTCAAAGCCGGTCGGGGGCTGCCCGCAACAGCCTTTTATAACGCAGCCGGGGAGCGCACCTACACGAAACTCGGACCGTACAACGACGAAGCTGAACTCGAAGCGGACATAGACCGCTACGCGTTCGAAACGGGCTGAACACCCGGGACCGTTAGGCTCAAGAGGTGGTGCTCAGCGATCCGACACTTGTTTTCCTGCTGATCACCCTCGGTCTGGCCGGAATCGGCGTCGAAGTCAACGCGCCGGGCAGCTTTGGCCCCGGGATCATCGGGGTCGCCTCACTCGTGCTGGGCGTGATCGGCGCGATCGAGATCGGAAATTTTGGCGCCGGCCTCGGACTGCTTCTGGTCGCGGTCGCATTATTTGTCGCTGCGGCCGCACTGAGGCACACGCGGCCGCTCTCGGCCCTGGGAGCGCTCGCCCTGATCGGAGCCGGCATCTTCATGTTCAACCGTGACACTGATCCGACCTCGATCATCGCTGTGGTCATCGGCGCTGGCGTGGTGGGCGCCTTCATGACTTTCGTGGTCGAACGCGCCGAAGGTGTGCGCGACAAGCCCCCCTTGACCGGCTGGGAGGAGCTGATCGGCTCGACCGGGGCAATCAGGTCGGGCCGACTGAGGGACGATCGCTCTGTCGCTCAGGTCTTCGTCAACGGGGCGCTGTGGGAGGCACGCCTCTCATCCGAGAGCGACCCGGTCGAAATGGGCGATACGGTCAAGGTCGAACAAGTCGACGGTCTGACTCTCGTCGTCCGCAAGTTCGACCGCAGCGAAGCAGTGACTCTTCAAACCGATACCGAAGGAGTTTCAAACTGATGGAAGCGCTCGGCGCCGCAGTAGTCGTACTGGCGATATTTGCTCTGATCGTGCTTTTCTCGGCGATCAAGGTCCTGCGTGAATACGAGCGGGGGGTGATCTTCCGGCTTGGCCGCCTGATGGACCAGAAAGGCCCGGGGCTGATCCTGCTGATCCCGTTCATTGATCGCATGGTCAAGATCGACCTCAGGACGATCACCCTGAACATCCCGCCGCAGGAAGTGATCACCCGCGACAACGTTCCGACTTCGGTCAACGCCGTCTGTTACTTCCGGGTAATCGATCCGAATCGGGCAATAACCGACGTCGAGAACTTCCTGATCGCCACTTCCCAGATATCCCAGACCTCGCTGCGTGCGGTGCTCGGCAAGGCTGAGCTCGATGAGATCCTCGCCGAGCGTGAGCGTCTCAACGAGTCCCTGCAGAAGATCATCGACGAACAGACCGAGCCCTGGGGAGTCAAGGTCACGACAGTCGAAATAAAGGACGTCGAGATTCCTGAACAGATGCAGCGGGCGATGGCCCGTCAGGCCGAGGCTGAGCGTGAACGGCGAGCCAAGATCATCAACTCCGAAGGCGAGTACCAGGCTGCGGAGAAGCTGACCCAGGCAGCCGACATAATCAGCCGCAACCCGGCCTCACTCCAGCTGCGCTACCTGCAGACTCTGCTCGAGATAAGCGGAAACCAGAACTCAACGGTCATCTTTCCGCTGCCGATGGACCTGATCTCGGCATTCCAGAACAACATGAAAGACCTGCCGAGTGTGATGGCCCGGACGGACAATCCCGCGAGCCCGGATTACATCAAGCCGACCCCGAATGACGTCGAGAAGGATTCCGGCGAGTAGCTCCACTTGGCGTCCCCTGAGATTCGCATAGACCAGCTCACCGGGGCAAGGGTTCTCCTGGCCCCGGGACGGGCAGAGCGCCCGGATGAGTTCGGGCTCAATCCCTGGCAGCCAGCGGGTGAAGACGGCTGTCCGTTCTGCGAAGGCAACGAAGCTGCCACTCCTCCCGAGTTGGAAGCTGACCGTCCTGATGGCTCGGTTCCCGACGGGCCGGGCTGGCATACCCGCACCGTCCCCAACCTCTTCCCGGCCTTGGTACCGCAGCCCGAAACCGGCACCGGGGACGAGTCCGGGCCGACCGCAGCCTTTGCGAGCTCTGCTGACCCCCTGCTGGCGTCTTCCCGCCGAGCCGAGCCGGACATGTTCTCTTCACGGCCGGCGGTCGGACACCACGAGGTGATCGTCAACTGCCCGCGCCACGTGAGCTCGCTCGCCGAACTGGACGAGGACGAAACGACCGCCGCCGTGGCCGCCTGGCGCAGCCGGATGCGGGCCCACTCGGATGCCGCCTATGTTCAGCTGATCCTCAACCAGGGTCCGGACTCAGGAGGCTCGATCGAGCACAGTCACGCCCAGATCGGGGCGGCACCATTCGTCCCGGCCGAAGTCGCCCGCGAGCGGGAGCGCTTCAACTCCTACCGCGAACGGACTGCCGGGGCGAGCCTGCTGGGAGAGGTCCTGCGAGAGGAGATCCGGCGCGGGGATCGGCTGGTAGCGATCGATGAGGAGGTCGCGTTGATCTGCCCCTGGGCATCACGCTTCCCGTTCGAGATGAGGATCGTCCCGCGCCGGGCTGCGCCGAGCTTCGAAAACGACGAGGCCGGGGCGGCGATGCTTCATCGGGCGGTCTCTGCCCTGTCGTCACTGGTCGAAGGCACGCTCCAGATGAACCTCTGGGTGAAGACTGCCCCGCGCGGACTCGAGCATTTCCACTGGCATCTGGACCTCGCCCCGCGGCTCGAGCCGACCTCTTCCTTTGAAATGGCAACCGGGGTTGACATCAACGTGCTGACCCCCGAAAGTGCCGCGGAGAAGCTGCGCGAAGCGATCGCATAGGGTCTCGGCCATGACGATCGAAAACCGCCCGATACCCCGCTTCATCGCCGATGCCTCCCAGCACGGCATTCCCCACGGACGCTTCGCCGAGCGCCTCTCGACCGTCTTCA
>JBBECI010000061.1:0-11499 GCA_040881895.1 Solirubrobacterales bacterium | reverse complement strand
CCTGTCTGAAGGCCGGGATCCCGTTCGACGGGATCTACACGGACGACTCGGTCCCGGTCCAGGAGGAGGGCACCAGCCGCAGGTTCAGCGTCGGGGATGTGCGGGCGGCCTGGGCTACCCCAAGGCTGGTCCGGTACATGCGCCGAGTCCGACCGAAGGCCGTGATCGTCAAGTCCGGCCAGCTCGGCCCGGCGACCGTTCTGGCCGGCTGGATCACGGGCACGCCGGTGATTCCGTGGGAGACGACGATCACTGATCTCGAGGTTGACTCGGTCGGTCCGAGGATGAAAGCGATGTTCAAGGTCCAGAAACTCTTCTATCGCAAGGCGGCCGCCCTCGCAGGCGCTTCGAGGGATGTAGCCGACTGGGCTTCGAGGAGCAGGAGGGTTCCTCCATCCCGGGTGTTCGTCTGGCCGAACGCCTTCGACCTCGAACGGATCCGGAAGGAAGGCGGAGAGAATGGTCCGCCGCCCGCTCCTCCGATCCGGATGATCGCAATCGGCAGGTTGGTCGAGCAGAAGGCCTACGACGTGATGATCGAGGCACTGGCAATCGCGAACCCGGACCTGCCCGACTGGCACCTGGAGATTCTCGGAGTGGAGGGGGTTTGGAAGGGAAACTGGAAGGCCCGGATCGAAGAGAGGGTGGCGCGCCACGGACTCGGCGACAAGATCAGCCTGGCAGGCCACCTCGAGAATCCATACGAGGGCGTGAGGCGTTCCCATCTCTTTCTCCACTCGGCCAGATGGGAGGCCTTCGGCAATGTAATCGTCGAAGCCCTGGCGCTGGGGACGCCGGTGGTCCTCTGTGACTGCCCCGGAGCACCGAAGGAGATCCTCGAGGGTGGCCGGTTTGGGCGCCTGGTACCGAATGAAGACTCAGAAGCCTTTGCCGAGGCCGTCGTCGAGCTGGCCGGTGACCCGGAAGAGCGAAAGCGCCTTTCGACGGTCGGCTTCGAGCGGGCTGAGGACTATTCAGTAGATCGGCTGCTCCCGATGATTCTCTCCGACATCGAGCGGGTTACAGGGGTTTCCTTCAGCAGATCGGCCTCGGACGCCTGACGATTTCCGTCACCGAGAAATTCCCGCTCGAAGGCATCGGCCGTCTTGAGCTCGGATGTCGTCCGGCCTCTCACGGAGGCAGCGAGATGAGAGTCTGCTCGTGGAGCTCAAAGATGTCACGCGCCAAGATGCCGGCCCGCTGGACTCCGATCCCGCCGGAGGTCGCCGCGCGATCGCCGCAAGCGAGAGCGGCCAGGTTCCTTACAGTCAGTACTCGGCGCTACTGCAGGGCTGACAGCGAGCTCTCAGGTACAGATGTCGCCTGGGTTGGTCACTTCTCCCCGGCAGGTGGTTGTTCGGGGGGTCCCGTCCACAGGGGATGAGGTATGCCGACGGCTCGGTTTAGCCCCACGGCGACGAGGGTCGCGACGATCGCACCGAACAGCATGAAGGCCCAGTCGGCTGGCGCAGACAGCAATCCCATGGCGACGACCATCGCCGTTGCAACCCCGGGGATATGGAGGACCCGAAGTCCCATCAGCAACCCTATTGAGACCACCATCCCCACCAGGACCGCCCCTAATCTGCTCCAGTCCAGATCAGTGAGGTCGGGTGGAACGTTCACCAGCCCGAAGATGACAAGGGCAATGACTCCGGCGATCAGCCCGATCAGGTGTCCTCCGATGACGTTGCGGGGGTGGGCTTCCTGGGCGAGGGGAAACGCGAACAGGATGAAGAGGGTGGGTCCTAACGGTGGGAAGATGAAAGGCTCGCTGCCCCAGATTGCCAGGACTCCCAGCACTGCCATGGCCAGCGCCGATGAGATCACTACATACGGCGGAGGGGATCGATAGGCGGGTGAAATATCGGCGATGTTCTTCCGTTTGGGCAGTCGCACGGAACCAACCTACTGGCTGTCGGAGGGCCCGGCATCGTCAAGCCCCCAGGGGAGCGTCTTCAAAGGCAGTGCTGCGCGATGCCAGCAGAGGTCGAGAACCTGAGCGCAGTGATTACCTACTTTGGCTCGTGGTGGCAGGCAGTTGAAGCCCTCTATCTACCGCGAACGGAGTTTCGCCCAAGCCGCGGTGATCCAAAAACGCAAGAGTTTCGCCGCCGTGGGAGGCGAAGTCAGGGTGGCCAGGTAGTTGCCTCTGCCGAGGGCCACGAAGTTTGACTGTCCCTTGTCGATGACTGAAACAGACCCGGCAACGCCCCTCGATTTGACGGCAACTGCAACAACGCCGCTCGCTGCTTCATCCAAAGTCAGGAACTTGCCACCTGGGACGGTGCTCCTGAGCCGTTCGTAAAGGTCAACGTCGGCGGCTTGAAGATCTCGAAGCCCGGGGTGATCAACGGTCCCCATTGCGACGGCATTGAGTCTGATCCCTTGATTGAGCAACTGAGGCGCCATTGCGATCACGAATGAGTTCACGGCACCCTTTGTGGCTGAGTAGATGGGCAGGCCGAACGGCACGATTGCGTTGATTGAACTCAAGACCGTGATCGATGAGTCCGAAGTCATTGCTGGCCGACAAATAGCGACCAGATCCATGAAAGACACGAAGTTGTCATTGATCGTTTTGTCGATTACGGATCGGTCGGAAATAAATTCGGGGCCTCCGACCTCCTCACGAAATACTCCACCAGCGCCGTGAATCACAAAATCGAGTTCCCTCGCCGGGCACGGGATCGAGGGGACAGGGCCTCCTCCCAGATCTGCCTCGACAACCTCATCGAGGAAAGAGTCGGACGCCAAGGGCGATCTGTCCATCCCGATCACATAAGCGCCGCTGTCCTTGAGATTTCTCGCTATCGCTCGGCCGATTGCCCCGCCCACCCCAGTGACAAGAGCCGTTCGACCGCTGAGCGCCCCCTTCTCATCCATTTCAGCAGTATTACCATCGGTCGGGAGGGGCGCCGCCACTTGCCGCCAGGCCCGTACAGGCGTCTGCCCCGATCGCCCCGTCGATGCCGAGTACCCACTCGACGATCACGGGCATGAACGCGAAGAAGTGCCCCGTCGCGACCAACCTTCCGGTGAGGGATTACGATCGCCGCATGGAGGGATCCCTGCCGCTGGACGCTCAAGACCTGAAGATCCTCGAGCTCGAAGGCTCGACTCTGGTCGGACACACCTGCAAGGTGATCCGTCTGGCCGCACCGGGGGCAGAGTTCGAGCCTTTGTTCGATTCGATTTCGGGGAGGGTGGCTTCGGTGCCGGAACTCAACTGGAAGCTAAGCGAAGAGAACGGGGTGAAAGTCTGGACCGACGACCGGGACTTCCGGCTGGAGCGGCATCTGGTTCCCCTTGATGTAGGCCGCCGGATCACGGACGAGGAGCTTTCCGATGCGGCTGGGGAACTCTTCAGCCAGCGACTCGACCGCGACCACCCACTCTGGCGGATTGACGTCGCTCAGCTTGATGACGGCGGCACCGCTCTGATCTGGAGGATCCACCACGCACTGGCCGACGGCACAACCACCATGCGGCTTGCCCGGGAGATCATCTGGAACGAAAACGAAGCACCTGGCGTCCGAGAGCCCGCCGCACACAGGGAAGTCCGAGCGCAGGACAACACCCGTCGCCGCAGGCATCTGGTCGGACTGTTCGAGCGGGAGTTCGCTCGGGCCGGTGATCCATCTCCGTTTGACGGGCAGATCGGCACCGAGCGCTCAATAGCTTTCGCCACAGTCTCGTTAAAAGCGCTCCACGACGCCGGAAAAAAGGCTGCCGATGCCACACTCAACGATTCGGTCCTATCGGTTGTAGCGGGGGCGATTCGCCGCTGGATGGAACTTCACCACGTTGAGGACCCTGGAGTCGTTCGGGTGCGGGTCCCGGTGAGCCTTCACCACGGTGACCACGATGGTGGCAACCGGGACTCGTATTTTTCCGTGCCCCTGCCGTTGGGCGTTGCCGATCCGATCGACCGCCTGAAGGCAATTCGTAATGAGACCGATGAAAGGAAAGTCGACCATGACGCTGAGGAGATTGATTCGCTGATCCAGCTGATTGGCAAGACCTCGCCGAGACTCAGTCACCTCTACTCGAAGTTTGAATCCAATCCCAGGCGGTTCGGTCTGAACATTTCAAATGTGCGCGGGCCAAGCCAGCCGGTTTCGGTGCTCGAGGCCCCGGTTGAAACCGTCCACTCAATCGTCGAGATCGGTGAGCGTCACGCCCTGCGGGTGGCGGCGCTCTCAGTCGGGGATCGACTCTGTTTTGGGTTCTGCGCAGATCCCGATCTCGTCCAGGATCTTGGCGTAATGGCTGACGGCATCGAGTTCGCGACCGAACGTCTGATCGACGCCAGCGACTGAAGACCTTGCCAGACAGGAAGCGCCGGTTCGATCCCGGCCGGCTCCACTTCAGGAAGCCCGCTTGGCTTTCTTTTTGCCCTTGCCTGCCTTCTTCCTGGGCTTCGGTGGGGAATCTGGCACGGACGCATCTGGATCTGTGGCCTTGGTCTGGATTGTCCCCTGGGCCGCGCGTGACCCGGCCAAGCCGCCACCGCGACCCCTGAGCACCATGGCGAAGATCACAGCCGCTACTACTCCGGTGAGCGGGCCTGCGAGGTAGACCCAGATCGCCTGGAGGTCTCCTCCCACGAGGCCCGGACCGAAGGATCGGGCGAAGTTCATCGAAGCACCGGAAAGCGGTGCCGCCCACAGCCCCGCCAGGGCTATGTAGGCGCCTACCCCGACTGCCCCGACGATGCCGATGTTCTGGGCACCGGATGCCGTCCCGAGGATTACCGACACGAGGCCGAAAGTCAGGACTGCCTCGGTACCAAAGGCCGCGAGCTCACTGGTATCGGCTCCGGGGTAGGTGCCACCGTCGGCGGCGGTCAGGCCGACCAGGTTCTCGAGGAGGATTGCCGCGACGACCGCGCCCGCCAGCTGGATCATTACGTAGCCGGGTACTCGATTCCATGGGAAGTCACCCCGCAGGGCGAATCCGATGCTGACTCCCGGGTTCAGGTGGGCGCCCGAGATCTTGCCCATGAACATGATGATCGCCATCACCATCAGTCCCGGGGCGACTACGGCAGCCGACTCGCTGACCGTGTCCGGATAGGCCTTCGCCACCATCGCGGCACCGGCCGCGACCAGAACGAGGAAGAAGGTTCCGACGAACTCAGCAGTCAGCCTCCGCCACTCCTGCCTGGGGTCCTGGAAGTTGCTGATCGCTTGCTCAAGGTCAACCAAGGTGGAGTCGACGAATGTTGCGGGCATCTCCCTTCCCTCGTGATGGCGTTCGTGGGGGTCGCTCTTTGTCACAGCGGCATTCTAGCCCGGAGTACCGGTTCCGCGATTAGGGGCTTTCTGGCTCTTGACGATGCGTGTTCTACCAGTAGCGAAAGCAGTGATCGTCTCGGACTCTGCCAGTTCCTGCCAGAGCCGTGGCGAATATCAGCCGAGCTTTATCCGGCGGACCAGGAGATTGCTGCCCTGCCCGATCCTGAGCTCTACGGTCGCGCCCTTGAGCCGGGCTTTGTACTTGCGGTAACGGGAGACGATCCGCAGGCGGACCTTGACCGGTCCGGCCGAACCGGCGACCGCGGATCCACTGACCACGACCAGTTTCTTGTTGCCTTTCAGACCGAGGCGCGAAGCCGGCACTGTTCCCGTGACCCGCACCCGTCCAGCCGACCGGGTTCTGACGGTAATTACCACTCCACTCGCCCCGGTGAGGCCTTTGATCTTCAGCCGGGGAGGTAGCGACACGGTGAGGTTTCCAGAAGGGGTAATTTGACTGAAATCGCCGCCGCCGATCGAAGGGGACTGGGCGCCGGCAGCGATCGTGACCGGCGGCGAACTGAAGACGCAAGGGTCGGCCGATGTGGTCGACACGCCAGCTATCCGAACTCCGAGATCATCGCTCCAGGCGATCTTCCTTCCGTCCTGCGAGAGGCTGGCCTCGTAGGAATCACCACCAGGACCCCAGTTAGCCTGTTTCTGATCATTTGACCAGGCCAGCACCGGAGACCAGCTAATGAGTGAAATTCCTCGCTCAATCGCCGAGTGTGTACACGGCTCCCTGGGCGAGCAGGTTGGGAAGGAGCTTTGCGGGGCCGCTCTCTGCTTCCCCTTTTCCGTCGAGCACCACTCTTCGGAGGATCCTCATCCCGGTGTCCGTGGTCAGTTGCTCGAAGTCGCGCAGGGTGCAGAGGTGGATGTTGGGTGTGTTGAACCATTGGTAAGGCAGGGCTGAGGTAACTGGCATGCGGCCGTTGAGGGCGAGTCCGGAGCGCAGGCGCAAGTGGCCGAAGTTCGGCAGGGAGACGATCTGGCGCGGAGCGACGCGCTTCATCTCGGCCAGCACCCGGTCCGGGTGGCGCACAGCCTGAAGGGTCAATGAGAGGATCGCGACGTCAAAGGTGCCAGTGTCGATCGCAGGTAATTCGGACTCGAGATCGCCCTGGGTGACCGGCACTCCCCGGGCGATGCAGGAGTGGAAACCGTCGGGATCATGCTCGACTCCGAGTCCGGAGCAGTCGTGCTCGGCGATCAGGTTCTCCAGCAGGGCACCGTCGCCACAGCCGAGATCAAGCACCCGGCTTCCGGGGTCGATCATCGCTGCGACGATGTCGAGATCCGGCCTCATCTGGCGTCGGATCCGATGCCGCGTTCGGACGCGAGGCGATCGATGAAGCCAGACACCGTCTCGTGGTAGTCCGGGATCGGGAACAGGAACGAGTCATGGCCGTGGCTGGAGGTGATTTCGCGGAAAGTGACCGGGGCTCCGGCCAACCTCAGCTCAGCCGCGATTTCCTTCGAGTGGGCGGTGGAGAACCGCCAGTCCGAGTCGAATGAGAGCACCAGAAATGAGGTGTCACCGACTTCTATCTGTTGCTGTACCCGAACGGCGTCCTGGAACGGATCGAAGTAGTCCATCACCCGGCCGAGGTACAGGTAGCTGTTTGCGTCGAAGCGTTCAACAAACGACTGCCCCTGGTAATGGAGGTAGCTCTCCACCTGAAAGTCGACATCGAAGCCGTAGCGGGGCACTTCAGCATCCTGGATCCGGCGGCCGAACTTCTCCCGCATTGACTGTTCCGAGAGGTAAGTGATGTGGCCTATCATCCGGGCCAGGCCGAGTCCGCGGTCAGGCCGTGTTCCGGTGTTGTACCAGTCACCGCCATTGAAGTCCGGGTCGCTCATGATCGCCTCTCGGGCGACGGCAGAGAAGGCGATGTTCTGGGCAGAAAGCCTCCCTGAGGCGGCGATCACAAGGCCGCCGTCGATCTCGCCGGGATGGTCGATCGCCCACTGCATAACCTGCATGCCACCGAGCGATCCCCCGACTGCGGCAAGCAGCCGCTCGATGCCGAGTTCAGCCAGCAGCGCCCGGTGGACGGTGACCAGATCCCTGACCTGAATCAGGGGAAAGCGCAAGCCGTAGGGGCTGCCTGTGTCGGGGTCGGTCGAGGAGGGGCCGGTCGTACCGCCGCAGCCACCGAGGACATTGGCGCAGATCACGAACAGCCGGTCTGTGTCGAGTGGCCTTCCCGGCCCGATGATGTTGTCCCACCAGCCGGGACGGTCCGGCTCATCACCTTCGTGCAGGCCGGCGGCGTGGGCGTCCCCGGAAAGCGCGTGGCAGATGAAGACTGCGTTCGAGCGGTCGTCGTTGAGCTCGCCGTAGGTTTCGTAGGCGACATCGACCCGTTTGATCTCGGCACCGGAATCGAGCCTCAGCGGACGGTCGCCATCGAAGACGACCGCCCGCCGGGTTTCCACCAGACCGATGCCCGAAGGCAAACCGGCCGCCTACTTGGCCTTGGCCAGTGCCTGGTCGATGTCGGCCAGGATGTCGCCGATGTTTTCGATGCCAACTGACAGCCGCACCATGTCGTCAGTGACACCGGCGCTGGCCAGCTCACCTTCGTCAAGCTGTGAATGTGTGGTTGTGGCCGGGTGGATCGCCAGCGACTTGGCGTCGCCGATGTTGGCCAGGTGAGAGAACAGCTCCAGTGAGTCGATGAACTTGCGCCCGGCATCCTTGCCACCTTCGATACCGAAGGCAACCAGCGCACCGCTGCCGCCGCTGAGGATCCTTGAGGCGATCTCGGCGTGACTCGAGTCCGGCAGCCCCGGGTATGCGACCCAGTTCACACCATCGAGACCGCTCAGGTGCTCGGCCACCGCCAGAGCGTTTTCGCTGTGACGCTCCATTCGGAGCGGCAGAGTCTCGACCCCCTGAAGCAGCAGGAAGGCGTTGAAGGGCGAAAGTGCCGCACCCATGTTTCTCAGAAGGACCGTGCGCGCACGGCCGACGTATGCTGCCGGACCCATGGCGTCGGTCCAGACGACCCCGTGGTAGGACGGATCCGGCTTGGTCAGCCCTGGATAGCGATCCGGCTGGGCAGCCCAGTCGAACTTGCCCGAGTCGACGATCAGGCCGCCGATCGAGGTTCCGTGACCCCCAATGAACTTGGTCGCGGAGTGGACTGCGATGTCAGCACCGTGATCGAACACCCGGCAAAGGATCGGGGTCGGCACCGTGTTGTCCACGGCCAGGGGAAGGCCCTCGGCGTGCGCAGCATCTGACCAGGCGTCGAGGTCGACAACGTTGAGCCGCGGGTTGCCGATCGTCTCGGCGAAGACCATCTTTGTCTTTTCATCGACGTGGCCGGCCAGTTCATCCGGCTTGTCGGCGTCAACGAAGCGGACCTCGATGCCGTACTGGGGCAGGGTGTGCGCGAACAGGTTGTAGGTGCCGCCGTAGAGGTTCGACAGAGCGACAATATTGTCGCCGGCCCGGCAGACATTCATCACCGTGTAGGTGACTGCGGCCTGCCCGGAGGCGAGGGCCAGAGCGGCGACGCCTCCCTCAAGCGCGGCAATGCGCTCTTCGAGCACGTTCCAGGTCGGGTTCATGATCCGGGTGTAGATGTTCCCCGGCTCGGCCAGCGCGAACAGATCCTGCGCATGCTGGGCGTCGTTGAAGTTGTAGGAAACCGTCTGATATATCGGCACCGCCCGGGCGTTGGTCGTCGGGTCCGGCTCCTGCCCGGTATGCAGGGCAATCGTCTCTGGGCTGAAGTTGTTTGTGTCGTCGCTCATCTCACTCCTGCGTTGCTGATCGTGGTTGGGTAAAGGACTCCAGAGTCAGGCGGGCCAACCCCTGATGCCTAACTCTATGTAACCAGTTAAGAAACAACCCTGCGCTGCCTTGAACGGTGGCGTCTCCAGCTGTCAGCGAGGCCTGGCCGGGCGAGTCTGCTCTGGTCAGGAAATTCTCAGGACGAAGCGAGCCAGCTGGAAAGCGCTTGGAAGTCCCCCTGCGTGAGACCGTGGCCAGCCGAATCCTCCATTCGGAGCTCTACGGTTGCGCCAGCATCCGTCAGCACTTCTGCCAGTTGACGGCTCTGACCTGGCGGAACGTATGGATCCTGTCCGCCAGCAGCGACGAACACCCGGGTGTTATTCAGGCTCAGACCGGGGTCGGGTTCGTAGGGCAGCATCGGCCTCAGCAGTGCCGCCCCGCTGAGCAGGCCGGGATGCCTGAAGAGCAGGCTTGTCGCGATATTCGCTCCGTTTGAGAACCCGAGGGCCACGATGCGGGTGGGATCGAATCCGTAGGTGCCTGCCGAGGCGTTGACAAAATCAGCCAGCTCGTCTGTTCTGGCGAGCAGGTCGGGGATGTCCAGCTCTCCGATCGCCAGGCGTCTGAAGAAGCGCCTGGATACTCCACCTTCGAGAACTTTTCCCCGCGGACTGAGCAGGCCCGATTCCGGAGCGAGCTGCCTGCCGAGCGCGACCAGGTCATTTTCGTCTCCACCGGTGCCGTGGAGCAGCAGCAGTGTCGTCGCTGAAGCGGGAGTACCCGGCTTACCGGGTTGGTAAATGTGTTCGAAGCCTCCAGCGCTCTGTTCATGCGAATCCGACATGCTCGCCATCCTAGGCGCACGACCGCACCATCGGGAAGAGAGACCACCACATCGACGTCGCTGGCGTCCGGGGGCAGGCCTTCGCGATAGATTCGGCAGATGGCTATCGAAGGTTTTGAGAAGGGTCAGAAGATCTGGGTCCACAACGCCGACGGCTCCAGCCGCCCGGGGATTTTTGTGGGCGAGGGTGAAAACGCCACCTTTTTTGGAGGTCCGCCGCTGTGTTACGTCGTGATGGAGGACACCAAAGAGGGTGGCGAGGTGGAACTCGATCGGGTCACGGCAAGGGACTGACGACCGTTCCATACTGATCGTGTTTCCCAGAGTCAGGCTCGCCCAAGCCAAAAAGGGGCAGCCGTCGAGGTTCGCGACCCCATAAGATTGACAACTGTGTCAACTCCCCGACAGTCCATCTTCCGCATGACCTCCGGGCCAGGGGTTCGTCATGGCTGAGATGTGGCGTTCGACCATTGGCAAGAAGACGATCGTGGCCGTCACCGGTGTGGTGTTGATCGCCTATCTGGTTCTTCACATGGCCGGCAACCTGAACTCGCTTTTCGGGCCCGGTGGTGCGGAGCCCCGGATCGACTGGTACGCGGAATGGCTGAGAACCTTTGGCGAACCCCTTGTCCCGTACGAAGGAGTCATCTGGGCGGTCCGCGCGATCCTGCTCGGTGCGATTGTTGTCCACATCGTCGGGGTGGTCCAGCTGAACGCCCGCAACCGGGCGGCTCGCCCGACCGCTTTTCCGGCCAAACGCATCGGCCGCTCGTGGGAGTCGCGCCTGATGATGCTCAGCGGAGTCCTGCTGCTGGCCTTCCTCATCTTCCACATCCTTCAGTTCACGACGCTGACCATCGACGTGACTCCGCTGACGGCTGGCGCGCTCTACTCGAACCTGTACGACGCTTTCCAGGAGTGGTACCTCGTTGTGATCTACCTCGCCGCTCTTATCTTCCTCGGCATGCACCTGCGTCACGCGATCTGGAGCCTGTGCCAGACCCTCGGCTTCGACAACCCGGAGCGAAACTTCGGGATCCGTATGGGGGCTAACGGACTGACCCTTCTGATCGTCGTCGGCTTCGCTCTTGTCCCGGTGCTGTTCTTCACTGGAACCCTGGGAGAACCGCCAGCCGATGAGCTTTCGGAAACGGTCATGAACTTCGGTGGCGGCTTCTGATGATCACCCTCGACGCAAAGATCCCCGAAGGACCGATGCCGGACAAGTGGCAGAACTGGCTCGATCAGCACGGGCTGGTCGGTCCGCGAAACCGGGCCGGAAAGAATGTGATTGTGATCGGCACGGGGCTGGCCGGATCCAGCGCCGCCGCCAGCCTCGCCGCTCAGGGTTTCAAGGTCAAGAGCTTCTGCTACCAGGACTCCCCGCGACGAGCTCACAGCATCGCCGCCCAGGGTGGAATCAACGCGACCAAGGACTATGCCAACGAAGGTGACTCGGTCCGGCGGCTGTTTACCGACACGATCAAGGGAGGTGACTTCCGCTCCCGTGAGGCCAACGTCTGGCGGCTGGCCCAGCTTTCGGAGCACATCATTGATCAGGCAGTCGCCCAGGGGGTGCCGTTCAACCGGGAGTACGGTGG
>JBBECI010000060.1:0-11807 GCA_040881895.1 Solirubrobacterales bacterium | reverse complement strand
TTCATGCAGCTATGCGAAGCCTTCCGCCTGCCGATCGTGTCGCTCGTTGATACGCCGGGAATGATGGTTGGCCCGGATGCCGAACGCACCGGCCTGGTCAGACACTGCTCCCGCATGCTTGTAGCCGGCGCCGCCCTGACGGTGCCGGTGGTTGCGGTAATCCTGCGTCGCGGTTATGGACTCGGCGCTCAGGCCATGGTCGCCGGCAGCCTCCACGAACCACTGCTTACGGTGGCCTGGGCCGGCGCCGAGCTTGGTCCGATGGGGCTGGAGGGAGCCGTTCGCCTGGGCCTACGAAAGGAACTAGAGGCGATAAAGGATGAGGAAGAACGCGAAAGCCGGGTCCGGGAGCTGACCGAGCTCGCACACCTGAACGCAAATGCGCTGAATTCAGCGACTCTCTTCGAGATCGACGATGTGATCGACCCGGCTGACACGCGCCGGGTGATTGCCGGAACAATTTCCAGGGCGAGCATCGTTGAGGACCGGACGGTCCGACCATCGTTTATCGACACCTGGTGACGCTGGTCCCTCTAGCTGCGCCCTCGGGAGTGCCGTGGCGGTTTGACCAACAGGGCGGCAACCAGAAAGCAGACTGCGCCGATGAAGGTTCCGAGATTCGTCCACTCGACGCTCACCACTTTCCCCGTTTCCGGAACCACATAGGCAGCGATCGCGGAAATCCCGAAAGCGACCGAGCATTTCCAGGCACCGCGCTGCCAGCGCCCGCTCAACCGGAGCTGGATGAAGGCTGCCAGCGTAAAAAACATCGAACCGCAAAAGAAGGTCAGATTGTTCCAGCCCTCACCGACGAGGCCAAGATAGCCAGGGCAAGCTGCGACTGCGAACAGCACCGAGCCGATCGCAAAGCCAGTCGACTCGCGACGAAGCTGGAACAGAGAGCTTACCTTGGCATCAGACCCTTCACCGCCGCAACCTTAACGCTTCACAAAAATGTTCCGGTCGCAGACGGACAGAAGACACACTGTGGTCGAAGCACTGGTGCGACAATGGAGGTGTGACCCCTCCACAGACGATTCACATCCACGGTCAGCCGGTGACTTTCCACATGATGGGAGAGGGTCCGCCCATCCTGCTGATCCACGGCATCACCTCCAGTTCCAGAACCTGGAAACGCGTCATGCCCGGGCTTGCCGAGAACCACACCGTGATCGCGCCAGATCTACTCGGCCATGGAAACTCCGCAAAGCCTCAGGGGGATTACTCGCTCGGTGCCTATGCCAGCGGGATCCGGGACCTTCTCGTCGCGCTGGATGTGCCGCGGGTAACTGTGGTTGGCCACTCGCTCGGAGGAGGTATAGCCCTGCAGTTCGCCTACCAGTTCCCGGAGCGCGTTGGCCGGATAGTTCTTGTCGATTCCGGCGGAATTGGCCGGGAAGTCAACCCCGTCCTGCGGGCAGCGGTGCTACCAGGAGCCGAGTTCGTCCTGCCGGTGATGTTCAGTCCGAAGCTGCATGACGGCGCACTCAAGGTGCGCGGGCTGCTGGCGAAAATCGGCCTTCAGCCCAATGCCGACATTGAGGGAGTGAGCGAAGGCTTCGCCTCACTCACCGAGGCTGACGCCCGGCGGGCGTTTCTGAACACCGTCCGATCGGTGATCGACATCAACGGCCAGCGAGTCAGCGCCGAAGACAGGCTCTACCTCGCCAAGGATGTTCCGTCGCTGATCATCTGGGGCGAAAACGACAGGATCATCCCGCTCGAGCACGCTTACCGGGCAAAGGAGATGCTTCCTCAAAGCAGACTGGAGGTGTTCTCTGACGCAGGACACTTCCCGTTCAACGATCACCCCGACCGGTTCGTGGATGTGATGCGGGACTTCCTTGGATCCACCGAGCCGGCCGAAATGAGCGAGGACCATGTTCGCCGATTGCTTCAGGAGCGAGGCAACCTGAAGGTTTCAGGAGTACCGGGAATATGAATGTCAGTGCCAGCTCCGATGAAAAAGGGGATCTCGCTGAACGGGTAGTTGGCGAACTCGAGAACTACCAGCGACTCAGCATCGAAGTACTCACCCGGCATGAAGCCGATCCGGAAGCAGGACTCAAAGCCCTGGTCGCGCTCCATCTTTCCTGGACTGAAAAAGACCCTGAACGTGCCCGGATGGTCAGTCGCCACCGAAACGAGGTCGCCGCGGGACCGCTTGGTGAGCGGCTCGCCAACAGCAACCAGATCTGGTTCGGACAGATGAAAGTCTGGATCGACTCACAGGTGGAAACCGGGCGCATGGTTCCGGTTTCCTTCAACCTGCTTCACGCGGTCGTCTTCGCCCCGACCCAGGAAATCGCGAAGCTCTGGCTGGCCGGCCGGCTCAAGCGATCGCTCAGCTCCTACGCCGATGGGCTGGCCGAAGCCGCCTGGGCATCCGTGAAGGCCCTTCCGGTCCGGCTTCAGGCCCCCTGATCCTTCTGGGGCCTTCCAGGCTTGGCGACCTGAGTCATTGCCGGTCCGGCACTCAAGCCGTGACTCAGTATTGAGACGCCGACGCAGGCGATGATCGTTCAGTAGATCAACTCAGTCTCTCCAGCAGTGAGCACTCCGGCGTTGATCGCCACTTCAGAAGTCAGGGCGAAATGAATTTCAGTGCCGTCTCCTTCACCTGGAGGTCCGACCTGAACATCCCGTGCCAGCACTGGATCCGTTGGTGCCAGGCAGGCACCCAGGATTATCGCCGCGCCCAGTGAAAGTCCCATGAGGGTGCTCGCGAAAAGGGCTACTGCCCCGATCGTAAGTGGCATGACGATGACTATCAAAAGGACGGTGGAGCGCCAGCGTGACCAGCCAAGTCGCCTGTCGATCCGCAGGCCAGCTCCAAAAAGAGCCACAATCACGGCGAACTCGGTCAGCCTTTCGATCAGAAGCGACTGCTCGATTGGATCGAGAAGGTGAAGCCCGCCCGAAGCAATGGCACCCAGCACCAGGTAGACAGCGGCCGGGCTGAAGGATCGCCGCCGATGACTGGAGAGAATCCAAATCGCCGTGAACAGGACAATCCCGGCAAAAAACAGGCCGATCGCGTAGGGCTCGGCAGAAGCGAAACCTTTAGAAGCTGAGATCTGCGGGGTGAGCGGCATCAAGTCGAGCATCTTGTCCTGATTGTCTCAGGCTGCTCACGGCTACCCCGCTGAATTCCTTACTCAGGCCCCCGGCGACGCTGCCTCTGTGGTGCTCGCAGGGGGAGACGAGAGGTCAGCTGCTGGTGACAGAACCGGCCGTTTGGCGGTGCGTCCGTCACCTGATGACCTGCCGGTCAGACGACGGCCAATCCATGGCAGCAGGTACCTGAAAGCCCATCCAAGATCACGTCGGACAACCGCGGCCCGGGGCAGAACAGGCGGTGGCGGAAGCTCAATCGCCCAGTCCGGTACACCGCCGTCTGAAACTGACTCGAGGGTGAGTTCGGTCCACCCGATGGCCTGCCCCTCAATCAGCGCCAGCATTGCCCGGGCGAGCCGGTTGTGCCCATCTGCGTTCAGGTGAAGCCTGTCGTGACACCAGAGTCGAGGGTCAATCGTGGCGGGGATGGTCTCCAGATCCAACAGGAGGGAACCATTTCTGCGGGCCACATCTCGCAGCCCCTGATTGAAGGTCTTCGAGCGATCACTCAGGAAGTTTCCGCTTTGCCACGGGTAGGTAATGGTGAGGACGGTCGCACCGCATGAGCGAAAAGCCGCCTGCAGCTCGTCCATTACCTCCAGGGTCAAATCAAGGTCAAAGCCGGGGCGGATCAGGTCGTTGGCACCGGCCAGCACACTGACCAGATCGGGCTTCAGGTCCAGTGCAGGCTGGAGCTGCTCATCACGGATCGGCGCGATCCGGCGACCCCGAACGGCCAGATTTGCGTAGAGCAGACCCGGGGAAAGGCGGCCCAGACCAGCGGCAAAACGATCAGCCCAGCCACGATCAAGACCGTCTGGATGAGGGATGTCCCCCACGCCTTCGGTCTGACTGTCGCCAATCGCAACGAAACGCTTGAAGCTCTGGCTCAGTTGAAGCCTCCAGCGGGCTCAATTGGCAGGGCAGTGCCGCATCGCTCCATCTCCACGAGCAAAGCCTCGTGCATCAGATCGCGGAGGTCCCGGTCCCGGTCACTCAGCACCGCACCGGTCGAGCAGCTGACCAGATTTACCATCTGGTCTGGATCCCGATTCATGTCATAAAGCTCGAACTGCGGTGGCTCGTCGCCAGACGGATCTACATAAACGGAATACATCGCCCCGGGCGCCCGGACCGACCGGATTCGGTTCGGCTGAGGTGTCACGTCGACGTAGGCTGTGCCCGACTGGTGATCGTCAAAGGTGAAGTGAGTGAACTCCTGAACCAGATCTGTCGGTGCAGGATGGTCCACAACCGGGCCGAAGTCGACCCCGACTGGATCCAGCCTCTTGGGATCTGGAGTCGCAGCCCGGGCAAGGATCGGGGTGAGATCCCTCCCCCGCACTCCGTCACTTGAGCAGTCGACGCCGGCGATGGCGGCAAGAGTCGGCATGACATCGCAAAGCGACGCCGGGGCAGGGACGGAAGTGGGCTCGGAAAACAGAACGGGGTTGGAAATAACGAGCGGAACGCTTACGGTCTCTTCGTAGGCGTTGAACATTTTCTGGCGAAGGCCGCCGTGGGACATGCCCATTTCCCCGTGGTCAGAGGTCCTGACTATGACCGTGCGAGACCGAAGTGAACTGTTGTCGTCAGGGTCGCCCAATGCTTCAACGATACGGCCAACTTTTTCGTCAGCCAGCCTCTGCAGATGGGCGTAAAAGCGGCAGTAATCGAGCTTGTCATCATCGTTTCCGACAGGACCGATAAAGCTGGCCTGGCCGATGCTCATCAGAGCGTGTGCGGTGGGCTTGTTCGAGAGGTTCTCGTGAACTGAAGCGGGAAGTTCCATCCCCTGGATGTCAGCCCAGTCCTCGCTCGTATAGCCGCCTTCTTCATAAGTAGATGGATACGCCAGTACATCGTGAGGATTGACCAGGGATGCGATCAGACACCATGGCTCGGGAGGGGGATCAGCCAGGAAACGTTCGACCTGACGAGTGAAGTCTTCGTCGTACCCGAGCTTCTCGCGACCGGCGTAGGTACCGCCGCCAAAGTGTGAGGGCTCCAGGTTTTCACCGGCATCAGGTGGCTCCCATCCATGGATGCCGTAATCCTCGGCCAGACGTTGACTATCCCGGCCTCCCCACTCTTCTTCGACCGGCTGGGTCAAGTGCCACTTTCCCTTGAGCACAGTCCGATATCCGGCGCGCTCCAGCACTCGTGCGAGATTCGGCGTCTCGGGGTCGAGCTCGCTTTCTCCTTCGCCACCGTCAGCTTTGCGGGTCGCGCCCCTGGCCAGGGTTCGGATCGCTTTGCCGGGGGAGATCTCCTCGCGGAGCACTGAACTGACAGCAGCCGCAACGGCGGAGGGGGCATTCCGGGACTGAAGCTTCGCTCCACCCTGGGTAAGCGTCAGCGTGACCCCGTGCTCAGCTGGCCACCGGCCGGTCAACAGTGAAGCCCGGCTCGGGGAGCACATGCAGCTCGCAACCGAGGCCTCGGTAAAACTGACACCGGTTCTGGCGATCTCGAAGTCCGCCGGAGTGAGAGCTTGGAGCCAGGCAGGGTCGTCAGGCCAGTGCATGGGCCTGCGCTGCTGATCGGTGATGATCAGCATCAGGTTTGGAGGCCTTCCTGCATCGGAGCCCGCCGACGGACTCATCTCCACCTGAACGGACAACCCTTCGACTCGAACGCTGCTCGGTCCATGTAGGAGCCCTTTGGGTAAAAATCTCCCATCTTCTCGCGAGCATCGAACGGACTCGTCACGCTCCAGATCGACTGCTTGAAGCCAGGACTCGGCAGGACGTTGCGGGTCAGCAACTGGCCGGCATCGGTTCTGCCCGCGCCGTCGCCCTCAGGGTCGGCTGGAAGCCAGGCGACCCCGCATTCCCTTCGAGCATTTGATGGCCTCTGTTCGGCCTTGGACACAAGGATCACGTAGTGCCGCTTGCTGCTGCGCATCGGCACCTGTTCATCGAACAGACAGCGATAGGTCTTTGTAGTGACAAGCGACTGGATGGAGCACATGTCCCACTCGAGCAGCTGTCCGGCCCCCGTACGGCGATTGCCGTTGAGGGTGATCGGGGTGGTCGGCATGCGGCCGTGAACCGCCAGAACCTCACCGAACTGGAAGCTGAACGCTCCGGTCATATACCGCGCGTCGCTGTTGTTGTACTGGGTGCCCTCTTCATCCGGATTATTTTCCCAAGCCTGCTGCCAGGCGGCTTCATTCCGGTATCTGGCCAGCACGTTGACCAGGTTGAAGTACTTGAAAAAACTGAATTCCGGCAGGGCCGGATTGGTAGCCGGGTCCTTTCCGGATGAGTTCAGGAGCGTCTCGTAGGTCTGGGTGGTGAGCAGGTTTCCCTTGTAATCGTGAATCGAGTTGAGCTCGTCACAGAGTGGCTGGCCCTGAAGGACCCTCCCGTCTGCCAGCCTCAGAACCGGAACGGGAATGCCAGTGCCACCGGAGTTGCTCCGGCCCCGATCGGGCACATATACGCGGTAGAGGATGTCCTGATGCGAACCTGCCTGCGGCTCGGCGTAGAGAGTGTTTCGCGCGAGCGTGGACGGGGGTTCCTCTCCCCGCACGGTGACTGTGTAGCTGCGCTTTGAGGCAGAACGGTCTGCACCCGCCAGGCTTGGGTTGATCGAGCCCCGATCGGGCCTGATGTTCCGATCACTAAGCGAACTGGCCGATGCGCCGTTGTTCTCGTACGCATTGAAAGATGAGTAGCGCGCGTGCGGGAATTTGCCACGGAGGGTCAAAACCGCCCCCGGAGGAGTCGTGAACTTTGCCCCCCAGTAGGTGATTTCAGTGCCGGGGTAAGCTGCGTTTGTCCTGGGGTCAGCGGCGGTGAAGGGGCCCGTCCAGAAACAGCCGACAGTCGGCAGACCCTTCGGGTTGTATCCGGTCTCCACGGCTGCGATGGCTGGCACGGCACCGGGCAGGGCGAGCATGGCGGTCGCGCCAAGGGTCACACCCAGCAGCGACCAGCGAACCTTTTGCCGCCCTCCAAGCCATCCTGAAACTTGACCAGCCACAGACCTTCTCCTCTCTCAAGACCCGACAACGGTACGGATCATATTTGCCGACGCTACCAGAGCCGACAGCATCAAATACATAAACCGATCCCCACCGGTTTGTTTCGTCAGAGCCTTTTCGATCCGCTCAGGCAGTCGAGCGCTGGTCACCCAGTAGCGGCCAGCTGATCAGCGCGGCAGCGATCGCGATGATGCCGGCTACCAGGAGCACCTCATTTACACCTGCGGCGATGCCCGCAGCATCCCCGGCCGCCTCGGTGACCCGTTGATCAAACAGCGCGCCGAGGCCGGCTATCCCAACCGCTATGCCGACCTGGCGGAAGGTGTTGTTGATGCCGGACGAGCGACCGCTCTGTTCAACCGGCAGGACACTGACCATGGCCGCCGCAAGCGAAGGGCTGATCAGGCCAATCGCCACACCCCCGAGCAACATCCCCGGCAGCAGCTCGGTCCACTCACCCGGTCTGATGCCATGCATCACCAGCATCGCCACACCGAGCAGAAGCAGCCCGGCAGAAAGCAGGTATCGCAGCGGCATCCGACTGGTAAAGCGACCGGCGACCGGAGCCACAAGGAAAATCACCACGGTGATGGGCAGCAGCCGAAGTCCGGTACCTGTCGCAGAAAAGCCAAGTGCGTTCTGGAAGTAGATGGCCAGAAAAAGAAGCAGCGGATAGATCGCTACCGACTGGGCAAGCGCCACGATGGCGGTCCCTGTGAAGGCAGGTACCCGAAACCAGCCGAGCGGCAGCATGGGATCCCTGGTGCGAGCCTCCACCCCCACGAAAAGCCCAAACAGCAGTGCCGCCGCCGCCAGAGCTGTCACGATCGGAGGGCTTCCCCAGCCTTCATCGTTGCCGCGAATCAATGCGGTGACCAGAAAAAGGCAGGCCAGGCCAAAGGATGCCATGCCAGCCAGATCAAGCCGTCGCGGCCGGTCATCTCTGGACTCCTTCACTGAACGGATCGTGACCAGCACCAGAATCAACCCGAGCGGCAGGTTGATCAGGAATATCCACCTCCAGCTGAGACCGTCGACAACAAGACCTCCGACCAGCGGCCCGACCGCGAGGGCGATACCCGTTATCGCACCCCAGATACCGAGGGCAAAACCACGCTCCCGGTCCTGAAACTCGTTTGCGAGGATCGCCAGAGAGGCCGAAAACATCGCCGCTGCACCGATTCCCTGCAGGCCACGTGAAATGTCCAGAACCATAGGTGAGCCAGCCAGGCCGCAGGTCGCCGAGAAGCCGGTGAACACCGCGAGCCCTGCGACAAAAACCGCTCGCCTGCCGTAACGATCAGCCAGACTTCCTGCGGCAAGCAGCGTTGCGGCAAGCGTGACGGTGTAAGCATCGACCACCCACTGCAGCTCGGCGAAGCCCGCGCCAAGATCCTTCTGGATCGCCGGAAGCGCGACATAGACCACGGTTACATCGAGAAGCAGCATGGCTGTAGCCACAGAGACAACCCCGAGTGTCAGCCAGCGCCCGCGGTTCACGAATCAGCGACTGCTTCAAGCAGGAAGGGCATTCCGAAACGGCGCAGAAACGGCCGGTCGACGACCGCCATGCCGAGCAGACGGCCCCGTCCGAGCAATCGAAATTCGTCCCTCACAAATCGCCACGGAAGCGGCGCCTCCTGACCGTAAGTGGAAACGAGGACCGGAGCACCATCGAGCATCGATGGCTCATGGATCGCCTTCATCTCCAGGTAACTGATCAGATCAGTGTCGCTGGCGTTCTGACGGAGCAGGTTGATGCCGTGCAGACCTTCAGCAGCCGGCTGGAACTGCTTGCCGTACCAGTCGGGCAGACCAAGGAGCCCGAGGCCGGCAGGCGACAGCCAGCTGAGGGCTGCAGGACCGACAAACACTGCCCGGTGAACTCCGATGAGGTCCTTTGTGGCGGGAGCCGGCAGGGCGCGCCAAAGCCTTTTGAGGGCCGCCGGGGAGGTTGGGATCCCGATTGGCTCTTGCGGGCCCGGCACCAACCCGGAGCCAGCACTGATTCTGTCCCCTCCGCCGCCTGAATTTTCAGCTTCCCCAGCTTCCCGGTCCGGCCAGAGCGAGGCAAAACGCTCGGCCATTGCGGTGATCGTCAGACTCGGATTCACACCGAGGTTGACCGGGATCGCCGAAGCATCGACGACGAACAGGCCTGGGTGTCCGTAAACCTCGTGGCTGGCGTCGATCACGCCCTCTTCAGGGGAGTCGCCCATTACGGCGCCCCCCAGAATGTGCGCTGTGAAGGAGCGTCCACCGATGCTCTCCACCATCAGGTTCAGCGGGGTTCCGCCGGAACTCTCGGCGAACTTCCGGGCGGCGTCGTTCGCCAGCGGGATGTAGCTGGCGGCCTCGCGGCCAGGAACGGCCCTGGATCTGAGAACACGCCTCCACGGGCGAAAGGGCGAGCGTCCGAATTCGAAGCTCAACTCGCTGCTCACGTCCTGCATGACCGTCAAGGCGGTGAGCCTGCCCTCAAAGTTGGAGGCGGTGGCCGTGCGCAGGAATCGCAGGGGGTGGCTGATGATCGCCGCAAGCGTCGCGAGGGCGCGACGGCGCGGGCTGGCCCCGTCGACCAGGGGTCCAACCTGCGGGCGAAGCAGTTTGCCACCACCGACGTAACGGTTCTGGGTTACGTGCGTCCGGTCATCGGGATGAAAGTCTGTGGAGATCGCGGGACCACGTGTCAGATCGGTTGCGGGATCATCGTCGAGCACGATGCTGACCGCCTCCGAGTTCGTTCTTACCCGCTTGCCCAGGTTCGGCGACAGGTGTGGCAGGGTGCCGAGTTCGTCCCGACATCGGAAGAGCAGCTCCAGTGAACCGAGAACCCCGCCTGAAAGCACCACCCTGCGTGCCCGCAACGGCTGGCAGGCGACATCGCTGCGCCAGGGGTGGGCCGACTTCAGCTCGTAACCGCCGTCCTGAAGCGGCACGAGCGACTCGACCCTGCGTTCGGCCAGGATCTGAACCCCCTTCTTCTCTGCCAGATAGAGGTAGTTCAGATCGAGCGTGTTTTTCGACCCGTAAGGACAGCCACTGAGGCAGCCACCACAGAGCCTGCAGCCTGTGCGCTCCGGTCCCTTCCCTCCGAAGAAGGGGTCGGGTTCGGTTTCACCTTCCTGCCCAAAGTGAATTGCCAGCGGGACGGGGCCGAAGTTCTCCTCGCCGCCGACTGCACGGGCGGTCTGCCGGAGGTGCTCGTCCATCGGCCCCTGAAACGGGTTGGTGACCCGTCCGAGCATGCGCCCGGCTTCCGCGAAATGCGGGGCCATGGCAGTCTGCCAGTCTTCCTCTCCGGAACCCCAGCCCTGATCCGCAAACACCTTCCCGCCAGGCTCGAGCAGAACAGCACCCCAGACGATCGAGCCACCACCAACGCCCGAGGCCCCGATGATCCCGACGTCCCGGAACACCCGCTGCCAGAAAAAACCGTGGAGGCCGAGGTCCGGTTCCCAGAGGTGGGCCCGGATGTCGTGGCGGGCCCGCGCGATGTCGGCTGACTCGACCCGCCGGCCCTGCTCGAGAACGACCACGCTGTAGCCCTTTTCAGCCAGGCGCAGAGCGCTGACGGCCCCACCGAACCCGCTGCCGATGACGGCAACGTCGCAATCAAATGGATCCTCCATTACGGCATCCTTTCAGGGCAGGATGATGATGACAGCAGCGAAGTACGTACTGATCGAAAGCAGATCCTGAATCAGGGTTGCTAGTGGTCCTGAGCCGAAAGCCGGGTCCAGGCCCAGCTTCTGAAAGAAAGTGGGCAGCGCGAGCGCGACTGCGACAGCGACGGTAGCGCTGGCAAACAGTGCTATGGCAACGGCAATCGCAATGCTGACGTCTCCCCAGACAAGTACGGCGAAGCCAAGGAAAGTTCCACCGATCAAGAGACCCATGAACAGGCCGGTAATCAACTCACGCACGAGAATCTCCCTGGTGGTTACGCCGATAGCAAAGGCGCGGATCAACACCGTCTGGGTCTGGGAGCCCACAGCACCGGCCATGTAGACAATCGCAGGAACGAAAAGCGCGACCAGTACGTTCGCTTCGAGGGTTTGCTCGAACGCACCCATGATCAGAGCAGACACCATGGCCCCCAGCAGTCCGACCAAAAGCCACGGAAGCCGGTGCCAGAGGCGGCGTCCTACCGGTTCCTCAGCGGCGCTTCTTGACCGGGCGGAACTGGCCACATAACCGCCGATCCGGGCCAGATCCTCGTCGTGCTCCGTGAGCAGCACCTCGAGCATGCTCTCGGAACAGACCAGTCCCCGGAACTGACCAGCGGGTCCGGTAACGATGACGCAGCCACCGCCGTGTTTAACCATTTTGTGGGCGACCAGCTCCTGATCGGTGTCTTCACCGACCGAAGGAGGCTCGGGATCCATGATTTCGCGCACCCGTCCTCCGTCCGGGCAGGCGAACAGGTTCTCCAGTGTGACCAGACCGATTGCGATGCCACCCTCGAGGACCACAACCTCTTCGGCGAGGTCGAACTTCCTGCCGGTGAGCCCCGATCTGAGCTCCCTGACCAAGTCGTCAGGTGAAGCGGTCGGCACGTTCATGGTCGCGTGCTCGGAGGCCAGATGCTTCGGGATCTTTACTGACTCAGTCACGGGCCGGCTCAGGCTAGCGCAGACCCTGTTCCGTGACTGGAAATCATCCGCCGCCAGGGATCGCGGCTGCGAGCAGTAACACC
>JBBECI010000059.1:0-60978 GCA_040881895.1 Solirubrobacterales bacterium | reverse complement strand
ACACCGCCCAGACGGACATGGCCGAACGCATCAGACTTTGACTCTTCTTCATCCGGAAAACCGCCAACCGGCCTGGCGCCCTCCGCGACCACCACGATCGGGGAGTACTGATCCTCAAAACGCTTCTCGATGTAGCCACAGACCTGATCAAGATCGAAATCCTGCTCGGGGATCAGGATCACGTTCGCACCTCCGGCGAGCCCGGAATGGAAAGCGATCCAGCCGGCCTGACGACCCATTACCTCGACTATGAGCACGCGATGATGGCTCTCGGCAGTCGTGTGGAGACGATCGATCGCTTCCATCGCGATGTTGACGGCGGTATCGAAACCGAAGGTGTAGTCGGTAGCACCGAGATCGTTATCAATCGTCTTTGGTACCCCGATGACCTTGGCTCCGGCTTCGGAAAGCGTGTTCGCGACCCCGAGTGTGTCCTCTCCTCCGATCGCAATCAGCCCATCGACTCCTTCCGCTTCCATGTTGGCGATGATCCTCTCAATCCCGCCGTCAACCTTGACCGGGTTGGTCCGTGACGAACCAAGGATGGTGCCACCGCGTGGGAGGATTCCGCGCACCTGGTCGATTCCGAGCGGGACCGTGAGATTCTCCAGCGGACCCTTCCAGCCATCGCGGTAGCCGACGAACTGGTTACCCCAGTCAGCTGAGCCGCGGCGAACGATCGCGCGGATCACAGCGTTCAGACCGGGACAGTCGCCCCCGCCTGTCAGAACGCCGAGCTTCATCAGGTCAGGACTTTGAGCGGGAAGGAATGTAGGGCTTGATTTTTTCGACCAGCGGCATGACTGCGTTGGTCGTAAAGCCGATCGCGATGATGCCGAAGAAGATGAGACCGGCCACCGGGCCTCCCTGTCCCTGAGACCAGGCAAAGACTGCGAAGGCGGCGGCAACGAAGAGTGCTACTGGCATGACCATGGCCGGAATCCTACATAACCGCGGGGGACTGACCCCCGGTGAGCGCTTCCCGCGTGCCGGCCAGGAACGCGGTGACTGAGGAAACCGCCTCGTCGGTACTTTCGGCATCAGCAACCATGCGCACCAGCCGCGAGCCGATGATCACTCCGTCAGCCGTCTTTCCGACCTCTCCGGCCTGCTCGGCGCTGCCTATCCCAAAGCCCACGGCAACCGGCACGTCGGCCTTTGCCCGAACATCTTCGACCAGCTCTCTCAGGTGGGCGGGCAGCGCCCCCCGCTCGCCGGTGGTTCCGACATCGGAGACGACGTAGACGAATCCAGATGCGACCGAGCAGATCTCTTCCCTGCGGCGGTCGAGGGTGGTAGGCGCCAGAAGTGGAATCACCGCCAGACCAGCCTCGCCGAGGATGCGCCGCGCGTCTTCATCTTCACCCAGTGGCAGGTCGGGGACGATCACTCCGCTGGCTCCGGCCTCCCGCGCCTTGGCGGCAAATCCGGCCGGGCCGTCACCACCGAGGATCATGTTCGTATAGGCCATCAGCACAACCGGCACCCGGGGACTCACCTCACGGCAGACATCGAGCACGGTTCCCAGCCTGACTCCCGAATTCAGAGCTGCGGTTGCCGCCTCATGAATCACCGGGCCGTCGGCGAGAGGGTCCGAGAACGGCACACCCATCTCGATCAGATCAGCGCCTCCGTCCACGTAGGCATGGGCGATCCGGGCGGAACTGTCGCGATCGGGAAAGCCGCCCATCATGTACGGCATGAGTGCCGCACGACCTTCAGCGCGAGCAACCTCGAAGGCTGCTTCAATCCGCGTCGCGCCGGTAGCTGGACCCGTTTTCGTCACGCTCAGTTATCCATGCCGAGAACCTCGGCCAGGTCCTTGTCGCCCCTGCCTGACAGGCAGACGACGTCGAAGCCGGTCTGACCTGTGTGGCCCTCGGCCAGCAGCCAGGCTATGGCGTGAGAAGTCTCGAGGGCGGGGATTATCCCCTCAAGCTGGCTCAGTTCACGGAAAGCAGAGAGAGCATCCCGGTCGGTTACCGCAACGTAGGTAGCCCTGCCGGAGTCTCGAAGCCAGGCGTGCTCCGGCCCGACACCGGGATAGTCGAGGCCTGCTGAGACGGAGTGGGCCTCGAGGATCTGCCCCTCCTCATCGGCAATCACGGAAGACAGGGAACCGTGGAGGACTGACGTCCTTCCGGCGCTTAGCGAAGCTCCGTGCTGGCCGGTTTCAACCCCGGATCCGGCAGCCTCGACCCCGATCAGGGCCACATTCTCGTCGTGCACGAAGGCAGCGAAGGTGCCGATCGCGTTCGAGCCACCGCCGACACAGGCGATGACCCGTTCGGGCAGAACCCCTTCCTTCTCGAGGGCCTGGGCCCGAGCCTCGTCGCCGATGACCCGCTGCATATCCCGGACCAGATCCGGGAACGGTGCCGGGCCGACAACGGATCCGATTACGTAGTGGGTGGTCTCGACGTTTGCCACCCAGTCGCGGATAGCCGCGCTGACGGCTTCCTTCAAGGTTCGGGCACCGGCTTCCACGGGCACCACCTCGGCACCGAGCAGACCCATGCGCTCGACGTTCGGGCGCTGGCGCCGGATGTCTTCGCTGCCCATGTAGACGATGCACTCGACATCCAGCAGCGCGCAGGCCGTGGCCGTGGCTACCCCGTGCTGTCCGGCCCCCGTCTCGGCGATGATCCTCGTCTTGCCCATGCGTTTCGCCAACAGGACCTGACCGATTGCGTTGTTGATCTTGTGGGCGCCGGTGTGGGCGAGGTCTTCGCGCTTGAGGTAGATCCTGTGACCGACCCGATCGCTGAGACGCTCTGCGAGATAAAGCGCGGTCGGACGTCCGATGAAGTCCCGGCGCAAATGCTCGAGTCGCTCAATGAACGCGGAGTCCTCACGAGCCTCAGCCCAGGCTGCTTCGAGCTCGTCGAGAGCGGGGATCAGGGTCTCGGGGACGTAGCGGCCACCGTAGGGACCAAAGCGTCCGGGGGTGCCGGAGCCAGCCTGCCGGTTCGATGAGGCCGGACTGGTTGTGCGCCCGCTCACGAACCCACCACCGGTGTGTAGCGAGCCGCCTCGAAAAAACTGGCCATGAGACCGTGATCCTTCAGGCCGGGCTTCTTTTCCACGCCACTGGCGACATCAACAGCGTCCGGCCTGGTTATCCGAACTGCCTCAGTCACGTTGTCAGGGTTGAGCCCTCCGGCGATCATGAAAGGAACCACGGAGTGGTGGTCCTCGAGCAGGTCCCAGTCGAATGCCCTGCCTGTCCCACCCCACTCGCCCGAGCTGCCGGTGTCGAAAAGGTGAAATTCGGTGCGAAAGGCCTCTGCCTGATGGATGTCGGCGGCACTTGAAACATGGATCGCCTTGATCACCCTGGTGCCGGTTCGACGAGCAACCTCGGTACAGAAAGACGGACCCTCGTCGCCGCTGAGCTGAACCATGCTGAGGTTGGCGTTTTCGACAGCGCTGGCGACCCTCTCCAGGGTCGGGTTCACGAAGACACCGACGATCTCACAGTCGCGTCTGAAGGCGCCGCCGATTTCCGAGGCGACTCCGAATCGCACAGAACGCGGGCTGGCTTTGTGGTGGATCAGGCCGATCGCCCAGGCACCAAGGCGGACCGCCTCTGCGGCATCATCGACGTTGGTTATCCCACAGACCTTGACTTTCACAAAACAAGGGTATGACACCCGCCCCACGGGGCCCATGCCGGCCCCGTGCCTGCGGTGTTTTGCCCGGCACTGAACCCGACACGATCTCCTACTCTGGTGAGTCCTTACTGACCGAAACCCGGCGGAAGCAGAGGCTCCGTGCCAGGCGAGGAACCGGGACTCGAACCGGCCTCATCGGGCCGCTCGCCAAGAGTGACCTCCACCGTTCGCACCTTTCCGTTGCGTTCGATGGTCATCTCTACGGTGTCGCCGGGGTCGGATTCGTTGACCAGCGCGGCCACATCCTCCATCGAAGGGTTGGCATTGCCGTCGATCGCGGTGATGACGTCACCTCCAGCCAGCACCCGTGCGGATTCGACGGTAAGTGGTTTGCTTCCTCCCTTGATGCCGGCTTCAGCCGCAGGCCCGTTTTCGGTGACCTCCTGAACCAGGACTCCTCCTGCGGGATCCAGCCCGAGGGCCTCGCTCAACCGGGTGTCGAGCCCGATACCACTTATCCCGAGGAAGGCATGCTTTACATCTCCATCGACTTTCAGCTGCCCCACCACGTCCTTGACGGTGTTTGAGGGAATGGCAAACCCGATCCCGACGCTGCCGTTGCCCCCGCCACCGGTGGCGATCTGAGAGCTGACCCCAATCACTTCACCATCCGTGTTGATCAGTGGCCCACCTGAGTTTCCCGGGTTGATCGCCGCATCGGTCTGGATGATGTCGGAGATCGAGTACGCAGTAGTACTCTGGATCTCACGCTGGAGTGCGGAAACAATTCCGGTTGTCACCGTGCGATCAAGGCCGAACGGGTTGCCGATCGCGACAACCGGATCGCCCACCTCAGCCTGATCGGAATCCCCGATCAGAAGTGGAGTCATGGCATCAGACGGGGCATCAACCTTGAGTAGCGCAAGGTCGGTCGAAGGGTCAGCTCCGATTATCTCGGCGTCGTATGAAGCATCTGAGTCTCCGAGGGTGACCGAGACCGTGTCGGCGCCGGAAACCACGTGGTCGTTGGTGACCATGTGACCTTCCTTGTCGATCAGGAAACCTGAACCGGTGGCGGTCCCGGAGCCACCGCCACCAAACGGACTCGACTCGCCCGACGGCTCCGCTACGCCAGTGGCGGTGATGAAGCCGACTCCGTCGCCATCACGCTCATAGATCTGGTTGACAGAATTGCTCTCTGCCCCAGCGGCAACCGGAGTGGTTGGCGCGGCGGTGATCGTCTGTTTGGTCGTCTGGATCTCACCGACCCATCCCGCGGAAACTGAAACAAAGCCCAGCAGAGCGACTAAAAGCCCACCCAGAAGGCCGGCGGTGAACAAGTTACGGAAGGAGTTGCTCGAGGAGTTCATCCGATGATCCTCCAGCTCACTCATTCGCGCTGAATAAGCCGGTTCCTAAACTTTCCTAAACAGCTACGCCAGGCGGCCGCTCGGCAGGGAAGTCGAAAACTCAGGGCAGGTTGAGCTCCGAGGTCTCATCAAGGCCGGTGAACCGGCGGACGGTTGCCGCAGGATCTTCAGCCCGCATGAGGCTCTCCCCTATAAGGGCTGCGTCGCAGCCAACACGCTCAAGTTCGACCAGCTCCGCCCGACTCGAAATTCCGCTCTCGGAGACCACCATCTTGCCGGTCGGAATGTCGGTGATCAGCTCATAGGTGGTAGCCACGTCCACTACGCCGGTATCGAGGTTGCGGTTGTTTATGCCAATAACCTCGGCTTCCGCCTCTAGCGCGCTGTGGAGTTCCGGTTCGTTGTGTACCTCGACCAGGCAGTCCAGATCGAGTTCACGGGCCTCTTCCTGAAAGTCACGGAGCTGGCTCGGGTTGAGCACGCTGGCGATCAGCAGAACAGCATCGGCCCCACCAGCGGCAGACTCAACCAGCTGGTAGCGGTCGACGATGAAGTCCTTGCGAAAGATTGGCAGCTGACAGGCGAGGCGAGCAGCAGCGAGGTCCTCCAGCTTTCCGTTGAAGTGGGTTTCATCCGTCAGGACTGAAAGTGCCGATGCTCCTCCGGCTTCGTAGGCCCTCACCTGATTCTCGAGCGTCACCCCAGGGGCTAACTCGCCGGCGCTGGGCGAGCGCCGCTTGTACTCGCAGATCAGTGAAATACCGGGGCGACTGAGTGCCTCCATGAAAGGCCGGTCACGATCACGACCGGCCAGCGCGGCCTCAAGTTCCGACTGCGGCACTTCCCGCCGTCGCCTGTCGACGCCATCTGTCGCGGCTGCAATTAGCTCCTCGAGGATTCCCACTTGACTTCTGAACCCTACCGCTCACCTGCGGAGACAACCAGCCGCTCGAGGATCCCGGCGGCGTCGCCCGAGTCAATTGAGTCAGCGGCGACCTCAATCGCGCCCTCGAAGGAGTCGGCCCGCCCGCCGACCCGGATCGCCGCAGCGGCATTCAGCAGGACCAGGTCCCGGCGGGCTGACTTTTCCCCAGCGAGCACCGCGCGGGTTGTCGCTGCGTTTTCCTCAGGGGTGCCACCAGCGACTTCAGACAGATCTGCTGAGTTCATGCCGAATTCCTCCGGTGTGACGATCACCTCTCGGGTTGAACCCTGCTCGACCTCGATGAGCCGGGTTGGACCGGCGATCGAGATCTCGTCGAGACCGTCGTCAGCAGATACGACAAGGGCGTGCCGGGCGCCAAGACTGGCTACCGCTTCAGCGATCGTCTCCTGATAGCTGCGGTCGGCTACGCCGACCACCTGACGGGTCGCTCCGGCCGGATTGGTCAGCGGTCCAAGAAAGTTGAAGATCGTTCTCACTGCCAGTTCCTTCCTGACCGGCACCACGTGCTTCATCGCACCGTGGTGACTCGGGGCGAACATGAATCCGAAACCGATCTCGTCGATCTGGCGGGCAACCTCCCCGGGCTCGAGGCCTATTTTCACGCCAAGCGCCTCGAGCAGATCAGCCGAGCCGGAAAGGCTCGTGTTGGAGCGATTGCCGTGCTTCGCGACAGCACAGCCCGCACCGGCTGCCACCAGCGCAGCAGTCGTCGAGATATTGAAAGTTGATGGACCACCACCGGTTCCGGCGGTGTCGACCAGATCCTCACGAGCGCACTCCACGGGGGTGGAGAGGCTCCGCATGGTGCGGGCCAGGCCCACGAGCTCTGGCACGGTCTCTCCCTTGGTCCTCAGGGCGATAAGGAATGCGCCGGTCTGGACCTCTCCGGCGCGTCCCTCCATGATCTCGCCAAGTACCGTCGAAGCGTGGTCTGCGGTCAGGTGATTACCTGAGGCAACAGCGTCGATGGCCCGGGTCAGAATGTCATTCGGCATTTTCGTCTCCTCCCATCGGGCTGGTATTCGTGGAGAGGGCTTCTCGTTGGGTCACCGGACTTTGATCAGGATCAACCCCGAGGAAGCGGGCGACCATGCTTCTGCCCGCAGGGGTCAGCACCGACTCAGGATGGAACTGGACTCCTTCGGCCGGTAGTTCCGTGTGGCGCACACCCATGACAATATCGCCGTATCTGGCGCTGACTTCCAGCTGGTCGGGAAGGGGGTCTCCGGCAATCAGTGAGTGGTACCGGCCGACGGTCAACGGAGATTCCAGCCCTTCAAAGATGGTTCGTCCGTCGTGCTCGATCATTGCCTCTTTCCCGTGAATTGGCTCCCCCTGCACTACGGTTCCACCGAAGGCCTGAACCAGCGACTGATGTCCAAGACACACCCCGAGCACCGGTGTGCCGCGGATGGCGAACTCCCGGATTACCTCAACCGAGATACCGGCCTCGTCAGGTGTGCAGGGTCCTGGCGATATAACGACGCGATCGTATCCGGCAGCGAGCAGTTCATCCACCGTGGCAGCGTCGTTTCGGACGACTTCGACCTCGGCTCCAAGCTCACCCAGATACTGGACGAGGTTGTAGGTGAAGGAGTCGTAGTTATCGATCACCAGCACGCGCATATTCATGCCCAGTCCGGGTTCTCGCAGGCCATCTCGACCGCCTTGAACATCGCTTTTGCCTTGTTGAGTGACTCGAGGTATTCGTACTCGGGCTTCGCATCTGCCACGGTACCTCCGCCAGCCTGGATATGTACCTTGCCGTCCTTGATCAGGGCCGTTCTGATGTGAATGGCAGTATCGAGATCGCCGTTCCAGGAGAGGTAGCCAACTGCACCGCCATAGGAGCACCGCTTGACCGACTCCATCTCATCGATTATCTGCATCGCCCGGACCTTCGGGGCGCCGGAAAGCGTGCCGGCCGGAAGAGCTGAGCGCAGTACGTCGAGTGCACCGAGCCCCTTCTTCAGTGTTCCCGTAACCCGGCTGACGATATGCATCACATGGGAGTAGGTCTCGACCACCATAAGTTCCTCGACTTCGACCGAGCCGTATTCGGCGACCCGGCCGATGTCGTTTCTCGCCAGATCGACCAGCATCACGTGCTCGGCCCGCTCCTTCGGGTCCGAAACCAGCTCTTCCGCAAGGCGGCGGTCTTCCTCCTCGCTGCCACCCCGCGGTGACGTTCCTGCGATCGGCCGGATTTCCACCTTCCTGCCGTTGACTTTCAACAGCGGCTCGGGTGAGGCGCCGGCGATCTGGAAATCGCCGAACTCGATGAAGTACATGTACGGCGAAGGGTTGACTGCCCTCAGTCCGCGGTAGATCGAGAGGGCCTCCGAGCGTGCTTCGGCCGTGAAGCGCTGCGAGGGCACTACCTGAAAAGCGTCACCGGCCCGGATGTACTTGACGATCCGGGTGACCGTTGCCTCGAACTGCTCCTTGCTCATGTTTGACTCGAAAGCCGGCGGTTCAACGGCTGCGGTACTCCCGGCCGGCGGGACAGGGCCACGGAGCCGCTCCCGGATCTCTGCGATTGTGGTGACGGCCTGTTCGTACGCGGCTTCAACCCCTTCCTCACCGACAAAGGCACAGGCGAGGATCGTCGTCTCGTTGTGGAGGTGGTCGAAGATCACCATCGCATCGGTGATCATCAGTGCCAGATCAGGCAGGCCGAGTGGATCCGGATTGGGCTTGCCCAGCGGCTCGACAGTGCGGACGAGGTCGTAGCCGAACAGCCCGACAGCACCACCGGCAAATGGCGGCAGGCCAGGCACTTCAGCAACCTTGAATCCAGCCATGTGATCGGCGACGGCGGCATAGGGGTCGGGGGCCTCTATTTTCCGGATCGGCTCGCCTTCCCCTGACATCGAGTCGCCTGGATAGATGCTCAGCGTGCCCTCAGACCACCGGATGACCGAGTGGGGGCTGGTGCCGAGAAAGGAATACCGGCCGACCTGGCCCCTTTCAGCCGATTCGAGCAGGAAGCAGGGCCCGTCTCCACGCAGCTTGAGCAGCGCCGAAACCGGGGTTTCGGAGTCGTCAGTGAAGCTCATCCGGACCGGGATCACGTTGGCCTCCGCAGCCAGCGTGCGAGCACCTTCGAGGCCAGGGACGAGCCGGTCCTTCAAGTCAGGAGCGGCGGCCATTCAGTACCTCCATCGCCCGATCCAGGGTAATTTCGCGAGATTTGAGCAGCACGGCGAGGTGGTAGAGCACATCAGCCGTTTCCTCCTCAACCCGCTCGTCGCTCTCCTCCCGCACGGCACGGGTTACTTCCTCTGCCTCTTCCATAACCTTGCCGGCAGCCAGTTCACTGTTATCGAGCAGGGTCACCGTGTAGCTGCCTTCGGGACGGGTTATCGCGCGTTCGTCGAGTGTGCGCTGGAGCTCAGCCAGCGCTTCGGAAGATGTCGGCTGCGGAGGGCCTCCGTCTTCCAGGCGACGGTAAAAGCAGCTGCGCTCACCTGTGTGACAGGCCGGGCCTGCTGGTTCGACCAGAGCGATGACTGCATCTTCGTCACAGTCAATCCTCAGATCAACTACCCGCTGAGTGTTGCCCGAGGTCTCTCCCTTGCGCCAGATCTCCCCACGCGAGCGGCTGAAAAAGTGAACTTCGCCCGTGTCAAGCGTGAGGCGAAGCGATTCCGCGCTCATCCAGGCGAGGGTCAGGACTTCGCCAGTTCTCGAGTCCTGAGTTACGCACGGCACCAGGCCGTCATCGCTGAATCGCACTTCAGGAGCTGATTTTCCAGGCTCCACGTCAGCCACCTTCCCCGGAGGAGCCGTCGCCTGCCGCCGACTCATCAACCGGGGTGCCAGACCCCGAGTCAAGTGCGAGGTACCAACTGTTGCCCTCTTTTACGAGAGGGGCCTCGCCGCTGCGGCCGGCAAAGCTGACGTTCGCCGTGTTGCCGTCGATCGTGATGTCCTCCACGACCAGTTCCGGCTGCCTGCCTGCCAGCTCAAGGATCTGGCTGGTCTCGCTGGCGCATTTCGCCTTTGAGCTAAATGAATAAGAAAAGGTGCTCGGCTGGAGCAGACCACAGACAGCAGCGCCATCCTTTTGTGCGTTGGCTCGATTGAACTCGACGACCAGCTCGTTGATCGCCACAGTGTCGGCCTCAGATGACGCATCGCTGCCGCCGCAGCCGGCGATCGCAACTGCCCCTGCCAGCAGCAGGAAGGCCATTTTGATGCTCGTCTTCATTCGTTGATCCTACGGTCTGTGCGGCCGGTCTCGTAGCTGCGGAACCCGCTGGACGGGATCACTCGATTCCGAGGCGGTCGAGCATGTCAACGTCCCGGCGCCACTTGCGCTTCAGCTTGACCTGCAGGTCGAGGTGTACGCGGGCACCGATTTCGCGCTCGATCACCTTGCGGGCGCCGGTTCCTATTTCACCGATGCGGAAGCCATGTTTGCCTATCAGGATGCCCTTCTGGGACTCGGTTTCAACCCAGATCTCAGCTTCGACGGTGACCAGGCCGTCCTCGCGGGTGCTGATGTTCCGCACCTTGACTTCGGCTGAATGCGGAATCTCGTCCCGGGTCCGGATCAGCACCTGACCGCGAATCAACTCGGCCAGCAGCAGTTCGATCGGCTGATCCGAGCGGTCGCCCGGCGGGTACATGTAATGACCCTCCGGCATCAGGGTGCCGAGGTGCTCGCGCAGTTCTGCGATGCCTTCGCCCTTGAGCGCGCTGATCGGGAAGACTTCATCGACGCCCTTCAGCGCCGCCGCCTCCTGGAGAACCGGCACGACCTCGCGGCCCAGCCTGTCTGCCTTGTTGACTGCGCAGATCACGGGGATGTCGAGCTTCGCCCCGAGCAGCCCGGCGGCGATGAACCGGTCCCCCGGGCCCACGCCCTCCTCGCCGTTGATCACGAACAGGGCGACATCTGCATCGGCCAGTTCCTGTTCAACCCGACGCTGCATCCGGCTGGTCAGTTCGTCGCGTGGTCGCTGGACTCCCGGCAGGTCAATCAGGACGATCTGGTTCCCTGCTTCTGTATCTGTCGCCACCCCACGGATTGCCCGACGGGTGGTCTGTGGCCTCACTGAAGCGATCGCAACCGTCGCGCCGACCAGCGCATTGACCAGAGTGGATTTGCCGACGTTTGGCCTGCCAGCCAGACCGACGAATCCTGAGTGGGTCGAACCTTCCGGCAGATCAGCCAGAGGACTGAGGCCGGCGTCATCCACGCGAATGCTCCTCCGCAGTCAGGGACGACTCGCCGGTGTCGGTCAGCCCGGCCATGATGCGATCCTGGACCTTCAGCATCTCGCCGTCATCGGTCTCGTGATCGAAGCCGCAGAGGTGGAGCACGCCGTGGACCGCAGCCTCGGTTACGTCTTCGCACTGAGCCTCGCAAATGACCACGTCCCCAAGCTCGCGCGGGCCAGGACCGTCGTCGCCCTGGTCGATCGGGAACGATAGTACGTCGGTCGGCCTGTCCAGATCCCGATGTTCAAGGTTCAGCTCGCGGATGCGGTTCTCGTCCACCAGCTCGACCGCGAGGTGCCCGTCCTCGATTCCCAGGTCCGCAAGCGTCGCCAGAACAGCCGACCTGAATCCGGTCGGCACGTCCTCGAGTTCGATTCTCACTGCTCCGCCTCGCGTTCGGCGTGCTCACCGTAAGCGGCGACTATGCGCTGCACCAGACGGTGGCGGACAACATCCGAGCCGCCGAATTGCACGAAGCTGACGTCGTCTATGCCGTCAAGGATCTCCTCGACCACGACCAGCCCGGACTGGCGCTCCTTGGGCAGGTCGATCTGGGTGACGTCCCCGGTCACGACCATCTTTGAGTTGAGGCCGAGCCGGGTGAGGAACATCTTCATCTGCTCTGGGGTGGTGTTCTGGGCCTCATCGAGGATCACGAAGGCGTCGTTCAGGGTGCGGCCGCGCATAAAGGCCAGTGGCGCGACCTCAATCACACCACGGTCAAAGTAGCCGTTGACCCGGTCCGGGTCGAGCATGTCGTAGAGCGCATCGAAGAGGGGTCTGAGGTAGGGGTCCACTTTGGCCTGTAGGTCACCGGGAAGAAAGCCAAGGTTCTCACCGGCCTCTACCGCAGGACGGGTAAGGATTATCCGCCTGACCTCACCCTCGACAAGGGCTGCGGCGGCCATCGCCACCGCGAGAAAGGTCTTGCCGGTGCCGGCCGGTCCGATTCCGAAGGTGATCGTGTTCTCGCGGATCGAGTCGACATAGACCTTCTGATTGACCGTTTTTGGGGCGACGGTGGTGTTGCGGTTGTGCCAGACAACATCCTTGAGTACCTCGGCGCTTCGTCTGGACGACTGGATCGCGTTGCTGACCGAATCCAGGGTGTCGGGCTCGACCGCATGGCCGTTCTCGATCAGGTCGACCATCTCGTCGACCAGCTTTGCGGCCTGGTCCATCTCGGAGTCGTCACCTTCGAGGGTGAGCAGGTTGCCCCTCAGGTGCACCTTGCTTTTAGTGCGGTCCCGGAGTGCTCTCAGTACCGAATCGCCGGATCCAGCCAACTCGGCAGCAACCGAGTTTTCAAGCGTAAGCGTCCTACGAGGCAAGCTGCTCCTTGACCGCAGTGCTGACCCGCTTGCCGTCCGCGCGACCAGCGACCTTTTCCTTGAGCGCACCCATGACCTGACCCATCTGTTTCGGGCCTTCCGCTCCGGTCGCTTCGATCGCCTCGGCGACGATGGCATTAAGTTCGTCGTCGGAAAGCTGGGCGGGCAGGTAGCCGGCGATCAGCTCCGCCTCAAAGCTTTCGGCCTCAGCCTGCTCGGTCCGACCGGCGCCAGCGTAGGCCTCGGCGGCCTCGAGCCGCTTCTTGCGTTCCCTCTGGAGCACCGCGATCTCATCGCCCTTCCCCAGCTTGGCGTCTTGCTGGAGCACGTCCTGGATCATGCGCAGCGCGGAAGAGCGACGGCGATCGCCGGCTTTCATCGCCACGCGGGCGTCATCGCGGATCTTTTCGGCTGCTGACATGGCTCAAGAGTACCTGAGCACATCAACCCTGCCTGCCAGCGGCAGTTGAAGGAAGCGGGTCCCGAGTTCGGTGAAGGATTCGACATCGCCGGTTACCAGGAAGCGGTAGCCACCTTCCACCTCTCCATCAGCGAGCTGTCCCGCCTCGCCCAGTCGACGCTGGACTGCCGCGGCAATCGCATGGCCGGCCGTGACCAGCCGCACATCGCGACCAAGAAAGCGCTGAAGCATCGGGGCGACCAGCGGGTAGTGAGTGCAGCCTAGAATCAGGGTGTCCACGTCTGCCTGTTTCAGCGGTTCGCAGTAGCTACGGACGGTATCCATGACGTTCTGGTCGAACGGAAAGCCCTGCTGGATGATCGGCGCAAGGTCCGGCGCGGCGACCTCGGTCACGGTAAGAGGCCTTCCCTGGGCCTCGAGCGCCCGGTGGTAAGCACCGCTGGAAACGGTCGCCGGAGTCGCAAGCACACCGACCCGGCCCGAATCGGTGATTGCCGCAGCGATTTCTGCCTCGGGACCGATCACGGTCACCACCGGCACCCCCCGGGAACCGGCGATCTCCTCGATCAGTTCGGCGGCGGCCGAGGTGGCCGAGTTACAGGCGACCACGATCATCTTCACCCCGCTTTCCAGAAGAAAAACCGTGATCAGGCGGGCCCTTTCCTTCAGCTCGTCCGGGGTCTTGTTGCCGTAGGGGAAGTGACCACTGTCGCCGATGTAAAGGAAGTCCTCCTGCGGCAGGGACACCAGGCATTCGTGGAGCACTGTGAGGCCGCCGACCCCCGAGTCAAAGAAGCCGATCGGCCCTTCCTTGCCTGGCTCTGACAAGTCGTTCACGACTCTCCCGGCTGCCCAGAGCCGGCCCGAGCTGCCCCCGGATGATCCGGGCCGGGCGAATCCGCTTCAAACAGCAGGCCGCCCCAGTTTTCGAGCGCGCGAAACTCGACCGGCCTGAGGCCGTGAGGAGCGAAAGCGGATTCGACCCGCTCACGCTCGGTTTCCAGCAGCCCCGAACAGACCAGTCTGGCCGGGCGGTTTTCGGGGGCCATCTGCGAGGCCACCATCTCCAGCAGCGGCGCCGTCAGGTTGGCGACGACGGTCGCTGCGAGCTGCGGAAGGCCCTGCTTCAGATCCAGCCGCTGCAGCTCGACTTCAACCGAGTTGACGAGCGCGTTATCGATCGCGGCTTCGATCGCCGCGGCTTCGTGGTCGTATCCGGCGACCGGTGACCAACCCAGCTTTGAGGCGGCGATCGCGAGTACCGCCGAACCAGTGCCGAGATCGGTCAATGCCCCCGAAGCCTTGCCCTGATCGTAGAGGTCCAGCAAAATGCCGAGGCTGAGCCGGGTGGTCGGATGGGCTCCGGTTCCAAAGGCCTGGCCCGGATCGATCACGACCTCGAAGGCATCTGGCTTCTCCGGCTCCCACGGCGGCCTCAGCCAGAACGAGGTTCCAGGCGCCGATGCGAGGCCCTCGCCAGCCGTGACCTCAAGTGGACGGTGAAACTCCCGCCATCGGTCGGCCCAGTCGTCGGCTACCTCGCTGGAGAGGACCTCCACCAGCCCGTCACCAGTCGCAACTTCGAGCTCGCCCACATCCGGAAGCTCACCTTCGGCTCCGTAGATCGCGTACTCGACAAAGCCCTCTCCCGCAGTCTCTTCAACCCCGCCGGGGGCCAGCACGGTCAGCTCCGCCAGCACGACCTCTGCCTGCTCCGGCCGGCACCTGACTGCCAGGCGGATCAAGCTCCTGCTCCACGGTGTGAGACCGGCATGAGGCCTGCCATGCCGCTCAACCCCAGGCGCGCCGCATGCGCGAGAACAGGCCCGATTCATCCTGATGACGGTTAGCTTCGCCGACCGTCTGATCGAGGTCAGCTGCGAGCTTGAGCTGCTCATCACTGAGGTTGGCCGGCACGACCACATTGAAGACGAATCGGTGAACGCCACGCCGCTGCGATCCGCCGACCCGCGGCAGCCCCTTGCCCTTGATCACCTTTTCGGCACCCGGCTGGGTCCCCGGGTCGATTTCAAGCTCCTCTGTGCCATCGAGGGTCTCGACCTCGATCCGGTCGCCAATCATGGCCCTGGTCGCATCCAGCGGCACCACCGTGATCAGGTCCTGACCGTCGCGAATCATGCCTTCCTTTTCGGCCACGATTACTTCCACATAGAGGTCACCCGACGGCGCCCCGGGCTCACCCGCGTGGCCCGCGCCGGAGATCCTCATGCGCTGGCCGGTCTCGATCCCGGCGGGGATGTCGACCTTCCAGGTGCGCGATGTGTGGCGGCGGCCGAGGCCGGAGCACTCGCCACAGGGAGTTTCAGCGACACGGCCGTCACCTTGACAGCTGTCGCACGGGGTGGCCCGGACCATCTGGCCGAAGGCGGTGTTGGCGACCGCCCGCAGCTCACCGGTGCCGTCGCAGCGCTCGCAGGCACGGATCGGGGTGCCGGGCTCAGCCCCGTTACCGCGACAGTGCTCACAGGCACCGACCACGTCGAACTCGACTTCCCGGCTGACCCCTTCGAGTACGTCTCCGAGGTCGATCTCAACCGAAGTTCCGACGTCCGCCCCGGGCGCCGGTCCACGCCTGCCGAAGCCCTGCCCGCCACCAAAGAAGGCGCTGAACAGATCGTCAATCGAGCCGAAGCCCTGCGCCCGGGAAGAGAAACCGCCGGAGCGCAGGCCGTCGTGCCCGTAGCTGTCGTAGGTCGAGCGCTTCTCTTCGTCGGAGAGCACCTCGTAGGCCTCGGCAACCTCCTTGAACTTTTCTTCCGCCTCGGGATCGTGACCGTTGACGTCCGGATGCAGCTCCCTGGCGACGCCCCTGAAGGCCTTCTTGATCTCGGTCTGAGTGGCGCCCCGGGGGACCCCGAGCACCTCGTAGTAATCACGCTTGCTCATGAGTAAACGTTCTCGAAGTAGCGGGAGAGTTCACGGGCAGCCTCGTTTACCGAAGCAATCGCGGTGGCGTAGTCCATGCGGGTCGGACCAACCACGCCGACCGCGCCGAGGTTGCGGTGGCCGAGGCCGTAATTGGCACCAACCACGCTCACCGAGCGCAACTCGGGCTGCGGGTTCTCGGAACCTATCCAGATAAAAACCGAGCGCTCCTCGATCGCCGAGCGCATCATCCTGAGCACCGATGCCCGCTGCTCGAGCGCGTTCATCAATTGGTCTATCTGAGGCAGGTCGGCCGCGCGACGTTCGTCGAGCAGGCGTCCGGTGCCTTCGATGTAAAGCGTGGCATCACCCTCCTGCTCCAGATCTGCCAGAGCCGGCATCAGCCGCCTGATGAACTCGGACTCGCGCCGGCCAAGCCCGGGGTCGAGCAGCTTCGAGGCGATCCTCCTCGACCCGACTTCGATTCCGACCAGCGACTCGTTCAGATAGCTGGAGGTCCATTCGACCAGGCCGGGGTCGAGTTCATACGGAAAGGTGAAGGCGCGCTTGGTGACGTCTCCGGCAGAGGTGATCGCGATCACCATGACCACATCGGGCTGGAGCAGCATGGCTTCAACCCGATGGATCGTCGCGGTGCCGAGCGGCGGGGCGACGACCAGGGCAAGCAGGTCGGTCATGTGCGAGAGCGCGGCGGTCGTCTCCCTCATCGCGGCATCGACCTCGCGCCGCATCCTCGAGATCTCGATCTCGCCGCTCCCGGTGCGGCGGGCGGGAAGCGTCGGTACCAGCGCCTCGACGTAGCGGCGGTATCCGAGCTCTGTCGGCACGCGCCCGGCGGAAGTATGCGGGTGGCTGAGGTAGCCGCCGGCCTCAAGCGCTGCCAGTTCGGCCCTGACGGTCGAGGCGGCCCACTCGAGGCCCGCCGATTCGACGATCGCCTTAGAGCCGACCGGGCGGCCGGTTTCGAGGTTGGCCTCGACCACGAGGCCGAGAATGGTGTCCTGTCGCTCCGAGAGCATCACTTGATTGTAGGAGCGGGTGATTCCGGGTGCGGCTGGGTGGTGAGGGGCGTGAGACCCTGCCTCCTCGACCCGGAACGTCGTCGGCGTCACCCCATACTCCTCTGCGGCATTGCGAAAGACATGAGGCGGTGATCACCCGCTCTTTTTTGGCGTCCAAAGCGGATGGCGCTGCTGGTTGCCTGCACCCTTCCGAAGTGGGTCCGGAAGGGTCTGGAGACTTCGAGCCTCTTCGATGGAGGGATGAGGGGTGCGGCCGACGACGTTTCGGGTCGAGGAGGAGGTGCCCCTCACCCCTCCGACGCACCGGCCGTGACTAGGTGGTGGTGACCCGTGCGGTGGCGTTTCGGATTACCTGGTTTTCGCCCTGGGCGGCGACCACTTCGATCTCGGCGGACTCGCCGTCCGCAGAGGTGACCTCGCCAGTGACAACGATCTCCTGTTCGGGAAAGCTCATTCCGCGGAACTGAACGGAGAGGCTCCTGAGGCTGCGGGGGTCTCCCCCGGTCGCGTCTGTTGCCGCCTTGGCGACCAGTCCCATCACGTAGAGGCCGTGGAGGATGGCTCCGGGCAGGCCGACCGCCTTGGCGAAGTCGGCGTCGATGTGGATTGGGTTGAAGTCTCCTGATGCACCGGCGTAGCGATGCGGCACGTACTTGTCGGGGGTGACCCGGAGTTCTTCGATCCGGTCGCCTGCGTTCCGTTCGGCCATGTCAGACGCCCCTCACGATGTTGGTCCAGGTGCCCCTGACGACCTGGTCGCCGTCCTGGTTGAGCGAGACAGTTTCGAAAACGTAAAAACCCTTGCCGTCTTTCTCATAAATTTCAAGACAGGTCGGTGTCGTCGTGATCACGTCACCAGAGCAGACCGGCTCTCCCCACTCGAACTCCTGAGCCCCGTGGACCATCGCGGTGAAATTCATTCCGACCTCAGGATCGAAAAGCACAGGTCCCATAGCGCCGGCGCTGTAGACGACGCAGAACATGGGCGGAGCGACCACGTCCCGGAACCCGGCATCGCGAGCCGCCTGCTGATCAAAGTAGACCGGTTGATCGAATCCGATCACATGCGCGTATTCGCGGATCTTTTCCCTGCCAACTTCGTACTCGAGGGAGGGCCAGCTCTTTCCTACTGCCTGATCATTGATCGCCATCGACGAGAACCTAGCACCACGCGGGCTGACGACAGCAGCCCGGCTGGCCTGCGAGCCGACGGGCGGTACCCGCTTAGTCGTCGAGTTCGAGGATGGCGAGGAAGGCCTCCTGGGGGACCTCGACGCTGCCGACGCTCTTCATCCGCTTCTTGCCCTTCTTCTGCTTCTCGAGAAGCTTGCGCTTTCGCGTGACATCGCCTCCGTAGAGCTTGGCGGTGACGTCCTTGCGCACCGCCTTGACCGTCTCGCGGGCGAGGATACGAGCCCCGACTGCGGCCTGTACCGGTATGTCGAACTGCTGGCGGGGGATCGTCTTCCGCAGGCGGGCGACGAGGTCCTTCCCGTGCTCGTAGGCGAAGTCACGGTGGGCTATCACCGAGAGCGCGTCGACCTTGTCACCGGCCAGCAGCACGTCCACCTTGACCAGGTCCGAGGGCTTGTTTCCGATCGGTTCGTAGTCCAGCGAGGCGTAACCTCGGGTCGACGACTTGAGCACGTCAAAGAAGTCGAGCACGATCTCGGCCAGCGGCAGCTCGTAGCGGATCTGGACCCGGCTGGGGCTGAGGTAGTCCATGCCCTGATGGGTTCCTCGACGGTTCTGGCAGAGCTCCATCACCGGGCCTACGAATTCGGTCGGGGTGATGATCGTCGCGGCGATGTACGGCTCATCGATTGACTCGATCACCCCAGGGTCCGGCATCTCAGTCGGACTTCGTACTTCGACCGTTTCGCCGTTTGTCAGGTGGACCTCGTAGCGCACGGTCGGGCTGGTCGCCAGCAGCTCGAGGTCGTACTCCCGCTCAAGCCTCTCGCGCACGATCTCCATGTGGAGCAGGCCGAGGAAGCCGCAGCGGAAGCCGAATCCGAGGGCGTCCGAGGTCTCTGGCTCCCAGCTTAGTGCGGCGTCGTTGAGGCCCATCTTGTCGAGCGCATCGCGCAGGTCTTCATAGCGCTCGGTGTCGATCGGGAAGAGGCCGCAGAAGACCATCGGCTTGACTTCGCGGTAGCCCTCGAGCGGCTCAAGGGCTGGATGTTCCAGATCGGTCAGCGTGTCGCCGACCCTGAGCTTGGCGACGTCCTTGATGCCGGTAATCACGTAACCGACCTCACCGACGTCTATCTCCTTGACCGGAGTCATGATCGGGCGGAAGAAGCCGATGTCGTCGAGCTCGGCCTCGGTGCCGTTCTGCATGGCCAGGATGCTGCCGTTCTTTTTGAACTTGCCGTCCATCATCCTGATGTAGGCGATAACTCCGCGGTAGGGATCGAATTCGGAGTCGAAGATCAAGGCACGGGAAGGCCCGTTCGGATCACCTTTCGGCGGCGGCACACGCTTAACGATCGCTTCGAGTACCTCGGGTACGCCCTGCCCGGTCTTGGCCGAGATCTTGAGAATTTCGTCGGGGTCCACCCCGAGCAGATCAGAGACTTCGCCGGCGACCCGTTCGGGCTCGGCGCCCGGCAGATCGACCTTGTTCAGAACCGGGATCAGTTCGAGGCCGTTCTCGATTGCCAGGTAGGTGTTGGCGACGGTCTGGGCCTCGACGCCCTGGGCGGCATCCACAACCAGTAACGCACCTTCACAGGCGGCCAGGCTCCGGGAGACCTCATAGGAGAAGTCGACGTGGCCGGGGGTATCGATCAGGTGCAGGTGGTAGGTCTGCCCGTCTTCAGAATTGAACTCGACCCGCACTGCCTGGGCCTTGATCGTGATCCCGCGCTCGCGCTCAAGATCCATCGAATCGAGCACCTGGGCTCGCATTTTCTTGGGATCGATCGCCCCGGTGATTTCAAGGATGCGGTCGGCCAAGGTCGACTTGCCGTGGTCGATGTGGGCGATGATCGAGAAGTTACGGATCAGTTCCATGCGGACTGCGCAGTATGAAGGGAGCGGCGAGGCGGGGACACGCCGTCGTTCAGGGGCAGGTCGCGGGGTCGAGCGGGCCGTCGAGCTCGTAGATCACGGTCGGCGGTGTTCTCAGGACCTCGGTCGCATTCGGGTCGTCTTCGATCCAGGCGATCTCACGTGGGAACTCCCGGTCTGGATTCTCGCGGTCGAGAGTCAAAACCAGGTAGCGGTACTCACCCCGGTCCACAGCCTCTCGGAACTGCTCGCAACTGTCGGTCTTGACGAAACCTCCGTGAGACCCGGGCACCCCGAGGTACTGGACCTCGTTTCCGAGCAGCTTTCCGAAGAGCGGGTACTGGCGGGTGGCGTTGGTGCCGATCGACTCGTCTTCAATACCCCTGGCCCAGACGAATGCTTCAGAGAGACCAGCGGTTGTGAATTCCGGACTGGCGTAACGGTTGTCGAAGTAGCGATTCTGTGTGAAATAGCCAGCGAAAAGAAGCACCATCAGGGCAGCAACGGCGGCGCTGATTCGAAGACCGGACTGCCTGCTCCCCGGCTTCGACTCTGGCAACGGATCTGCCCCTGAGCCGCTACCTGTTGAGATCCCGTTGGCCACGGAACCGGAGTCATGATCGTCACCCTTCCGGCGACGCAGCCAGAACGCTCCGGAGAGGACCAGGAATGTCAACGCTGCGAAAGACAGCGCAGCAACCAGCTCGACCAGGCTGCGTGAGTGGCCTGCGAGGACCACGAATGGCGTAAGCAGAACCAGCGTGGCCAACGCAAGGCCACGGGCGAGCGGTCCCTTCGGACCCACTGCGCTGCCCAGCAGGGCCAGTCCGACCGCCAGGGCCGGCACCAGGTAGCGCAGACCGGAGACGAAGCCGGCGGGTTCGCCAGCCGGGCCCGAAGCCGAAGTCGGCGCGAACGCCCAGGCAAGCAGCAGGGCGAAGCCCGCTATCGCCGCCACCCTGCGGGCCGGGTCGGAGCCGCGCCAGAGGCAGGCGAGCAGCCCGAAGGCAGCGAGACCGAGCAACAGGGGCCATCCCTGGCCGAAACCGTCGGCCAGGCCGGGAATGAACCAGTCCGCTATCACTGAGGGATCGGTTATGTAGCTCAGAACCGACGCGGCGTCCCGGCCGCCGAGTTCCTGGTCGGGACCCGGAAGGGCGATCGGGCCCGCACTGTCGATCCACGGCAGTGGATTTCCGCTCTGGATCAGGTTCCTCAGGTACCAGTAGGCGCCGCCCACGGTGAGGCCCGCCAGAGCCAGCAGCGCGGCCCGGCCACGATGTGTACTGCCGGCCAGATACACCGCACCCGCCGCCAGGGCGATCGCAGCGGGGACGAAATTGATCTTGGTTCCAGCGGCCAGACCAGCTGAAAGCGCAACCAGAAAGAGTGGGCCGGTCGCAAGCCTGCGCGCCCCGGATGCACCATTGATGAGGATCGCCACCGCCGCAAGGACGAAAAAAACACCGACGATGTCATTGCGCGCCTCTCCGGCCTGGTCGGCCATCGCCACTGACCCCAGCACCAGCGCCACCCCGGCCAGAGAAACCGGCGCAGCCCCATACGGTCGCCCGATCGCCCAGGCAGCGACCAGACAGCCAGCCAGCCAGCCAAAGTTGAGCATCGGCGAGAGCAGGTCATTGCCAAACCCGAGGATTCCGAGGGCGTGGAACAGCTCCGAGTTCTGTGGATAAAACCAGCTGAGAAACTGCGGCGCGAGGAAGTGGAGTGAGAAGGTGTCACCCGAGGCGGCAAACCCTGCGGCGAAAGGCCCGTGGTACCAGGTGGAGTCGAAGCCGGTCATACCGGTGCCCAGCTTCTGCCAGACCACGACGGTAAACATTCCGACAACCAGCGAGGTGATTCCCAGGCCGACCGCGACGAACAGGCGCGAGTTCCGGTTGTCGGATAACGGCGGGTCCGAAGTCGGAAATGCAGGAACTGCAGCGGACGGCTCGCCCGGAGCATCGTCGCCGGAGATGTCTGCGACGGACTGCCGTCCTGGTTCAGCATTGGCCGGGGAAACCGGAATCCGGTCGCTCCAACGCCAGGCTGCCAACGCGACCAGGCCGAGTAACGCGAGATAGAGCCACCCGTGCAGCAGGCCGAAGGTGCCTGCCAGAAGCGCAAGCACCGCTGCCACCCCGACGCCGATCACCGCTGCGGCTATCCAGCGAGAGGGGCCGCTCCAGCCGGGAACCAGCCGGGCAGCAAGCCTTGTGGCGACGTACACGAGGGCTGTCAGGCCAACCAGCGTGGCCAGCGATCCAGACAGGTAGGCACCGAAACCCATTGGTTAGCGCCGCCGGGCCAGCGAGAGGATCTGATCGAGTTCAGGGATACGCAACAGCCGACTGCACGCGAGGTAAGCGGCCCCGCCGAGACCCAGCGCGACCGAGACCGCAATGATCTGACCGACCAGGTCGCGCCCGAGGGCTTCATCAAGCAGCGACCAGGATTCGTACGACACAAGCGCCAGAACGGCGGATCCGACGGTGACACGGGCGGTGGTCGAAATGAAGCTGACTGCCTCTATACCGCCGAGTCTTCGACGCAACAGAACTACCTGAGCGATTACCGAAAGCGTCGTGGCTATCGCTGTGGCGGCGACGATGCCGGGAACGCCATAGGGCTTGTAGAGCAGGTATGAGGCCAGAATTGTCACTAAGAGATTGGCCCCTGCGATCGCGGTCGGGATCCAGGGCTTCTGGAGGCCAAAGAAAGTCCGGCTGAGCAGCAGGAACATCCCGTTGGTCGGCAGCGAAAAGGCGAACCAGAACAGCGCGCTAGCAACCAGCACGGTCTGCTCCGGACCAAACTCCCCGCGCTGAAAGACGATCCGGATCATCGGCTCGGAGAGCACCAGGATGGCTGCGGTCGCCGGCAGCAGGACGAAGACGATCTGCCGCATCCCCTTGCCCAGTGTCTTGCGGAGATTCTCGTAGTCGCCCCGGGAGGCGAACCGGGCCAGTGTCGGAAAAAGCACGGTTGCAATCGCAACGGAGAAGATCCCCTGCGGTAACTGGTAGATCCGAAAAGCCTTGTCAATGGCCGCCGGAGCCTGGTCACTGACGAGGCTGCCGAAGAAGCTGTTGACCAGAAGGTTGAAGTTGATCAGCCCGAGGCTGAGCGTCACCGGGATCATCAGCAGCAGAACACGCCGCACATTCGGATCCTTGAAATTCACCTTGAGGGTGAATCGGAATGGAGTGTGGCGCAAATCCCAAGTCGGGATCAGCAGTTGAACGACCGTACCTGCGACCACCCCGATCGCGTAGGCATAGATTTGCTTCTCCTCCGGAAAGAGAGGCACAGTGGCGATCACCACAGCGATGATCGTCAGATTCCAGAAGAGTGGCGAAATCGCGAAAGCGCCGAACCGGTCATAGCTGTTGAGAATTCCGACGACGACTCCGGTCACTCCGAGCAGGACAAGGATCGGGAAGATGATCTGGGAGAGGACAATCATGAGGGTCTCAATCTCGCCGGCGAAGCCCGGAGCAAACAGCGGCATGATGAAACCGGCGCCAAGGATGAATACAGCTGTGATGGCCCCCAGCACCATCGTCACAAGGAGCAGCATCGTCGAGGCCATCCGGAATGCCTCCTTGACCTTGCCCTGCTCGATCTGCTCGGTGAAGATCGGTACGAATGCCGGCTGAAGCGCGGCGTCGGCAAACAGTGCGCGGATCAGGTTCGGAACCTGAAAGGCAACCGTGAAGGCTGACATCGGCCCGGTGATGCCGAAGAAACTGGCTGCAACGATTTCCCGTGCCAGCCCGGCCACTCTGGAAGCGGCAGTTGCGATCGAGAAAAATGCTGTCGAACGGGCGAGCTTGCCGGCCGGAGCCTGCTCCGCGGGCGAATCTGCCGTATCCCCGGCCGGAGCTTCGTCACCGGCTGACCCCTGTTCCCCGGTACTCGCCTGCGCGTCAACCGGATCCTGACGGGAACTGCGTTCGGCTTCCAGCTCCGCCACCAACAGGCCTGTGAGGATCGAAGAGACCCCGCCTTCGACCGCCATTTCGCCCCGCCCGGACCAGCCAGAGCCTGTTTTCGCAGTTGCCTCCGGTGACCTGATCACCCGCTCAGCCCGCTCTTTGGCGTTAGTGACAGCCCGCTCAGCGGCAGCGGCAGCGGCCTCGAACGAGTCGAGTCCTCCTGCCCCGTCGGGGCCTCTATCGGGGTCGCGTGGTGGTTCCATGCCCGCTATCGGTATAGTCGGCGGCCGCTCGTGAGGGGATTCCCCCAACAGCTAGCGGAAAAAAGATCATGGCCAACATAGCCTCACAGAAAAAAAGAATCCTTCGTACCGAGCGCGAGCGCGTCGAAAATCGTCGTGTCACCAGCGCTATCAAGACCTACTTCCACAGGCTCGAGAAAGCTGTCGAAGAAGGGGACTCCGAGTCAGTCGCAAACGAGCACCGAAGTCTGGTTTCGAAGATCGACAAGGCTGTCCAGCGCGGCGCCATCCACAGCAATAACGGTGCCCGCAAGAAGTCCCGGGCCGCCCGCCTGGCTACTGGCAAAGAAGCTCAGGCTTCCTGACGCCCCCCGGATTCTGCGGTTGACCGAACCTGGCCTTGGCCAAGGGCTCTTTTCAGTGACCTCAGACGACGTCATCAGTGGCAGCAACCAGTGCCATGTCCAGAGCCAGCTCCTCGGGGTATTCCGCCCCGCCGCGGGTCCACAGTTCGAGATCGGCCAGTGCGACTGCCGCGTCCCGGACTGCATCCTGTGAAGAACTGCGTGCAGCCTCCATCACCTGGCGGACAATGAAAGGTGGCAACTTGAGTTCACTGCCGATCCGGTTCGGTGGAGCTCCCGAGTCAAGCAGGGCTATGGCCTTGTGAACCCTCCTGACAGCCATCGCGACCGAGTACACAGCACCGGCTGCACTTGAGCCCTGATCCATAAGACGTTCAGCGATCATCAACGAGGCCCGGCGATCTCCGGCCACGACTGCATCTCCCAGCGCAAAGGCCTTGACCTCACTTGAGTCGGAAACCATCTCCTCCAGATCCTCCGGCTCGACAGTTCCGCCAGGTTCGGCCCAGAGGGCCAGACGATCCAGCTCATTGGCGAGTCGGGACTGGCCGTCCCCGAGATGGGAGATAAGCATTGCTGCGGCCTCAGGGGATAACTCGAAGCCGCGCTCCCGAGCCCCATGAACGAGGTAGACCGGCAGATCCCTGCCTTCGGGAGCTGCGAAGCTGAGGGTCTCCCCCCCGACCTTTGCCACCGCTTCTGCGATGCCCGCCGGGACTTTCCCACGGGCGATAAGCACCACCGTAACTTCGGGCGGAGCGCCCACCACTGCTTCCGAGACGCGCTCAGCCTGATTCTTTCCCCACTTCTCAACGTGGTCAGCCAGCAGATAGCGCCGACCGGGCATCAACGACATCGAAGAAATTGATGCCACGAGGGCGTCGGCGTCCGGGCTCCCCCGGTTCTCGAGGAGATCGAAAACCTCGAGCCCGGCGGTTCCACCTTCGGCCTCTGCCCTGGTTCTCAGGCGGTGGCGGGACAGGTCAATCTTGGCGTCGTCAGTGCCGTGGATCAGGTATGCCGGTTTCATTTCGCTCGCCACCCGTACATTCTCCCCCCTTGAGCGGCGGCCCGCCGGTCGCCCGGCGATATTTGAACCCCCCTGCCTTGAGCAGAAGTAGAACGAGTCAGCGTCCGGTTTCCAGCTCCAGCCCGCCAGAGGAGAGAACCAGCGAGATGGTGCCATCCCGATCGGTCCTCAGCACCTGGACTCCTGTGGCGTAAAGAGTGTCGAGAGTCGCCTTGGTCGGGTGTCCGTAAGTGTTGTCGGCCCCGACCGATATGACTGCCAGACGGGGTCGTGATTGTTCAAGAAAAGCATCGAGACCGGCATCATCACTGCCGTGGTGGGCGTTTCTGAGCACGTCTAGCGGTCCCGGTTGAACCGGAACCGCCTCCGCCTCCGCGTCCCCGGCAATCAGAATCCGGAAACCTCCGAGCCTGATGAGCAGCATGATTGAACGGTCGTTGCGGTCTTCCGGAGGAGTGAAGTCCGGGGGTCTCGCCGGTGGCCAGAGCACCTCGATCAGAACCGGTCCGATCCTTACCCTCCTGCCAGCCGAGAGCATCCCGGACTGGGATCCTGAGTCCCGGGCCTGATTCAGCAGATCTGCCGGAGTTCCGTCGAACAGGTAGCTGCCGACTTCGTGGCGATCGAAGACCTCGTACAACCCGCCGACGTGGTCGAGGTCGGCGTGGGTAGCGATTACAGCCTCGAGGCGTTCGACCCCGGCCGATGCCAGAGCGCTTTCAATGCCTCCGCCGGGGGGTCCGCCATCGACCAGCACCGGGTCTGCGCCCCACGGCCTGATCAGGGTCGCGTCACCCTGACCAACATCAAGGAACTCGATCCTCACACCACCTTCAGGCGGAGGATCAAGGTCCCGGCGCCCGCTTTGGGGGAGCATGATCAGAGCGGCGGCAGAAACAGCCACTACAACCGGCACAACCTTGAGGACCCGGCGCCTGACCTCACCGGGAGCCAGTCGATGATCCTGATCGAGGACGACCTTCCGGGTCAGCCAGAGAGCAATGCCCATAAGCGCCACGAGGGCGAGGTACACGGAGATCAGAGCCGCGACCGAGTGGATCCCGGCTTCCGCAACCGCCCATTCAGGCCTTCCGAACCAGGTAGCAACCTGCGCTATGTAGGCGAGCAGAAGCGAGTTGAGGAGGTTCAGGGGCACGGAGAGCCCTGACCAGATGAGGCCGACTGCAGCTGAGGTCATCCCCAGCCACATCGCTGGCGCAACCGCTGGCAGCGCGACCACATTGGCGAGCACGCCAGCCACCGGAACGCGCTCAAAATGAAAGGCCATCAGCGGTGCGGTCACCACACTGGCTGCCACAGTGACTGCTACCCCGTCCAGCGCCAGCCGACCTATGCCCACAGAGCTGCCGGTGCCCTGTCCGAAGCCGGCCACGGCTTCGAGGCGTCTGCGAACCGGGCCAGCAAGCAGAGCTATCCCGATAACAGCGATGAAGCTCAACTGCCAGCCCACATCCGCGCTGGCCCGGGGGTTGATCAGCAAGGTCACCGCGGCCGCCAGTGCCAGCACGAACACCCTTAATGAAGGCCGACTGGCTGCCAGGGCAGCGAGGCCGGCGAGGCCCATCACGCCTGCCCGCTGGATCGATGGGCCCCCGCCGGCCAGAGGCACATAAAGGAGAATCAGTCCGGCCAGAACAATCAGACGCCAGCGGTAGCCGACCCCGGCTGCCGCCATGAACGCGATCCCCAGCAGCGAAAGCAGAACAACGTTTTGACCGCTCACCGCAAGCAGGTGGGCGAGTCCCGAATTCTGGAAGTCGGTGACGGTAAGCGGGTCAATGTCCTGGTCCTGGCCAAGGACGAAGCCACGAGCAAGCGATGCCTCACGTTCCGGCATCGCTCTCGAAAGCGCAGCTTCTGCACGATTTCGCAGCTGGTCGACCCCGCCGGACAAACCACCCCTCGATCCGCCCGTGGCCTCGACCGAGTCGGCGTAAAGCATCAACTTGATGCCCTGTCGCTCGACATTGGCCCGGTACCAATCGGGTGGGGCCCGGACCGTCCCGACCACCCTCAGTCCGCTTCCTGTCCGGATGCCCCGCGGGATCACAGGCGATTCGACCACAACCCTTCCCCGGCTGGAGTCGAACGTGAACCGGCCTGTCCCACGGGAGAAACGAGGCGGCGTCTCCGCAAAGCCGGTGAGAGTGAGCGAAGTACCGGAATCAACGCGAAGCGCATCCCCGTCGATCGCCGCCAGCCGGGCGTTACCGATGACGACCCCGACCAGAAGAGCCGCACAGACGATCACTACTGCTCCGGATGACGTCACGCGGGATCTCAGGCCGACCAGCACAAGCACACAGACCAGAAGGACGACCGGCCGGGTTGGACCTTCGTTGACTTCCAGCAGAGGGGAAACAGCCAACCCTGTGGCAAGGCCCGCGACTGTCGCCAGTCGCCAGCCGCCGGCAGTCAAGGTGCGAAATGCCGCCCTCGCGCCAGCCTCCAACGCGACTGTCAGGCCAGTCAGGGCTGGAGCCGTGACTTGAGCGCCTCCATCGTCACCGGTCCGATGCCGGTCACCTGGTCGAGTTCATCAATTGACGAGACTCCGCCCTGGCTGTCGCGAAACTCAAGGATGCTCAGGGCGGTGACCGGACCTATTCCCTCGATCTCCTCAAGCTGCGCCTGAGTAGCGCTGCCGAGGCTGATCGGTGCGTCAGCCGCCACGGATCCCGGTGCCCCGGGCGCCACCGCGCCTCCTGGAGTGATCGCAGCCACCGACCGCGAAGGAACCACGACCTGCTGACCGTCCTCCAGCACTGCAGCCCGGTTTATCCCCGAAGGCCAGGCATCATCGGTTATCCCGCCCGCCCTTCGGATCGCATCGATTACGCGTTGGCCATAAAGGAAGCCATAGACGCCCGGTCGCTTCACTTCTCCGGACACATCGACCACTATTCGACGGCCGCTTGAACCAATTCGGAGACCGGAGCTTTCCCCGGACACGGTGAGTTCCTTCCCGGATCCTTCAGCAGGAGCCGAAGCCCCCGAAGCCAGGCCGTTGGCCGGCATACCGCGATCGACCGCATCCCCGGACCTCAGCGAGTTCCAGCCGACCAGCAGCAGTACAGCCACCATCGCCACAAAAGCGGCTGCCCTGTAAGGGGAGATCTCCGGCATATCGCGATGATCCGCGGTGGCTCGTCACAGGTGGCTCAGGACCGCGACTTTAGCCTTACACAAGACGAACAGATCTCAAAACCTGAGGCTCGCACAAGCCTCGGTCTGCGTCCGGCCCTCCCACCGCATCAATCGAAAAGGTGAAGCGGCAGCGCTTCAGGCCGGACGGACCACCAGGTTGACCAGCTTGCCGGGGACGACGATCTCCTTGACGGTCTCGGTGCCCTCGAGATGGCGGGCCACGTTCTCTGCCTCACGTGCCAGGGCGAGGATCTCTTCCTTTTCCGCACTCTCCCCGACCTCGATCCGGTCACGGACCTTGCCATTGACCTGGATAACAATCGTCACCGTGTCGGAGCGCAGCATTTCGGGATCGGCGACTGGCCAGGGTGTTTCCCAGACCCGATCCCCAGTCATCTGCTGGAAGACTTCAGCAGCCAGATGCGGAGAGAAGGGCTGGATCAGCGAGGCGGCGGTAGCGACCGCGAACCGAAGGCATTGCCGGCCGTCCTCTTCCGTGATCAGCCCGTCACGGGTCCTGTAGATCTCGTTCACCAACTCCATCACCGCAGCGATGACAGTGTTGAACTGGAAGCCCCGGCTGAAGTCCCGGCTCGCCTTGTCAACCGCCCAGTGGGCCTTCGTCAGGAGTTCGCGAGCCTCGCCTTCAGCCCGCTCGGCAACACCCTGCGGCAGCGACAGTCCAAAGGATCGCCATGCCGCGGCGCCATCGTCACCGGAATCGGTGACATCGCCAGCCTCGGCCAGTTCAGAGCTGACCCGCCAGAGCCGGGAGAGGAAACGGTGGACTCCCTCGACACCTTCATCGGTCCAGTCTCCGCCGCGCTCGGGGGGACCCATGAAACAGACGTATGTCCGGGCTGCGTCAGCACCGTGGCGGGAAACATAGTCAGCCGGGCTGACCGTGTTGCCCTTTGACTTCGACATCTTGGCTCCGTCGCGAGTGATCATGCCCTGGGTGAACAGATTGGCGAACGGCTCGACTACACCGACGTGACCCATGTCGGCCAGCGCCTTGACAAAGAAGCGGGCGTAGAGCAGGTGGAGGATCGCGTGTTCGACCCCGCCTATGTACTGATCGACCGGCATCCAGTGATCGGCAGCCTCGCGCGACCAGGGCATCTCGGTGTTACCGGCGTCGAGGTATCTCAGGAAGTACCAGGATGAATCGACGAAGGTATCCATCGTGTCGGTTTCGCGGCGGGCTGACGCGCCGCATGAGGGGCAGTCCGTCTCCACCCACTCAGTTGCCGCCTCGAGCGGGCTCTGACCCTTAGGTGCGTAGTCCTCGACCTCGGGCAACACCACGGGAAGCTGGTCCTCGGGCACCGGAACCATGCCGCAGGCGGGGCAGTGGACGATCGGGATCGGCGCTCCCCAGTAGCGCTGGCGGGAGACCAGCCAGTCACGCAGGCGGAAGTTGATCGAGGCACTTCCCCGACCCTCTTCATCCAGCCACTCGACGATGCGGTCGTAGGCCTCGCGGTTATTGAGACCGTCGAAGCGGCCGGAGCTGACCATCGGACCATCGCCGGTGTACGGGAGTGAGTCGCCGTCCGGTTGATCATCACCCTCGGCGCCTGCTTCGGCCTCACTGGAATCCGCGCTGGCCTCCCCTCGGTCGCTGGCGACTTCCTCAGGCCCCGGTTGAATCACCCGCCGCACCGGCAGGTCAAAGGCTTCGGCAAAGGCGTAGTCACGCTCGTCATGGGCGGGGACCGCCATCACAGCGCCGGTTCCGTAGTCCATCAGCACGTAGTCGGCGACGAACATGGGGATCTCTTCACCGTTCACAGGGTTGGTCACAGTGCAGCCGAGCGGAACGCCGGTCTTCGGTCGGCTTTCGTCTCCTCTGGCCTGGACCGACTCGCGTGCGACCGAGTTGACGTACTCCTGAACCGCCTCCTCTGTTTCGGTGTCAGCCACCAGACCTTCCAGCTCGGGGTGCTCAGGCGCGATCACGAAGAAGGTCGCGCCGAACAGGGTGTCCGGACGGGTTGTGAAGACCGGGAAGTCGAGGCCGGCCTCGTCGCAGCGGAATGTGACCTCGGCCCCCTCCGAGCGACCGATCCAGTTCTTCTGCATCGTGATCACGTGCTCGGGCCAGGACTCGAGCTTTTCGAAGTCGGCCAGCAACTGCTCGGCGTAAGCAGTCGTGCGAAAAAACCACTGCCGCAGGTTGCGGGTGACTACCTCGGTGCCGCAACGCTCGCAGCGGCCATCGACGACCTGTTCGTTGGCCAGCACCGTTGCGTCCTGCGGACACCACTGAACGGGCGCCTTGGTGCGGTAGGCGAGGCCCTCGTTGAACAGTTGCAGAAAGATCCACTGAGTCCAGCGGTAGTACTCGGGGGTATGAGTGGCAAGTTCGCGACTCCAGTCGATCGAGATCCCCCACTCAGTGAACTGACGTCGAAAGGAGTCGATTGACTTTTCGGTGGCAACTAGCGGCGGAACACCGGTCTTGATGGCGTTGTTCTCGGCCGGCAGGCCGAAGGAGTCGTAGCCCATCGGGTGGATGACTTCGAAGCCATTACGACGGCGAAAGTGGGCGATCGCATCACCTACCGAGTAGCACTTGAGATGACCCACGTGGGGTTCACCCGAAGGGTACGGAAGCATCTCGAGCACATACGCCTTCGGCTTGGACTCGTCGTATCCGGGTTCGCCCGGGTTGGGAACCTGCCAGGTACCTTCATCGGCCCAGACGCGCTGCCATCTGCCCTCGATCTCGCGAGGCTCGTACCTGCTCATGGTCGGGAGTCTATGAAGACTCGGAGGGGCGCCACTGCCGGACGTCCGGCAGGGTCTTCAGATGCGGCTCAACCTGGTCACGAACGGCCTCAAAGTCTGGTGGGAGCGAGAGCCTCTCTCCGAGGCTCTCCGCCGGTTCATCAGTGGTGAATCCGGGGCCCATCGTGGCCAGTTCAAACAGGACGCCACTCGGCTCCCTGAAGTACACGGCGCGGAAGTAAAACCGGTCGATCACCGGAGTCGCATACAGTCCGGAGCCGCTGACCTGGCTTTGCCACTGGTCCTGGTCCTCGAGCCGGCTCGCCCAGGCGATGTGATGGACAGTGCCGGCTCCCGGCACCTGCTGACCCTCAGGGGCAGGGTCCAGAAGGTAGATGCCCATACGACTCTCGCCAGAGACTTTCCATGCTCCACTTCCGAGGTCTTCGAAGCCGAGCACCCTGGAGAGCACCACCTCGGTGCCCTCCGGAGCGGACGAAAAGGCATTCACACCGTGGAAGCCTGCGATGGCGTGTTCCGGCGGGACCTCGCTGTGAAGCGGTATCAGCGCCTGGTCCTCACCTTCGTAGACGAGGAACTCATGCCCCAGGCCTTCAGGGTCAACGAAGCGGAGTGCCTTCTCCCCGGTATCGATTCCGGTGCCGCTCAGGCGAGGGTCGGGATCAACCAGCTCAGACTGCGTTCCAGCGCCGGCCAGCCGCTCCTGCCAATACCCCAGCGACTCGGCTGATGGAAGCCGCCAGAGAATGCGATGAACCATTCCGGAGGCGGCCCGCCCCGGGCGCGCACCAGGGTACTCAAAGAAGGTCAGATCAAATCCAGGGCTGCCGTTTTCGTCACCGTAGAAGAGGTGGTAGACGGAGGGGTCGTCCTGATTGACGGTCTTCTTGATCAGGCGCATGCCGAGCACCCCCACATAAAATCGGACGTTTCCCGGCGCATCGCCGGTGATGCAGCTGATGTGGTGGACACCGTTGAGCCTGAGCGCGTTCATTACCGGATCGTACTCAGTGACCGTCACGGATAGAAGCAACTCGGATCGTAGCCCTGATTCAGGAGCACGGCAGACTTCGGACTGACTGCCGCTGGGGATAGCATCCCGCTATGGGAATTCTAAAAGCCTCAAGCACCGTCGAAGTCGATGCCCCCACCGCACGCTGCTACGAAATCATCGCCGATCTCGAGAACACGCCGAAGTGGCAGGAAACGATGGTCTCGGCCGAAGTCCTGAAGAAAGACTCCGAGGGTCGTGCCGCGCTGGTTGAGATCAAGTCAGACGCGAAGGTTCGCACCGTCACCTCCCGGATCGCCTTTGAGTACCAGCCGGAGACCGGCATGACCTGGGAGCAGAAAAAGGGCGACATGAAGTGGCTGACCGGCTCCTGGAAGCTCGAAGATCTTGGCGACGGCCGCACCCGGGCCACCTACGGCCTGGAGGCCGACAGCGGCCGTATGCTCGGCCTGCTGCTGAAGGGTCCGGTTGAGGACAGGGTCAAGGACTGGCTGACCAAAGACGCCACCTACGGCCTGAAGAAGTTCGCCGAAGCCGGCTGATCAGTCCGCTTCGGTCAGCGGCCCGTATGTGTCGGGCCGCCGCGTACTGAGAAACGGGAACAGTTCCAGCCAGTCCTTGCGCTGATCGAGATCGAGATCGGCAACCAGTACGGCGGGTCTGTCGCGGGGTGCCTGCGCGAGCACCCTGCCGTAAGGATCCGAGATGAATGAAGAGCCGTAGAAGGTCAGGGGGTCTTCCGAACCGATCCGGTTCACAGCAACCATGAAGGTCCCGTTTGCGATCCCGTTGCCGATGATCACCTGCTCCCAGAGTGGCTCGGTGTCGAAGCCGGGGTGATCGGGCTCGGAACCGATAGCTGTTGGATAGACGATCACTTCGGCACCAGCAAGTGAATAGGCACGGGCAAGTTCAGGGAACCACTGATCCCAGCAGGTGGGGAAACCAAAGCTGGCATCGCCGACCGTGACAACCGGATAGCCGGTGTCGCCGGGGCGGAAGTAACGATCCTCGAAGTAGCCGGCGGTCACCGGGATGTGAAGCTTGCGGGTTCTGGCCAGCAGACGGCCGTCAGGTGCGACGCAGATGGCAGTGTTGAAGCCGATCCCGCCGTCGTCGGCCTTTTCATAGAGCGAAGCGTGGACGCAGGCGCCGGTCTCTGCGGCCATTCGCTTTGCCATGGCGGTTGTCGAACCACCCGGAATGTCCTCGGCAAAGGCGGCTGCCTCCACCACCCCGTCCTCCGTTACCGCGAAGTACGGCGACAGGGTCAGCTCCTGAAGGCAGATAATTTCAGCTCCGGCCGAGGCAGCAATCCTGATTCCTTCCTCGAGCGAAGCCAGATGCGCCTCGGCGTCAGGATCCCAGGCCTGCTGGACTGCGCCAACCCGGAAGGGCGCACGTCGAGACTCGTTGACGCGCGCCGGCGAATCGGGCACGGAGCCGATCGCCTCGATCAGCTCGAACCCGTACTCGCTCACCTGGCCGGCACCTGCTGAGTGATGCAGTGGATGCCGCCGCCGCCAAGCGCGAGAGTCCGGCCGTCGATGCCGATCACCTCCCGACCGGGGTACAGATCGCCGAGTCGTCTGAGCGCCTCGTCATCCATGTCGGGATCAACAGTGCCGACGGGCACGATCAGAGCACCGTTGGAGATGTAGAAGTTCGTATACGGGACGACCACGACACCATCGTCCTCTCCGGGGATTCGGGGAAGCAACTCCAGTTCCACCACTTCGACTCCTGCCGCCTCAAGCCGCCGAAGGTTTTCTCTGGCGCCGGCCCAGTTGGGATCAGACTCATCGGCGACCGTCTGGAGAATCGCCCTGCCCGGTTCATAGAAAGCGCAGATGTTGTCGACGTGCCCATCGGTGTCGATATCTTCGGTCAGACCCTCATCCAGCCAGACGACGCGCTCGATCCCGAGTCGCCCCTTCAGCTCGGAAGCGATCTCCCGGTAGCCGAGCTCAGGATTCCTCGTCGGGTCGAGCAGGCACTGCTCAGTCGTGACCAGCAGGCCCCCGCCATCAACCGCGATTGACCCCCCCTCCAGCACCATGGGACTTTCAACCCGCTCGATGCCGAGATGATCGAGGATTCGCCCGGCCACCGCCGCATCGTTTTCGTAGGGAGAAAAGGCCTCGCCCCAGGCATTGAACCGAAAGTCCACGCCCAGCCTCCTGCCCGCACCGTCAGAAAGCACGATCGGCCCTGAATCCCTGAGCCAGGAATCATCGATCGGAAGCTCCAGCAGCTGAACGTTCGTGGCCGGCACGCGGGTGCGTGCGTCGGCCGCCTGAGAGGGATCCACGACCAGAAGTACCGGCTCGAACTGGGCCACTGCCGCGACCACCTCAGCGTGCGTGTCGCGGGCAGCCTCGATCGTCGTCCCGCGCCAGGCATCCTCGCGCTGCGGCCAGGCGATGAGGGTCAGTTCATGGTCCGCCCATTCGGCAGGCATGAACATAGAAGCCTCTCCGCCCGCCGGGTTACCGGCCAAAGCTGAATGGTCCATCCACCGATACTACCTTTCCCTCAAACCCCGTCCGGGGGGCTGTGGCCCCGAGCTGCCATAGCGGGTATATCCGGCTGCAGGCGAGCGCCAGGGCATACCCGTCCTGTACGAGTGGAGCCGAGGGGGATCGAACCCCTGACCTCCGCCATGCCATGGCGGCGCTCTTCCAGCTGAGCTACGGCCCCAGATCATGGAGCGGCGGCCATTTTACAGCGATCGACCGGAGACACGGAGCCGCCCGGGAATCAGACTGCCGGGACGGACTCCTGATCGGCACCTTCAGCCGGGCTGATCTCCAGTTCCAGCCGGGGAGCTTCGTACCAGAGGTCTTCAAGGTCGTACTTGGCGCGGGCCTCTTCAGTAAAGACGTGAAAGACGCAGTCGAGATAGTCGAGGACCCGCCAGCCGACATTGTCGGAGCGATCCGGGTTTGCCGGAAGCAGCGAGTGTTCCCGCTTTACGGCGATGTGGACCTCGTCAGCGATCGCCTCGGCCTGACGGTCGTTGCGGGCGGTACAGATGACCAGATAGTCGGTGTAGGTGACGAGCTCGCGCATGTCGAGTGCGACTATGTCCCCAGCCAGTTTGGAATCCGCTATCCGGACGATCTCGGCTGTCAGCTCTTCAGTGCTCAGACCCATATATCTCTTCATTCTTGATGATCTCGACTACTGCCGTCGGAACGAGGTCTTCAACAGGAAGCCCTGAGGCGATCCGTTCGCGGATTTCGCTTGAGGAAACCCCTGCCTCGGACATCTCCAGGAGACATAACCTTTCAGATCCACTGAGGTCTTCGAACACCCGGAGAACTTCTTCATCCTTGACCCCGGGCCTGGGAACTACCGCGGCCCGGGCAAGCTCAAGGATTCGCTCCGGACGCTTCCAGCCAGCGAAGTCACGGGCCGTATCGGCGCCCATCAAGAGGTAGAGCTCGCTATCGGGGTTCTCCTGCTCAATCTGCTCAAGGGTTACATATGTGAAGGACGGCCCCTCGCGGTCGATCTCAAAGCGGCAGACGATGGTTCCTTCAGAGCTGGAAAAAGCTGCCTCGGCCATACGGAAGCGAACCTCACGGCCCGGGTTGGAATCCGGCTGCTTGTGGTAGGCCTCACCGGTCGGCACGATCAGGACCAGGTCGAGCCCGAGCTGTTGGCGCGACTCCTCGACGACTTTCAGATGGGCCAGCTGCGGCGGGTTGAAGGCGGAGCCGAACACCCCGATCCGATTGGGCCCTGCCCGGCCATCAGCCACGTATCTGGCCGTCGCCCCGGCCGACGTACTTGAACGTGGTCAGCTCCCGCAGGCCAATCGGACCCCGGGCGTGGAGCTTCTGCGTCGAGATACCTATCTCGGCCCCCATCTCGTACTCGAAGCCGTCGGTGAATCTGGTTGAAGCGTTGACGTAAACCGCAGCGGCATCAACCTCAGTGGTGAAGCGCTCTGCGGCCTCCTCCGACCTGGTGACGATCGCCTCGGAGTGACCGCTGCCGTGCCGGTTGATGTGGTCAATAGCCGTATCAAGGTCATCGACGACTGCGACCGCCAGCTTCAGCTCAAGGAACTCGATATCCCAGTCGCTTTGTGTGGCTGGAGCAACGGCCACTCCGTCAGATGCGGCAATGGTGCGCTCGTCGCCGACCAGTTCGACTCCGGCATCCCGGAGATCAGGAAGAACGGCAGCGAGAAACCCGGTGGCTACGGAAGCATCCACAAGCAGCGTCTCGGCGGCGTTACAGACTCCCGGCCGACTCACCTTGGCGTTGATCACGATCGCCCGGGCCATCTCAAGGTCGGCGTCACTGTGGACGTATATGTGGCAGTTGCCCGAAGCTGCGTACATGACCGGCACAGTCGCCACGTCCTTCAGGGCATTCTTCAGTCCTTCGCCCCCGCGCGGGATCAGGAGGTCGATGACGCCCTCCTGGGTTGCGAGTTCAGCCAGCTGGTCTCGGCCGCCGCCGGTTGAGAGCACTACGGAGTCGGCCGGCAGCCCGGCTTCGGAGAGGGAATCGCGAACCACCTTGGCAAGCGCCGTGTTGGTCCGCTCGGCGTAGCTGGAGCCTCGCAGCAGGATTGCGTTGCCACTCTTGACAGTCAGTGCGGCGCAGTCGACAGTCACGTTTGGCCTCGCTTCATAGACCACAGCCACCACTCCGAGTGGCACCCGAACCTTGCTGAGCTCGATGCCGTTCTTCAGTGTGCGGGTCTCAATGATCTCGCCAACGGGGTCGTCGAGAGCAGCGACCGCCCGCACACCATCGGCCATGGCCTCAATCCGGGAGCGATCGAGCCTGAGTCGGTCGATCAGCGCTTCACTCAGGCCCTGTGCGTGATCGTCAGCGAGGTCTTCTGCGTTGGCAGCCAGAATCGAATCCGTACATTCGAGCAGGCCGGCAGCAATCGACGCAAGGGCCCTGTTCCTGACAGCGGAAGGCGAGGCAGCGAGTGTGCGCGCTGCGGCTTTCACGGCAGCGCAGTCCTCAGAGATGCTGCGGGATCCGGTTTCGATCGAGCCTGCTTCCATCTGTCAATCGTAACGGGGCGTCAACTGAGAACGAAGTAGTCCCGGTGGACTATCTCCTCGGAGGCCTGCGGCATCAGTTCGAGCACCTCGCTGCTCTTCATGCCCTTGATCCGCTCGATCTCGTCGGCTGAGTAGCTGGAGATGCCCTTGCCAATAGTTCCCTCGGGGCCTACGACATCGACTGCATCGCCCGCTTCAAAGCTGCCATCGACCGCCGTCACGCCGACCGGAAGGAGACTTGAGCCACTCTGGCTGAGCACCCTGGCTGCCCCGCCGTCAACCACGATGCGACCGCTGGAGGGCTTCGCGTAGCGCAGCCAGAGCTTGAAACCTGACTCGGGTGAACCGTGGGGTTCAAAGGCGGTCCCGGCTTCCTCGCCGACAGCCGCCTTGGCGAGGGTGCCATCAACCGTGCCGTTGCAGATTCGAACTTCGATCCCTGATCGAGAGGCCATCTCTGCTGCTGCGACCTTGCTGCGCATACCGCCGCTCCCGAACACCGAGGTACGGTCGCCGATGTCCTTGTCAGCCAGGTCAGCGAAGTCGGTGACCCGGTCAATCAGCCTGGCATCCGGGACCTTGCCGGGGTCAGCGGTGTAGACACCGTCGGTATTGGTAAGCAGAACCAGCAGGCGCGCCTCAAGCATGATCGCCACCTGGGCAGCGAGAAAGTCGTTGTCGCCAAAGGTGATTTCATCGGTCGCCGTAGTGTCGTTCTCATTAATTACCGGAACTACACCCCATTCCAAAAGCCGCCGCAGCGTTTGGCGGGCGTAAAGGTAGCTGGTGCGACTGGCGACATCGGCCGCGGTCAGAAGCACCTGCGCTGCTGCGGAACCACCAGCTTCCAGACGGGTTTCATATTCGCGAAACAGGGCCCCCTGGCCTACCGCCGAGGCAGCCTGAAGTTCGTCGATGGCCCGGGGTCGGGCCGTGAGTCCCAGAATCCGGATTCCGCGGGCGATCGAGCCGGAAGTGACCAGAACCAGCGGCTCGCCAGCCCGCCGCAGGCTCGATGCCTGGGCGCAGACGGAATCGAGCACGCCGACACGCAGGCTGCCGTCGTCGGCAGCCACGATTGAGGATCCGAGTTTTACTACAAGCGTCATCAGCCCATCAGCCTAGATGAGTCCCGGCAATCCGCAGCAGAAGCGACGCGCCGGGGCAGTAATTGCGCCGGGCTGTCTGGAAAGATCAGGCGCCTGCTGGACGAGCAGGCGGGTCGGTAAAGGATGCGGGAGTTCCGTTTACACCTGAGATAACCGCAGCCAACTGGTTGGGCTTGCCAATCAACTCAGACTGAAGCTCCGACTCGAGGAACAGTGCCTCAGGGCCCGCGCCTGGCCAGCAGCGATCGAAGAGCTGTTTGGCTGCGCGAACGGCATCGGGCGAGCGGCTGGCGATCTCGGCCGCGAGTGCCCTGGAAGCCTCCAGAGGGTCCGAGGCGGTTCGGGTCACAAGACCAAGCCCGTTCGCCTCTTCGCCGGTGACGATGCGACCGGTGAAAGTCAGCTCCTTGGCTACATCGAGTGCGAGCAAGCGGGGAAGCGTCGCGGTGATCCCCATGTCCGGAACCAGACCCCAGTGGATCTCACGGATGCTCAGTTTGGCGTCCGGTGCGGCGATCCGGATGTCGCCACCGAGTGCTATCTGAAGGCCTCCCCCGAAACAGTTGCCGTGGATCGAGGCGATCACCGGGACTGGCACCCCCGCCCACGAAGTAGCCATCTGCTGAAAGAGGTTGGCGCCTGCCGGGTCCCGCTGGCCAGCGTGTTCGCTGAACTGCTCTGCCGCTCCCGCGAGCCAGCCAACATCAATCCCCGAACAGAAACTCGGGCCCTCGCCATAAATCACAACGGCCCGCAAACCGGGCTCCGAGGCCAGCCTTTCAGCTCCTGCCGTGAGCTCCAGAAATGTGTCGCCATCCAGGGCGTTGTGCTTTTCCCCCCGGACAAGTGCGACTTCGGCCACGTGATCTTCGACGGCTATGCGGACGCGATCCTCGGACATGTCCATGAGCCTACCGGGCGTCAGTAGAGCTCGAACTCGTACTCGCCGACGCGAATCTCGTTGCCGGACTCGAATCCGGCACGCCTCAGCTCGGCCATCACGCCCATTTCAGTAAGCCTGGTCTCGAGATAGCCGAGTGCCTCATCGTTGCTGAGATCAAACCGGTCAAAGAGAACTTCCACCCCGCGGCCGTGGATGCGAAAGGCGCCGTCGCCCTCAGGCTCGACCGAATAGCCACCTTCACCTTTCGGACGATAAGTCAGAAACTCGGCCTCGAAATCGACGTCGAGCGGCCCGGAGGCAACCTTCGGTGCTGTGACTGTGCCGGGCACCGAACGCACAATCGTCTCGGTCAGGACATCGAGGCCGGCCCCGGTGGCAGAAGAGATTGCCATGACGTCGAGTACGGAATCACCGAGTGCCGCTTTCCACTCGGCCACCTGATCGGCGGTGTCGGCTTGAGTCCAAAGGTCGGATTTTGAGAGTGCGACGAGCTCCGGCAGGGCCTCCAGTCCGGCATCGCGAGCCTCCAGTTCTGCCCTTACCGTTCGGTAGTTGTCCATCGGGTCGCCAGACGACGGGGCCAGCTCGACCACATGGACGAGCATGGCGCAGCGCTCGACGTGGGCAAGGAACTCGTGGCCGAGTCCCGCACCTTCGGCAGCACCTTCGATCAGGCCCGGAATGTCAGCCAGCACGACCTGACGGTCATCGCTCTCAATGGTCCCCAGCACTGGCTCGAGTGTCGTGAACGGGTAGTCAGCCACCTTTGGGTCGGCCCGGGTAATCCGCCCGAGCAGGGACGACTTGCCGGCATTGGGCAGACCCACGAGGCCAGCATCAGCAAGCAGTTTCAGTCGGAGTTCAACCCAGCCGGATTCGCCTGAAGTGCCGTTCTCGGCAAATCGTGGAGCCTGCCGGACCGAAGTCGAAAAGCGCTTGTTACCGTGACCGCCCCGACCGCCCCTGGCCAGCACGGAAGTCTGGTCGGGTTCCGTCAGATCAATCACCGCGCCCCCGACTGAGACAGTCTGGGTTCCCGGGGGAACACGAATGACAAAATCCTCGCCCCGGGCACCCTGCTTGTTGGCTCCTTCGCCGTGGCGACCGCGCTCAGCCCGAAAATGCTTTGAACGGAGGGCTCCAAGGTCGCGGCGGGACGGATCGCAATGGAGCACCACACCGCCCCCGTGGCCACCGTCGCCGCCGTCAGGACCGCCCCTGGGCACATGCGCTTCCCGGCGGAAGGAGATGCTGCCGTTACCACCGGCGCCTCCCTCAACGTAGATCCTGGCCTTGTCGTAGAGCATCGGACAAGGGTACGCACTACCACCCGGCCACCACCCTGCCATCGGCTCGAGGCAAGAGCCCTGACGGGCAGACCCACTACAATTCCGGAATTCATGTCCTGACAGGACAGGAAGCGGGATTCCAGTGCGGATCTCCCTGACAACAACCTCGTGAAGATCTTTTCGACATCCATGACGCTCGCTGCCATGCTGCTAGGCACCATTGCTGTCAGCGCGGTCGCGGGAGGCGCTACAGACCGTTTCGTACCTTCCTTCGCCAGAGTGCAGAGTGACAAGGGGGCTATTTTCCGCGACGGCTGCCTCATCCTCGGGAACGAGGCCAACTCCGGCCCATGCGTTTACGGCGAGCCGAAGTCCCGGAAGGTCGTATTCGTATTCGGAGACTCCCATGCTCTTCACTGGACACCGGCACTGCTAAAAATTGCCGACCGCAGGGGCTGGCGCCTGATCGCCCTTCTCAGGGCAGACTGCACCAGTGCGCTCGTAAATACCGACCCGATCTGTAACCGGTGGCGTCGAAACAGCTTGACGAGGATCACGAGGGTAAAGCCGTCTCTTGTGATCCTGGGTACCAATACCGGTAAAAAAGTCCTGGTCAGGGACGAAACGGGCAGCACCCTCAACCGGCAAGCCAGTGACCGCGTGCTGCAGGCAGGGATGGCAACCACCATGAAGAAGATGCTGAGAACTGGCTCAAAGGTGACGCTTATGCGAGATCTCGTTCTGGCGCCCTTTCCACCGTCCAGCTGCGTTCGGAAAAACCCTGGCAATCCGAACCGCTGTTCTTTCAGAGCTTTTCGTCCACTCTGGAGGTCGTTCGACTACAAGGCAGCGCGCAGGTTCAAGCGAGTCCAGATTATTGATCCGCTCTCGAAAGTCTGTCCACGGCGCAGATGTTCGGCGACCTACGGCAGATACCTGAAGTTCCGTGATCGATCCCACTTGAGTGCGACTTATGCCGCCACTCTCAGCGGCTGGCTCGGCCGCCGCATCCAGAACCCCTGAGCTCAGATCCGGATTATGTCCGGAGGGCTACCGGACAAAAACGAGAGGCCCGTGTTCAGGGCCCCTCGAGAAAACCAGTTGGCCGCGTAGCGGCCTGATCGCTACTCGGAAGAAGCGACTGAGATCACCCGACCGCGGCGGCCGGGCTTGAACTCGACCGTTCCCGGCCGTGTGGCGAAAATACTGTGATCCTTGCCGAGACCGGTTCCGTCGCCAGGCCAAAAGCGAGTGCCCCGCTGGCGGACGATGATCTCGCCGCCGTTCACGTTCTGTCCGGCGAACACCTTGACGCCGAGCATCTTGGGATTGGAGTCACGACCGTTCCTCGAGGAACCCAGACCTTTCTTATGCGCCATCAGTGTCCTCCTTTTTGGCGGCTGGCTTGTCTGCCGGTGCCTTGTCTTCAGTCTTGGGCTTGGTGGCTGCCTTTGGCTTGGGCTTTGCAGCAGTCTTGGGCTTGGTGGCTGCCTTTGGCTTGGGCTCTGCAGCAGTCTTGGACTTGGTGGCTGCCTTTGGCTTGGGCTTGTCCGCGGCTGGCTTGCTGGCAGCCGGCTTTTTCGCCGGGGCCTTGGTTGCGGCGACAGTCTCGACGCTCGCCTCGGCTTTGACTTCGGTCGCGTCAGCTTTGGCGGCAGCCTTCTTCGGTGCAGCCTTCTTTTTGGTACCCCCACCCAGCGAAGTAACTTCCAGCTTTGTCAGCTCGGCGCGATGACCGGCCCGTCGGCTGTAGCCCTTCTTGGCCTTGTACTTGAAGACCTTGATCTTGTCGCCACGCAGATGCTCGGTGACTTCAGCCTCGACCTTGATCTTTTCGAGCTCATCGGCCTTGACCACAAAGCTGTCGCCGCTGACAAACACCGGACGTAGCGCGACTTTGTCGCCCTGCTCTGCTTCCAGGCGATCGACGACGAGCACCGTGCCCTCTTCGACCCGGTACTGCTTGCCACCACTTTCTACAACCGCATACATTTTGAACTCACAAATCCTTATCTGGGAAGGTCAGCTTTCGGCGTTACCATCGGGACCACGCCCACGCCTGCGTCGTCCGCGCCTCAGGCCGAACCGCCGGGAGTCTACCGAATTCTCTGATCCGGGCTGATCAGCCTCCACCGGAGGCTGGCCGGGAACAGGGGGTCCCGCGGTCGGCGGCTCCTCCTGTTTTCCAGAGTCCACCTGAGTTGCGGGCCGGGCCGGAACCTCTGAAGATCGGCCAGCATCACTGATTGACCCGTCCGCCCCTGAAAAAGAGTCAGATTTACCGCTCGCGGGTACTTCTGACTGTGCTCCAGGGGGGTCATCGCCTTCGCCCGCATCGACTGCCGAAGTCGTACTCGATTCCTGGTCTCCGTTTCGGGAGCGATTACGACCGCCGCGGCTACCGCGGCTGCGCCCTCCCCTGGATCCGCCTCCAGAGCCGCTGGATGAGTCAGCCTTCTTTGGCTGGCTACGTTCGGGCTGCTCGGCATCAGGCAGCAGGGAGGCGACGGCCGAGGCCCGCTCAACCGACTCAATCCGAACCATGCGTCGCTCACCGACCCAGTCGGCTGCTCCAGTGACACTGATGATGTACGAGTCGATCCGGGCGATTGCATCATCGGCGTTGTACATGTGAGGCTCTTCAATCGTCACCAGGACTTCCTCTTCCGGCCGGAAGGGCAGCGCGCGCTCCTCGATGCTCTTGCGGTCTCCGGACTCGATCAGTTCGAAGTTGCTTATGGACAGGGCTTCACCACCTTCAAAATGAAACTGCTTGTCGGTTTCCTGCTCGAGTTCAAGCAGGCCACTGTCAGCGTGGTTGAGCAGGGCCGCCACTTTGGGATTCATCCGGATCAGGAATGCTTCGCAGGTCTTGTCCTCGGCGGCGAACTCGCGCATCTTGCGGAGGCCCTCAAGTGCGACCGTCTGGGCTGAGAGGACCACTCCTTCTCCGCTGCAGGTCGGACACTTGACGGTAAGGATCTCGCGCACGCCATCAGTGATGTTCTGACGGGTCATCTCGACCAGTCCGAGCGGCGAGATCTCAACCAGGTAGCTCTTTGACTTATCGGCGTCAAGTGCCGAACGCAAGGTCCCGAGCACTTTGTCCCGGTTCTTTCCACGGGCCATGTCGATGAAGTCGATGACGATGATGCCACCGATGTCCCGCAGCCTCAACTGACGGACAACCTCTGAAGCAGCCTCGGTATTTACCCTTGTAATCGTCTCTTCAAGACCACCCTTGCCGCGGCCTGTAAAGGACCCCGAGTTGACATCGATGACAGTCAGAGCCTCGGTGTAGTCGATTATCAGGTAGCCACCCGAGGGCAGGTCAATCCGGTGGCCAAGAGTGGACTGGATCGCCCTCTCGATGTCCCACTTTTCGAAGAGGGGCTTGCTGCCCTCGTAAAGCTCGACGCCGTCAACCAGCTCCGGCGCCGTTCGCTGAAAGAAGCTGGTGACCCGGTCGAACTGCTTGGGATCATCGATAACAGCCTTGTCGAACTCGTTGAGAAAGACGTCACGCAAAACGCGCACTGGCAGGTCCTGCTCCTGGAAAACCAGTGAAGGAGCCTTGACCCCTTCCTTGCGCTTCGCGAGAACATCGCCAAGACGGTGGAGGTAGGCGATCTCGCGCACGAAGTCGGTCTTCTTTGCGCCGTGGGCTGCCGTCCGCACGATCAGACCACCTGGGCCCTCATAGGTACGACCGACCATCCGGCGCAGTCGCTCACGCTCCTTGTCGGCGAGCCGACGGCTGACGCCGACTCCACTCCCATTCGGTGCGTAGACCAGGTAACGGCCGGCAATCGTCACATTCATGGAGAGCCGGGCGCCCTTGCTCTTGATCGGGTCCTTGATCACCTGAACCAGGATTTCCTGCTTGGGCTTGATCAATTCGTCGATCCGGCGACCCTGGCCACGTCCACGGCGCGGAGCCTGCTCGCCGTCAGGCAAGAGGATCTCGTCAACGTGGAGGAAGCCATTTCTTTCAAGGCCGATGTCAACAAAAGCGGCTTCCATACCGGGCAGTACGTTGTCGATCTTCCCGAGGTAGATATTTCCGACCAGTGAGCGGCCGCCGCGCCGTTCAATGTAGACCTCAGCGACTTCCCGCTGGGACTTGACAGTTTTTGCTTCAAGAACGGCGACCCGCGTTTCACCGCGGTCAGCCGATACAACAATGGTTTTCTTCATTCAGATTTTTCCGTTCAGATTGATTGTCCGGGAGCCGTTACTGGCTCCACGGACCTCTCTGACCGGCACGCGTCTGAATGTGGATGCTCTGCAGGACCCCGATCATCAGAAAGGTGGCGATAACTGCCGACCCTCCGTAGCTCATCAGCGGCAAGGGGATGCCGGTGATCGGCATGATGCCGAGGTTCATTCCCACATTTACGAAGACCTGAAACATGATGGCGCTGGCGATTCCCGCCGCGACCAGAGTTCCGTAGAAATTCTTCGAGAGCGTCATCAGACGCAATGCCCGCCAGAAGAGCAGGGCAAAAAGGGATAAGACCAGTGCGGCCCCGACAAACCCGTACCGCTCTGCGACCACGGCGAAAATGAAGTCCGTGTGCCGCTCGGGTACGAAGCCGAGACGCGACTGTGTGGCCTGGTTTCCGCGGCCGGTGGTTCCACCGGATCCCGCGGCCACCTTGGCCTGGTTCTGCTGATACCCGGCTCCTCCGATATCGGAGGTCGGGGAAAGAAAGGATGTGAGACGGTCCTGCTGGTACTCCTTGAGCACCGGCACTCCCGCCATCGGCATGGCCACCAGAACGACCGCGATGAACGTGATCAGTCCGGCTCCGATTACTGCGAAATGGGACCAGCGCACCCCGGCCGCGACCATGATCGCGATCGTGATTGCTCCATAGACGAGTGAAGTTCCGAGATCCTGGAGAAGAACCATGCCAGTCGGTACCAGGCCAATGGCCAGATAACGCAGTGTTCGCTGGGACTCCAAGCCTCGCCTCGCACCGTCGATCACGAAACCGGCCAGGGAGAGGACCAGCAGGAGCTTCCCCATTTCGGCCGGCTGAAAGGTGAAGAACGGCAGGCTCAGCGACTGGGTTGAACCCCTTGAGGTGACGCCAAATACGAAGATGATCAGGATAGATGCGCATAGGAATGTGTAGATACCGACCCGAAGCTCGCGAAATCGCGAATAGTCGATCCGGGCGATAGCAATCATCGCCACAATACCCACGAGACCGTACACGGCTTGGCGCTGCGGGAAGTATTCGGGTGTTCCGGCAACCACCTCCGCGCCCGTCTGGGCGAGGGTGTAAATCGAACAAACGAGCAGACCCAGAGCCGAGAATGTCAGCCAGCCATCCATGTCACGCAGGCCCACACGTTCGAGCAGGCCGACTTTCGGGAGGTAACGCCGGGAGCCGTGCCGGGGCATTCGGGAGGACTCCATCACTCGGCATTACCTCCCCCGGAAACCGCTCTGGCCTCCCGGTTGAAATAGGCCGAAAGCACCTGAAGGGCAATCGGAGCGGCAGTGTCGGCACCAAAGCCGCCCTGCTCGACGGTCACCGCAGTTACGATTTCGGGACTCGGATACGGGGCCAGGATTACGTACCAGGCCTGATCTCCGTTGGGTGGCCGCTCGGCTGTACCGGTCTTTCCCGCAACCCGGATCGGGAACCCGCCAAAGACGCCGTACGAAGTGCCGTCAGGAGCCTGAGCGGCATCATGAAGCCCGCCCATGATTGCCTCCCTGGCAACCGGATTGATCTCGATCGTTCGGTTGATCACGGGCTGGTACTCCGCTACCACCCGTCCGGCGGCATCTTCACTCCGAAGGACGGTATGCGGCTTGACGATGCTTCCACCGTTACCGAGGGCAGCATAGGCAACAGCCATCTGGAGGGGGTCTGCCTGCATATCGCCCTGGCCGATGGCCAGTTGGACATTGTCGCCCACCGCCCAGGGACGGTCCGTCTCACCCCTTGCGAAAAGGTCGTTTCTCCAGCTCGGAGTCGGTAGCAGACCACCTGATTCACCGGGAAGATCGATTCCGGTGGTCTCGCCTATCCCGAACTGACGTGACCAGTACTGGAGCTTGCCAGTCCCGTTCAAGTCAGCACCAAGCAGGTAGAAGTAAACGTCGGAAGAGACCTCCATCGCCCGACGAAGGTCGACCGGACCGTGTGGCTCACGACCCGCGTTGGTGAAGACCTGATCGGAGATCTTGATCAGCCCGTTGTCCTGGATCACGGTCGAGGGCGTGATTGCGCCCGCGTCGAGTCCGGCAATTGCGGTGATCGGCTTGTAAACCGAACCGACCGGGTAAGCGCCACCAATCGCCCGGTTGAACATTGGAGCGTTCTGATCCTCGCCCCACAGACCATCCACCTCTTCCTGGCTGAGTGGTTTGGTGAAGATCGAGGGGTCGAAGGTCGGATTTGAGGCCATCCCCAGGATCTCACCGTTGGTCACGTCCATAGTCACGAAGGCCCCGGGCAGGCCGATGCTGGAAAGTGCTGCCTCGCCAGCGGCCTGTACTTCGGGGTCGATCGTCAACCGGAGCGAGTCCCCTGGCTCGGGAACCTTGGACTGGAGCTGACCAGTGACCCGGCCCAGCGAGTCAACCTGGATTCGCGTCAGGCCGTTCTCACCGCGGAGAATCCTGTCGTAAGTCTGTTCGATCCCTGCCTTGCCGAGTGAGTCCCCTGCTTTCAGGTTCCGGTTTTCTGCTTCTTCAAGATCCTCAGCGCTAACCTCGCCGACGCTGCCGAGCAGATGGGCGGCCCGGTAACTGTCCGGATAGCGGCGCACGAACACCCTATTGACAAGCACTTCCGGGTAGCTGGACTGCTTCTCCTGAAGGTAATAGACGATGTCGTCGTCGGCATCCCGGAGCAGGGTGATCGGACTGCCGGGCGGGTTTGTCTTCAACTCTTCCTGGTACCTGTTCTGCACCCAGCTGAGGTCCCGACTCAGTACCTCTGCGAGCGCAGTAAACCTGCTGCGGCGTTCGATCGGATCGGTGGGGATCAGCAGAGGGTCGAGTTCAAGCGCCATGCTGGTGCGATTGTCAACCAGAATGTTGCCGTCCCGGTCGAGAATGCTGCCACGAGGTGCACGCACGGTCACCTCACGGGTCTGGTTGTCCTTCGCCTCGGCAAGGTACTCACTGCCGGTCACAACCTGAAGGGACCAGAGCCGGAGGAAGAGCGCAGCAAAGAGGACGATTCCCAAGCCACCGATCACCGCCACGCGCAGCGCTGTTCCCTTGCGGTATTTCGGCTTCGTGAATACGGGTTCGATTCTCATGGTCTTGGGCGCCGGAGCTTCAGGACCCGGATACGGTCGGTCTGCGGTGGCGGCTGGTGCGCTCGTCGACCAATGCGGGCTTGAGGATCCTTCTTATGAGGATAAAGAGCGGCGCCGCCAGCAAGAACGCATACACGGTCTGAAGCAGTAGATCAGCTATCACGACGGCACTCAGAGAGGCCTCAAAGCCCAGCAGCAGCGTGATCAGAGCGAGTATCACCGAGGCGATGAAAGTGGCTGCTGCGGAGATGGTCGCCGCGGCAAGGACAGGCGGCTGGTCCCCACGCTCACGGTAAAGCCCCGTCGCATAACCAACCCCCATGAAGACCAGACATGACGTGCCGAGCGGGCCGTCGGTCAGTCCGTCGGCGAAGAAACCGATCGCAAACCCCAGGGTGGCACCGATCATGCTTCCGCCGAGAAGCCCGAAAATCGCAACCACGGCCGGAAGGATCCAGAACGAAACCCCTAAAACTTCGGTCAGCGAGAAGAAAGCGTTCTGAAGCAGCAGCGCGAGCAGAACCACAAAGGCAATCCGAATGCTGACCTTGCTCGTGATGATCATCCGCGATTGCCTCCGGTGAGAACCTGAAGCAGATCAAGATTTCGCAGGTCCGGATACGGAGATATCTCGACCGTCTGGATGGCCTCCCGCTCATCAATTGGTGCTCGCTCGACGTCACCTACGGGCAAGTTGGGCGGAAAAAGTGACGAGAGTCCGTCACTTCTCCAGCCCGATGTTACTACTGCCTGTCCAGGTCGGATGTCGTTTGTCTCGTCGAGAAACTCAAGTATCAGCTGGCCCGGCGAACCGAGCCTTGGCCGGATGACACCCTGCGCCCCACCCGGCAAAACCTTCGCGGTGACGGCGCTGGAACTGTCGGTGATCAGGGTCACAATCGAGGTTCCACGACTTACCGAACTGATTCGACCGACCAGCCCGTCGCCATTGATCACAGGGTCGTCCAAGGTGACACCGTCGCTTGAGCCCTTGTCAATCCCCACCGTGGAGTACCAGACTGTCGGGGAACGGGAGATGACCGAGGCCGTAACCGGTGTGTAGCTGCCCGGAATGTTTCCGCGCTGTTTCAGCCGAACCAGCTCGCGCAACTGCCTGTTTTCCTGCACGGCAACCTTTCCGGCGACGGCAAGGGCACGGGCTTCTTCCAGCTGCCTGGTGAGCCGCTCCCGGTCTCCCCGGGCGTCCATTGTTTCGTCAAACCAGTTGACCAGATCCCGGACTGGCTTCAGCGCCGACCCTGCGACCTTTTCAAGCGGACCGAATACTGTCCCGAGACCCCCGCCCACCGCGCCGGCGCCGCTTCCGAAGGTGAAGGTAAGCAGCACGAAGCCGAGCAAAACCAGTCCGATCAGGACAGCGCGACGTCGACGTACTTGCTTGCGATACATGAATTGAACCTGAGGTTTCGTTTCCTGGGGGATACCCTGTCGGGCGACTCCGGATTCCCGGCCGGGACCCGGATCCGGCAGTTCAGACACTGCCTGAAGTCTGACTTTCTCACTATCTGAAGAATGATGTCGGAAGTCGAGGCGGGCTGTTGCCGTACTTGCACAGTGAGAACATCCCGCTGGCCAGGGTCAGCGGCCGCGCGGCCACGCCAGATCATGCTGGGTGATCCAGTTCGGGTGCGAGCTTGAGAAGCAGCCCCACCGGCAGCCCGATCACATTCGCAATGTCGCCTTCGATCGAAGCAACCAGTGAAGAACCGCGCCCCTGGACCGCATATCCACCGGCCCTGCCCTGCCACTCTCGACTGGCGAGGTAGCGCTCGATGTCGGGTTGATCCAGTTCCCTGAAGGTGACCAACGACTCGATCACGCCAGTACGGGCCTGATCCTCGGCCGGACCGAGCACCGCGAGTCCGCTCAGAACCCGATGGGTCCTGCCCGAAAGCTGGGCGAGGTACTCACGCGCCCTGATTTCGTCTTCCGGCTTTCCGATCAGGTGGTCTTCGATAACCACGTCCGTGTCACAGCCGATCACGATCGAACCAGCCTCGACCACCGAGCGGGCCTTGAGCAGAGCGTTGGCCAGCACAACCTCGGCCGGGTCACCGTGGACGATTTCCTCTACTCCGGAAGCCTTCACTTCAAACGGAATCCCGATCCGCTCCAGGATCTCCCGGCGCTGCGGCGAGGCTGAGGCAAGGATCACGGGAAAGGGGGCGTCCACCCTTCTCACGATACGCCACACTCAACGCCGACGGAGGGTGCGGCGGCCCTAGATTGCTTCCGGAAACCAGATTGCGATCTCGCGGGCAGCGGACTCATCCGAGTCGGAGCCGTGAACCATGTTGAAGGTGACCTCCAGAGCGAAGTCACCGCGAATCGAGCCGGTCTCAGCCTCAACCGGATTGGTGGCGCCGATCAGCTGACGGGCGGCTCTGACGGCCTCCGGGCCCTCCAGAACAGCAGCGACAAGCGGCCCGCCGGTAATGAAGTCGACAAGTTCCCCGAAGAAGGGCTTCTCAGTGTGCTCGGCGTAATGCTCGTGTGCGACAGCCTCGGTTGCGGTGACCTTCTTGAGGGCTGTGATGTTCAGACCCTTTCGCTCAAATCGGGCAAGCACCTCACCAGTGAGCGAGCGTTCGAATGCGTCAGGCTTTACGAGGATCAGGGTTTGTGACATGGATTTTGACTACTCCGTTTCGGGTTTTCGGGAACTTGAGGGTAGATAAGCGATGCGACCTTGGCAACGCGGGCGATCTGCCGGCACTCAGAAGCTCAGGCGTCGTCATCCTTGCGATCACCAGACTTCGAGTCGCCTCCGTTGATCGTCTCGGCGGGCAGATCGTCGTCGCTCACCACGACACGACGACGGCCAGAGCTGGTGCTGCGCGTGGGTCGCTTGGCTGGCTCCGTACGCCCGGAGCGCTCCTGAGCATCCTTGCGACCGGTACCTGCCGTCTTGTCGCCAGATCCAGATCGACTTCCCGAGTCAGAGCGTGACCCTGAATCAGAGCGGGTGGACTCCTCCCTGGTTGCCGAAGGCCTGCGCGTGGAACGACTGGCCCTGGCGGACCCGCTTGGCTCTTTCACGGCGGCTTGGCTGCCGGACCCGCGCGCGCTTCCTGAACCGGTTTTCTCATCAGAGGCGGGCCTCGCGCCTCGGGCAGAAGCTCCTGAACGCTTTGCTTCGATCAGGGTGTGCTCGCAGTAAGGGCAGACCCTCCATTTGAGACCAACCGGTCGACTGCATGAAGGACACGGTTCCTTGAGCCGGGACCGACAGGCCGGACACCTCACGAAATCGGGTTCGGCCGGGAAGCCACATTTACGACAGGAACTGGCGTTCAGATGACGCGTCCGGGTTTCGGCAGCCTTCATTTCGGTCTCCCGCTCCTCAACATCTTCCAGAAACTCCGGCGGCCGCAGGATTGTGTAGATGACTGTACCTACGAAGGGAAAGAAGGAAGCGGCAGTCGCACAGCCAACCAGGAAGGGGTCCGAGATCCGGCGCCGGGCGTCCGAGAGGGTGAAGACAATGAGCGCAATCCAGATCGCCACGAGGGCGAGGAGTGCGAAGGTGATCCCAAGGCTGAGACCCGTGTTGTCGATTCCAAAGATGGCAAGAAGCATGAGCGGGCTAGAGGAACATCCTTCCGAATAGGTATCCGATACCGAAAAATACGAGGATGACTATCGCCACCACAGCGGCGACCAGAGCCATCATCGACAGCAGTTGAGAGCCAGACTGGCGATTCACCCGCTAATGGTCGCATACCACCGCGAATCCGGGCTTGATCGGTACCGAATGGGACCAGGCTTGCCATCTGGGAATGTAATCGGTTGCCCGAACGGGACCATCGGAGACCTACCGGGGAGGCTGGAGCAGAACTACGAGTTTGGCGATAGCAGGTAGTGCGAACCAGCGACTAGCACTACCCCTCCCCGCTCTTTAGCGAGCTCCTTCGCCCGACTGAGGGCTCGTTCCGGCACTGGGAACGATTCGGCCTCAAGTCCTTTTTGTGAAGCGATCTGCCTGAGCAGGTCAGGCTCCCAGCCACGGGCGCCAGGGCGAGCGGAGTTGGCCAGGGCCTCGGGTGGCAGGGCGCTCATAACCGCGCAGTCGACCACTGGGGCCAGCTCGGCCAGAATCCCCTCAGCGTCCTTGTCGTCGAGAATGCCGATCACGGCAATGACCGGTCGGCCCTGAGCGACAGCCGGGACCGACGCCGCGAGTGCTGCGGCCCCGGGGCGGTTGTGGGCGACATCGACAAAGACCGGTGGTATCTGGCTGACCTGTTCCAGTCGACCCGGCACTGAAGCCGAACGAGCCGCCGTTTGAAGCATTCCCGTTTCAAGAATCAGGTCGGGGCGCTCCTCGGCCAGGTACGCCTCTGACGCGGCTACGGCAAGGGCGAAGTTGAATCGCTGGTAGAGCGCCGGGGACACCGGCTCCACCCCCGCCGGCAGCGATCCATCCGACTCGACCACGCGGCAGTCTCTCTCACCGGCCGTAGCCAGAGCGATTTCCCTGACCTCCGCGGAGACCGGGCCCAGGACCAGCACCGTCCCCTCGCGAAGGACGGCAAGCTTCTCGACCGCGATCTGGATTTCCGTCCCTCCCAGCCACTCGGTGTGATCAAGGCCGATCGAAGTCAGGACGGTGATTGTCGACTCGATCGAGTTGGTGGCGTCGAGCCTTCCACCCAGCCCTGCCTCGATTACCCCTACATCCACCCCCGCATCGGCCAGAGCAAGGAAGCCGGCAGCTACCGATATCTCGAACTGGGTGAGCGACTCCGTCGGTTCGAGTCGACCATCGACTGCCTCAGCTGCCTCAGCGATGCGGCGGACAGCATCGCCAAATGCAGATGCTTCCGGATTTTCCCCGTCGACCAGCACCCGCTCCGACCAATGTGAAAGGTGGGGTGAAACGAGGCAGCCTGTTTTCAAGCCGTGGGCCGAGAGCACCGCCGCTGTCATGCGGGTGACCGACGTTTTGCCATTGGTACCGACCACATGGATCGACCGGAACGAGTCCTGCGGTCTGCCGAGCTCCGCTGAGAGCAGGGTCATCCGTTCGAGGCCGAACTTCCAGCCAATTGGCTCGAGTGAATTGAGGTAGGCCTCGGCGTCGAAGCTCAAAGCTACCGGCCGACTCCGGACTCAGCCGAGTTCGGCTAGTTCGGTAAGCACCTGCTCGAGCTTTTCACGCTCTTCTGCGACCACTTCGGCCGGCGCCCGATCAACGAAGTTTGAGTTCTCCAGCTTGGATTCGATCTTCTTGACCTCTGCCTCGAGCTTGCCCCTGCGAGTCTCGAGTCGGCCGGTGAGCTCGTCCATGTCGAGGCCATCCGAGGCAAGGATGCCGAAGCCAGCCACGGTGGCAACCGATTCACCGCCTTTGGCGCCCAGGCTGACCCGGCCAAGGCGAGAGACAAATTCCGGGACCGAGCTTCCGTCGCCGCTTGCTTCCAGCACGATCCTGGGTGGCACTCCGGCCATGTCTCGCCAGCCCCTCAGCTGCCTGGTCAGCGCGATCGCTGAACCAACTTCTGTCTCGGTCAGGTCGTTGATCTGTGTCTGATCGGCCAGCGGGAACGGGTGCACCACCAGATGCCCTTCACGGTAGGGGTGGTACTTCCATATCTGCTCGGTTACGAACGGCATCACCGGATGAACCAGAGCCAGTGTGCGCTCCAGGGTGTGAAGCAGCACCCGGGCTACCTCATCCTCACCATCGTAGATGCGCGGTTTGGCGATCTCGAGGTACCAGTCGCAGAGGTCCGAGAACACGAAGGAGTAGATCTCCTGGGCGGCATGAGCAAAGTCATAAACCGCGAGCAGGCCAGTTACCGATTCAATCGTTGATTCGAGCCGGGACAGTATCCAGCGGTCTTCCAGCGCGGCGGGGTCGGAGGGCAGCCTGCGATCCGTCGGCTCCTCCGTATTCAGCAGGATCAGGCGGGAAGCGTTCCAGAGCTTGTTCGAGAGGTCACGGCCCTGCTGAACCTTGGCATCCGAATAGCGCACGTCCTGGGTTGAAGACATTGTGAGCAGCCCGAAGCGAAGGGCGTCAGCCCCGTGCTCATCGATTTCGCCGAGCGGATCAATACCGGTGCCGAGGCTCTTCGACATTCGACGGCCGTCCCTGGCCTGGATCACCGAATGAACATAGACGTTGTCAAACGGGATGTTGCCGGCGAACTCAATTCCTGTCATCACCATCCGTGCGACCCATAGAAAGAGAATCTCGCGGGCGGTAGTCAGGAAGTCGGTCGGATAAAAAGCCTTCAACTCGGGTGTTTCCTGCGGCCATCCGAGGGTCGCAAACGGCCAGATCGCGGACGAGAACCAGGTGTCGAGTACGTCCTCCTCCTGAACCCAGCCTTCGCCTTCAGGTTCGTGCTCGCCAACATGAACCTCTTCGCCGCGGTACCAGACGGGAATGCGGTGGCCCCACCAGAGCTGCCGGGACACGCACCAGGGGCGGATCTCGCGCATCCAGTCGAGATAGACCCGCTTCCACTGTCCGGGGGTGATCGAAACCATGTCGTTTTCGACTGCTTCGATTGCCGGAGCCGCGAGCTCATCCATTCGACAGAACCACTGAAGGGAAATCAGCGGCTCGATCCGCTCGCCGGAACGATGAGAGAACGGAACAGAATGAAGGTAGGGCTCTTCCCCGCTCAGCACCCCCTCTTCGCGGAGCGCTTCGGCCACCGCAACCTGGGCTTCGGCCACTGTCATGCCGGCAAAGCGCTCGCCGGCTTCAGCGGTCATCAGGCCGTCCTCACCGATCACGCTGATTTCCTCCAGCCCGTGACGACGGCCGATCTCGAAGTCGTTGACGTCATGGCCGGGAGTGATCTTCAACGCACCAGTCCCGAACTCGATGTCGACGTGCTCGTCGGCGATGATCGGCAGCCGTCGACCAACCAGCGGCAGGATGCAGAACTTTCCGACCAGATCGGAGTAGCGGCCGTCGTCCGGGTTGACCGCCACGGCCGTGTCAGCCATCATCGTTTCCGGTCTGACGGTTGCGACGGTCAGGACGCGATCTGTCCCCTCAACGGGATAGTCCACCGAGTAGAGGGTGTCGGTCTCTTCCCGGTTTTCGACTTCCAGGTCAGAGATCGCCGAGCGCGAGCCGGGATCCCAGTTGACCATGTAGTTGTCCCGGTAGATGTAGCCCTTCCCATACAGCTCGGTGAAGACTTTGCGCACCGCGAGGGCATACCCGTCGTCCAGGGTGAAGCGCTCCCGTTCGTAGTCGCACGAGGCGCCGAGGCGCTGGTACTGCTCCTTGATCCGGGCGGCGTATTCCTCTTTCCAGGCCCAGACCCGCTCAGTGAAGGCTTCGCGACCGATTTCGTGCCGGTCGATCCCTTCTGAACGGAGCCGCTTCTCGACTACTGACTGAGTAGCGATCCCGGCGTGGTCGGTTCCAAGGACCCAGAGCGTGTTCCGGCCGGCCATCCGGTTCATGCGGACCAGGGTGTCCTGGATCGAACCATTCAGGGCATGCCCCATGTGAAGCGCGCCGGTCACATTGGGTGGCGGGATCACCACCGAAAAGTTGTCTTCAGGACTTCCGCTCGCCTCAGGATGGAAGTAGCCACCATCGAGCCATTCCTGAAAAAGCCCTGCCTCGACTTCACCCGGCTGCCACCGGGTTGTTTCTTCGAGCTGCTGTCGGGCCGCGCTGTCCAAGGCGTCCGATCTTATTGTTCGCAGCCGGTCAGGCGGGCCGCGCAGTGGACCGCGTTACACCTCGCGCCGCGCCGAGACTCAGGCGGTCTGTTCGCCGAGGTCCTCGAAGCCGGCCGGACCTTCTGACGATTCATGGCTGGCGTCGGTGACAAGAATCGGTTGCTGGCCCTTCTCTATCGTCTCCCGGGTGACGACACATTTTGTGACGTCATGCCGGGAAGGCAGATCGAACTGAACATCCTGAAGGGTGCCCTCGATGATCGAACGCAGCCCTCGGGCTCCGGTCTCCCGCGCCAGGGCACGTTCGGCAATCGCCTCGAGGGAATCCTCCGCAAACACAAGCTCAATCCCGTCGAACTCGAAGAAGCGGGTGAACTGCTTGGTCAGGGCATGCCGGGGCTCGGTCAGGATCCGCACCAGATCCTCGCGATTGAGCTGATGCAGGGCGGCCACCACCGGCAGCCTTCCGATGAACTCCGGGATCAGGCCGTACTCGATCAGGTCTTCAGACATGACCTGCTCAAACAGTTCACCGGGGTCGCCTTCATCAACTCTGTCCATCGCTGCTCCGAAGCCGATGCCCTTGTTGCTCACCCGACGCTCGATCACCTGTTCGAGTTCCGAGAAGGAACCGCCGCAGATGAAGAGGATGTTGCTGGTGTCGATCGTCAGGAACTCCTGATGTGGATGCTTGCGCCCGCCTTGAGGCGGAACTGACGCGGTCGTTCCCTCCAGGATCTTCAATAGTGCCTGCTGGACACCTTCTCCGGAGACATCCCGGGTCAGCGATGGGTTGTCGGCCTTGCGGGTGATCTTGTCGATCTCGTCGATGTAGATGATTCCAGTCTCGGCCTTCTTGACGTCGTAGTCGGCCGCCTGTATCAACTTCAGAAGTATGTTCTCGACATCTTCGCCGACGTACCCGGCTTCAGTCAGAGCGGTCGCATCGGCGATCGCAAATGGCACGTTCAACAGTCGGGCCAGCGTCTGGGCGAGAAGGGTCTTGCCGCAGCCGGTCGGACCGAGGAGCATGATGTTCGACTTTTGAAGTTCGACCTCGGAATCCTCGCCCTCCGCCATCCGGATCCGCTTGTAGTGGTTGTAAACGGCTACCGAGAGCGCCTTCTTCGCCGATCCCTGGCCGATGACGTACTCGTCGAGAATCGCGTTGATTTCCTGCGGCTTCGGCAACTGCTCAAGGTCGAGGCTCGGGGTACGCCCCGGAGCAGCGACCAACTCTTCATCGATGATTTCGTTACAGAGGTCAATGCATTCATCACAGATGTAGACCCCTGGTCCGGCGATCAACTTCTTGACCTGACGTTGGGACTTTCCGCAAAAACTGCAGAGCAACTGTTCGTTGGAATCGGTTGAGCGTGCCAGCGGACTTCCCTTTCATGTGAATTGACCTGAGGCTCGATTCCACTGTAACGACAGCGGTTTCGTGCGCCCTTCGTCTGCTGATTACGGAGCGATCCCACTCTGCCCTTCTCTCGGGACAGAAGTTGCCGCCAACGCAGGGGCGGGCCCGGTATAGGCTCAGGCGATGGAGACCGAAATCAGACTTGTGACCGAAGACAGCTTCGCCGAGCTCGAGCCGCTGTTCGCCGCCTACCAGCGCTTCTATGAAGTGAAAGACATCGACGAGGAAAGAAACCGGAAGTTTTTTTCCAGATTCATAGGCAGCAACCACAGCGGGTGGCTACTCGGGGCCTGGCAGGGTGAGCAGGTCGTGGGGTTCGGCTGCTACTACCGACACAAGAGTTCGCTATCGGCGACCAGCACGGTCCTGATGAACGATCTCTATGTGGTCGAGGGCGCCAGGGGTTCGGGGATCGGCCGATCCCTTATCGAAGCTGGCGCAGAGCTCGCACGCGACGCAGGCTTATCCTGCCTGGAATGGTCAACCGCCCCGGACAACACCAGAGCTCAGGCCCTCTACGACAGCACCGGTGCCGAAAAGTCCACTTGGATCACCTACGAGCTGGAGGTTTGACCGCCTGGCTGCGGCTCAGCACCCGGCCAGCAGCATGAAAAAGGGCCACCGCACGGTGGCCCTTTTTCCAATTCAGCAGACGGCCGTGAGGCCGTTGTCATAAGCGCTACAACTCAAATGGTGGGAGGCTGATCGACAGTCGCTTCAGCGACAACCGTCTCCTCGACCGCTACGACGACTCCGTCCTTGAGTTCGACAAGGCGGTAGTAGAGAACCGCCGAGATGATCGCGATGTACGGGTAGGCCAGCACGCCAACGATGATCAGGGCCACAACCCCGACAATCGGGACCGCTGATGCGAGCAGACCTACAATGATCGCTATCGCCAGGTAAATGGCGAGTACGACCAGGCCCACACCGAGGATGCGCATCCGGTTGTTCTTCGTGAGCTCGGAGCTACGGGACATCGAGTTGAAAACACCCCTGTCCTCGACAACCATCGACGGAAGTGAGACGAACCACATCAAGGCGAGGATTACACCTGGAATGATCAAGAGGAACAGTCCGATGCCTACCAGAATGCCAACGACGATCTGAAGCAGGATGATCGAAATCAGCTTTCCGGAAACTGATCCGAGGATCTGCCCGACTGACCAGTCGACCTGACCGTCTTCTTCGACGTCCTGGACGATCCGGATTATCGAGCCGAGCAGCCATGCGGTCACTACCAACTGAACGAGTGAGCCGAGCAAGCTGCCGAGGCCACCGTTGCCCAGGAGGGCGACAATGATTGCCGCCGGAACCAGCAGGATCAGCGCCACGATCCAGACTGTGCCAAAGCACTTCTTGTAAATCTCGGTTGTTGCTTGAAAAACACCACCTATATCGAGATGGGCACTACCACTCTGGTCAGACATTCCTTGGACTCCTCCTGTTTGTTCTGGCAGGCCTTATGGCCTGGGACACGACTTGTCGTTCCCCGACCATAGCCAATATGTCGGAGGAAGACTTCCGATTACCCGAAATTGACAACTGTTTCAGGCGGACTCCGGAAGTCGAGAGGCTCAGTGATGCTCGATAACTCGGTCGATGATGCCGTAATCCTTGGCTTCATCTGCGCTCATGAAGTAGTCGCGTTCGGTGTCGTGTGTGATCTTCTCGAGGTCCTGCTTGGTGTGCTTGGCAAGGATCTTGTCGAGCCGGCCGCGGGTGTCGATGATCTCGTTGGCGTGGATTTCGATATCCGTGGCCTGTCCCTGGAAACCGGATGAAACCTGATGGATCAGGATCTTGGAGTTAGGCAGTGACATCCGCTTGCCCTCGGCTCCTCCGGCCAGAAGCAGCGCACCCATGCTCATGGCGATACCGACACAGATGGTCTGAACGTCGGGCTTGATGAACTGCATCGTGTCGTAGATAGCCAGACCGGCGTAGACGGATCCACCTGGTGAGTTGACGTAGAGGCTGATGTCCTTTTCCGGATCATCGGACTCGAGATGGAGCAGCTGGGCGACGATCAGGTTGGCGATGTCTTCGTTGACACCGGTACCGAGAAAGACGATGCGCTCGTTGAGAAGACGGGAGTAGATGTCGAACGAGCGCTCGCCACGCGAGGTCTGCTCAACAACCATTGGAACTAGTGGGCTCATGGCGTCAAGTCTATAGAGAGCCTGCTCCGGACACCGCTCAGCGCGGGCTGCCCGGAGTCCAGAGCTTCTCGATCGCGTCCTCTGCGGACATCTCCACCGGCTTGGCAGTCTCTGCCAGACGGTCGATCGCTTTGCGTACTCTTATGTCTGCAGCGACCATTTCGTGGCGGCCATCTCGCTTGAGTCGCTCCAGCAGCTTCGCGGCGGTGGTCCGCTCGTGGCTGGCCATGTGCTCGAGTTCCGACTCCATCTCCTCGTCAGAGACCTCGATCTCCTCGGCGTCAGCGACCGCGACAAGTACTGCCTCGCGGCGAATTTCCTGCTCGGCATCGGGCAGCGACTCCTTGATGATCTCGTCGCGGGTCTTACCCTGCATCTGAAGGTAGGTGTCGGGGTTCATGCCCTGGCCGGCCATCTGTCGCTCGACCCGCTCCCATCGTTCCGCGCCGCGCGCAAGGACTATTTCCTCGGGGAGCTCCAAGGTTGCGTTAGCCACGGCGACATCCACAGCAGCAACCCTGAACTCCTGCTCAATCCGCTGGGCGGCGGCCTCAGAAAGCTTGCTGGCGATGTCCTCGCGCAGCTCGGCAAGCGTGTCAAACTCTGATGCCTCTACGGCAAAATCATCGTTGAGTTCGGGCAACTTCTTTTCCCGAACCTCCTTGACGGTGACCGCGAAGACAGCGTCCTGACCGGCAAGTTCGGCAGCGCCGTACTCCTCGGGAAAGGTGACCTCGACCTTGACTTCATCACCGGCGGCAGCGCCAACGATCTGCTGCTCGAAATCGTCGATCAGCTGTCCGGAACCAATCTCGACCATGTGGTCAGTCGCGGTGCCACCCTCAAACTCAACGTCGTCAAGGCTGCCCACAAAATCAATCAGGACATGATCGCCATCGACGGCGGCCCGCTCCACCGCGTCAAGGCTGGCCATGCCCTCGCGAAGCCGCTCGACCTCGCGGTCGATCACCTCGCCAGGGACGTCGTCTCCGGGCTTCTCCACTTCAAGGCCGAGGTAGTCACCAAGCACTGCGGGCGGGCGGACGCCGACCTCGAACTTGAATCCGAGCGGCTCACCTTCTGCTCCCGGGGCATCAGTCACCTCGACCTCGGGGTCGCCGATCGGCACCACGCCAGACTTAAAAACTGCCTGCTGGTACCACTCCGGCAGGGCATCCTGAAGCGCCTGCTCGAATACGGAGGAGAAGCCAAGACGCTGGACTACCAGCGACGGCGGTGCCTTGCCCTTGCGGAAGCCCGGCAGCCGCATTTCACGGGCGAGGCCGCGCGCAGCGCGCTGGATCTGAACACCCACATCGTCGGCCGAGACCTCGGCCTCGACCCGGACACGGGAATTCTCAAGTTCTGTGGCGGTGGTCTTCAAGGTCGTCTGACCCTAGCGATTCAGCCGAAAGTTCAGCGTTCGCGCCGCTGGCGCCGAACTGCCCGGAGTGCGACGGTCAACTCGATCAGGAAGCCGGTCAGACGACCGACCGGACCGGTTACCAGCCAGGCTCTAAAGGGAGCCCGCTTTAGCGGTGGTCGACGATCAAGGCCGCTGCTCATGGCGGCGGTGCTCCCGCTCCGGGGTCCGCCGAGATTGCTTTGATCAGGGAACCGGAATTGGACTTCGCCGGAGTCACCGGCTCTGACCTGCCACCTGACCGGATCCGCTTTTCGAGCAGATCGTCATGGCCTGCCCTGACGGCACGTTC
>JBBECI010000058.1:0-11989 GCA_040881895.1 Solirubrobacterales bacterium | reverse complement strand
GTGAGCGAAGGCGACGAGGTCCTCTACTCCAAGTACGGCGGGACCGAAATCACGGTTGAGGGCGACGAGTTGCTCGTTCTTCGTGAGTCGGACGTCCTCGCCAAGGTCCAGTAACCCCAAAAACCCAAGTTTCCAGGAGGTAAAGGAAAAATATGGCTCACAAAGAGCTGAAGTTCGCAGAAGAAGCAAGAGGGGCCCTGCAGGCCGGCGTTGACGCCGTTGCCGACGCAGTCAAGGTCACCCTCGGTCCGAAGGGACGCTATGTCGTACTCGACAAGAAGTTCGGCGCCCCGACAATCACCAACGACGGCGTCACGATCGCTCGCGAAATCGAGATCGAAGACGTCTTCCAGAATCAGGGAGCCCAGCTCGTCCGTGAAGTCGCCACCGCGACCAACGATGTAGCCGGCGACGGAACAACAACCGCCACCCTGCTCGCTCAGATCATCGTCCGTCAGGGCCTCAAGAACGTGGCCGCCGGCGCAAACCCGCTGGCTCTTCGCCGTGGAATCGAGAAGGCTGTCGACGAAGTCGTCGCCAACCTCCGCGAGAAGCAGTCGAAGGAAATCAGCGGCAAGGATCAGATCGCCCGTGTGGCTGCCATCTCGGCTGCCGACGACGAGATCGGCAACACGATCTCGGACGCAATCGAGAAGGTCGGCAAGGACGGCGTGGTCAACGTCGAAGAAGGCCAGACCTTCGGCATGGAACTCGAGTTCACCGAGGGCATGCAGTTCGACAAGGGCTACATCTCGCCCTACATGGTCACCGACCAGGACCGGATGGAGGCTGTTCTCGAAGAGCCGTACATCCTGATCGCCAACCAGAAGATCGGCTCCGTCCGCGACGTACTGCCGATTCTCGAGCAGGTCATGCAGGGCGGCAAGCCGCTGCTGATCGTCGCCGAGGATGTCGAAGGCGAATGCCTGGCGACTCTGGTTGTCAACAAGCTGCGTGGCACCTTCACCGGTGTCGCGGTCAAGGCGCCGGGTTTCGGCGACCGCCGCAAGCGCATGCTCGAGGACATCGGCATCCTGACCGGTGGTGAAGTGATCACCGAAGAGATGGGTCTCAAGCTGGAGAACACCCAGCTAACCCAGCTCGGTCAGGCTCGACGCGTCGTCGTTTCCAAGGATACGACCACGATCATCGACGGTTCCGGCGAAGCCGCAGCCATCAAGGGTCGGATCAAGCAGATCAAGTCGGAAATCGAGAACACCGATTCCGAGTTCGATCGGGAGAAGCTCCAGGAGCGTCTCGCCAAGCTGGCCGGCGGTGTTGCCGTGGTCAAGGTCGGCGCTGCTACCGAAACCGAGATGAAGGAGAAGAAGCACCGCGTCGAAGACGCTCTGCAGGCGGCCCGTGCGGCGCTCGAAGAGGGAATCGTCCCCGGCGGCGGAGTTGCTCTCCTCAACGCTCAGGACGGTCTCGACGTGGACTCGTTCGAGGACGCAGATGAGCGCACAGGTGCGCAGATCATCCACCGCGCCCTCGAGGAGCCGGTTCGTCAGATCGCCGAGAACTCCGGTCTGGAAGGTTCGGTCGTGGTCAACGCGGTCCGTGACCTCAAGCCGGGTGAAGGCCTCAATGCGGCCAACGGTGAGTACGGAGACATGGTCAAGGCCGGGATTCTCGACCCGACCGTCGTGACCCGCTCCGCGCTCCAGAACGCCGCCTCGATCGCCAAGAACATCCTGGTGACCGAGGCAATCATCGCTGAGCCCGCCGACGAGGGCGCAGGCGGAATGCCTGGCATGCCCGACATGGGCGGAATGGGCGGCATGATGTAAGGCGGACGGGCGGCTTCATCGCCGACCGTCCGTTTTGAGATCGTCTGAAAAGACTCTCTGTTGAAGGCCCGGGATTTCCCGGGCCTTCTTCTTTGCATGGCCGGTTCAGCCGGATTCGGGCTTGCCTGATCTGATTTGCTGGTTCAGGGGGCCGGGCTCAGGACTTCGGTCATGCTGCTTGGGGTTACCCCGAGTGTTTCTATGTCGGTAGTGCCTTCGGGGGTGGTCATGGGGATCTGGAGGACTTCGGCTTCCTGCCATGTGGCGAAGACCGTTTCTCCGAAGATCCGGTAGAGCGTGCTCAGGCCGAGGTGGACGAGCGGAAGGGGTACGTGCCAGAGGGGGCGGGGTCTGCCGGCCGCCCGGGCGACCAGAGCGGACATCTCTGAATAGGTCATCGTCTCGGGCCCGGCCAGGTCCCAGTTTCCGGGTTCGCCCTTCTCCAGCGCCGCCATGACGGCGGCTGCGGCGTCGTCCGCCCAGATCGGCTGGTACTCGGACCGGCCGTCTCCGGAAACCGGCATGACCGGCAGGAAAGAAAACCGGCGCATCAGGCTCACCCACGGATCGGACTGGTCGAAAACAATCGAAGGCCGGAAGATCAGGCTTTCGAGGGAAGACCCCCGGACCGCCTGCTCACCCGCCCATTTCGACCTGAAGAAGCGCGTCCTCTGGACCGGCGTGGCGTTGAGGGCGCTGAAGTAGACAAAACGTTTGACGCCGGCCTGTTCGGCCGCCTGGACCAGCCTCACTGTTGCCAGTCCGTTCAACTCCTCGACCCGATGCGGGGACTGGTCGCGCAGCGATGCGGCCAGGTGGATCACGGTGTCCACTCCGCGCATCGCCTGCCTGAGCAGATAGGGATCAGAGAGCTCCCGGAGATCTCCCATCGTGATCTGGACATCGACCCGGTGGCGACCCAGACGACGCGGTTCACGAACCTGGCAGCGCACCTCTTCATCGGCATCAAGCAGACGGTCCAACAGGCGCGATCCGGTTGACCCTGTGGCCCCGGTGAGCAGAATCATTGTGTTTCGGTTGCTTCGCCGGGATTTGCCGGAAGGCTGGTCTGGGGCATTCGGCAGAGTGTATTGGTCGGATTCACGCCCCCGGCCGAGCGCGCGATCAGATCGTGACTCACTAAGATGTTCCCTCATATTGCGGGGTCAGCCCGCGATTCGGGCCAAAGAACATTCAGGAGTATTTCCAATGAGCTACGTCATCGCTGAACCATGCATCGGGACCAAGGACAACTCGTGTGTCGAGGTCTGCCCCGTCGACTGCATCCATCCGACCCCTGACGAGCCGGATTACGAAAGCGTCGAGATGCTGTTCATCGATCCCGACGAGTGCATCGACTGCGACGCCTGTGTTGAGGCCTGCCCGGTAGATGCCTGTTTCGCCGAGGACCAGCTTCCGGCCGAGTGGGCGCATTTCACCGGCAAGAACGCCGAGTACTTCAAGAACAAGGGCTGAGCGGAGCCGCCGGGCCCCGCCGGGCGGCGGCGCGGCGCCGGGCAGACTGACCGAATCAGATTGTTACTGGAGGACCGGCAGTTCGCGTGCGTTTTTGCCCATCTTCGGGGCCTCGGGTGCGGCCGGAGCATCGGCTTGGATCATCGGCAGTTCACGCGGGGTTGAGGCGATTATTTTGCGGGCAGTCTCGATTATGGCCTTGCCGGCTGGTGAGTCGGGCTGATCAATCACCAGTGGCCTTCCCTCGTCGGCGTGTTCACGGAGCTCTTCGGAAAGTGGGATCGTGCCAAGCAGCGGAACTCCGAGATCGTCGGCCAGCAGCTTTCCGCCACCCTTGCCGAAGATCGAGAAGGTCTCCCCGGTCGGCGTGGTGAAGCCGGCCATGTTCTCGATCACGCCTATCACTTCGAGGTCCACCTTTTCCGCCATGTCAGCCGATCGGCGAGCCACCGATTGCGCCGCAGGCTGAGGCGTGGTTACTATCGCGACCTTGGCCTGGGGCAGAAGCTGCGCCAGGGTCATCGCGATATCGCCGGTGCCGGGAGGAAGGTCGAGCAGCAGGTAGTCGAGCTCTTCCCAGGCGACATCCTCCAGAAACTGCTGAATCGCCTTGTGGAGCATCGGGCCGCGCCAGACAACAGCCGAGTTGTCCTCGACGAAGTAGCCGATTGACATCGTCTTTATTCCTGTTGCTGATTCCGGAGGGATGATCTTGCGCTCACCGTTTACATCCGGTTTTTCGTTCACTCCGAGCATCCGGGGGATTGAGTAGCCGTACACGTCGCAGTCGAGCGCACCGACCTTGTGGCCTTCCGCCTGAAGCGCAGCGGCGAGGTTGGCGGTCATCGTTGATTTGCCGACGCCTCCTTTTCCAGAGGACACACAGATCACATTTCGTACCTGGGCGAGTGCTCCCTGAGGCAACTTGTTGCGGCCAAGGGTCTGCTGGAGGTCACTCTTTTCCTGGTCCGAGAGCACATCGAATCCAACCCCGACGCCGGTCACCCCTTCGAGCGATGAAACCTGGGATACAACCGCCTCCTGAAAGTGCGAGCGGATCGGGCACCCGGGGGTGGTCAGGGACACCGTGACGTCAACCTGGCCTTCGGGCTTGATCTCGATCGAGCGCACCATCCCGAGTTCGACGATGTTTCGCCGCAGCTCCGGGTCGATTACGGCGGTCAGCTTTTCAGTTATCTGCTCTTTGGTGGGGAGGGACATACATCAAGTCTGGCAGACGGGGGGCGAGAGTCCGGTGACCAGCCCTTAGGCGGAGTAATGCCACTAACCGAGGAGCCGAAAATGGAAACAGATAATCAGCCCAGCAGCTTCGCCCGGCAGACAGCTGTGGTGATCGCGCTGATCCTCTCTCTGCTGGTTGTGGTCTCCTTCGGTCCGGTTGAGCGCACCGGGGCAGCCCGCTACGTGGTTGCGCAGTGTGGCTGGAAAGTCGGCAACGCCGGGACCTGGCTCGAGACCGCTGCTGAGCGGTTCAGCCGCAGCTCCTGGTGTGGGGTTCCGGCCGGTTCGGATCCGTGGGACGGGGTGCACATGACCAGTGGTACACGTCCCTCGACGGCCGCGGTCGGAGGTACGAAGTTTGCGATGTGGCGCTGGACTGCACCTCCGGGCACCGGAATCGTGACTGTCAACGGCGGACGCTGGCACGTCCTGCGCGACAACTTCCAGCACAGGATCGGCTCACTCGCGACCGGTGGTTCGTTCAGTCCGTTCCTCGAGTACTCGGCTACTGACAAAGTCCGCAGCGAATTCGCCCGATCCTTCTCCCCACCAGCGGCAGCTTTCGAGTCCCGGCTGCTTTGTGCTCTGCCCGCAGACCGTTTCTGCTCGGTCACCGGTACATCCCTGGTCGGGGTCCGTGGATTGACGATGACGGTCAACGACCCGAACGCTCCGAAGGCCTCTATCGAAGGAGAATTCCAGAAGGAGGGCTGGCTGCGAGGTGTTCAGGAGACCAGCTTCAGCGGATCAGATGCCGGTTCCGGGGTGCGCTTGAGCGAGACCGTGGTTGACGGCGCGGTCCGGGGCAGCACCTGGCACCCGTGTGCGATCGAGAGGATCGCCGGGCAGTGGCGTGGGACAAAGATGCAGCCGTGTCGGACTGGAGCTGAAGGAAGCGAGACGATCGACACCGCTGTTCTGAGCGACAGTCGCCACAGGATCACCAGCTGCGTGACCGACTTCGCTGGTAACCGGGCATGCGCAGATGAAGGCGAGCTTCGTTCCGACAACAACCCACCGGCGGCACCACGGCTGCTGGAGGTGATCGGCGGCGACGACTGGCGAAGCGGCAACTCGTTTGCCCTGAGCTGGGTCAACCCTGACCAGGGGGTTGCCGCACCGCTGGTCGCAAGCAGGTACCGGATAACCGGGCCTGGCTCCTTCGACTCGGGAACTTCGGGCGTCAGTGGCATCGACGGACTGTCCGGGCTGAGCGTGCCGACGGCAGGTGATTACAGGGTGGCGGTCTGGCTGACGGATGCCGCCGGCAACGAGAGTCCTCTGGCAACGGCGGAGGCGGCGCTCCGTTTTGACGATCGGGATCCCGTGGCATTCGTGCTTGGCCCTGAGGCTGAGACTCCCGAGCTTTTGCGGGCCACCGTTTTCGATGAGCACTCCGGCCCGGCCGGCGGGGTGATCAGCTACTGCCGTCAGGGCAGCGATAAGTGGTGGGACCTCCCGACCCGCTTTGTCGCCGACGGCAGTCAGGCGGAGCTCAAGGCTGACTTTCCTTCTGAAGACCTTCCGCCGGGCCGATATGACATCCGGACAAGGGTCAGGGACCATGCCGGCAATGAAGTCGACTCCGACCGGCGTCCCGACGGCACCCGGCTGGTCCTGAAAGCACCCCTGACCGAGGAAACCAGGCTTGAGGCGAGGCTGGTCGGACCGGGCGGGAGTGGGAGGTTGCTTCGGGTGCCGTTCGGAGCGACGGCGAAGGTAGTTGGTCGGCTGGTGGGTGAAAACGGCCAGGGAATAACTGGAAGGAAGGTGACGATTGTCCAGCGCTCTGGCAGCGGCACGAGGTCGGGTCCGACCGCCCGGCTGGTCACCACTGGTCCCGATGGTGGCTTTGCCCTGGGCCTTCCGGCAGGCACCTCCCGCCGGGTCACCGCCAGCTTCACCGGTGACCGGCAGAACGCGAGTTCATCAACCGAACCGCTGCGTCTGGGAGTTATCGGCTCGATCAGCTTCACGGCACGGCCGGCACGGCTCAGGACCGGCCAGGCGGTTCAGTTCCAGGGAAGAGTTCGTTCAGGCGCGGCCAGATACCCGTCACGCGGCAACCTCGTGGCGATCCGGTATTTCGAACAGAGTTCGCGGAAGTGGCGCCCAGTGCTGGTTACCCGTACCGACCGCTCTGGCAACTACCGGGCTTCCTACCGCTTCCGCTACATCACCGGGGTTGCGAACATCCGGCTGCGGGCAACTCTGCTTCCGTCCCAGGGGTTCCCCTACCTGCCGGCCGATTCACGGGTGCGCAGCGTGCGGGTGCAGGGTTGACCCCCGCCGGGTCACGGCTGTCCGTACTTGCTGTCTGAAGTCGGGCCTGGGTCTACGGCTGTTCCGCTGGTCGCCACCCCGCGGTGTGGTCATAATGAAGCGACCATGAAGCCCAAGGATTTTCTCGAAATCGATCGGATGCTCAGCGATGAAGAACGGCTGATCAAAGAATCCGTAGCCCGGTACGTGAATGAGAAGTATCTGCCCGGAGTCAATGAACACTTCGAGAACGGGACCTTCGACAGTTCGGTTCCAAAGGCCCTGGGAGACCTCAACCTGCTCGGGATGCATCTGACCGGTTACGGCTGTGCCGGCTCCAGCGCCGTTGCCTACGGAATCGCCTGCATGGAACTGGAGGCCGGCGACAGCGCCTTGCGTTCGTTCTGCTCGGTTCAGGGGTCACTGGCGATGTTCGGGATCTGGAAATGGGGCAGTGATGAGCAAAAGCAGACCTGGCTGCCCGGCCTCGCCACCGGTGAGAAGGTCGGCTGTTTCGGCCTGACCGAGCCGGATTCCGGCTCCGATCCCGGCAGCATGAAGACCCGAGCAGTGCGGGATGGTGAAGACTGGGTGCTGACCGGGGCCAAGATGTGGAGCACCTCCGGTTCGATCGCCGATGTGGCCATCGTCTGGGCGACCACCGACGACGGAGTCCAGGGATTTCTGGTTGAAGCCGGGATGAAGGGCTTCACCACACCCGACATGCACGGCAAGCTCTCGCTTCGGGCCTCGGTCACCTCCGAGTTGATTTTCGACGACGTGCGAATCCCTGATGCCAACCGCCTTCCCGAAGTCCAGTCGCTGCGAGGCCCGCTCAGCTGTCTGAACGAGGCCCGATACGGCATCGTCTGGGGGGCCGTCGGTGCCGCTCGCTCCTGTTTTGAAGCCGCCCTCGACTACTCACTGACCCGGGAGCAGTTCGGGGTTCCGATCGCCTCATTTCAGCTGACCCAGGCCAAGCTCGCAGACATGGCCGCTTCGGTTCAGCAGGCTTACCTGCTTGCGCTTCACCTCGGCCGGCTCAAGGATGAAGGCCTGCTCACGGTCGAGCAGGTCAGTTTCGGCAAGTGGCGAAACGTTCGGGCTGCGATCGAAGTAGCTCGCAGCGCCCGCACCGTACTGGGGGCCAACGGTGTCACCCTCGAGTACCCGGTCATGCGACACGCCAACAACCTGGAGTCCGTCCTCACCTACGAAGGAACCGAGGAGATCCACAAGCTTTCGGTCGGCATGGCCCTGACCGGCATTCCCGCTTTTCGTTGAGCTGAGGTCCGGTCGCGGACTGCCGTCGGGAGCCAGCCCGGCCTTTCTGCGGCAGGGCGTCAGTCCATAGCAGGGCTATCGACGAGGCGGCGCCACTCCACCGCCATTCCCGTTGCCGTTTGGTGGAACCCTGGGGAAACGCGGTGCGAAGCGGGGGAAGATGGCGGGACTCAGGCGGTTCCTCAAGGTGTTCTGCGAGTTCGGGAAGTTCTGGATCCGGAACTCGTTCGAACTACCGAAGTCCTGGTAGTAGATCAGCATGCGCATGCGCTCACGCGACCGCATGAAACGGAAAATCCGGTTTACGTAGCCGGGACTGTCTTCTCCCCACAGCCCCCATTCAGTCAGGGCCATCGGTAGCTTCCTGTCGGCCGACCACTCGGCGTAGAAGCGCTCGAGGTGATCCCAGTTGCTGTAGCGCGAGTAAAAGTCGGTTGCGACCCAGTCGACCCATTTGCGCCCGGGCCAGTAGCTGGCGGGGTAGTTGGAGCCGGTGATCGGCGAACCGGACGGAAGTGGGCTCCAGACCATCGAAACGGGCGCGGTCTTCAGTTTGAGAGGCAGCGGTCTGCGGGTGCGCTGCTTGATCTTGGGCAGGCCGATTTCATCCAGCTGTTTGTTGATCCAGCCCCGCTTCATCCCTCCGCGGACGATCACTGCGATCCGCCGGAACGCCGAGCGGTACCAACTGAAGGAGTAGTCGCCCCCCCTCACATTGCCGCCGCAGTCGACCCCGGAGTAGAGGTTCCGGCAGCGGTTCGGCTCGCCCATCGGCCGGATGTAGGCGGGAGTGTTCTGCCGGGCCAGGACCAGATTCAGTCGCAGCAGGTAATCGTCGCCGCGCCCGAGCGCGATCTTCCGGGGAGTGATCAGTTCGGTGCCGTCATCGGCCTTGGTGGTGATGTGGAGCATCGGCCGGGCGCGTACTTTCCGCCACCGCGGCAGGGCCTGAGAAAGGGTGTTGCCCCAGGCATGGAAAGTCTGGATGACGGCGGGACGCTTGCCAACAGCCTTGGCGAATGAATGGAAGCCGTCCGTTTCGCCAGTATCAGTGACGCCGAAAAAGACCTGCTTGCCTGGAGGCTTGAGCGGCGAGCCGGCATCCGCATTGGCGGTGAAGCCAAGGAAGACAACAAGCGCGATCGAGGCGAGCGCGCAAGGAGTCAGGTGTCGGGTTCGTAAGGCGGGCATAAGGGAGACAACCGGGTCGAGCGGGTTTGGTTGCGCTTTTCCAAGCATAGGCAGAGCTTTATTTTTGCCCCGCCAGACGGGTTTGCCTGCAAGGTTGATCGCAGATGAAGGAGGCGATGCCAACGAGTTCAGGATTCGGAAATAGTTGCCCATCAGGTGGTTCCCTGTAAGAATGATCACGGGAGGTTCGATCGGCGGGGCGAACGAACCGCGTGACAGGCCCGGGCGACGGACCGGTCGGCCGCCAAGAGGCACCGATGTCACGGAGATACGAAAGGTTTAGCGAGATGATTTCGTTCCACTGCGCCACTCAGGGAAGATTTCCTCTCCGCTACCTGCTCGCACCACTTTTTCTCTGCCTTGTTCTTGCCACCTTTGCCGCGCCGGCCAAAGCAGTCTCTTTCGCCTCGTCGACGGAGTTCGGGAGTGGAGAGGTACCTTTCTCAGTTGCGATCGGCAACCTGAACGGCGACGGCAATCCTGACCTCGTGGTCGCCAACCTCGGTACTGACAACGTCTCGGTCCTGCTCGGCGATGGTTCCGGCTCCTTCGGGGCAAAGACCGACTTCGCCGTTGGTTCAAGCCCCACATCGGTTGCGATCGCCAACCTGAACGGTGACGCCTCCCCCGACCTTGTGGTCGCCAACCTCGGCTCCGACAACGTCTCGGTCCTGCTCGGAAACGGCGCTGGTTCATTCGGGGCAGCGACCAACTTCACCGTCGGAATACAACCCATTTCAGTTGCGATCGCCAACCTGAACAGCGACGGTAATCCTGACCTCGTGGTCGCCAACTTCGGCTCCGACAATGTCTCGGTCCTGCTCGGCGATGGTTCCGGCTCCTTCGGGGCAAAGACCGACTTCGCCGTTGGCTCATCCCCCGTGTCAGTCGCGATCGGCAATCTGACCGGCGACGGTTTTGCCGACCTCGCGGTTGCCAACGTCAACTCTGGAAACGTCTCGGTCCTGGTCGGTAACGGCTCAGGTTCCTTTGGCTCGAAGGTCGACTTCCCGGTGGGCTCCTTCCCCCGTTCAGTCGCGCTCGGCAACCTGAACGGTGACGGTTTCGGAGACCTGGCGGTTGCCAACACCGGCTCCGACAACGTCTCGGTCCTGCTCGGAGATGGTGCCGGCTCCTTCGGGGCTCCGACCAACTTTGCCGCTGGCTCGGCTCCCTGGTCAGTTGCGATCGGAAACCTGAACGGCGACGGCTTCGCCGATCTGGCGGTCGCTAACGACGGCTCCAGCAGCGTCTCGGTCCTGCTCGGAAATGGCGCCGGCTCCTTTGGGGCGAAGACCGACTTCCCGGTTGGCACGGCCCCCCGTCCAGTCGCGATCGGCAACCTGAACGGCGATGGTTTTGCCGACATCGTGGTTGCCAACGTCGGCTCCGACAACGTTTCGGTCCTGCTCAACAACGGCCCCGACCCCTCAGCCGCCCCTTTGACCCTGACCTTCGCCCAGCAGGCCCGCGACACCCTGAGCGCCCCGCAGACGGTTACCGTGCAAAACCCGAGCGGCGGCTTCGCCATGAATGCGTCCGGGGTGGTTGTGCGGGGAGTCGATCCTGACGATTTCCTCGTCAGCTACGAGGACTGCACGGAGGCAGCGGTGCCCTCCCCCGGCAGCTGTCAGGTCCGCATCCGTTTCGCTCCTTCGGCAACCGGTGACCGGAGCGCCAGCCTCGAGGTCCGTTTCAATGGTCTGGACTCCCCACTCACGGTGCCGCTCTCGGGGGTAGGCGGCGCGCTTCCGGTCGGCCCGACCGGCCCGACCGGCCCGACCGGTCCCCAGGGAAGGCCCGGCAAGAACGCGAGGGCCACCTGCACGGTCAAAAAGAAGTCAAGCACCAAAATAAAAGTGAACTGCAGGGTCACCTATCCAATCCAGTCGAGTTCTTCGGTCAACTGGAGCCTCGCCCGAAACGGCCGGGTTGTCTACCGCGGAAAGACCCGGGCCCGGAACGGTGTCCTGCCGTTGCCGGATACCTACCAGCTCCGGCGCGGCCGCTACGTGGTCCGGCTCGACGGGAACGTCAGGGCTGTATTCAGGCTGAAGTAGTTCGGGCTGAACGGGCCGCCCGGGCTGCCCGGCCGCGAGGTGTAATCACCTGAGTCCCGATAAATCAATGAGCCAGCCGGTCACCGAACCTGAGTTTGAACAGATGGTCGCTGACGCGATCGACAACCTGCCCAAGCAGTTCCGGGATGTGATTGACAAGGTTGCGGTCGTTATTTCTGAACTTGGAGAGGAGCATCACGCCTACGGCATGTACTACGGCGACGGCATGTCACGGGACTTCTGGGAAGACCGGATCGTGATTTACCGCGACACCCTGACCCGGGACTTCGGCCATGACCGTCAGCTGCTCGCTTCTCAGGTCGAACGCACTGTCCGCCACGAGCTCGGCCACCACATCGGCTTCCGTGAAGACGGCGTACGGGACCTCGGCCTCTGAAGCGGCGGGCAGCGACGCCGGTTAAGACGCGGGACTGGGGTCGCCAGCGGGTGGCGGCTCCGGCCAGCGGGTAGGGTCATCGCATGTCAAAAGCAACGTTCAACACCACCGCCGGGCCGATCACGGTCGAGTTCTTTGACGAGGACGCACCGAAGACGGTCGAAAACTTCCGCAAGCTCGCCGCCGACGGCTTCTATGACGGCCTCAGCTTTCACCGGGTGATCAAGGGCTTCATGGTCCAGGGCGGTTGCCCTGAGGGCACAGGCACCGGTGGCCCCGGGTACACC
>JBBECI010000057.1:0-12356 GCA_040881895.1 Solirubrobacterales bacterium | reverse complement strand
TCAAAATTCAGGCGGTTCGGCCGGAAGTCCATCGTCACTGCCAGGTCGACGCCGTCCTGGCGGCCGACCCTCACCTCACATCCGTTTTCGGCGGCGATGGTAGTCGCCTCCTCGACGGTTCTGCCCGTCAGAACCTCCGCGTCCCAGGAGCCCTCGACATCAGCAGGGCAGTACTTGGGGCCGGGGCCGCGTTGCAGGCGCTGGTCGAGGTTGGTGTGCACCTTTATGGAACCGCACTCGAATCCAGCCACGGTCTTTACGACAGTCCGTAGCCGCCTCTTGCTGATGCTGAACCCGAGCGAACAGGGCTGGATTCCGATCGGTGGGCGCTTCACCCATGAAACCGTGACCGAAAAAGCCGATTTGCCGGTGCGAGCAGCGCGTGAAACCTTCACAGGACGGTCCGCCAAATCACGCCCTCTGGCGATCGCGTTTGCGATGGCTTCGCCCCTCCTGAGCATCGGAGCGTGGGTCTTCGTGGCCTTCCCTCTCACTTGGCTGCCCGCCGCCTCGCCGCCGCCCTTCCCGCTTTGTGCGCCAGATGTTGCCGCAGCAGCTGTGATCAACAGCAGGGCGCAGGCCGTGGCCATCACCTTCACACTTCGTGAAACTACTCTGGCATTCCTCATGAGCGAACCCTACCCGGTGCGTTCCCGGTAATCAAATATTGGAGACCGAGAGCAGGAACAGTCCAAAGCAGGTGAACGCGACCATCACAGCGAGCATCCAGTACTGGGATCTCGCGGCTTTTCGGTAGTCGTCCCAGTAAGTGATCGCTCGATCATGCGCGAGTACGAGTCCGGCCACATGCCCTGCCAGAAGGGTGGCGACCTGGACGTACCAGACGATCTCACTGTTGATCGCGCCGTAGTTGATGCCGAAGGAGGCGGTACCGAAGAGATCGGTGGTGCCCGTACCGAGGGGATCGGAGAGCAGAAAGGTGAACTGGGCCTGCGCCTGGTAGAAGAAGAGACTGAAGTAGTGGGCGAGAAGATAGGCGAAGGCAATCGGGATCAGGACGTGTCCGAATCCGCGCCAGAGCGTCCAGCGGCCGGGTGCGCCCGGGACGGTGCTCATGCCGCGGACGCCGATCAGGTACACGAGGGCGACCAAGCCGATGCTGATGGCCATGAATGCGGTACTGCCAAGTCTGGTCGAGGCAGTAGCACCGAGACCGATGTTGCTGAACCACTCGACCGCCTGCTCGATGCCGCCATTGAATACTCCCTCCTGAGCGCCGTCGAAGGTAGTGGTACCAATCGAGGTGATCACCACGGCAACTGAACCGGCGCTGGTAACCCAGCCGGTCGAACCGGCGAGGAAACGGCGAATCCCAAGTTTCCCGTCGCGAAACTCGAACTTGCCGAGCGAGCCAAACATTCCGAAATAGACGGAGAAGACCTCGCCGTTTTCGAACCACTTTTCTCTCCCGAAAATACCTACCATGATCAGGGTGTAGGCCGTGTAAAAGGTGGCTACCCAAGCCAGGGGTTCAGGCTCGACACCAACCGAGACCCCTCCCCCGGTTCCGTAGATCAACTCAAACCAGACGAATGCTGCGAGGCCGACAACGGCAGGCCAGCGACCGAGTTTGGCCGGGTATGCGAGGTGGACCGGCTCCCGGCCCGCGAGCTTTCGGTAAACGAAACTCACCGGAGTGGCGATTGCCTTCCACGGGTTAAAGGCTGAAAAGACGTTTCCAAGGGCAACGCTGAAAAGAGGAAATCCGAGCCACGAAGTCACGAAGATCAAGGTCAGAGCGATGTTGCGGTCTGGCGCACTGGTGCCTTCGAATCCTGCCCAGATCGCCACTCCCAGCAGAAAGATCCCGAGCGCTCCGCAGGCGATGCGTACCGGAAGAGATCCAAGCACCGCGCCCAGCCGCGGTGCGGCCGGGCGCCAGGTATCAGCTTCGTAGCGGGATTTACGCCAGCTCGCCGAGAGGGCGAAAAACGAAACTATGAGTACAACTGATGCGCCCCACGCGAAAAGCCACGCCGGTATCGGGATGTCCTCCCCGGCGGAGAGCGCGTGTGCCAGGGGTAACTCGATCAGGAGGCGCTGACTCCGTCAAGCAGACGCCAGTTAGCCTTGAACGCCTCTTCGGCGGCGACCACAAGTTCGTCCTCGCTGAAGTCGTTCATGTGCTTCTCTATCAGCCTGCGACCTGCTGCGGCATGGTGAACATCCATCTTCTCGTGAACTGTGAAGTAGCGGTTCCCCGGGGCGTCATGGATGTCGTAGTAAGCCGCCAGACCCTCGGTCTTGGTCTTTGAAATCTCGGGCTGGCCACTCTCAACTGCGTACAGGCGGGCGAGCTGTGTCCCGAAGCCGTCTTCTCTGGTCCAGACTTCAATGCATTCGAGAGTTTCCGGGTTCGGCTTGGCGCCGACGGTTCCGCCCACGGCCTCGACAAATCCGTCCCACATGGCGATGTGCTCGTGTTCCTCGCGCGAGTGGGCCTCAAGACCGGCTCGCTCGGATGCGGGGGCGGCAGAAGCAACATCCGAGCTCATCCGCGCGATCGCTTCGGTTGCGTAGCGATACTGCCCGGAGTAGTCGGCCAACTCTTCACGGCTGAGCTCACCGGCTGACCACCGCTGGTAGAAGGGGTGCTCAAGGACGTTCCACTCTGCGCGCGCCTGCTCGATTCGATCCCACATGCTGTTCTTCAAGGTTGGCTCCTCATCCGGTTTGGTCGGGATCAAGATCATACCGCCCACCTGTCCGGTCGCCGCGAGTCGCGCCAGGCGGTGCGACGCCTAAGATCAGGCCATCCTTCCACTACGAGATGACATTGCCGTTCCCGACCTGCCCCCCAAGGGAATCTGGGTCGGCGAAGATCCAGGCAAGATGGCACCCTTGGCCGCCAAGGGTCCGGTACTGGTTCACTTCTTTGACTTCAGCCAGCTCAACAGCGTTCGTACTCTCCCCTACCTGAATGAGTGGCAGCAGCGCTACGAGCCGTTGGGCCTCAGGATCATCGGGGTTCAGGCGCCGAGATTTACTTTCGGTGCCGATCCGGAGGCGGTGCGCACAGGAGTCGAGCGGCTGGGCGTCAGATTTCCGGTGGTTATCGACGACCAGAGGGCCCTCTGGAACTCCTATGGCTGTGAAGGCTGGCCGAGTCTCTTTCTTTGGGGCCGGGGCGGCAGGCTGAAGTGGTTCCAGTTCGGAGAGGGTGAATACCGCTCGACCGAAGAGGCGATTCAGGCTGCTTTGGCGGGCCCGCCCGATCGCTGCAGCAGTGAGGAACCTGAGCAGGCCGCTGCTGACGAGGTCGCAACCGGCGTGGAATCAAGTAACGGCTCAGGACCCTCAAAGCCGGCGATGCCTGAGCTTATGGCGCCACTTCGGGCGACTGATGTCGAAGGCGTGAAGGTGGTGGCACCGGGTACCGAACTGATGCCCGCCGGAGATCGGCCGTGGACGATCGCGGAGGACGGCGACTTTCTCGATGTGACTTACGAGGCTGGTGGCGTTCACGCGACGATGTCCGGTACCGGTTCGATCGCATTCAGGTCCGATGGCGAAGTGACCGGCCTGATCGAGCTTGACGGACCGGGCCTTTACTCCCTTGCGGAGCACGATCGCCATGGGCAGCACCGGATCGAGATCCGTCTGGTGGAGGGAACTGAAGCCCCCCCGGAACTGTGGTCCCTCAGCTTTTCGCCAGCAGTGGCTGACTGAGCTCGCTCCTTGCCCGATGGCCCCACTCGCTACGAGCTGGAAGGAACCATGGGGAGGCCCTTGCGGATCTCCTTCGGAAGCATGAAGCGAACCGACTCGTCGACGGTGCGAAGTTCGGATATGTCGTCAACGCCGAGATCCCGGAAGTACTGAACGAGTTCTTCTACCAGCACCTCCGGGGCGCTGGCTCCGGAGGTTATGCCAACCGTCTGGATGCCTTCAAGCCACTCGGGCCTGACCTGGGTGTGGTTGTCGATCAACCAGGATTCCGATCCGAGATCCCGCGCAACCTCAACCAGCCGGTTGGAGTTCGAGGAGTTGGTCGAGCCGATCACCAGCACCAGGTCACATTGGCGAGCGAGTTGCTTCACTGCGATCTGACGGTTGGTGGTCGCGTAACAGATGTCTTCGCCCTTGGCGGTGACTATTCCAGGGAAACGGTCCCGGAGCCGGGCGATGATCTCAGCAGTTTCGTCAACCGAAAGAGTCGTCTGAGTAATCAGCGCGACGTGCTCGGGGTCGTCAATGACCAGATCATCAACTTCCTCGACCGTCTGGACCAGGACGATGCTGTCGGGCGCTTCTCCCATCGTTCCTTCGACCTCCTCGTGGCCTTCGTGGCCCACCATCACGATCATGTACCCCTCAGCTGCGAACTTTCGTGCCTCGACGTGAACTTTGGTAACCAGCGGGCAGGTGGCGTCGATCGTGCGCAGGTTGCGTGCCTTGGAGTTCTCGTGGACGGAAGGTGCGACGCCGTGAGCGCTGAACACCACAATCTCGCCTTCAGGAACTTCGGTCTCCTCCTCGACGAAGATCGCGCCCCGTTCAGTCAGTTGCTCCACAACATGCTTGTTGTGAACGATCTCTTTCCGCACGTAAACGGGCGCACCGTGCTCATCGAGCGCCTGCTCTACCGTCTGAACTGCGCGATCCACACCGGCGCAGTACCCGCGCGGAGCCGCGAGGACCACCTTTCGGATACCTGATGACGCAATCTGAGCCATGCATGAAGGGTACCCACAGTAAGGTGCGGACGGGATCCACAGAAGGAATCGATGAAACCACCTACCAACCATCTCGACCGGCTCACAGCGATTGATGCCTCGTTTCTGAGCAACGAGTCCGACAGCACCCACATGCACATCGGTGCCGTGCTGATCTTCGAAGGGCCGCCCCCGAAGTACGACGACTTTGTCGACCACGTCGAATCCCGCCTGCCCTACGTACCCCGCTACCGCCAGAAGCTCCTCTATCCACCGCTTGATGCCGGCCGGCCGCTCTGGGCCGATGACGCTGCGTTCAACCTTTCGTTTCACATGCGTCACACAGCGCTGCCCTCGCCGGGTGATGACAGGGAACTGATCGCGCTGGCCAACCGGGTCTTTTCTCAGGCGCTCGATCGGACCCGGCCGCTCTGGGAGATGTGGCTGGTCCAGGAGCTGGCCGACGACCGATTTGCGGTTTTGATCAAGAGCCACCACGCGATGATCGACGGGGTCTCCGGAATCGACATTGGAACCGTGATCTTTGATGTCACGGCCGATCCTGAGCCGATCTCAGTTGATGATGACTGGTCACCCCACACTGAACCTTCCTCGGTTGACCTGCTGCGCCGTAGCGCCACAGAGTTCGCATCCGCGCCGGTACAGCTCGGAAGCCGGCTGGTCAACGCAGTACGACATCCCGAGTCAGTGATCAACCGACTTAGCGACCGGGTAGAGGGCCTCGCCGAGATCGCTCGGGCCTTTGCCGATCCGGCCCCCGATGTGCCCCTGAATACCGAGATCGGACCCCACCGCAGGATCGCCTGGGCCAGAGCTGAGCTTTCCGACTTCAAGAAGGTCAAGGACTCCTTCTCGACGACAGTCAACGATGTCGTCCTGGCCATCGTTGCTGGATCAGTCCGGGAGTGGCTGATCGCACGCGGGGTTCCGACGGACGATCTTGAACTCCGGGCGATGGTGCCTGTTTCCGTCCGGTCCGAGGACGAACGCGGCCAACTCGGAAACAAGCTGGCGACGATGCGTGCCCCTCTGCCGGTTTACGAAGAAGACCCGGTCGCGCGGCTGGAGATCGTCACAGCAGCGATGGACGGTCTGAAACAGTCCAAGCAGGCGCTCGGAGCCGAGACGATTGCCCGCCTCAACGACTTTGCGCCACCGACCCTGCTGGCCCAGGCAGCCCGACTCACCTTCTCTACCCGGCTGTTCAACCTTCTGGTGACTAATGTCCCCGGGCCCCAGATGCCGCTTTACGTTCTTGGTCGCCGACTCGACGAGGCGTTTCCGATGGCCTTTTTAGCCAAGAACCACGCTCTGGCAGTCGGGGTGATGAGCTACAACGGCCAAGTCAACATCGGGCTGCTTGGCGACTACGACGCCTTGCCGGACATCGACCTGATCGCAAAAGGCCTCAATGCCTCGCTGGACGAGCTGCTCGAGGCGGCTTCCTAGTCGGCACTGCGAACCGACTGGCGGGCTTCGCCCGAATCACAGGCCTGCGATGTGCAGGGCCCCTCGGACTACCAGCAGCAACCCGAGCGCGCCCAGAAGGAAAACGGTGAGCCGCCTGCCGTACGTCTGGATGAAGTCCGCGATGGCGTGAAGAACACGCTGACCCGGACCCGGCGCCACCTTGGTCAGGGCGACCGGTAGCCAGGCAGGCGTAGAAACGATGGCCGTAAGGACCAGAACCAGTACCGCCCGCTCGGGAACGTCGAGGCCTCCGGCGGCGATCGCCTTTGCGCCCGGAACGACAAATGCGAGCGTGGTGAAGTTGGTGGCCATCGCGAAGGCTCCGAAGCCGAGGGCCGCGTGCGGCCCAAATCCGTGACTTGAGGTTTTGGTCTTCTTTCTTGTCGGCCTCCCGATCCGGCCGTGCCGGATGGCCAGCGCGGCCAGAATAAGCAACAGACCGATGATCAGGTCCAGAGATGCGCTCAGCCTCGGTTCCTCGGGCAGAGATATCGCGCTTCCGAAGATAACCAGAAGGGTGATCCAGGCGGCCATCACAAGGGAGGCGCCAGCCGCGAACCGCCGGCCAACCCGCTGGCCGTCTTTCCCGGCTAGCAGAACCGTCTGCTCGGTCAGCATCACCGGGCTCACAGCACCGGCCAGACCAAAAGGGATTATCAAGATGAGAACCTCAAACATGGGGATGAGCCTCAATCAACCTACTGAGAGCCGTTCGCCACCATAATTGGGCAAAGGCCTCGGACGAAGGCCTGACGCCAAATTCAGAAACCGAGGGCGAACTTGGCGTCGTCGGTCATCATCTCCGGAGACCATGGCGGGTCGAAGATCATCTTCGGGTGGACCTCGCGCACTCCCTCAAGGTTGCCGACGAACTCCTTCATCTGTTCCGAAACCTGGGGTCCGATCGGACAGGCTGGAGTGGTCAGGCTGAAGGTCACGTATACATCAGGGGCCTCAACCTCGACGCCATAGACGAGGCCAAGCGAAACAAAATCGAGGCCCAGCTCGGGATCAATTACTTCCTCAAGTGCTTCATAGACCTGCTCTTCGGAAGGCATGGTCTTCTGATCTTCTGACATGAGGACATCCTAGCTGGCCCCGGTCCCGAGCAGAAGGAGGGATAGCCCGGCAGGCAAAGCCGTAACCTTGGCTCATGTTTGTATTTATCCTCGCGCTGCTCATTGTGTGGCCGATCGCCGAGATCTATGTGATGGTGCTTGTCTCACAGGCAATCGGCTTCTTCTGGATGCTCACTCTGGTCTTCCTCTCTGCCGTGACCGGGATTCTGGTCATCAGACACCGCGGGAGAGTCCACTGGCAGAGACTGCGAGGTGCGCTGGGTGAACGGCGGCCTCCGGCTCGCGAGGCGTTCGACGGGGTGATGATCACCACTGGCGCAGCGCTGCTGATCCTTCCAGGGTTCATCACCTCCGGGATTGGTCTGCTGCTGCTCTTCCCGCCCTCGCGCTACGTCGTAAGAATCGTCGTATTTTTCCTGTTCGCCAGCCGGTTCAAGGTAACTGCAACCGCCGCCACCTGGACCGCATCCCGCTATGGGAGCAGCGGATCGGGTGGGCAAAGTTACGATTTGGAAGGTGAGGCAACGGACGTCACCGACCGGCCAGTTGGCCTGCCTCCACAGATAGCCCCACCGGAACCCGAGATTTCAGGCCAGTCGGCAAACGGTGACCGAACAGAGGAATCCGACGGTCAAAGCAGCCGCGAAAGCAGTGGTGGCCTGACCGACGAGGGTGAGCGGTGATGAACACCAGCTCGATTGAGATCATCGACCCGGAAAGCGATCTGTTCGTGAGCCTGAGTAACGGCGGTTCCGGTGCGATCATGCTTGGCCAGCACGTTCTGGCCGCCGCGCCCATTCCCGAAGACGGACTCGATGGCCTGTCTGACGGCCCTCTGGAACTGGAGACAGAGCGTGGCTCGCTGCGGGTCGAAATCGAGTCGCACGATGAACCGATCAAGATCGAGGGCTCGCTTGTCGGCAGGCGTGAGGCGCGGCTGATCCGGGTACGGGGTGAGCTGCTCGAAGGCAAGCGGACCATAGGGATCGAATGTCCGGGCGTGCTCCACTCTCATGCTGACCGGGCCGCAACCACCGTCAACTCCGAACTCAGCCGAGAGCTGACGGTCGTTTTCTCCGACGGTGGCTTGATCTGCATCGCGACGGCTCGTGAGCCTGGATCCGAAGGTCACAGCACCGAGGAGTCAGTCGCAGCGATTTCTCACCCGGGCGGATACATCGAGTTCGAGCAGGTTCTGCTTTCAACCGAATACGACAAGTCAGGCAGACAGCGGCGTGCGACGCTTGAGCTCTGGCCCGCCTCGGATGAAATCGCGGCACTTCATGGAGCGGGCAGCGCTATTTCCGGCTGCACCGCGAAGGTTGAGGGGGCGCGGATCAACACCGCCCTGTTCCGGTGGTCTCTGGACGGCCACACGGGTCTGGGCAGGTACGAAATCCGCACTCAGAGAGAGGAAAGTGAGAAGGACACATGAAGGTGATCGGGTGATGAGCAGAATTGAGATGGTCGTCTCTGATTTTGGAGGAGTGCTTACCACCCCGCTGGCTGAATCATTCATGGCGATTCAGGACTCGGCCGGAATTTCACCCCGAGACTTTGGTCAGGCACTGACCAGCGCCGCCGAAAAGTCCGGGAAGAATCCGCTGTTCGAACTTGAGTGTGGCCGGATCACCGAGCATGAGTTCACTTCAGCGATGGCTGACGAGTTGGAACCGATCCTTGGTCACCGACCGGACTTCCAGGAGTTCGGTGTCATGTTCTTCAAGGCCCTGCATCCGAATGTAGCCATGATCGATCTGATCCGTGAAGTACGCCGGAACGGGTACCGAACCGCGCTGCTGACGAACAACGTCAAGGAGTGGGAACCGCTCTGGCGTTCGATGCTGCCGGTGGATGAGCTGTTTGAAACTGTGGTCGACTCAGGATTTGTGGGTTGCCGCAAACCGGACCCCCGGATCTACGAGATTCTGCTGACAAGGATCGACCTTCCGCCGGAAGCCTGCGTCTTCATTGATGACATGGAGCCTAATTGCGAGGCCGCAGCAGAGCTTGGTATGCGGGTCATCCACTACCGGGAGTCAGCACAGGCCCGAGCCGCCCTTCACGAGCTTCTCGGTCTTCATTCAGGAACGTAACTGGTGATGGCCGACCCGAAATCAGGCCCGGGGAGCTAGTTGTCGGAGCCGATCCGGTCCCAGATATAGAGGTCGACTGCTTCGGAAGCCAGTGCCATCAGCCGCTCCGGCGACAGCCAGCCGACTACGGTCTCGAGGGCCAGTTCTTCGGTCAGACCTTCTTCGAGGACCTCCTCGCCGCGGAAGCCTGCCGCCAGCTTCAAGGCCTCCCGGCGGTGCTCACCCAGTGTGCCAAAGGCACCCATCAGGAAGTCCCGGTTCGGGACAGGCTGACCGAAGTCCATGGAGCCGTGCCAGGCGGCCAGCAGCGAAAGATCCTCCTGATCGAGATCCGCGAGCGCTCGAGCGTACTGGGCTTCGAGGTCTTTTTCGGGGATCTCGTCGACCCAGGCACGCAATGCCTCGCCCAGCAGTTGCCGACGCGCCTCCCGACCGATCGAGTCAGAGATCACATGAATCGCATCAGCGGGGTCTACAAAGCAGAGTGACATGGGGCGAACCGTCCTTGCGGTGGTGGGTCGGGTCAAAGACGAAGATAGAGACAGCACAGGACGGCAAAACGACCAGAGGAAAGCCGTAAATTGGGAGCTGACGACGGGTTCTGTCAGATTCCGCCCGCCGCTCCCGACTCTAAAATGGACCGATGCCACTGCACCTGATCCACGGACCCCCCAACACCGGCCGCACCGCGGCCGTGGAGCTTGCGTTCAAAGATGCCATCGGTCGCGATCCGATTCTCGTAGTGCCGGGGATCGATGACATTTTCGCCTGGGAGCGCCGGCTCACTGGAGGCAATGGCGCCTTGGTCGGCGGCGCCGTAGTTCACTTCCATGACCTGTGCGGGGAGATGATCGCCACCGCAGGAGCGGACCGGCTCGAAATCGCGGGTGACCTGCTGCGCCTTCAACTGGTTGAGCAGGCGGTCGCCGCCAGCAATGAAACGATCGCCGGCCGACTTGCGACGCAGCCGGGTATCGCTCAGGCGGTTCTCGATCTCATCGACGACTTCCGGGCCGAGCTGATCGATCCTGCGACACTTGAGAGCCGGATCGATGCCGGCGCACCGACCCGACTCCGCTGGCTGGCACCTGCCTATCGGCGGTACATGGACTTGCTGGTCGGGGAGCATGAGTTGACCGACGGGGCCAACGAGGCCGACCGCGCCATCCAGTTCCTCTCACCGGTATGGGAAGGCCGACCGGTCTTCATCGCCGGGTTCGACGACATGACGAAGCAGCAGTTCGAACTGATCCGCAAGCTTGCGGTCGATATCGGCGCTGACGTGACCGTTGCCCTCAGCTACGAGCCCGAGAACCCTTCGCTTGAACTGAGCAACGGGCTGATGTCCGAACTGGTCGACCTCAAGGAAGCGACCCCGTTCTCCGAAGTAGCCACCGGACGTGACGATCGTGAAGCCCCCCATTCCAAGGCCCTGCTCGACCTCGAGGCACGGTTCCTGAGGCAGGCGCCCGACGGGACCGACCCGATTCCGTCCACCGACCGGGTGACCGTGATGCGCTCGTCAGGCGTCAGGAATGAAGCCGAGGCCGTCGGGGCCGAAGTGGCCCGACTGGTGGCGACAGGCACACCGCCCGAAGAGATCACGGTAGCGGTGAACGTTCCGGCAACGAACGGTCCCGTGCTGCGTGACGTACTGAGCCGCTACGGCGTACCGGTGGCCCTTGAGAGTGAGACCGCCGTGCGGGATACGACGACCGGTTCAGCAGTGCTTGCCATGCTCCGGTCCGTCAGGCCGGGGGCTTCGCCGGGCTCCGCCTTCGAATGGCTGCGCAGCCCGGCCGGACCGGACGCCGAGGTCGTGGACCGGGTTGAACTCGACTCGCTTGTCGCTTCCGACGGGACTGCCGAAGCAGTCATGGAGAGGCTGCGTCGGTCCGGAGCCGGCCTGCCCGAGGGATGGGATGAGTTGCGACGCGCCATCCGCGACGGGGAACCGGTGAACGAAATCGTCGCCCTTCTGGCGAGTGACATGGCCGCCGCGATCCTCGAAGCCGACCCCGCAATGCCGCCCTCGCCGGCCACGCTCATCGAAGTCCAAGCCGCCACTGCCGTGGCCCGAGCCGCCAGAGAACTCGCCTCGATCGAGAGCAAGAGCCGAAGCGGAGCCGAGGAGATCGAAGTTGCGATCGAGTCCGGTGCGATCAAGCTTTGGTCGGTCCCTGCTTCCGGGACCGTGCGGATTGCCAGCCCGTACAGTCTGCGCGCCAAGCGCTCCTCCTGCCTGTTCATGGTCTCGCAGCAGGAGAGCGGCATTCAGGATACGGACAGCGCGGGGCCCTTCCTTTCCGCGACCGACCGCTCATTGCTGGGCATGAGTGACCGGACCGACCCCGAAGTCCAGGCCCGCTACCTCTTTTACTCCTGCCTGACGGTGCCCACGCAGGGCCTCTGGATCTCAAGCCGCACCTCGGACGAAGCCGGCAAGGCCGAGCAACCTTCACCACTGGTCGCGGCCGTGGAAGACCTGTTCGAAACCGACGAAAACGGTCAGGCTCTGGTTTTGCGGGGCGGGCGGACGGGGAGCGATATCGTCTTCACCCCCTCGCGGGCACCCAACCCCCGGGAGGCTGCGCGCAGCATCGCGGCGGCAGGGAGCGCCGAAGGGATCGATCTCGGGGAGTTCCGCACTCAGATTGACGCCTGGCTCGAACAGGCTCGCCTGCTCGAGCGCTCGACTCGTCGACTCGGTTCGCTGGGCGACGTGATCACCGACGAACTGGCCCGGGATACCGTGCTCTCCGCCACCGAAATCGAAGCGTATGCAGGCTGTCCGTACCGCTGGTTCATTGAGCGCAAGCTGAGCCCGGTTCAGTTCGGACCGGATCCCGACTACCTGACCATGGGGAGCCTGCTTCACGGGGTCCTGGAGGAACTCTACGGCCGATTCCCGGGCGAGGTACCGCGCCCTGCGACACTCGATGCCTGGCTCGGCGCCGTGACCGCGACCGTCGACGAAGTCGCTGCGCAGCGATCGATCCGCCTGGACGGGTCCG
>JBBECI010000056.1:0-63929 GCA_040881895.1 Solirubrobacterales bacterium | reverse complement strand
AAACTTTCCAAGCCCGCTTCCGGCGGTTCGATCCCCGGAAGCGCTCGCGTCGGCATCCCTCCCTGGCTACCGACGCGCAGGCGTGGTGAGGGTCGCGCGGACCCCCTGCCTCCCGCGACCCTCGCCCGCCACCTTCTTTTTGAAATCCGAATCATGGTGCTACGAGATGCCGGACCGGTTTCATTCGGTCGGGATGAGTTAGATTCCCGAACTTCATTCAAACTACACGGGGGATTTCTCGAAAACCATGGAGTTCGCAGGCGGTCAGAGCAAAATGCTTTCGGCAGACAATCGGGGAGTTCTTTCAGGGATCTTCAGGGCAGTTCTGGTCGCCCTGGTGGCAATTGGCTTTCTTTTTACAGGACCGGAACAAGCGTCAGCCGACAGACCCTTTGCCCCCAGATTCTCCGAGAACGTCCAAGGGGCAATCACCTTTGCCGCCAACACGGTCATGACCTGCCCGGACTCGGATTCCAGATGCCCGGGGGCCCGGGACGGTACCGGTTCGACCCTCAACAACAACTCGTTCAGGATGGTCTATGTCGATACCGACGGTGATCCCTCCACCTTCAACTCTTCCTCGGCAACGCTGACCATTCCGCCCGGAGCGCAGGTCCTCTTCGCGGGCCTCTACTACGACGGACAGACGACGGCCGGTGTCGGAGGCTCGGCGGCCCCCAGCGCCTCATCGCGAGGCACGGTGCGACTTCGAGCTCCTGGGGAGCTCAGTTTTCAGACCCTCACAGGAGCAGTCGACGACTCGACTACAGGCAAGTACGCGGCCTTCGTGGACGTGACCGGACAGGTCACCACGGCAGGTTCGGGTTCCTACACGGTGGCCAACATCCAGACGGGTACGGGTGAAGACCGGGGCGGCGGCTGGTCAATCGTGGTCGCATACCGGGACGTCTCCGAACCTGCCCGAAACCTGACCATCTTCGACGGGCTCGAGACAGTCAGCCAGGGTTCAACCAAGACGATTGGTGTCACCGGCTTCCAGACGCCAGCCAGCGGTCCGGTCAAGACCTCCATCGGTTTCGTGACTTACGAAGGGGACCGAGGATCAAATGGCGACAGCGCGAGCCTGAACAGCACGGTGCTTTCGAGCGCCACTAACCCTCCAAACAACTTCTTCAACAGCTCGATCGCAAAGGATGGAGTGCTCCTCGAAGACAAGGATCCCAACTACAACAACCAGCTCGGATTCGATGCGGTTCAGGTGAACGCGGACGGCATCCTGGCCAACGGCGCAACCAGCGCCACGATCAGGCTGCAGACGAACAGAGATCAGTACATGCCGCATGTGGTGACCTTCGCAACCGAGATCTTCTCGCCAGACATCTCGGCAGTCAAGTCCGTCCAGAACCTGACAAACCCGGGTGGGCCAGCCCGTGACGGGGACATACTTCGCTATCAGCTCCAGTTCACAAATACGGGAGGAGACGGCGCGACGCAGTTCACCGCAACTGACATCATCCCCGTCGGCACAACCTACGCGCCAGGCACACTCGCGATCACTGCTGGTCCGAACGCACCTGCTACCCCGACGGATGCGATCGGAGACGACTTCGCCGAGTTTTTGCCGGCGTCGAACTCAGTCCGATTCCGGCTCGGCTCAGGAGCAGACGAGGTGGCAGGTGGACTGCTGACGGCGATTGATGGGCCGGCAGCGAGCACCACGATTGCCTTCGACGTAACGGTTGACAAGGCTTCTGGATTCGAGTGAAATCACCAACAAGGGGCAGGCGGACTACCTGTCGCAGACCCTGGGCACAGCCCTCTCGGAAGAGTCAAACGTGGTCCAGACGGTTGTGAGTGCGGCAGACATGATCATCTTCAAAAGCCACGCCGACCCGCCACCCGGCGGCCCCGTTGTCTTCGAACTTCTGACCGGCAACAGCGGCTCCAGAGCCACCGGCGGCCCGATAACAGTGACGGACTCTTTCCCTCCGGCAGCCTTCAGTTCGATCACGATCACATCTGCGGATGGCTGGGACTGTTCGGCCACCGCGGGACTGAACCTCTCATGCACTCGCTCGGAACCCCTTGATGGTGGAGACCTCTTCCCCGCAATCGTGGTGGAAGCTTCCCTGGTTGGCTCACCACCCGCCTTCTTCGCCAACTCTGCGGAAGTCATCTGGGCTGGTGATCCCAATCCGGAAGACAATGTGGCAGTCGACTACCTGCCAGCCCCACCCGCGACGACAGATCTTCAGATGTCCAAGTCCGTCAGCCAGTCGAGCGTGCCGACGGGGGACAGGGTGACCTGGACGATCACCGCTTACAACGCTGGCCCCTCCGAGGCGACCGGGGTGCAGGTCATCGACACCTTGCCCCTCGGAGCCGCCACAGATGTCGTGGCTTCCTCCAGCCAGGGAAGCTGCGAAGTAACCGAAACCCCGGAAGTCATCTGTTCGATCGGCAGCATAGGGGTTGGATTTCCGGCCACGATCACCGTTACGGCAACCGTCACTGCCGAAGACACCCCCGGCATAACCAACGTCGCAACAGTCAGCGGCGACCAGCCTGACGCCAGACCGAACAACAACACGGCTGAGGCGAGCTTCGAAGCCGCGTCAACTGCGGACATTCGCGTCACCAAGACGGCAGACCCGTCCCCGATGGCCGGTGAGCCCTTTTCCTACACCATCGAGGTAACCAACGACGGCCCCACTGTCGCCACGGGGGTTGTCTTCAACGACCAGATCCCGGACCTCTTTACAGCGACCGAGATCCTTTTCACGGACGCCCTCGGATGCAGCTTTGAGCCTGGCGAACCCGGCGGCACTCTCACGTGTTCGCTGGCGACACCGCTAACGGTCGGATCAACCGTTTCACTGACCCTGGCCGGAACGCTGTCTTCCGCGAGTGCTGGCGTGCCAATCACAAACACGGTTACCGCCTATTCGAGCAAGGCCGACCCCGACCCCGAGAACAACGCGTCTTCAGTAACAGTCACACCCCTCCCCTTTGCTGAAATCGCGATGAGCAAAACTGCCAGCTCCTACTCAGCAAAGCCAGGCAGGGCCATTACGTGGAGTTTCGTGGTCCAGAACCTGGGCCCACTGGATGCCGATCCGGTTGTGCTTGAAGACGAGCTCCCTGCCGGCCTGGCTGTCGTATCCCTGCCTGACGGATGCGAATTGGACGCAAGAGATCTCAGCTGTGACCTCGGCGCGATGGCCCCCGGCGACACTCGGAATCTGAGCCTCACGGTGAGGGCCACTCCGTCACTGGCGGGCCAGACAGTCACCAACACTGCCTCTGTCTCCTCACCCAGGCCCGATCCGAATAGTGCCAACAACTCAGACACCTCTTCAGTCCAGATCAGCTCGGCGAAAACCAACCTGAAGCTGAAGCAGACCGTCAACCGCAAGAAGGCCAGCTCCGGAGGGTCTTTCTACTTCCGCCTGACGGTAACCAATGCCTCCAGCTCAACGGCCTACAACTCGGTCGTCTGTCAGAAACTGCCCCCTGCCCTGAGGATCGTCAAGGCAAAGGGAGCAAGGATCGGCCCGGGAAGGCAGGTCTGCTGGACAATCGGACGGCTTGATCCAGACGAGTCCCGCAAGTTCCTGGTCAAGACCAGAGGGTTCTCCAGAAAGAAGATCTCGGTGAAGGCGCCAGCGACTTTGTCCGGGGAGAACGTCGAAAGTGAAGGGCAGAGCAAGACGGTCCGGATCATCCCGTCGGCAAAGCCCTCGCCCCCGCCTCAGCCGGTCGCTGGCTGAGGCAAAACCCCGGTTTCAGATCCTTCAGCGCGCGTTCAGGTCGCGCAGGACAGTCTGAAGGATCCCACCGTTTTGTATGTAGCGGATCTCGTTTGGCGTATCGAGCCGAACAGTTGCCTCAAAAGTGACTTCAGATCCTTCGCGCCCGGCGGTGACGGTCACCTCGGTGGCCTCACCGTTTTTCAGATCGCCGATCGTGATCACTTCTTCGCCAGTCAGACCAAGCGACTCTGCTGACTCCCCGTCCGGAAACTGGAGCGGAACCACGCCCATGCCGATCAGATTCGACCGGTGGATCCTCTCGTAGCTTTCGGCGATCACCGCCCGCACACCGAGCAGCATCGTGCCCTTGGCTGCCCAGTCCCGGGAGGAGCCGGACCCGTATTCCTTGCCGGCAAGCACCACGAGCGGAGTTCCCTCGGCCGCGTAGCGGACAGCGGCGTCGTAGATGCTCATCTCTTCACCGTCAGGAAAGTGCCGGGTAAAGCCCCCGGACTTCTCCACCAGCAGGTTGCGCAGGCGAATGTTGGCGAAGGTTCCTCGAACCATCACCTCGTAGTTGCCGCGGCGGGAGCCGTAGGAGTTGAAGTCAGCCGGGCCGACGCCCTGTTCGATCAGCCAGGCACCGGCCGGACTCGATTTCTTGATCGCCCCGGCGGGGGAAATGTGGTCGGTGGTGATTGAGTCACCGAGCAGAGCCAGCACGCGGGCCGACTCGACCGGTGCGAGGCCCGGAGGATCGGTGGGCATCGCCTCGAAAAACGAGGGACGGCGAACATAGGTGGAGTCGGGCCAGGTATAGCGGTCGCCCTCGGGAACTGACACCTGTTGCCAGTTCTCATCCCCGGTGAACACCTCGGCGTAGTTCTCGGTGAACATCTCGCGGCGGATCGACTCGCCGACAACTTCAGCGACCTCCCGGGCATCCGGCCAGATGTCGCTCAGATACACCGGATTTCCATCCGGGTCCTCACCGAGCGGATCAGACTGGATGTCGATGTCCATCCGGCCAGCAAGGGCGTAGGCGACAACGAGCGGAGGCGAGGCCAGGTAGTTGGCCTTCACATCCTGGCTGATGCGTCCTTCGAAGTTCCGGTTTCCCGAGAGCACCGAGCAGACCAGCAGGTCTTTCTCTTCGATCGCCGCCGAAATCGCCGGATCCAGCGGGCCGGAGTTACCAATGCAGGTCGTACACCCGTAGCCGACAAGGTTGAACTGAAGAGCATCGAGATACTCGGTCAGGCCGGCACGGTCGAGGTAATCGGTTACCACGGTTGAGCCAGGCGCCAGAGAAGTCTTGACCCAGGGCTTGCGGGCGAGGCCTCTGGCCAGGGCGTTGCGGGCAAGCAGACCGGCCCCGACCATCACATAAGGATTCGAGGTGTTGGTGCAGGAGGTGATCGCCGCAATCACGACCTTGCCGTGATCGAGCTCAAAGGTGCTTCCATCATCGAGGGTCACTTCGACGGCGTCACCGGAGCGGCGCTCCAGTACGGCGGCAGATACCTCGTGGGGCCGGCCAGCCGGCGGGCCGGCGTCGTTGCTGTGATCCTCAGCGGGCGGATCGGATGCCGGAAAGGACTCGGCGAGTGCCTCGTCAAGTGGGCTGAGGTCCCGAGCGGCGTCTTCGTCGGACTCAGCGAGCACATCGAGAAACGCCAGCTTCGCGTCGGAAAGCGAGACTCTGTCCTGAGGCCGTTTCGGACCGGCTATCGATGACACGACCGAGTCAAGCTCAAGCTCGAGGGTTTCGCTGAAGACCGGGTCCTCGGACTCAGCCGTGTGGAACATGCCCTGCTCGCGGGCATAGGCATCAACCAGGGCGATTGTCGAAGTCGGCCTGCCGGTCAGCTCCAGATACCTGAGGGTCTCCGCGTCTGGCGGGAAGATTGCGCAGGTGGAACCAAACTCGGGAGACATATTGCCGAGGGTTGCACGGTCGGCAAGCGGCAGGGTGGGAAGGCCTGGTCCATAGAACTCAACGAACTTGGAGACAACCCCGCGCTCGCGCAGCATTTCGGTGACCGTCAAAACCAGATCGGTCGCCGTGGCACCATCAGGCAGCTTGCCGGCAAGCCGGAAGCCGACGACCTGTGGCAGGAGCATCGAGATCGGCTGCCCGAGCATGGCGGCCTCCGCCTCGATCCCGCCTACTCCCCAGCCGAGCACGCCAAGTCCGTTAACCATCGTGGTGTGTGAGTCGGTTCCGACCAGAGTGTCCGGATAGGCGGCAAGCACCCCGTCCTGCTCACGGCTGTAGACGACCTGAGCGATGTATTCGAGATTTACCTGGTGGCAAATCCCGGTCGCGGGCGGAACCACGCGGAAGTTGTCAAAGGACTTCTGGCCCCACTTCAGGAACTCGTAGCGTTCCTGATTTCGCTCGAACTCACGCTCGGCATTTACCTCAAAGGCCATGCCGCTTCCAAAGGCATCGACCTGGACAGAGTGGTCAATCACCAGATCGACATCGACCAACGGGTTGATGGTGGTCGGGTCACCGCCTATCTCGTCGATCGCATCGCGCATCGCCGCCAGGTCGACCACGGCGGGAACACCGGTGAAGTCCTGCATCAGAACGCGGGCCGGCTGGAAAGGGATCTCGACCGAGGGCTCGGCTTCGGCGTCCCAGGAGGCGATCGCCTCCACGTCGGCAGCCGTAACCGACACCCCGTCCTCAAGCCTCAGCACGTTCTCGAGCAGAACCTTGATCGAGTAGGGCAGGCGAGCGACGTCGAACTTCGGCTGGAGGGCATCGAGCCTGTGTATCTCGTACGCCCTGCCGTCCACTTCGAGTTCGGCGCGGGCGCCGAATGAATCGCTGCTCATGTCTTCTTCTCTCGTCTCTGCGTTTACGTCGTGAGTCTGATTATCGCTTGTCAGCCTGGCCCCGGGTGACGATGTCGGCCGTCTTCTGGCCAGCGGGGCCTGACTGGGCCCGATACGAAAGCGTGGGGCTGACGAGGCCGGCATGAGCCATGGCGCGCTGCTTGAGCGGTGCGACGGTGATTTCAATTTTCTCGCCCTCGATGGCCTTCATGAGTGCGTCGGAAACCTCCCCCGGAGACGTCGTGCCAAGGCGCGACGGAGCCTTTGCTCCGGAGTCCGCAAACATCCCGGCATCCCGGACAAAACCAGGAGCGACCACGCTGATGCTGACCCCCGTGCCAGTCAGGTCACCACTCAATCCGAAAGCGAAGCCGCGCAGACCGAACTTGCTCGCGTTGTAAATCGAAGAACGGGGGCTACCGGCCTTGCCCGCAAGTGAACCGATCAGAACCAGCTTGCCAAGGTCGCGATCAAGCATCCCGGGAAGCAGTGCCTGAGCCAACAAAATGGGTGATTCCAGATTCACACGCAGCATCCGGGCGACCTGTTCTCCACTGAGCTCCGTGAGCCGGCCCGTAGCCGGCAGAGCCGCGTTAGCGACCAGGCAGTCCACCGGCCCGAGCGAGGCAGCCAGACTGACAGCTGCATCCGCTTCCCCCAGATCGGCAACAGCAGCCGAATGGCCACTACCGGGGAGCTCTTTTGCGAGAGCTTCAAGCGCTTCCGGATCTCTCGCGGAGAGGATTACCCGCGCCCCGGCTCCCGCCAGACGCAGGGCCATGGACCGTCCCAGACCCCCCGTGGCACCGGTCAAAAGCACAGTCTTTTCATTGATCTCCATCCGACCAAACCTACCACCGCCCCGCACGCCGGACCGTGACCCGACCCACCGGAGATGACCCCTGATCGCCGTTTCGCAGGCCCGGGTGACACTCGACTGGATTCGCCAGTTGATGGAAATCCCCTGCACATCCGAGGAATTGGGCAAGTGTTAGCGAATTACGAGCAGATCGTCTATTATTCCGTAAGTTCAAAAACCGAGACGCCGAATCCCCCTAGCTATGCGACCGGGGATCGGGGGAACCAAGTTTCATGGGGCGAACCCGCCAGTCAAGGCGGGAGCGCAAGCTCCAAAGAGCGCCAGCCCGACAGCTAACCCCGTAGGCCGAAAAAGGGAGATTCGGTATCAATTTGCTTCGTATAACCCGCTTTTCCAGTTTCAACACTTCAGCACTTGGATTACTGGCCCTTCTGTGCCTCTTCCTGCTGATCCTTGTAGCCCCCTCAGATTCCTCTGCCGCCTCGAAGTCCCCCGGCGGCTGCACGGACAGTTCGAGCGGTGGCCTGATCTTGAACACCGGTAAATGCAAGCCGGCAACGAAGGCTCGCCTTGTCAACGGCAAGGCGATCGCTCCCGCATCAGCGCCCGACCGGGTCAAGGCAGTAATTGAATGGGCCAACAGGATCCGCAACAAGCCGTACCGCTACGGCGGCGGACACGCCAGCTTTTTTGACACCGCCTACGACTGCTCAGGAACCGTCAGCTTTGCGCTGCGTGGTGGTCGGTTCGTCTCGAGCCCGATGCCTTCGACCGGCTACTTCAGCTGGGGCGAGCCTGGGAGGGGAAAGTGGATCACCACCTACTCGAACTCCGGGCATATGTACATGGTTGTCGCCGGTCTCAGATTCGACACCTCAATGACTCCGGGCAACGGTCCGGGCTGGAGCGCGAGCATGCGTTCTACCTCCGGCAGCTTCATAGCGCGTCACCCCGCCGGCTACTAGTCCTGGCTCTCCGGGCGAAGTATCGCCTTCGCCCCCTTATGATCCGCCGGTGAGTGAAACCAACGGAAGTGCTTCTTCGCTGGCAAGCCCGGCACCGCCGTTCTCGGCCGAACATCAGGAACTACGGGAGTCCGTCAGGCGTTTCGTCGAGAAGGAGATCGCGCCCAATGTCTCGGAATGGGAAGACCAGAGGCAGTTCCCCCGGGAACTGTACCGCCGCTGCGGCGAGCTTGGCTTTCTCGGCCTGAAGTTCCCCGAGGAGTACGGGGGCCAGGGCGGCACTCACCTTCACGACGCCGTCTGGGTCGAGGAGCTTTCCCGCCGGGGGGCGTCCGGAGGGGTGGCGGCCGGCCTCAACGCTCACGCCTCGATCGCCATGCCCCCGGTGTTCAAATTCGGGAACGAGTGGCAACGTCAGCGCTGGGTAGTTCCGGGGATCCAGGGTGAAAAGATAGGCGCCCTCGGGATCACCGAGCCTGGCGCCGGCTCCGATGTCGCTGGAATCAGGACAAGAGCGAAGCGAACCGACGGGGGATGGGTGGTCAACGGTTCGAAGACCTTCATCACCAACGGAGTCACCGCCGACTTCCTGGTCTGTGCTGTGAAGACAACCGAGGAGGGAGGTCATGGGGGCATCTCTTTCCTCGTAATCGAGACCAACTCTCCCGGATATGAAGTCACCTCGAAACTGGAGAAGCACGGCTGGCACTCCTCCGACACCGGTGAGATCGCCTTCACCGATGTCGAGGTCCCGGAGGAACACCTGCTCGGTGAAGAAAACGACGGCTTCCAGCTGATCATGGCCAACTTCGCCTGGGAGCGCCTGCTTATGGCAATCGGAGCGATCGGGGCGATGGATCGTCTGATCGAGATCAGCATCGACTACGCCCGCGAACGCGAAGCCTTTGGTCGACCGATCGCAAACTTCCAGGCGATCCGTCACAAGATCGCCGAAATGGCGACCAAGACAGCCGCCAGCCGCACCCTGACCTGGGACACACTCCGCCGCCTCGAGGAAGGCGAGGACGTCATCCGGGAAGTCTCGATGGCAAAACTCTTCACCCAGCGCACTCTGGTCGAGATCGCTGACGAAGCAGTCCAGATTCACGGTGGCTATGGCTACATGAAGGAGTACGAAGTCGAGCGCGCCCTGCGCGACGCCCGCCTCGGCCCGATCGGCGGGGGAACCGACGAGATAATGAAGGAAATCATTGGAAAAACCTACGGCCTCTAGCCTTGCGGGTAGCATTACTCCCATGGAAAGGTTGTTCGGGGGGATACTGGGGGCTCTTGCGCTGGCCTGTGTAATCAGCGGGTCGGTCATTTCGTCGGCTTTGGCAGTGCCGATCAGCTCTCTGCCGCCCGCTCCCTCTCTTCCTGCGTTCTCCGGTCAGGCTGCATCGCTCAGCCCTGTCGCAGGAACGCACCGACCACCACAGAACCCGTTTCTCGCTGCTAACCCCTGGAGCAACATCCACAATGATTCCTGGATGAGCGACGCATACCCGGGCCCCGGGCCGGTTGGTCTCAACCCCGAGACGTCCTCCGGCTCGGCCCTGCCTGGAGTCTGCGCAACGATCACCTTCGACAGCAAGGGGCGCATAGTGACGATCTGTCCATCGACCCTGACTCCGCCTCAGGCCAGGATCGTAGATCCGGAAACGCTCGCCGTGATCGCGACACTGAATCTGCCCGATGGCCCGGCAATCGGCGGCACACCTGCCTACCAGGACTACACAGCTGGCGGGTACTTCTTTCTGGATAACCGCGACCGGATCTGGGCCGCTACCAAGACCAACCACATCTGGGTGCTTGGGCAAAACGAGGAAGGGGACGGCTTTGTCCTCGAGCGGGACTTTGACCTCAGCAAAGTTATAGATCCGGAACTGGAACGAATGAGCTCGGTACTGCCCGACTACTCCGGGCGGATCTGGTTCGTCTCGAAGCAGACAGGTAAGCTCGGAACTATCGACCGTCGGACTGGGAAGGTCCGCGCGATCCGCCTCGGAGAGCCGGTTCAGAATTCCTTCACAATCGGGCAGAACGGCATCTACCTGGCATCAAGCAGCAGGATGTACCGGCTCGGGACGACCCGCAACGGAACTCCGAAGGTCGAGTGGAAAGTCCGCTACCGAAATACCGGCCAGGTCAAGCCTGGTCAGGCTGACGCCGGCACCGGAACCACTCCAACCCTGATCAAGGGGGGTTTCGTGGCGATCACCGACAACGCCGATCCGATGAATGTGGTGGTCTACCGAACCGGATTGAAGCTTCGGCCCGGGCAGAAGCGCACAGTCTGTGAAGTGCCGGTTTTTCAGAAAGGCAAGGGTGCCACCGAAAACTCCCTGATCGGCGCCGGACGCTCACTGATAGTGGAGAACAACTACGGCTATACGGACCCGTTCATATCTGGCGGCGGCGCCGTTGTGTCCGAGCCCGGGTTTGCCCGGGTAGACGTACGTCCCAACGGCCTGGGGTGTCGCAAGGTGTGGACCAGCTACTCCGAACGTGCGCCCTCAGCCGTGCCGAAGATGTCAACTCGCACCGGGCTGATTTATACCTACACCAGGCCACCTGACCCGAGTGGCTCGCAGGGCTACTACTGGACTGCGATCAACTTCCGAACCGGCAGGACCGTCTGGACCCGCTACGCCGGTTCGGGCCTGCTTTTTAACAACAACTACGCTGGTCTAGCGCTGGGGCCTGACGGGAACGCCTACCTCGGAGTCATAGGTGGCCTGATCAAGCTGCGCGACACGACTCCCTCTGGCTGAACGAGGCTTCCAGGCGTCTCCGTCCGATGGATTACCGACTCCCTGCTTCGTGAACGACACCCTTTTCGGGACTCAGTCGAGGTTGATCATCACGTGCTTGATCTGGGTGTAATCCTCGAGGGAATACATCGACATGTCCTTGCCGTAACCCGATTCACCGTATCCGCCGTGAGGCATCTCCGGGGCCATGATGATGTGGTCGTTGATCCAGACGGCACCAAAACGGAGAGCATTGGTAACCCTCAGCGCACGACCGATGTCACGGGTCCAGACTGATGAGGCCAGGCCGTAACGGGTGCCGTTGGCCCACCGGACCGCCTCTTCTTCGTCAGCAAAGCGCTGAACGGTCATGACCGGTCCGAAGATTTCGTTCTGAACCATCTCATCATCCTGTTTCAGGTCAGCGACCACGGTGGGCTCGATGTAGAAGCCTGGGCGGTCAGCCTTGCCACCACCAGTGGCGAACCGGGCGTGCTCGGGCTTTCGATCGAGAAAGCCGGTCACATGGTCGAGCTGCCGGGCCGAGTTGACCGGGCCGAGCGTGGTCTCGGGGTCATCTAGCTCGCCGACCCTGTATCCGCCGGCCTCCTCCGCCAGAGCCGCAACGAAATCGTCGTAAATCTTTGGGCCCGCGAGAATGCGACAGGCTGCCGTGCAGTCCTGGCCGGCGTTGAACAAACCGTAGGCAGAGACGAGTTCGGCGGTCTGTGCGATGTCGGCGTCGTCAAAGATGATCACCGGCGCCTTGCCACCCAGTTCAAGATGAACCCGCTTCAACGAATCCGCCGCGGCCCTGGCGATCCACTTACCGGTCCCGACCGAGCCGGTGAGCGAAACCATCCTGATGTCGGGATGGGTAACCAGGGTCGAACCGGCGGGGTCGCCGTGACCACCGACAAAGTTGGTCACCCCGGGAGGGAAGATTTCCGCACAGATCCGGGCCAGCGTGTGGAGTGTGGTCACCGGAGTCGACTCGGCTGGCTTGAGCACCAGCGTGTTGCCGGTGGCCAGAGCCGGTCCAAGCTTCCAGATAGCCATCATCAGAGGGTAGTTCCAGGGGGTTATCTGGGCGACAGGGCCGACCGGTTCACGGCGGATGTACGAAGTGTGCCCTTCGACGTACTCCATCGCGGCCTTGCCCTCGAGGTTGCGCGCGGCCGACGCAAAGAAGCGAATGTGATCGGCAGTGGTGGCCAGCTCCTCGTCGATAAACGCCTGCCGGGGCTTGCCGGCGTCTGCGGACTCAAGATCGGTGAGCTCCTCGCCGTTCTCCTCGATCGCATCGGCAAGCGCGAGCAGGCGGTTCGAACGCTCGGCCGGAGTGGTAGTGGCCCAGCCTCCCTCAAAGGCAGTCTTTGCCGCGGCGACGGCGCGATTTATGTCCTCGGCACCTGAAAGCGGTGAGTCCGCGATTACCTCACCGGTTGAAGGGTTGATCACCTCTTCGCGTTCGCCGCTGATCGGATCGACAAACTCGCCGTTGATCATGTTCTGAAGCTTGAGCTTCCCGGTAATCGCCATCAGACTTCTCCCATCTGTCGAGTTGCGGTGGCGCCACTCGGCAGCACCAGTTCAGTTGACTGCACCCGCGACGGTCAGCTCCAGCCCAGGGCTTCTTCCGGCGGCACGTACTCCGCACCGACGCCTTCAGCGACGCCTTGGTGGGTGACTTTGCCGCTGGCTACATTGATCCCCGGCCGGAGCCCCGCATCACGGTGGACTGCTCCACCGAGCCCGTGGTCAGCCAGCGAAAGCGCGTAGGGCAAGGTTGCGTTTGTCAGGGAGTGAGTGGCTGTTATCGGTACCGCCCCAGGCATGTTCGCCACGCAGTAATGGATGATTCCATCGACCTCGAAAACCGGGTCCTGGTGGGTTGTAGGCCGGGAGGTCTCGAAGCAGCCGCCCTGGTCGATCGCCACGTCAACGAGCACCGCGCCGGGTTTCATCAGGCCCAGCTGTTCGCGCTTGATGACAAAGGGTGCCCGGGCCCCGTGGACAAGCACGGCACCGATCACCAGATCGGCCTTCGGCAGCAGTTCCTCTATCGCCAGCGATGTGGAGTAGACGGTTGAGGCTTCGCGGGCGTAGTGGAGGTCCAGTTCACGAAGCCGGCCGATCGAACGGTCCAGAACGAAGACATCCGCGGCCATGCCCATCGCTATGAAGGCGGCATTGGTTCCGACCACGCCGCCACCGATCACAACCACGTTGGCGGCAGCCACCCCGGGCGTACCCCCGAGAAGAATCCCGCGTCCGCCCATCGGCTTCTCCAGCATGAAGGCACCTGCCTGAGTCGCGATCCTGCCGGCTATTTCGCTCATCGGAGCGAGCAGCGGCAGCCGGCCGGCAGAGTCCTCAACCGTTTCGTACGCGACGCAGGTGGCTCCCGAATCAACCAGTCCGCGAGTCTGTTCCGGATCAGGGGCCAGATGCAGATAGGTAAAGAGCAAATGATGCGGCTGGAGCAGTTCGATTTCGGCTGCCTGGAGTTCTTTGACATGCAGGATCATCTCCGCCGCTTCGAAGACAGTCGCGGCATCGTGTAATACCTTCGCACCCTGAGCCTCAAACTCGGCGTCAGTGATGGCGCTTCCCTCGCCGGCCGTGGTCTCCACATAAACCTCGTGGCCATGATCGACCATTTCACGTACTCCGGCCGGGGTTATGGCAACCCGGTACTCATCCTGCTTGATCTCCTTCGGAACTCCAACCTTCATGAATTCCCCTGCCTCTCTCGTCTGATCAACTGGTCGCAGCCACGGCTGGTTCGTCGGCGGGGTGGCTCAGAACCTGTCCATCCGCTCGGAGGCTTCGGTAAGCACCGGCCTGAGCACGTCATGCATGAACTCGAACTCCTCGGTATCGGCAATCAGTGGCGGGGAGAACTGGATGACCGGGTCGCCGCGATCGTCGGCGCGGCAGATCAGCCCGCGGCGGTAAAGCTCACCCGACAGAAAACCGCGGAGCAGACCCTCGGCCTGAGGCCCCTCGAATGTCTCTTTGGTCTCCTGGTCCTTGACCAGCTCAATGGCCTGGAAGAAGCCAGCGCCACGGACGTCACCGACGATTGGAATGTCACGAAGGCTCTCCAGCATCGCCCGGAACTCGGGTTCTTTTTTCTGGACGTGCTCGAGCAGGCCGTCGCGCTCGTAGAGCTCGATGTTGGCAAGCGCGACCGCAGAGGCAACCGGGTGTCCGGCGAAGGTGAAGCCGTGAGCGAAGGACTCGGTGCCTTCCATGAACGGCTCGGCCAGCTTGTCGGAGCAGATCATCGCTCCCATCGGGATGTTCGCGGAAGTAAGCGCCTTGGCCGAGGTGATGATGTCCGGCTGGTAACCGAAGCGCTCAGCTCCGAAGAAATGTCCGAGGCGGCCCCAGGCACAGATGACCTCATCTGAAATCAACAGGACGTCATGCCGGTCGCAAATCTCGCGGACCCGCTGAAAGTAACCGTCTGGCGGGACGAAGCACCCCCCGGCATTCTGCACCGGCTCAAGGATTACAGCGGCGACAGTCTCCGGACCCTCGAACATGATCCGGTCCTCGATTGCATCGGCGAGCAGCATCGGGTCGCGGTCGTCGGGGTAGCGGTACATGTTGGTGTTCGGGACATGACAACCGCCGGGCGAAAGAGGCTCGAACTGGGCCCGCAGGTCGGTCAGCCCGGTGGCTGAAAGCGCACCCAGAGTGGTGCCGTGGTAGGCGATCTCCCGGGCGATTACCTTGGCCTTCTGACCCCGACCACACATGCGCCAGTAGTTGCGAGCCAGCTTGAGGGCCGACTCGACCGATTCAGCACCACCGCTGGTGAAGAAGACCCGGTTGAGGTCACCGGGCGCGAGCGATGCGATCTTGCTTGCCAACTCGATCGCCTTAGGGTGGGCGTAGCTCCAGATGATTGAGAAGTCCAGTTCCTGCATCTGCTTGTAGGCAGCTTCGGCAAGTTCGGGTCGACAGTGACCGGCATTCACACAGAAAAGACCAGCGAGGCCATCCATGTACCTGTTGCCCTTGTCGTCCCAGACGTAGCAACCTTCGCCACGGGTGATGATCGGGATCTCATGCTCGGAGTCGTACCCGCCCATGCGGGAGAAGTGCAACCAGAGGTGGCGCCGGGCCTCGGCCTGCAGGTCCATGGTGGCGGCTTGGGTGGGTGTGGCGGTGCGCATGAGCTTCTCCTTTGCTGGTCCGTCGGGTTTCTGACCAAACAGATATTCACACTCAAGCCTAAAGAGCCGTGAAGGACAAGGCAAGTCAGTATCGGCAAGCAGAGTTGCACGAAGCCACCGAATTGCCGTAGGTTTCAACGATAGATATCGATCATCTCTGCCCGGGATGGTCACCACCAAGTTAACCGCGAGGAAAGAGTGCTTGATGGAAAACGCTGCAGAGCTTGCCGATGCCGGACTGGCAGAAGGCCCGCCCGAACCAGGCGAGCCGGGTTCCACCGGCAGCGTCCAGCTCGAAGGCGTAACCAAGAAGTTCGGGAGCTTCCGGGCCGTAGACGACATCGATCTTGAGATAGCCAGTGGCGAGTTCTTCACGATGCTCGGCCCCAGCGGATGTGGCAAGACGACAACGCTTCGAATGATCGCCGGGTTTGAGCAACCGAGCTCGGGAAAGGTGAAGATCGACGGAATCGACGTGGCTGGCGAGCCCGCCTACAAGCGGCCGACCAACACGGTCTTTCAGAGCTACGCACTCTTTCCCCACATGACGCTCGAGGAGAACGTCGGATTCGGACTCAAGCGCAAAAAGGTCGGCAAAGAGGAGATCAGCAGGCGAGTGGCCGCAGAGCTCGAGCGGGTCGGACTCTCCAAGGAAGCAAAGCGCAAGCCAGCTCAGCTGTCAGGTGGCCAGCAGCAGCGCGTGGCCCTTGCCCGGGCGCTGGTCAACCTGCCGAAGGTGCTGCTGCTCGATGAGCCGCTCGGCGCACTTGACCTGAAGCTCCGCAAGGCCCTTCAGGTCGAGCTCAAGAAAATCCAGATGGACGTCGGGATCACCTTTATCTATGTGACTCACGATCAGGAAGAGGCTCTGACGATGTCGGACCGGATTGCGGTCATGAACAACGGAAGAATTGAGCAGTGTGCCGGCCCTGAAGAGGTCTACGAGAAGCCGGCAACCACATTCGTCGCCGGATTCATCGGTGTATCCAACTTGATGCCGGCCGAGATAGACGGTGGGAGCAGCGTCAGAATCAAGGGGGGGCCAACCATTCCGATGCCGGATGTCTCGAGGTTCAGCAGCGACAGGAGTCTGTTCGCCGTGGTCAGGCCAGAGAAACTGGAGGTCTCAGCTCCCGGCCAGGGACCGACCGACCGACCCGGGATAGAAGGCGTTGTGGAAAGCTCGCTCTTCCTCGGGACCACCACGCAGCTAGGGGTTGAAGTCACCGCTGAATCCAGACTGACAGTGCTCGTTCCGAACGCAAGCGAAGAGGATCGTTCGAGGTTACCCGGACCGGGTTCGCGGGTACACCTCAGCTGGGAGCCTGAACACATGCACCTGGTAACCGAATCTGTCGAGACCTCCCCCACCGGGGCCTGAGCTGAAAAATTTATGCGCCTGACCACTGAAGATCAACCAAAGGAGTCAAAAGTGAGCGAGAGAAACAAAAAAAACCCCGGCAAGCTGTTTCTACTGTCACTGGCCGGACTGGCAGCATCACTTGCCATCGCGGCCTGTGGTGGCGGAGGCATATCGGAAGGAACTGATTCGTCGGAAGCCCCGACGGCCGCCGCCGGTAACGCGTCCGGAACCCTGAACATCTCGAACTGGCCCCTTTACATCGACGAAGAGACGATCTCGGACTTCGAAAAGGAGTCCGGCATCAAAGTCAACTACACCGAGGACGTCAACTCGAATACCGACTTCTTCGGCAAGGTCCAGCCTCTGCTGGCAAATGGCGATTCGGGTGGCAGGAGCATCCTGACCGTCACCGACTGGATGTCACAGAAGATGTGGGATCTCGGTTACCTGCAGAAACTTGATCCGAATGCCCTTGAGCCGATCTTCGACAACCTGATCCCCAGCCTCCAGGATCCCGCCTTTGATCCGGGGCGGACCTACTCGATTCCGTGGCAGTCGGGGATGACGGGCCTCGTGGTTCGAACTGATCTGGCGCCGGACATCAAGTCAATAAACGACCTGTTTGACCCTGCGTACAAAGGCAAAATCACGATGCTCGACGAGTTGCGCGACACCGTTCCGCTCGTTATGAAGGCTGACGGGATCGACCCGGTGAACGCCTCGACCCAGGACTGGCTCGACGCAATCGACAAGATCAAGCAGGCCAAGAACGACGGTCAGATCAGGAGATTCACCGGTAACGACTACGTTCAGGATCTGGCAAAGGGAGATGTAGTTGCCGCGGTTGGATGGTCTGGAGATGCGGTCCAGGCCCAGGCCGACAACGAGAACATCGAGTACATACAGCCCGAGCAGGGATGCATGATCTGGTCGGACAACATGTCAATCCCGCTAGGTGCACCCAACTCACCAGCCGCCTACGAGTTCATGAACTATGTCTATGAGCCCGCAAACCAGGCTCAGATAGTCGAGTACGTGAACTACATAACCCCGGTTTCGGGCGTGAAGGAAATTCTCGCGAAACAGGATCCGGCGCTTGCCGAGAGCGAACTGATCTTCCCTTCCGAAGAGTTTCTTGCCGACTGCACCAATCAGGTGTCGCCACCCGGTGACGAGGCCGCGAAGCGCGAGGTTGAGAACGCCTGGGTTGCGGTAACCAAGGGTTAGAACCCCGAAAAGGTAATTGACGGGAACTGGCGGAGCGTTGAATCAAGCAGAGAGAGCCAAGGCTTGACAACGCTCCGCCAGCGCCTGGTCCCCTACGCCCTTCTGGCGCCGGGGCTGCTGTGGCTGACCCTGTTCTTCGTTGTTCCCATGTATTTCATGGGCGAGCTTTCCCTGAAAACCGGATCCCTCGCTGACGGATTTCAGCTGACCTGGGCCTTCGAGAACTACACAAACGCGATCTCGAACTACTCGACCCAGTTCGGCAGGGCGTTCCTCTATGCGGGCGTCGCGACTGTTCTGTGCCTTCTCCTGGGCTATCCGCTCGCCTATGCCATCGCGTTCAAAGCGGGCAGGTGGCAGAACCTGATGCTGTTTGCCGTGATAGCCCCGTTCTTCACCACCTACCTGATCAGAACCATCGCCTGGAAGACGATTCTCGAAGACAACAGCCCGGTGGTGGATGTCCTCAAGTTCCTTCACATCGTTCCCCAGGATGGCCGGGTTCTGGCCACGGCCGGCGCGGTGATCGCCGGGCTGACCTATAACTTCCTGCCATTCATGGTGCTGCCGCTCTATGCGTCTCTCGAGCGGCTGGACCTGAGGCTGCTCGAAGCGAGCAGGGATCTCTACGCGTCGGCGAGGCAGACTTTCCTCAAGGTAACCCTTCCACTGACCGCCCCCGGGATCATCGCCGGTGTCCTCTTGACATTCATCCCGGCCGCTGGTGACTACGTAAATGCGACCTTCCTCGGAGGAACCAACCAGTCGATGATCGGAAACGTGATCCAGGCCCAGTACCTGGTGGTCAACGACTACCCGACAGCGGCCGCACTTTCGTTCACCCTTCTGGTGATCATTCTCATTGCGGTTCTCCTTTACATCCGATTTGCCGGTACCGAAGCCCTGATGGGCGAGGAAGAAGAGGTCCGGTAGAGGATGGGCCTGTGGGCTCGCATCCGGGAGAACGGCGTTCTCTACATAGGCATTCTTGTGCTGGTCTACATGCTCGCCCCGATCGCCGTGATCGCGGTCTTTTCCTTCAACGATCCGACCGGCAAGTTCAACTTCGAATGGGTCGGGTTCACCACCGATTACTGGAAAGGTGCCTTCGATAACGAAGAGATCAACCAGTCCCTGCTGCTGAGTATTCGACTTGCCTTCTTCACTGCGGTCGGGTCTACATTCCTCGGCACCCTGATCGCCCTTGCCCTGGTTCGCTACCAGTTTCTCGGCCGTAAGGCTGCCAACCTGCTGATCGTGATCCCGATCGCAACGCCCGAAGTCGTGATCGGTGCCGCACTGCTGTCGATGTTCCTGCTCTACGGTATAAACCTCGGCTTCACCACGCTGCTGATCGCCCACATCATGTTCTCGATCAGCTTCGCCGTAATCGTCGTGCGGTCACGCCTGATTGGCTTCGACCGGAGACTCGAGGAGGCCTCGGCCGACCTCGGGGCATCACCGATCACCACCTTCTTCAAGATCACCCTGCCGCTGCTTCTTCCGGGCATCGCCGGCGCTCTGATGCTCACCTTCGCACTATCTGTCGATGACTTCGTAATCTCCAACTTCAACGCCGGTTCGAACGTAACCTTCCCGCTCTACATCTTCGGTGCCAACCAGCGCGGCATTCCGGTTCAGGTGAACGTGATCGCGACGATGATGTTCACGGTCGCCGTGGTCGCGATGCTGGTCGTGATCTTCCAGCAGCGCAGGGCCGAGAGGATGGTCGAGCGCCGGGCCGACGACGACAACAAGGCCACTGTCTCAATCCCGATCTGACCGCAGTTCAGGGCTGTCATTCGGCCCTCATCAGTGATCTGCAGCAGAAGAAACGCCTGATGTCTCAGCCCTTCCGGCCAGATTTACTATTTTCCTGCCATGGGATATGAGACGCGGTTGCTGATTGGTGGCGAAATGATCAAGGGTGAAGGCGCTGGGCTGGAGGTTGAGAACCCGGCTACCGAGCAGACGGTGGCCACGGTCGCTTTGGCTTCGGCAGCCCAGCTCGATGCCGCCGTAAAGGCGGCGCGCGCCGCCTGCTCGGAGTGGGCTGCGATGCCGGGAGTGGACCGTACCCCGCTGCTCAGGGGAGTCGCGACTGCCCTGCGTGAACGGACAGACGCGCTGGCAGCGATCATGACCACCGAGATCGGCCGGCCGCTGACCGAGTCCGCCGATGAGGTCGAGTGGTGCGCCGCCTGCTTCGATTACTACGCCGAGGTCGCGCGGTCGGAGATCGGCAGGGTGATACCCCCGATCGAGTCGAGCCAGTTCGCGGTGGTCGTCAAGGAACCTCACGGGGTGGTCGGATGCATTGTGCCTTGGAACTTTCCCCTGCTGCTGCTCTGCTGGAAGCTTGCGCCGGCTCTGGCCGCCGGCAATACAGCGGTGTGCAAGCCATCGGAGATCACCCCGCTTTCCACGCTCGCCCTTGCCGATGTTTTCGCCGAGCTTCCGGCGGGCACAGTCAACCTGGTCGCCGGGGCCGGAGAGACGGGAGCAGCGATGAGCGCCCACCCCGGAATCGACTGTGTTGCCTTCACCGGGTCGGTCGAGACCGGGCGGAAGGTGGGAGTTGCCTGTGCTTCGAGGAACGCCCGGGTGAACCTCGAGATGGGCGGCAAAGACCCTTTCATCGTCTGCTCGGATATCGGCCCGGAAGGTCTTGAAGTGGCTGCTCGTGGCGGAGCCTGGGCGGCGTACCTGAACGCAGGACAGGTATGCACCTCGTCGGAGCGTTTCTACGTCATGGAGAACATCTACGACGACTACGTACAGGCCTTCGTTGAACATACGCGCTCACTGATCGTCGGAGACCCCCTGGACCCAAAGACAGACATCGGCCCGATGGTCTCGGCCACTCAGCGTGGGAAGGCTTTGGCTCAAGTCGAATCAGCAGTCGCCGGCGGCGCGGAACTCCTCACCGGTGGTGGAAACGCGGGCATGGAACGCGGGCATTATCTGGAACCCTGCGTGCTCACCGGAGTTCCTGAAGATGCCGATCTCATGACCGAAGAGACCTTTGGCCCGGTCGCGCCGATCGTGCCTGTTGCATCTCTCGACGAGGCGATAGCCAAGGCGAACTCGCTCGACTTCGGACTCGGCGCCAACATCTACACGCGCGACCTTCACACCGCCATTCGGTGTCTCAAAGAGGTGCGCGCCGGGTCGGTCTGGATCAACGATCCGCTGACCGACAACGACGCCGGCCCCTTTGGCGGATTCAAAAACTCAGGGATAGGTCGCGAACTGGGCACAGAGGGACTTGATGCCTTCCGGGAGGCCAAGCACGTTCATATGGACTCGGTGATCGAAGTAAAAGACTGGTGGTACCCCTACGGCTGATCCTTCCGGGCAGTTCGGGCTTACCGGACCGGGCTGGAGCCGAACAGATTCTGGCAACCCGACTTTGGAGCCCATGCGGCCTGCCTGCCTGGCGTCAATACACTGGTTCAATGCTCGATCAAGACCGGACTCCGTATGTCGATGCCTTGCTTGAGTACGCCCAGAGCGACCCCGGACGGTTCAACGTACCGGGCCATCAGGGCGGGATCGGTGCCGACGATGCTCTTCATCTGCTGGTTGGCCAGACGGGCCTGACTGACGATATTCCCGCCCTGATTGAGGGCATAGACGTCGGTGAACTGAATCCGTTCGGAGAGGCCCAGCAACTGGCGGCTGCGGCCTGGGGCGCAGGTCGTACCTGGTTTCTGGTCAACGGTGCTTCGCAGGGAAACCAGGCGATGTGCTTGGCTGTGGCCCACCGGGGCCCTGAAATCGTGATCCAGCGAAACGTCCACTCCTCGGTGGTTGATGGAATGGTCATGGCCGGCCTGAAGCCGTTCTTCGCGGCGCCAGAAGTCGACTCAGATCTGGGAATCGCTCACTGCCTGACACCCGACACGCTGGCCGAGACACTCGACCGGTGCCCTGAGGCATCGGCCGCGGTGATCGTCTCTCCGACCTACTTCGGAGCCGCCGCCGATGTGGCCGCATTGGCCGAGGTCGCACACTCCCGCAACGTGCCGCTGGTCGTGGACGAAGCCTGGGGAGCGCACCTTCACTTCCACCCTGAGCTTCCCCGCGATGCGCTCGAATCCGGCGCCGATCTGGTCATCTCCTCGACCCACAAGATCATTGGCAGCCTGACCCAGTCAGCAATGCTCCACCTTGGTCAGGACAGTCGCTTCGAAGCGGAGATCATCGACCGCTGCGTCAGCATGACCGAATCGACCAGCCCGAACTCCCTGCTTTGTGGATCGCTCGATGCAGCCCGGCGTCAGGCGGCCATCCACGGAGAGGAGATGCTCGGAGAAACGATCGAGGTCCTGCGTGAAACCCGAGCCGAACTTCGCACGATTGACGGAATCGATGTACTCGACCACAGCCTGCTCGAGAACGAGAGTGTCGTGGGCTGGGACCCCCTGCGGCTGACGATCGATGTGAGGGGCACAGGTTCAACCGGTTACCGGATTGCCCGTCTGGCCCGGGAGATGGCCAACATCAATCTGGAACTGGCATCCGACACAGTAGCCGTGGCAGTTTTCGGGATGGGTACGGGAACACGAGCACGAGCAAGACGACTGGTAGATGGCCTGCTGACCGCGATCAAAGACCTCAAGTCAGAAGACCCCCCGGGGGGAAAACCGGAATTCGCTCTGCCCCCTCCGTGGGGAGATACTGCGATGACCCCGCGTGAAGCATTTCTCGCCCACCAGGACGTTGTCCCGTTCAGGGATGCCGAAGGGCGAATCTCGGCTGAACCGCTCGCCACCTACCCGCCCGGAATACCCAACGTACTGCCGGGCGAAATCCTGACTCTCGAGACGCTCGATTTCATAAGTGAATCGATCAACCACGGGGGTTATGTGCGAGGCGCTGCCGACCGTGATCTGACGACGCTTCGAGTCGTCGCAAACTGAGGAGCTTCAGGTACCGGGCAAATCAGCCCGCGCCCGACTCGATCAACTCAACCCGGTACCCGTCAGGATCCCGGACGAAGCAGAGCAGCGAGCCGCCTTCACGGACTGAGTACGGGGGGCGTTCCGGCTCGATCCCCATGGCTTTCAGTCGCTCCAGAGCCTCTGCCATGTCCTCCACCGTAATCGCGATGTGGCCGTACCCTGTCCCGATCTCGTACTGCTCCTTCTGATCAAAGTTAAAGGTCAGCTCCAGCCGGGGACCATCGCCTTCAAAGCCCATGAAGACATTGATCGCCTCTTCACGAATTGGCATGCGGTGTATTTCCTTCATCCCGAGCTGTTCGTAGAAGGTGACCGACTTCTCCACATCACGGACGCGATAGCAGGTGTGTAACAGTTCCGACATTGGCCTACCTTAGCGTCCAGGGGTCGAATTGTCAGGCGATATTTCACTCGATTTGGCAATGATGCGTTAGCTTGTTAGTTTAGGGCGCAGGAGAGGTATGGCGGGGGCCTGAAACTGGTCACCGCCACCGGGCTGAACGAGCCCGGAACTACCGGCTGCTTTGTCGGAAAAAATACAAGGAGGCTTCGTGTTCGCTCGCAGTTCATCGTCTGTCGGTCAATTCGTTGGAATCGCTCTGATCAGCATCTGCGCTCTGCTCGGCATCACCAGCACGGCGGGGGCGGGACGACCGGCAATGCAGCCAGCCATATTTGAGGCGGGGGCAGCTTCGGCGAGCATCCAACCCGAAACTCCGCAGTACCTCGGCGGATACGGCTACCTGACTGGACCCACTACCCAGGTCTTTGCTGACGCGAACCTTGGGATCGAAGATGACCTGCAGACCCGCGCCTTCCTGGTGGCAAAGGGCGATCGGGTCGTTGTATTTGTGGTTGCCGACCTGACTGGGTGGTTTGCCGCCTACGAAGGGAGCGCCCTCGCGCCTTACGGAATCGACAGAACACGGGAAAAGATCGCCGAAGGACTGAGCCAACGTGGTTACGACGTTTCCAGAGAGGACGTGATCATCTCCTCGACCCACACCCACGGAGGCCCTGCCGTAACGGGAATCTGGGGTCCGGTTGACCCGGCCTACCTCAGGCAGGTAAGCGAAGCGTCGGTGTCTGCCGCCCTCGAAGCCGAAAGCAGGGCGAGAAAATCCGAAATCTGGACAGCGGTCGGCAATGTCAGGTCTTTTGTCTGGCAGAACGGCCAGGGCACCAACCACCCGGACGGGTTCGGCGTCGATGAGAACCTGCCGGTCATGTGGGCGAGAGACCCTGATACGGGAGCAACAAACGGACTTTATGCGAACGTGCCAAACCATCCGGACCAGTTTCAGGGACGCCGTTACCCGAGCCCGGTTTTCTCGTCTGACTGGCCGGGTTATGCGCGAAGGGCCCTCGACGAACTCAACGGAGGGACTTCAGTAATCGCAGCCGGCACGCTGGGCCGCCAGGAGCCCCCGGGATCAAACCCGTTTTACGAGGAAGTGATTCCTCAGGGGCAGTACGTGGCCAACGAGATCCAGCGGACGATGGCCAAGGCTGTGCCACTGACAGACGGCTCACTCGGTGGCTCTGAAACGCCGATCAGTTTCCTCGCTGACAACGCCGCCTTGACCGGCCTGATCGACACATTCAACGCCGAAAACCCGCTTGACCTGGTCAGCAACTGCTTCGGTGCCCAGTGTTCCATCCCGAGGTCGAAGTCGGCGCCCTACTGGAGCAAAGACGGAAGAACTATCGAGGTAGGGACTTCAGTGACGACCATCAGAGTGGGTGACCTCGTGTACTGGACCAATCCGGGTGAGGCCTTCGCCGAGGTGAACGAGGCGATCGAGGAATCGATTCAGGGAGCCCGGCACGGCAACGCGGTGGGTCTTGCTGGTGACTTTCTTGGCTACTACTGGGTGAGAGGCCAGTACACAACCACCGGCACTGGAAACCAGTTCGGTTCAAGTAACTTCGTCTCGTACAACACTGGTGCCGGCATACCGTTCGAAAACGTGATGGGGGCCCTCGCGGGAGCAAGGGAGCTCGGCTTCGAAGTCGAGGAGCAGGCAATCCAGGCCGTCCACAACCCTGACGTGATCGATCGCCCCGGAATCCAGTGGTACCCGAACCAGCAGCAGTCAGCCGACCCCACGGTGAGCATCTACGGCGGATCAGCCCGCTCCCAGAACACACTAATTCCGGCGCCACCTCAGACCGGATGGGACTTCGGTGACGGAACCACCGAGTCAAGGGAAAGCGGCACCCGGTTCGAGCACACATTCCCTGGACCGGGAACTTACGAAGTCACAGCGACCGTGACTGGAAGTAACAGCAAGACCCGTACCTGGACCGACACGATCGAGATAGATCCACCACTTTCGATTGAGGCCTCCGTGACCCGACGCTCCACCGCGGGCGCGGCCCTTGCCGTAAGTACGACTGGTGGATCCGGAGAGCTGATCGGCGCACGCTGGACCTGTCAGGACGGCACCGAGGTGACTGGCCTGACCCCGAGCTGCAGGTCCGACAGGGGCGGAACGGCATCTGTCGTGGCAGCCGACGGATCCGGGAACACAGCCTCGGCCCTGGTCGAGGTGACGCCACAGGCCCGGGTGTCGGTGAGGCGGATTGGCCCGGCCAGGCCAGCCATCAGGAGGGGCAAGTCGCGAAAGGTGACGATAGTCGTCGGATCCCCCGGTGAGGCCAGTGCAGAGGGCGTGAAGGTCTGCCTGAAGCCATCCTCAAAGGACCGCCGAGGGCTGAAGGTCATTCCTCAGTGCAAGACGATCGGCACGCTCCGAATTGACAAAACCCGAGCGGTCTCCTTCAACGTGAGTGCCTCGTCGAAGGCTCGGGTCAGGGGTCAGATTCAGGTTACCGTGAGCTCGCGCAATGCTGGCTCAATCAAGCGCAACCTGGTCATCGATACGAAGCGGTAAATCCAGAAGGGCAAGCCCCTGCGCGCAGAGTTGGCGCGCAGGGAGTAAGGGTGGCCTGACGGCCTGTATGGCCAACCAGACACGACAGCTTCGCTACGGTGTTCTAACCGGAAATTACTGACCCGGGTCCGCCCGGACCGAACCCACCCGAGAACAGGAGCACTTCATGGCCAAGAAGAAGAAAGGCTTCGCCGAAGCCCTCAACGCCCAGATCGCGAACGAGTTCGCCGCCTCCCAGAGCTATGTGGCGATGGCCGTCTACTACGACAGCGAAACCCTGCCGAGGCTGGCGGCATTCTTCTACCGTCAGGCGCTCGAAGAGCGTGAGCACGCAATGATGATGACCCAGTTCCTGCTCGACACCGGCGCTGATGTCGTGATCCCCGGTGTGGCCGCGCCAGGAACAGAGTTTGGGGATGCCGCCGATCCGGTGCGCCGGGCCCTGGCCCAGGAGGAGGAGGTTTCCGCCGATATTTTCGCGCTGGTCAAGCTGGCCCGGGAAGTCGGCGACTACGGTGCTGAGCAGTTCATGCAGTGGTTCGTCAAGGAGCAGGTCGAGGAGGTTGCGTTGATGGGAGACCTGTTGAAGGCGATCGAGCGCTCCAAGGACAACCTGCTGCTCGTCGAGGAATACATCAGCCGTGAGGGCCTCGGCGAGGAGGGCGAAGACCCCACCGCGCCGCCTGTCGCCGGCGGTGCCTGACGCTCTGACTCCGGCCCGCGCCCCTTGCCTGAGGGCAAACCCGACAGCGACTGGTTCGGATCAAGCGCCCTGCGAACGCCTGAGCGGTTCCAGGACGGTGGTCCACTCGGAGATCGAATCGAGCATGCGACCGGCACCCGTGGCAACGGCTTCAGTCGGCTCGAAATCACCAGCTTCATTGAACATCCCGGAAACAAACGGAATCGGCACGGCCGCCGGAACGGGCATCAGGCCGAGCTGCAGCAAAGTCGGCTTGAGAACCTGGGCGCCGCGCTGACCGGCGGAAATCCCGCCATAGCTGACCAGTCCGACAGCCTTGTGCTTCCACTCGGCGCTGAGGAAGTCAAGGGCGTTTTTCAGAGCCGGGGAGACACCACCGTTGTATTCAGGCATGACAAGGACGAAGGCATCTGCCGAGTCGATCGTGCGGCTCCAGGCTTTGGTGTGTTCATGGGTGTACTTGCCCAGGTGCGGCATTTCCGGCTCGTCGAGAAACGGGAGATTGACTTCAGCCAGATCAACCAGGGTGACGTCGAAGCGTTCATCTCCCCTGGCGACAGAATCCATCCAGAGACCAACCGGGAGTCCGACTCTGACGGGACGGACGCTGCCAACAATGATGTGGAGTCTGATCATTTCCCTGAAGCTTATTGGCAGGTCGCGGCCGGCCCTGAGCCCTTAGGGTCTCCGAGGCGATGACCGACCAGAGAAACCGGCCCCCGGCAGACCCCGGTTACCGCCTTGATCCCGATGAGGTCGCGGCCTGCCTCAAAGTGATTGCGGAACTCGATCGCCTGCCGGTGGACCATGCGGATGCGGTCATGATCCAGCAGGCAACCGCCGGTCTCTACAAGTCAGTCAAACGCCGGCGAAGGCAGGAAAAACGTCAAGCGGTGGTCGCACATGATGAAGGCGTGACCGCGAGGACCGCGACAGCCAACCCGGGAAGGATCGACGATGAGACGGCCGGACTTCCAATCGTCTCCACCGCACCTGGAGCTACCGCGGGCACGCTGAAGGAATCCCGCGCCTGTTACGTCTGCAAGCAGCGCTACATCAAGGTAGATGCCTTTTACCACCAGCTCTGCCCCGACTGCGCCGCGTTCAACCACGCCCGTCGCGATGCCCGTACGAACCTCAACGGCAGGCGCGCCCTGCTGACTGGCGGTCGAGCAAAGATCGGAATGTACATAGCGCTACGCCTGCTTCGTGACGGTGCCCATACCACCATCACCACCAGGTTCCCCCTTGACGCCGTGCGCCGATTCAAGGCGATGAAGGACAGCGACGAGTGGATCGAGCGCCTCGACATCATCGGTATCGACCTGCGGGATCCAGGCCAGGTGATCGACCTCGCTGACCGGGTGGCTTCAAAGGGGAACCTGGACATCCTGATCAACAACGCCTGCCAGACCGTCCGCAGAAGTCCCGAATCCTACGCTCCCCTGCTGGCAGCCGAACGGGGCGAACTGCCCACAGGCAGACTGCCCGGCATTGAGACTTTCACCCGTCCCGACAGTGAAGGGCATCACTACCTCACTTCCGGGGCGGCTGATCACTGGGCACCCACCCCCCATGCCCTGACGGCAATGTCTCTGACCGCTGGTTCAGCCAGCTTCGATCTGGTCGAAGAAGAGCGGGCAATCGATGCCGGTGGCCTGGTTCCGGATCAGGTGTCGAGCAACAGCTGGATCCAACGGGTCAACGAAGTAGACCCAGTCGAGTTGCTTGAGGTCCAACTCTGCAACATGACCGCCCCGTTCATCCTGATCAGCAGGCTTCGTCAGGCGATGGCAGCTTCACCCGCCAGCCGGACCTACGTGGTCAATGTGTCAGCCATGGAAGGCCAGTTTTCGCGCGGATACAAAGGGCCGGGCCATCCCCACACCAACATGGCCAAAGCGGCGCTCAACATGCTGACCCGCACGAGCGCCCAGGAGATGCTGGAGAGCGATGGCATCCTCATGACCGCAGTCGATACGGGCTGGATCACCGACGAGCGTCCTCACACGATGAAGAAGCGCCTCGCCGAAGACGGGTTCCACGCGCCTCTTGATCTGGTCGACGGCGCCGCAAGGGTCTATGACCCGATAGTGCGCGGAGAACTCGGTGAGGATCTTTTCGGCTGCTTCCTCAAGGATTATCAGCCGTCGGCCTGGTGAGAACCGACAGCCAGCCCTGGCTGGAATGCACGCGGTCCGGCCCGATCTCTCGGGCAGGTCCGGCAACGGGAGTGACGGGACTCGAACCCGCGGCCTCTGGCGTGACAGGCCAGCGCTCTAACCAACTGAGCTACACCCCCGTGAGGCGGGCTACTGTGAAGCCGACCGGCGTGGATTATCGCAATGTCCCGGCCCGGGCGTAAGCTGGCGCCATGAAACTCGCAACTTTCGACGCCGGGAACGGCCCGCGCGCAGGTGTTCTGACCGATGACGGCATGCTTGATGCGTGGCACGTTCTGGGCGATCCAGGAGATGCCAGCCTGCTGAATCTGATCGTCGGCGGGCAGCTTGAAAGACTTGAAGCAGCGCTGTCCGAGAGCGCCTCCCTGACCACGCTGGAACCGGACTCGGTAACCCTGCTGCCTCCGGTTCCCGATCCGCAGAAAATAATCTGTATCGGCCTCAACTACCGTTCACACGCCGAGGAGTTCAACCTCGAACTTCCGAAAGCGCCGACGATCTTTGCCAAGTACCGAAATGCGTTGGTCGGCTGCGGCCAGACCGTGGATCTTCCCGGCGAGAGCGAGAAGGTTGACTTTGAAGCTGAAATCGCGTTCGTGATCGGTCGTCGAGCCAAGGATGTGCCGGTTGAATCGGCCCTGAATCATGTGGCCGGATACACGCTGCTGAATGACCTTTCAGCAAGGGACCTCCAGTTCCTCACCCCACAATGGATGCCCGGAAAGGTCTTCGACGGCTCGGCTCCGTGTGGTCCATGTCTGGTCACGCCCGATGAAGCCGGGGCCCACGACTCGATCGGGATCACTCTGACCCTCAACGGTGAACTGATGCAGAGCTCTCACAGCGGGGACCTGATTTTTTCGGTGCCGGAACTGGTCAGTCACCTGTCCAGGTGGATGACGCTGGAGCCCGGAGACATCATCTCCACGGGAACCCCTTCCGGCGTCGGCAGCGCCCGCAAGCCCCGGGTCTGGCTTCAGGACGGAGACGAAATGATCGTCTCATCTCCCCAGCTGGGTGACCTCCGAACAACGATCCGACGCTAGTCCTGAGTCAGCTTGGCCAGACGGTTTACTTCGCTCCGGCGATCTCGTCGCGGCGCGGTGGGATGTTCGCTGAAAGGGGTCCGTCTGCCGAAAGCGAGATGCCTGCCTGAAGACTGCTGCTGCCCGCGGCTGACCACCGAACCCGAACGGGCTGAACCCTGAGCAGGCGGTTCCAGGTTCGGTTTCCGACCACTCCGTCCGGGTTCAGCTTTCGACTTGCCTGAAACTGCCGGACTGCGCGTACTGTCCGGCTGCCAAAAATCCCCGTGACGGGAACCTTGTATCCGGCGCCGTAGAGGTGCTGCTGCAGCCACACGATCTGGTCGCCACGATCACCGCGGCTCTGGGTTGGGTGAACGCTGACCTTCCGGTACCCGGGAATCCCGGCGCTGAGTGGCTTGCCGAGGGTGGACCACTCGGTGGCCTTCGTCTCCTGCCAGGACCACCAGCTTGGAGCTGATCCATAGTTGAGCATGTAGCGCCTGAACAGCAGAAGCTCCCTCGAGGCAGGGTCAAGGTAGGTCTGGCCGACCGGGTAGATCGGCCGCTCGTACATGCGGTTGTAGGTGTAGGTGGTTTCAACCGCCTCACGGACCGAGTCGCCGATTGTTTTCCAGTAGACCTGCGGCAGATTTTCAGTCGCGGCGCCCGGCCCAAGGAAGACCGAGTAGGGGAATCCCGGGTGGTAGTGGGCGTAAGGGAAAGTGCTCAGCGAAAGCCTGAACCGTGGACCCACAAGCTTGCGCAGCTTGCGGATGTAGAGATCCGCTCCCGCGTAATTGCCTTCATACTCGGTCTCGGCATCGATCACGAAACAGTCCGCACCGCGACGCTTGGCGACCGCCGAAACCTTGGCCTCACCAACTGGATTCCGGCCGTACACGTACTGCCAGCCACAGACCTTCAGCCCGGCCCGCTGGAACCGATCGACCAGAGCAGGAGTGAACTGGCTCCAGACATTGGTGCCATCCCCGGACTTGATGTAAAGCGTGCCGATGCGGGAATTCCTGGCCCGGGCGATTATCCGGTTGACGCTGCCTCCCTGAGAGGAATCGATGTACCAGATCCACATTCCAGCCTGTTTGTAAGGAGAAGTCGAAGTCACGGAGGTCGTGAGTGCCGAAACCGAAGCCGATGAGGGCTCTCCAGGCCCACCCGCCAAGGCGGGGGATGGCAGGGCAAACAGGAGGAAAGAAACGGCAAAGAACCCGAGGATTCGGGCAGGGTTTGAAGTCATCGCGTACTGAAACACGGTTCTCGACCATTGGGTGCGCAGGGAAGTGATGATCAGTACTGTTTCAGTCAATGTTCATCGTCAGAGCGACATGAGCCCCCGAGGCAAGCTTTATTTCATGCTCGCGGGTCTTTTCGCGGCGGGGCTGGCGGTACTTTTCGCAACTCAGGCTCAGCCGGCCGCGGTGACAAGTCCACTGGCGATTCGTCAGGGTGAGATCAGGCAGGTCGACAAGTCGCTTGAGTTTTCGGTGACGACCGCCACGGCGGTCACGCTTGCCGAACTTGAGCCGCGCCCTGATCTTGATGACGCAAAGGCCCGTTACCTGTGTCTCGAATTGCGGCAGCGGGTCGAGGGCAGCGAAGCCGCTTTTGGAGAGTTGATCTGTCCTGGCGGATCCAGCGGCACCGCAGGCGTCACGCCGATCGGCGAAGAGGTCGGGGCAGCCGCTGAAGACGGTGAAGTTGAGGCCAGGATTGAGAATCCGGAGTCAAGCGCGCTGAAAGTCACGATTCCGCTCGCGGAACTGGGGCTGCCTCCCGGCGAATACGGGTTCCACTTCATCAGCAGTGACGGCAGTTGCGGATCCGAGCCTGGCAGTGACTGCGTTGACCGACTTCCCGAGGATGGCGGTGAGGATTTCACGCTTCAGACTCCGATCATGGCCAGCTGTAGCGGGGCGGACGGCGTTGAGGTCCGGTACGGCCCGAGAGACCGAAAACTGGCAGCCCTGACCTTTGACGACGGACCCGGAGCTTCAACTGGAGAGATCCTCGACATCCTCAAGGAAAAGAGGGTTGATGGCACCTTCTTCCTGCTCGGACAGGCGGTTGAGGCGAATCCCGAAATGGCCCGTGAGATCGTGCTCAGCGGTAGCGAAGTTGCCAACCATTCGATGTCCCATGATGCGTTTCCCACTTCAGCCGATTTGATAGCGACCAACGACGTGATCGAGGAAATCACCGGCATAAGACCATGCTCCTTCCGACCACCTTACGGCAGCGTCGATCTGCCGCTTACCGCACGTGCGGCGGACGAAAACATGAATACAGTGCTCTGGGATATCGACACCGAAGACTGGACCGACTGGACCTCGGCCGAATCAGTAATCGAGGAAACACAGATGGACACACTGCCGGGCTCGATCATCCTGATGCACGACGGTGGCGACATCAGGAGGGACAAGACGATTGATGCCTTGCCCGAGATCATCGACGAGTTGCGAGCGGATGGCTACAGCTTTGTGACGGTCTCCGAACTGCTTGGCAACGAAATAAAGTGGACGGTTCCTCAACCTTCTGATGGTGCCTGACCGCCGGCACCGAGCCTTGCCAACCTGCTTTTTGTGATTGCGGTCACCCTGCATTTTATTTCTTGTTACCATTCTGGAAGGGAGTCCAATTTCTAGGGAGGATCAGGATGCGTTCTTTTTCGTGCTGGCTGTCAGCTGTGCTGACCCTGCTTTTCGTTGCTTTTGCCTTTAGTTCCTCGGCGCAGGCTGATACGAAAACCTCGGTGACAATCCTGGGATCCGGCCAGAATGGTCTGACAGCCAAGGGCCTGAAGGTAAGGGTCAAGGGTGCTCCTGGCACGAAGGTAGTACTCCGAGCCTCATCCAGCAGCTTCGACGAGGGCAGGCGGGGCCTGTCCCGAACAAGGACGATTCGGCTCGAGCGCGACGGTCTCACTGTCCTGACGATGCCGCTGACCGCTTCTGCCCGCAGGGCGGCCGAGACATGCGCGGCAAGGGTTCTCACGGTCGAGGCCAAGGCCCGTGACGGACGAGCCCGTGACAGCGAAAGCATGGAGCGACAGCGGGGTGAGTGCCGTCTGGACCCGGTGAACCTGAGCAAAGCCACCAGCTGCGAATTCATTGCTCAGCCCAAGGAAGGCCTCTGCATGCTGCCTTTCCCGAGCGACTTCTACACCACTCCCGACAGGAACAGCCCCACCGGCAAGCGAATCAGCCTGAGGACCGCGGGAATGCCGAAGAACAGCGTCGGCAGGCCGATCGGCATCGCCCCTTACTCCTACTCGGATGGGTTCAGCCAAGGCCAGGGAATTGTGGTGAAGGTTCCGGGCGTCGATACCCCCGGCGCAATTCAGGCCAACAATTTCGTAGAACTCGACCAACTGAGCCGCTACGCAGATCCAAACCAGAGGGCAGTAGTGATCGACGCCAAGACCGGCGAGCGCTGGCCGATATGGGTCCAGATCGACTCAAACGCAACTTCGCCGGAAGACACTGCGCTAATGATCAGCCCTTCGGTCAATTTCAACGAGAAGGGCCGCTACGTCGTCGCGCTCCGCAATCTGGTCGACGCTGACGGCGAGGCGCTCGATGCGCCCAACGCGTTCCGCTACTACCGCGACGCAATCCCGTCCCGGCAGTCGGCGATCAACAACCGACGCGGGCACTTCGAAGGTGTTTTCAGAATCCTGAAGAGGGCCAAGGTCAAACGATCCGATCTTTACCTGGCCTGGGACTTCACAGTCGCCAGCAACGAGAACAACTACCGGCGCGCGCTCCACATGCGCGACGAGGCCTTTGCCTCGCTCGGTGATTCATCTATGGCCGACGAGATAGTTCAGGGTAATGCGCCGGAATTCACCGTCACTTCGCAGCCGACCGGTGACCTGAGTTCGAGTGTGGCACGTCAGATCGTCGGAAGTTTCACGGTTCCCTGTTTTCTTGAGCCAAGCTGTAGTTCGGGTGGGACAATGGACCTCGACGAAGAAGGTCTGCCCCAGCGAAACGGGACCTTTGAAGCCAACTTCCAATGCATCATTCCACCGGTCGGCCTCAACGGACCCAACCCACCGAAGCTTCGTCCGATGATTTACGGCCACGGTCTGCTTGGTGACGCGATCGAGGTCGTCTACAGCCCTGTCAGCCGAGGCCTGGCCCAGGATCATGAATCGATCGTCTGTGCCACCAACGAGATCGGCATGGCTCTCGACGACAGAATCTTCATCGTCCCCCAGACACTGACCGACATGAACGGCTTCAGCAAGCTCGCCGACCGGCTTCAGCAGGGCCTGCTCAACGAACTGTTCCTGGCCCGGCTCATGTTCCACCCTCAAGGCCTCGGCACCGACCCGGCATTCCAGGACGGAAACGGTGTCACTCCAGGTGACTCGGTGATCAGGACCGATGACGTCTACTACGTCGGTGCCAGCCAGGGCGGAATCATGGGTGGCCCGTTGACCGCCATCTCGCCAGACTTCATCCAGTCGGCCCTGGTCGTCGGAGCAATGAACTACTCAACGCTGCTCACCAGGTCGTCCAACTGGGGTCAGTTCGGAGCGATATTCAACCGGAATTACCAGAACGAACTCAGTCGGCCCCTGATTTTGAACCTTATCCAGATGCTCTGGGACCGCGGCGAGCCAAATGGTTACGCACACGTAACCACCGACAACCCTCCACCGAACACCCCCGAGCACAACGTCACCCTTCAGCTGGCGCTGGGAGACCACCAAGTTTCCAATTTTGCGAGCGAGGTGATGGCCCGGACCATGGGCATGAAGACCAACGCCGGTGGGATCTCCGATCAGCGCTGGCCCGATTACGAAGACCTCTGGAACATCCCAAGGATCGGTGCGGACGAGTACCCGTTCCGGGGCTCCTCAATCGTTTTCTGGGACGGCGGGCCTTACCGACTGAACCCGAACAACCTCAACCAGGACATCGGGAGCGGAGTTTCGCCCTACACCAACACAGCACCTAACCCCATCTGGGAGGATCCTCACGGAGCGCCGCGTGGCGCCTCGGGGCCGATCGGAATGATCAACACCTTCCTCCGACCGAACGGCTTTATCGGTGACACCTGTGCCGGAACTCCGTGCCGTGCCGATGACTGGGACGGAAACTTCGAAGCCATAAACCCCGTTCCCTGAACATCAGGGGATCATGAAGGACCGTGTCTGGTGACCCGGTCGCGGGGTAGCTGAGACCAAGCCATTTGGCGGGCCGGCCGAGTGCGAGTGCTCAGTCCCACAGTGTGATGACCGGCACACATGGCCTGAATGTCGTGGTATCTTGAGGCACAGGGAGAAGTTCAATCTCAAGGGGAGGATTCAGTTGCGTTCATTTATCGGTTGGTTCGCAGGGCTCATGGTTGCGTTTTCGTTCGTCGCTGGCGCAACCGGCGCAAGCGCGTCTCAGGTGGGCAGCGGGGCCTCGACCTCCGGGCAGGCAAAACAGGCGGTTCCGAAACTGAAATTTCTCAACATCGGCCAGAACGCACTGACAAATCGTGGAATAAGGGTCGAGGTTTCTCTCAGTGGGCCCGGCAAGGCACTAATCGGCCTCAAATCCAGAACGTTTGATGATGGGATCAAAGTGCTGACCCGTCCCACGACGGTCAACTTCAGCACTGCCGGTTCCAAAATCGTGACGATTCCCCTCGTTCCCAGCCAGAAAACTGCGGCCCGAGGCTGCTCAGCACGCACGATCCTCGCCACGGTCCGGTCTGGCAGGCGCACCGCCCGCTCCAGCTCCCAAATGCTTCGTCAGCGCAGCGACTGTCGACCCGAGCGCCTGGACTTGACCCGCGCCGCCGACTGTGACTTCATCGCACAGCCAAAGGACGGGCTCTGCATGCTGCCTTTCCCGAACGACTACTACATGACGGACGACAGCTCAAGCCCAACCGGCAAGCGGATTAACTTCACGCTCGGGGGTATGCCGCAGAACAGGCAGGAGGTCCCGATCGACCAGGCCCCCTACAACGCATCCGACGGTTTCAGCCAAGGGCAGGGCATCATCGTCAGGGTTCCAGGCCTTGACACCCCGGAAGCACTTGCGGCAAATGACTTTGTCGGACTCGCCGACATCGGTCGCTACGCCGAACCGCGCCAAAAGGCCGTGGTACTAGACGTGGAAACCGGTGATCGCTGGCCAATCTGGGTCCAGATCGACTCCAACGCAGCGACACCCAGAGATACAGCGCTGATGATCAGCCCGGCTGTCAACTTCGACGAAAAGGGTCGTTACATCGTTGCCCTCAGAAACCTCAGAGGCGCTGATGGGGGAGCTCTCGCGGCACCAGACGCATTCCGTTACTACCGCGATGCGATTCCGTCTAACCAGAGCGCCGTGAACTCTCGTCGGTCTCACTTCGAAGGCATCTTCAGAACGCTGAGGGAAGCCGGCATAAAGCGGTCGGATCTCTATCTGGCGTGGGACTTCACCGTGGCCAGCGACGAGAACAACTATCGACGCGCCCTTCACATGCGTGATGAGGCCTTCGCGGTCCTGGGTGATACCACCATGGCGGACAATGAGGTTCAGGGCACGGCCCCTGCCTTTACCGTCACCCCGGGACAGGTCACCAACGTCAACGGCGCCCAGATCAAGAGGCGGATCCGGGGTACCTACACAGTCCCATGTTTCCTGGAGCCGAACTGCGGCCCGGGCGGCACGATGGACCTCGATGAGGACGGCCTGCCTCAGCGAAACGGCGATTACCAGGCCAAATTCACCTGCACCATCCCGCCGGTCGGTCTCGCCGGACCGAGTTCGCCGAAGCTCCGGCCTTACATTTTCGGTCACGGGCTGGTCGGCACCGGTGATCAGGTTCAGGGGAGCATCAACCCGAACCTGATCCAGGAACACTCGATGATCGCCTGTGGAACCGACGAAATCGGAATGGCGAACGAAGACCTCGGCAACATCGCAGCATCGCTGACCGACCTCTCGAGCTTCGATGTCGTGCCTGATCGGCTCCAGCAGGGACTGATCAACGAGCTTTTCCTCGCCCGACTGATGTACCACCCGGGCGGATTCGGCACAGTGCCGGCATTCCAGAACGGTGACGGCTCAGCCGCCGGGGATTCCGTCATTCGAAACGACCACGTCTACTACATGGGGGCAAGCCAGGGCGGGATCATGGGTGGCCCGCTGACCGCGATTTCACCGGACTTCATCCAGTCGGCTCTGGTAGTCGGTGCGATGAACTACTCGACCCTGCTCAACCGCTCCACCGACTGGCCGGCCTATGGCGTCGTGATGAATGGTGCCTACACCAACCAGCTCAGCCGGCCGCTGGTGTTCAACATCATTCAGATGCTGTGGGATCGCGGTGAGCCGAACGGCTATGCGCACCGCATGACCGACAACCCTCCGCCGAACACCCCGGAGCACAAGGTCCTCCTGCACGTCGCGCTTGGCGATCATCAGGTATCCAACTTCGCCAGTGATGTAGAAGCCCGCACGGTCGGTCTCTTTGGTCACAAGGAAGGCGTTGACGACCAGCGCTGGCCCGACTACAACGAACTGTGGAATGTGCCGCGCATCGAGCCCGATGAGTACCCCTTCACCGGCTCGGCGGTCGTGTACTGGGATGGCGGCCCGTTCAGGAAGAACCCACTCGATCTGAGCGAGAACATAGGTACGGGTACGCCACCGATCGCCAACCTCGCTCCGACCTCACTGTGGGAAGACCCCCACGGAGCACCGCGAGGCGCGCCCGGCCCCGTCGCGATGATCGATACCTTCTTCGACCCCGCGGGATACATCAACGACTACTGCGGTGGCGAGCCCTGCAGGGCAAGCGACTGGTCCGGTGACTTCGACAGCATCATCCCGGTCGATCCCTGATCAGTAACCCTGCTCAGGCTGAAGGCCGGATCCGTCCCGCGGTAAAGACCGCCCCCGCGGGACGGCCTCAGCGGGGCCGGTAGATAAAGCGGTTACCGAGCAGCTCGGTAACAGTGACTAACTTGTAGCCGCGACTTCGCAGGCTGTCAATCGCACCCGGGAGGGCGTCTAACGTCTGACTCCGCGGACCGCCTCCATCGTGCATAAGCACGATTGAACCTGACCCTGCGCTGCTGGCACGGGAGCGAATCGAACCGCTCCCGGGAGAACTCCAGTCCACGGTATCGATATCCCAGAGCACGCTCTTCATATCCAGATCCCGGACGTTCTGCTTCAGGCTCGAGTCGATCGCTCCGTAGGGCGGACGAAACAGACACGGCTTGAAGCCGGTCGCCTCACGGATCTGACGGCTGGCCCGTTTCAGATTCGAGTAGCTGGGGAGCAGGGCGTGGTCACTGCTGTGGTTGGCAATCTCGTGACCGGCCGCCAGCACACGGCGGGCTGCTGCCGGGTCCCCCGCGACCAGATCTCCGACCATGAAGAACGTTGCTCTGGCCTTCTTCTTCTTCAGAATGCGAAGGACGTCAGGCGTATAACCGCTCGGACCGTCATCGAAAGTCAGGGCCACCCGCTTCTTGCCACGCGGTCCGCGAGTCACTACCTGGCCGTCACCGCCGGTACAGCCGACAACCTGAATCGGCCGCAACCGGTAGGGCGAAAGCCCTGTTGGCGGTACCGCAGAGCGACAGCTCAGCGGCTGATCAATGCAGTCTCCGTTCGAAAAACGGACGCGCCAGGCGTACCGGCCGGGAACCAGGTTCGCGCTGCCAGGCGCAAGACTGATCGCCAACCCGGAACTGGAGGAGCCCTTGACAGTGACCGGAAGATTCCGAGGCTTGAGTGCCTGACCATCAGGGTCGACTCTGGCAAAGCCGGCTGTGCTCCGATAATCCTGCTGACCGCCGATGCAGATCCTTGAGATCCGGCTCTCACCCTTGCGACGTAGCTCCAGGCAGAGATAGCGGCTCAGCGGACGATCGAAATCGGGCTGACGAACAAGTTGGCTGATCGCGAACCGGTCAGCGGAATCAACCCGTATGACGAGCAGCTTTCCTTTTTGCGAAATCTTTACCTCGCGCAGGTCGTTCCCGGCAGCGATAACACTGGGCGGTCCGCTCAAAAGGATCAAAAGGGCTGTGATCAAGGCAAGCAAACCGAAAAACCCGACCAACCAAAGCCATCTGGAGTCGGAGTGCGAAGTAAACCCGGAATTGCCTGCCCCGCTCATCGACACGGCAGTATAAGCCTCAAAACTCTGGAGAGTTGATGGGCTGAAGGATCTTCCAGAAAAGCATCACGGCTGTCAGCCATTTGAGTCCTTCGGCCGAGCCGAACTCCGCCAGGTTGAGGAGCTCGCTTCTGCGTTCAGCAGGCTGACCTTTCGTTCATTCCCCCAAGCGTAGTTTCCTGTTGACCCGTCGGCTCGGATCACCCGGTGACACGGGATCAGCAGCGACACCGGGTTGCGGGCGCAGGCCGTGCCGACGGCCCGAGCCGCGCCGGGGTGGCCGGCCATCTGCGCCAACTCCGAATAACTGCGGGTCTCGCCGGACGGAATATTCCTCATAGCCCGCCAGACCCCCCACTGAAAGCCAGTGGCGACCACCTCAAGCGGGAGGTCTCGTCCGTCCTCGCCGTGGTCGACTACCCCGATCAACCGAGCGCAAAGAGCGGGTATCGGGTCGTGAGACGATTCCAGGTCAGCGTTTGGAAACACCCTTAGGAGATCTTCCAGGAGCTGGTCTGGATCGTCGCCCAGAGCAAGCGAGCAGATGCCGCGTTCGGTCAGGCCGACCACCAGCCAGCCAAGCGAGCAGCGCACGCGAGCACAGTTAATCCGGGCCCCAAGACCGCCGGGACCAAAGGCAGCTTCAATCATGACTTCAACCTACGCACCCAGGCCAGGTTCTGCTTGAAGGACTTCTTGGGGCCGCCCACCAGACCTCACCGGTCCCCGCTTCCTATAATCCTGCTCCCCCGGTGGAATCTCCCGATGCTGCCGAGAGGGTCAAGGGCGGTTAGCTCAGTTGGTAGAGCACCTGCTTTACACGCAGGGGGTCACTGGTTCGAGCCCAGTACCGCCCATCACACGACAACTGGATCTAGGACCACCGAGTCCACCGGAAGCACTCATTGGGATCGCTGAGCGGTCCCGTACGCGCACCAGAAGGCAAAAAGGGTTACGGCAATGATGACTCCCAGCCAGTGGATTCCGATCACCACCGCGATCAGGCTGGGAAGGCCGGCGAGGATGGCACCGAGCAGGGTCCGCACCGCAGGCAGCGAGAGTACCCCGGCAGTCGCCGCAGCGCAGATGAGCCAGGCGAGCGGCCCCGAAACCCAGCCCCAGGTTTCGAAAAATGAGTGTGGCAGGAGAATCGCAAGGGAGATCGAGAGAACAGCCACAAGAACGAGCTGGACGAGGGCGCTCTTCCACAGAATCTCGGTGTTCATCGGGAGATCCACGGTTGGCGCATGTCACGTTGGGGCAGTCTGGCCGCGGCTCAGGCGGAAGACGACTGCTGCTTGACAGGGCGGGCGAGTGTGCCGTGGAGCCTTTTGACGTTCAGAATCCAGCCGAGTCCGATCACGATCATCACCAGGCTGATCAGTTGCGCCGCGGTCAGCCCGACCGCGACGACATCGTTGATTCGGAGGAACTCGACCAGAAAGCGGGCCGAGCCGGCCCAGACCAGATACAGGGCAAACAGGATGCCGAAGCGGAATCGGTCCCGGAGCCGCCAGAGGATGAACGCACCCAGCCCGTAGACCAGGGTTTCGTAGACGGGCGTCGGGTGAACGGTCACTCCAGGCGGAGTCGGGACCACTCCATCCGGGTAGCCCATTGCCCACGGCCCGTCCCACGGCTTGCCGTAATCGCCGTCACCGGAAAGCTGGCAGCCGATCCGGCCGATCGCGTGGCCTGCCAGCAGAGCCGGAGCCGCGACGTCAGCCAGCTTGAGATTCAGGAAATTACGCCACTTCGCCCAGAGAGTGACGCCGATCAGACCTCCGATCAGACCTCCGTACCAGGTCAGTCCAGAGCCCGAAAAGAGCGAGTCAAAAATGCCATCAGAGCCGTCGTAGTTATCAATCAGGAAGTAGAGCCGCGCGCCGATCAAGCCTCCGGCGAGAGCGGCGAAGACAGCCTCATAAGCCCAGTCGCCTGGCTTGCCGAGCTCTTCAAAACGCTTGTAAACGAGCAGGCCGCCGACGATGAAGGCGAGTGCGAACATGAGCCCGAAGGTCTGGAGGGTCAGGGGGCCGATCGAGATCTCGGGAATCATGGGTTCAGACTTTACCCGGGTACCCAAGCCCGCCGTTGCCGCAACGGCGGCAGGCAAGTAGCCCCGGCGGGAGTTGAACCCGCCCTTCCAGGTTGAAAACCTGGCGTGCTAACCGATACACCACGGGGCCGCGGCGATTGATTCTTTCAGGATGAGGCGCTGGTGGCCGTCCCGACCTGAATTTCCATTCCAGACGGCCGTGTCAGGCAGGTTACGGGTCGTCTGGCGGGCAGGTCGTGGCTTCAGTCAAGCAGATACTCGAGCAACGCCTTCTGAGCATGAAGACGGTTCTCTGCCTGATCCCAGACCGCCGACTTTGGCCCGTACAGAACTTCGGCTGTGATCTCCTCACCCGGGTGCGCAGGCAGGCAGTGCAGGACGATCGCGTCCGCTTTGGCTGCCGCCAGGAGGCTGGCATCTATCCGGAAGTCCTCCAGGTCTGCCCGGCGCTGATCGGCGGTTTCTTCATCCCCCATGCTGACCCATACGTCGCCGTAGATCGCATCCGCACCGTGAACCGCTTCTCGCGGGTCGTCGGTCAGGAACGCCGGCCCGCCTGATTCGAGCTGGTAGCCATCCGGAGCAGCGACCACAACCTCAACCCCGACAAGCGACCCGGCCACGGCGAGCGAGCGGGCGACGTTGTTGCCGTCCCCGACATATGCGACCTTGAGCCCGCCCAGCCCGCCGAAGCGCTGCTTCAGAGTGAGCAGATCGGCAAGCGCCTGGCAAGGGTGGAACTCCGGAGTAAGTGCGTTGACCACCGGTACTTCGGCATGCTCGCCGAGCTTGACCACATTCTCATGCGAGCCGGAGCGAATCACGATCGCCGAGACGTACCGCGATAGCACCCGCGCGGTGTCTTCCACCGACTCACCCCGGGAGAGCTGCATCTCATCGCCCCTGAGCACGACGGGGGTGCCACCCAGCTCGGCGACTCCGACCTCAAAGGAGATCCGGGTCCGCGTAGAAGGCTTCTCGAAGATCAGGGCCACTGATTTTCCAGACAGCGCCGAACTGCCTTCCGAGGGTCGTTCCTGCTTCATCTGCTCGGCCCGATCGAGCAGATTGGTTACGCGGCCTCCGGCGATTTCGGAGCCAGTGATGTAGTTCCTTGTGGCAGCTTCTTTCAAGAGCGGGATACTACGGCCACGTCCTGCCTGAGATAGTGAGCACCTGATGACTGCAACGCAATCCACAGGAACCGGGAAGGACGGACGACTCCGCCGCGGCGAAGAGTTCGAGGCCAAAATCGAAACCCTCGCTTACGGCGGACGCGGAATCGCCCGTCGCGAGGGATTCGTGGTGTTCGTCGGTGGAGCTCTTCCAGGGGACCGGGTCCGGGCCCGGATCAGTAAGTCGAAGAAGGGCTACGCCGAGGCAAACACGGTCGAGATCCTGGAGCCGAGTCCGGACCGTCTGAAGGAAATTGACATCCACCAGGGCGAGTCCTGCCCCGGGGCGCCGTGGCAGGCGATGGAGTACAGCCGCCAGCTCGAGTTCAAGGAGGAGCAGGTCGGTGACGCGCTCTCGCGGATCGGCCACCTTGAAGGCTTCGAGCTCGACCCGATCGTTCCCGCCCTTGAGCAATGGCGTTACCGAAACAAGGTTGAGTATTCGTTTGGGGAGCAGGACGGTGAGGTCGTGCTCGGCTTCCACCCCCGCGGCCGCTGGGACGAGATCCTCCACATTGAGGACTGTCACCTCTCCTCGGAGGCAACCAACCGAGCCCGTAACGAAGTGCTGCAGTGGGCCCGGGAGGAAGGTCTGTCGGCCTACGACCCCCATGACCATCGCGGAGTGCTTCGCAACCTGGTTGTCCGGGAAGGGCGTCGTACCGGGCAGGTCCAGACCCGTCTGGTCACCTCTGTCGCCAACTTCCCGAAGCCCCCGGTCGACCTCCACACAGTGATTGACGGCCCCTCGGGGAATACCTCCGGACCGACCGGAGTGCTTGGTGAAGAGGTCCTGCGGGAGCGAATCTTCGACCTCAACATCCAGCTGTCGCATGACGCCTTCTTCCAGACCAACACCGAGATGGCCGAGAAGCTCTACGGCGTGGCGGCTGACTACGCCGGGTTGACCGGTAGCGAAAAGCTGTTCGACCTCTACTGCGGAGTCGGCACTATCGGCCTCAGCCTGGCCGGGCAGGCCGGTCATGTCTGGGGGCTGGAGATCGTGCCCGACGCGATCGAAAACGCGAAGCGCAATGCGATCGCCAACAACATCCGCAATGCCGACTTCATTGCCGCCAACGCGCGTACCGGCATGAGGCCACTGATCGAGCAGGCAGGCAAGCCCGACGTGATCACGATCGACCCACCGCGGGCCGGCCTCTCAGCAAAAATCGTTCGTCGGGTAATCGAGGCCGAGGCGAAGCGGATCGTCTACATCTCCTGCAACCCGACCACTCTGGCCCCGAACGCAGCCCAACTGGTTGAGGCCGGCTATAAACTCGTTCGCGTGAGACCGGTTGACATGTTTCCCCAGACCCCGCACATCGAGTGCGTAGCCCAGTTCGACCTGGCATGAGTCCCCGCAGCCAGAAACGAGCTTTCGGAGTCGCCGCCGGTCTGCCGCCAGAGGTCTGTGGACCACTGGCCGAGACCTGCGAAGAAGCTGGCTACGACGGGATCTTTTGCAACGATCACCCCGGGGCAAAGGGCCTGGAGACCCTAGCCGAGTTCGCAAAAGTAACCGACTCGATCAACCTGGGAGTCGGAGTGATAGCTCTGGACCGCCAGAGCCCCGCAGAGATCGCCGCCGACATTGACCGGCTCGGCCTCGACCCGTCTCGCCTCTGGATCGGAGTCGGCGCCGGCTTCAGCAAGAAGCCGCTGACCTTCATGCGGGAGGTCCTGCCGGAGATTCGGGAACAACTCGACGGGGTGCGGGTCGTGATGGCTGCGATGGGGCCGAAGATGTGTGCCTTGGCCGGTTCCTCTTACGACGGAGCCTTTTTCAACTGGATGACCGCCGACTTCGCAGCTGGAGCGCGGGAACAGGTGGAGGCCGGAGCCGCCGAAGCCCGCCACTCTGCCCCCCCGGTTTTCGGCTATGTACGAACGGCAATCGGCGACGATGCCGCTGAACGCCTGGCCAAGGAAGAGTCCTTCTACCGGGATCTCCACCAGGGCTACCGCAGCCACTTCGACCGCCTCGGCGAGCCCGAGGGCACGGTCGGCGTAGCCGCAGCCGACCCGGAGGGGGCGCAGGAAGGTCTAGCCGCCTACTCGGCCCTCGACGTGGTCGTCGTCCGTGGCCTCGCCTCAGCCAAGGTGGAACCGATGACCGAACTCGCCCGCGCCGCCGCGCCTTCCTGAACCACTCCCGCGGGCATCTGACCCCGAGCTCTTTGCCGATTTCTCAGTAAGGAGGGAGGTCGTCGTACCAGCGGCCGAGGGTGCGGAAGGCCCGCCAGAAGCGCCGCTTGGCACCCTCTTCGTCAAGGGCATCATCGATGTCGGGGACGAAGAGCAGATCACATGAAGGGGTAAAGGCCTGGATTTCGCCGTCATGGGTCTCAACCGGACGGGCTAACGGAATCCCCAGATCATTCAGGGTTTCGACTGCCTGCTCACCCATGACTACGATGATTCGCGGCTTGACGATGTTGAACTCATCGGCCAACCGGCCGATGCAGTCTGCGTCCGCCTCGCCTGGATCGTCGACCGGGCACTTGGCGCAGATCGTCCCGTAGACGACAGTCGGGTCAATGTTCAGTCGCTTGAAGCTCTTCATCAGTGCGTTGCCCGACCGGCCGTAGAAAGCAACGCCCTCCTCGATCTCCGAGATGGTCGGCCCGTACTTGAGCAGAAAGATGTCGGCCTGAGGGTGGCCGGATCCGAGCACTGGCATCACCTTGGTTCGCGTGCAGGCCTCGCAGGACTTGAGCTCACGGCTCAGCTGGTTGAGTTCCCGGATTGCCTTCTCCAGATACTTCTCTTTGATCTCGTTGTCAGTGACGGGCATCGCTGTTTCTTTATTTGACACCCCGCCCGGGCCTCCTTTATCCGAGGCCCCGTGCATCAGCTCTTGCTCGATGTTCGCTTCGACCCGTGCTTCCTCTGACGACCGCCGCGGACCGCCTTGGCATCGCTTACGGAACGCTTTGGAGCCTTGGGCCTGCCGGTGGTCTGAAGGAACTTGAGTGCCTGGACGTAAACCAGATTTTTGTGTCTGCGGGTGATCTCGGCGTCCCTCATGGACTCAAGAAATTCCTCGGGGCCGTCGAAGTCGTGCAGGCGGACCCTCACCGAACCCAGACCCTGGGCGACATGGTTGTCGGAGCCGGCTGCCGGGGTGATGTTGTATTTGCGGGCGAAGCGCTCAGCCTCTTCGTTGAAGGAGGTGATCGCAACCCGCGGGTTGAAGACCTCAATCAGATCGATCTCCTCGACCATGTCCAGAAGGTGTTCGTAGTCGGGGACCGAGTGCATCCGGTCGAAAGGATGAGGCACATAGACGAGGCCACCCTGGCGGCGGATCTCGGAAATCGTTTCAGCCATGGTCATACCCCGCGGGATCTTCTCTTTGATGAACAGACCAATCACCTCGCCTTGCTCGGCGGTCTTGACCTCCTCGGCGACAATGATCTTGAAATCGTCCATGGACTCGGCCACTTCGGCCGCGGCCAGAGCGCCGGATATCTCATTGTGATCAGTGATCGCGATCGCACCGAAGCCACGGTCGCGGGCAGTCTCGATCAGAACCTCAACCGGAGTTGCGCAGTCGGAGGAGTGGTCGGTGTGCATGTGGAGATCAACGTCGATCAGCGGCCGGCCCCTCAACCTCTTGCGTACATCCGGCCTGTCAGCCGAAACCTGACGCCGGGCAACCAGACGCTGGTAAGTCTCTTCAAACCGATCCACGACTTCCGACCAAACCTGGCTCTGCGGCTCGTCGGCTGCCGTTCGACGAAGGCTTTCGAGCTTGCTGCGGTCCTGCCCGAGCCGGGCGATCTGACCGGCCAGGGTGACCGGATCCCCCACCGGGAAGAGCAACCCTCGCTGACCATCACCGATCAGTTCGACGTAGCGGGAAACGGTCGAAACGATCGGCACGGCACCCGAAGCCAAGGCCTGGCGGACCGCACCCGGAGCCTGCCGCGGCCCGCCCGAGGCGGCACAAAAGACGTGACTTCGGGAAAGCAGTTCAGCCAGCGAGGCCTGGTCCGGGCCGATCACCTTGATCCGCTCACGAATCTCCTTCGAAACCCGCAGGTCGACCTCACCCGGATTCCCGGAAAAGATTGTGGCAGTCCAGTCGAGTCCGGCAGGCAACCGGCGCAAGGCGCGCAGAATGATCCGCATCGCGCCCTTCTCCTCCTGGTCGCAGAAAGTGATCCGCAGCGGTCCGTCTTCTGCCTGGTCGGGAGCAACCGGATCCACACCGGCCGGAGACAGCTCATACGCACCGGGGAAAAAACGGTTGAGCAGCTTCGCGGCCGCCTTCGAGGACGCCGTTCGGTGGTCGAGTCGGCTGAAGAACACCTCCAGAAACGGACGTGCCACATGAGTCGCAAACGGTCGCTCTTCCGTCTGGTGGAAAGTGCCGACATTCAGTGAGAAGGAATGTCGCAGGGCCGTTGACGAGAAGCCAGGTACGAACGGGTCATGAACGTGAAGCAGGTCAATCCGGGCGGTGCCGAGCAGCGCTTCGACCCGGTTTCCTACATCCACCGAAGCGGGAGCCGGACGCTTGCGTGAGCCGCGTGGAAACGCCATCCCGCCCATAGAAAGCACTCTGGGCTTATCACCGGGTGCGTAGAGCAAATCGGGGTCTTCCGCCAAGCCGGAAACGAGCTTGCGGGAGTCACTGACGGCCTGCCGGCCGCCAGCCGGAGCGGCGATCAGGACGGAGTGGCCGCGTTCAGCCAGGCCGTCAGCCAGCCGCTCGATGTAGGAATTGATCTCCCCACGCTCATCCCACGGGAAGGGCGTGAACTGAGTGATCGACAGGGGCTTTGGCATCAGGAAGACGACGCGCCCGCACGGCGGGTGCGTCGTCTCGCTCTGGAACTTCGGAGGTTCAGGCCTCGGACCTTGAGTCTTCGGTGGTCTCGGTGACCGGCTTGGCACCTTCGACCGGCGTCTTGCCCCTCGCGTTGGCGGCAATGAAGTCCTCGGTGTCCTCTCTCGCGTCCGCATCAGGGCGCTGGTTATGAGGAGACTTCATCAGGTAGGACGAAGGGCCATCCAGCTGACCGGCAATGCCGTTATTCAATGCCAGCTTGATCAGGCGTACAGCGTCAATCACGACGCCGGCCGAGTTGGGTGAGTCCCAGACTTCCAGCTTGAGTTCGACATTCAGCGGAACATCGCCGAAGGACTTGCCTTCGAGGCGGATGTGAGCCCACTTGCGGTCGGTGAGCCACGGCACGTAGTCCGAGGGGCCGACGTGAACGTCGCGATCGTCCAGATCCAGACCCATGACCGATGTGACGGCGTTGGTCTTGGAGATCTTCTTCGAGTCGAGACGCTCGCGCTCGAGCATGTTGAAGAAGTCCATGTTGCCACCGACGTTGAGCTGCGAAGTGTGCTGAAGCTCGACGCCGCGCTCGTGGAACAGCCGGGCCAGCTGGCGATGGACGATCGTCGCGCCAACCTGGGACTTGATGTCGTCACCGATGATCGGCAGACCAGCTTCCCTGAAGCGGCCATCCCAGTAATCCTCGCTGGCAATGAAGACAGGGAGGCAGTTGACGAAGCCGACTCCGGCAGCGATCGCCTGCTCGACGTACCACTTGACGGCGTCTTCAGAGCCAACCGGCAGATAGCAGACGAGGACGTCTGTCTTCGAATCCTTGAGGATCTGGACGATGTCGGCAGTCGGGCCGGGGGCCTTTGTTATTACCTGCTTGAGGTATTTGCCGAGACCATCAAGAGTCATACCCCGCTCGACTTTGATTCCCATGTTCGGGACCTCAGCGAACTTGATCGTGTCGTTCTGTCCGGACCAGATCGCCTCGGAAAGATCTTTGCCGACCTTCTCCTGATCGATGTCAAAAGCTGCCACAAACTCGATGTCACGCACGTGATAGCCGCCGAGATCGACGTGCATCAGGCCGGGAACCTGTTCGTCGGGGTCAGCGTTCTTGTAGTACTCGACGCCCTGGATAAAGGAGTTTGCGCAGTTGCCGACGCCGACGATCGCTACGCGAACCTTGTCATCCCGGCGTTCGGCACCGTTTCCGCTGGATCCGTTGGTCTTGCTCATAAGTTGGTTTTTCCTCCTGGTTTCATTGCGAAGCCCAATGACACTCAATCAGGTCGTGGGTTACAACGCCGGTCATTTCCGACTCAGCCTTCGACGATCAGGGCGCGACGCACGTGCCAGACCCTTTGGATGACTGTCACGGTGGTCAATGCCGCCATCACATAAATGGCCGGAGCGAGCAGTTCGAAATTGCCCGAACCAAACCCACCGGCAAAAAGAATGCCAATCGAAAGTATCACCACGCGGACTGGCCGGGTGGCGAGACCAACCTTGCATTCGACCCCCAGTGCCTCCGCCCTGGCCCTCGTGTAGGAAACCATCAGCGATCCGAGGACTACATAGACGCAGGCCGCGGCGGCGAGTGAGTCGCCCTGTTCGGCGAAGTACCAGGCAATTGCGGTGATCACGACGCCCTCTTCAATCCGGTCGAGAGTCGAGTCGAGGAATGCGCCAAAGAGCGTCCCCTTACCGGACATCCGTGAATACCGACCGTCGAGGGTGTCCATGACCGAGCCGAGGATGAAGGCTATCCCGCCCCAGACAAAAAGTTCCTGGGTTATCAACACCGCGGCAATCAGATTGCCGATGAGCCCCGCCATCGAGATCGCGTTCGGGGTCAACCGGGACTGGATGAGACGGTCACGGGCCTGGCTGCGGAACTCCTGGGCCGGGCCGTTACGCGGACCGTTGCTGCCACCCTCGGGTGGGCTCGGCGAAGACAACTCCATCGGGCGAGTTTACGAGAGATAGGGCGACACGGCGGCCCCGGGCTGCGGCTGGGACCTCTAAGCGCCGCAGTTGGAGCCGTCGCGGAAACGCGCCACGGGACTAAAACGGGCCCGCACCTCGACCGTACCGGGAGTCGTCGTGCTCACCTCGGTCCAGCCATCCTTACGACGACCAACACATCCGGATCCGCTTTCGACCGTCCAGTAGGGAGTCGCTCTGATCCTCACCAGATAGGTACCGGGTCGTGGAATGTCCAGGGAAAAACCGTCGGCTTCGAAACTGCTCATGCGCGCCGGAGGCTGAACCAGCGGGGCTGCACCAACGACTCGATACAGCTTCCAGTCGGGCCCGGAGGGGATTTCACGTAGAAATGGAAGGCCTCGCTCGATCAGCCTGACCTCAGCTTCAGCCGCGTAGTCGAGCTTGGCCCGAGGGACGGCCACATATGCCACAGCCAGATCTTCCAGCCAGCCGCGGTAGCGCTGTGGGTCAAGCCTGTCCGTGTAAAACAGCCCGTTAAGGCGTCGGTCGGTCTGGCGCTCCCAACCGCGGGCGAGTGGTATCTCGGGTGGGATGCGAGCCGACTCCCAGTGACTTGCCAGTGGCAGGACCTCCACTCGCGCGGGGTTGCGATCCAGCCTGGGAACGAGTATTCGCTCGACCTGCTCGTAGAACCCGGCGGCAACTGCCGGCTCATCGCGCACCAGGTTGAGATCGCGGATCACCGGGTAAAGTTGCCACAGCGCGAGCAGGGGCAGCAGCGCCGTGAAGACCAGAGCCCGACGGCCCGGACGGGTTTCGACGCCCCACCATGTACATAGAAAAAGCGGGCCGACCAGCAGCAGGCCCAGCCGGTTTACGTTTCCCCCCATCGGGGTATCAAGCAGGAAGGTGACCGAAAGTGCTGCTGCGTAAACCAGAAGGCCAGTCCGGACGAGTCGCTCCCTGACCGGAACGAGGGCGGCAGCCACCAGCGTCAAGGCTATCGCCGGAAGGAAGCTGGTCAGGGCGTAGGGCATATCGCCTCCGCCGGGAAAGAACAGGGAGATAAGTCCCGCGCTCAGAAAAGACACCACGGCGATCTCGAGCCCGCGCCGGTCCCGGCCGCCAGCCAGCAACGAACTGACCCAGTGGGCAAAACCACAGCAGGCAAGAAACAGTGCAGCGACCGGACTGGCGAAGGCCACCATGGCCGCAAGCGCCAGTGAAAACAGGCGACTCCCACGCTGCGCCGCAAACACCACTGCCGTACCCAGCAGGACACCGAGTGCGAAGGTAAGTCGTCCGGAATAAAGGCTGACCGTCGCAGCAGCAGCGAACCAGATGGCTCCGGTCCGGGCCTGCGCACCCCAACGGCGATCGACAATCAGGCTGAAGAGCGTGACTGTGCCCATTACCGAAATGACCCCCATGACCCGAAATCCAATCCAGGAACTTACTGCCGGTGCGAACAGGCTGTAAGCCGGAAGGTAGTGGCCACCGAACCAGTAGTTGTTCCACAGTGCCGGTCCAGACTCCCTGAACAGTTCGGCCCTGAACATCTGCGCAGCATGGTCAGCGCTGAGCGGTGCGGTGATCAGGTAAAAAGCGGAGAGGACTCCGGCCACCACCAGCGGAACGGCCAAGGGGCGCCACCACGATCCCTCGTTCTGCTTCACGGGCTCAGGCGCGGACGCGCGGGTGATCGGCCACCTGACTCCAGGCCCAGGCCTTTGGCTTGAATGTGGCGATTACCCGGGCGGCAATGAGGAAAGCCGCAGCGGCGACGGCCCAGCCAGCAGCGACATCAAACCAGTAGTGGTTCGCGGTGACGATCGTGACCCAGGCAACAAGAACCGGCCAGAAAGCCCAGAAAGACCTGGCTAACCAGGACCGGCAGACCATGAATCCGGTGCCCCCGATCATCAATGCGACAGCACAGTGCATGGAAGGAACGGCAGCGAATGGATTGATGAACAACTTGGCCAGTGTGGAGTCATGATTGAGGCTTGAAAAGGAGTTGATTGTGTCGACGAAGCCATACTCTGGAAACATCCGCGGGGGTGCGGTCGGGAAACCGATGTAACCGACCAGGGCAATCGCCATCGAGACGAACAGCATGTTGCGAACGAAGTAATAGGCGTCGTTGCGGAACAGATACAGCCAGACCAGAAAGGTAGTCGCCACCGTGAACTGGCTGTTCAGATAAATCTGATTGGCAAAATCAACCAGCCACTGGTGGTTGAGCACAAAGGACTGGGCTGCCGGTTCGAAGAACGTCCCGGTGGCTCGCTGAAAATCCATGATTCGCTCCCCGTTGGCGAAGGCAAGACTGGCCTTCCCTTCCGCCATCCCGCGAGCGAGCTCGTAGGCGTTGTCGGCGACGACGTAGAGCCCAACCTGCAGAAACAGGTCGCGCCAACCACGCGGGAGCCAGGCTCCTATTCGGGCAAAAATCTCAGTCACAGCCCGATTATTGTAGACGCGGGGCTCATATTCTTTACGCTGCTTTTCAGTGATTGATCCCTCCCGGCCCATTCTCTGCCTCGGCGAAGCGATCGTAGACCTGATCTGCGAGCGCAATCTTGGACCGGAAGAGTCACCGGAAACCCTCGTGCCGCACCATGGTGGCGCACTTCCGAACGTCGCCGCAGCAGTCGTCAGGGGCGGTGCACGGGCTGCCCTGATCGGCGGAGTCGGCTCCGACCACTGGGGTCAGTGGCTGATCAGCGGTCTTGAGGCCGAGGGAGTGGCAACTGACTGGATCGCGATCCTGGAGCAGACCCGCACGCCGATTGCCATTGCCCTGTTCGACCCCTCGGGCGAACCCTCATTCCAGATCTACGGAGAGCACATCGGCCCAACGATGGCTGCCACGTATGTCTTCCTAGAGGATGCGATCGCAAAGGGACAGGCCCTGGTCGTCGGCTCAAACACCATGGTGGGGGAAACCGAAAGGGAAGTGACCCGCCGCGCACTCAGCCTCGCCCGCGAGGCAGCTGTCCCCGTGCTGCTGGACCCAAACCACCGTCCAACCCGCTGGCAGGACGAAGCCACCGCGATCGAGTTCAGTCTCGAGCTCGCCAGACAGACGACGGTCCTCAAATGCAACCGGGATGAAGCGACAAAGCTCACCGGTGAAGGCTCCGCGATCAATGCTGCGCGGGTCCTGGCCGGCCTGGGTCCCCGGCTCGTCGTGATCACCGACCGGGAAGGAGAAATCGTCACGGCCGGTGAGGCAGAGGCGCGCTGGATGCCTCAGCAGGTTGAAGTGGTCAGTGGGCTCGGTGCCGGAGACGCCTTCATGGGAAGCCTTGCGGCCGGACTCGCGGAGATCGGGTGGGATCTCTCCCGGGTTGCCGAGGTCCTTCCCCGGGCTGCTGCCGACGCAACGGCACGCTGCCTTCATTGGGGTGCCAGACCTTGAGCCCGGCGGCCAGAGGAATCAGTCGCGCGGATTGGGTGCGACCGTCCAGAGCCCGGGTCCGCAGGATCCGGGACAGGCTTCGTGAGATGTACGGTCGACCGGTCAACCTTCCGCACCGGGATCCCGTGTCGGAGCTGGTCAGGACGATCCTTTCGCAGGCAACCAGCGACCTCAACCGGGATCGTGCCTTCAGCGGACTCACGGAGGGGTTCCCTGACTGGCAGTCCGTACGCGACGCACCGGTTGCCAGGATCGAACTGGCCATCAGACCGGGAGGCCTTTCCAGGCAGAAGGCACCAAGAATCAAAGCTGTCCTTCAGAAAATCGGAAACGAGATGAATCTCGACTGGCTTGAAACCGCTCCCCGAGATGAGGCGATGGGGTTTCTTACCGGACTTCCCGGAGTAGGCCGAAAGACTGCAGCCTGCGTGCAGGTCTTCACCTGGAACCGACCCGAGATACCGGTGGACGTCCACGTCCACCGGATCGGAGTCCGACTGGGGCTTTTCCGGCCGAATGCTTCCTTCGAAGAGGCCCATGACGAATTGCTGGTGCTGGTGGACCCTGAAGATGCGTATGAGTTCCACATGAACCTGATCCGACACGGCAGGGAGTTGTGCCGACCAACTCCACGTTGCGGAGCCTGCGCCCTGCGGCGGATGTGCACATTCGGAAAAGATCCTGGCCACCGGCACGACGGTCCGGCTTCGGTCGATCGCAACTGACAGGTAATATGGATTCCGCGTTCCTCCGACGCGAACCTTCAGCCATGAGCAAGAAACCCTTCGTCATATTCGGCCTCATTCTCGTCTTTCTGGGATTCGTCGTACCGGCATGGGCCTTCATGCGCGACGGCGACCCAAGCCGGGCGCAGACCGCGGTTCCGGAAAACCTCAAGTCTGGACAGAGCCTGTTCGTCGATAACTGCGGTGGCTGCCACAAGCTCTACTCTGCCGGCACCTACGGCGACTTCGGCCCGGACCTTGATCAGAAACTGGCTCCCGCCGGCACCCCCGTGGGCCCCGACGCTGCAAGCCAGATCGAAGGTACCAAGGCTCAGGTACTCAGCGCCATAAATATTGGCGCAAACGACCCGACAGTTTCCGGAAGGATGCCCGCCGGAATCGTCTCCGGTCCGGTCGCCGAGGAAATCGCAGAGTTCGTCTCTCAGACCGCCGGTCGCGGCTGAGCCGAGCCGCACCCTTGGCTTCCCCTCGACCTTCCTGCCACACAATCCGCGGATCCGCGCTACTTTGTGACTAAGCGGGGGTTCTAACTGCTGAAGTCTGACCCCGGCTAACACGGTCGCGTTGATCAATAACCAGGAGAGAAAATGCCCGCGCTTCAAATCAACCCCGCCTTTGTCCCGTCCCGTATCGCCTTGACTGCCATTGCCCTGGCGCTGGCCGTGCTCGGCTTCGCGGCAGCCTCTGCCGTGAACGCATCGTCCGCTGCCGCCTCACCGAACTTCCAGGCCCAGGCCAAGAAAAAGTGCAAGGCGGTCAAGTCGCCCGCCGCCAATCGGCGCTGTGTCGAAAAGACAGCTGCCCAGCTCCGTCGGGCAGCGGCAATTGCCAGGCGCGACCTCGGCAAGGTTGGAGTCATGAGCCGGAACCTTTACCTCGGAGCTGACCTCGGGCCGGCGATTCGTGCCACCACTTTCGAGCAATTCGCCCAAGCCAATGGCGAGATCCTGCGGAGCGTGGACGTCAACAACTTCCCGGTCAGGGTCAGGGGTCTTGCGGCAGAGATCCTTTCGAAGTCCCCGGACCTGGTCGGTCTTCAGGAAGTCTCGATCTGGAGATCCGGAGAGGTCGGCCCACCGAGGGTGAAGCCGGGTAACTCGGAGGACCAATTCAACACCAGGACGGTCACGTACGACTACCTCGACCTGCTCATGAATGAGCTCAACAAGGGCAAGCAGCGCTACCGCGTGGTCAAGGTGACGACCGAGTTTGACTTCGAAGGTCCCGCCGATTACGACGACAACCTCGCGAATTTTTACGAGATCAACGGGCGACTGACCATGCGAGACGTGATCATCGCCAAGGCAGGCACGGACATCAAGACGCGCAATGCCCAGGGTGCTAACTACGAAACGATCTACACGCCTCGTGTGGGCGGTGCGCTCGACGTTACGGTTGACCGGGGCTGGGGAAGCGTTGAGGTGAAGGTTCGCAACAGCCCTTGGTTCAAGTTCGTCAACACCCACCTCGAAGCTTTCGGTGACGACAAGAACAAGGTGGTTGACTGCATGACGCCACCCGTGCCCGGGTTTGAATCCAATCAGGTTTCGATTCGCTGCTCCCAGGCAAAGGAGCTCTTTGAAGTGGCAATTGAACCCGGCGACCTGCCGGTCGTGCTCACCGGAGACCTCAACTCTGATGACGATTCGGTGATCGATGACGCTTGCCCGAGTACGGAGAACAGCGAAGGCACTCTGATCGGCAACAACGGAGGCGTTTGTGGCGACACCTTCCCCTTCAACGCCCTGACGACGAACGGGATGGTCTCACGCAGTACCGAAGAGCCAATGAGCTGCTGCGTCAGGGCCGACATCCTGACCGCTGACAATGGCAGCCCGGCGGACTTCGACCACCACATCGACCACATCCTGACCGACAGTCCGACCAGGGTGAGGATGCTCAATTCGTCTGTAACCGGCCTGGCTCCGGTCAACGGCTTCTGGAATTCAGACCACGCCGGCGTCTACAGCCTGCTGCGGATCAACCCGTAACGAGGCACCTGACGGCGAGAGCCAGAGGCTGAACCGCCCCCGGCCCGAGAAACCAGGAATCATCGAGCCCGCCCCCACATCAGGGGCGGGCTTTTTCTTTGCAGATGCCGAATATGGCTATTTGCAGGGGAAAACCAGGCCTTGACAATGCTTCCCAGATCTGACATACTCACACTTAGATTTTCGTAATACCTCAATAACACATCATGAAACAACACAGGAGAATATAAGTGGGAAAAACGATAGGAATTGACCTCGGCACGACAAACTCGTGCGTGGCAGTACTCGAAGGCGGAGAGCCTGCGGTTCTTGAAAACTCGGAAGGCGGGCGCACAACCCCTTCCGTCGTCGCGTTCAACGACAAGGACGAACGACTGGTCGGCACGGTTGCCAAGCGCCAGGCCGTGATGAACCCCGAAAACACGATCTTCTCGATCAAGCGCTTCATGGGCCGCAAGGAGGCCGAAGTAAAAGAAGAGGAGACGATGATCCCGTATGAGGTCGAAGCCGGCCCCAACGGCGATGTCCGGGTCGACGCGCGCGGCAAGCAGTATTCGCCGCCGGAGATCAGCGCGATGATCCTCCAGAAGCTGAAGGCCGATGCCGAATCCAAGCTCGGTGAGACGGTCGACTCGGCCGTGATCACCGTTCCGGCCTACTTCAATGATGACCAGCGTCAGGCGACCAAGGACGCGGGCAAGATCGCCGGCCTCGAGGTCAAGCGCATCATCAACGAGCCGACCGCTGCAGCGCTGGCCTACGGTCTCGACAAGGAAAACACCGACCAGTCGATTCTCGTCTTCGACCTCGGTGGAGGCACCTTCGACGTGTCGGTGCTTGAGATCGGCGACGGAGTCTTCGAAGTGAAGTCGACCGCGGGTGACAACCATCTCGGCGGCGACAACTTTGACAAGGCGATCGTCGAGTGGCTGGTTGCCGAGTTCAAAAAAGACCAAGGCGTAGACCTCGCCCAGGACAAGAACTCGCTCCAGCGCCTCTACGAATCTGCCGAGAAGGCCAAGATCGAGCTCTCCTCAACCCAGGAGACCCAGATCAACATCCCGTTCATCACGGCAGTAGAAGGCCAGCCCAAGCACCTCGACGTCAAGCTGACCCGGGCGAAATTGAACGAGTTGACCTCGGACCTGATCGACCGCGTGGTCGGTCCGGTAAAGCAGGCGCTCAAGGATGCCGGCGACTCGAAAATAGACCATGTGGTTCTGGTCGGAGGCATGACCCGCATGCCTGCTGTACGCGAACGGGTTACTGAACTCACCGGCAAGGAGCCCCATCAGGGTGTCAACCCGGACGAGGTCGTCGCAGTCGGCGCCGCGATCCAGGCGGGCGTTCTGGCCGGGGACGTCAAGGATGTACTGCTGCTCGACGTCACCCCGCTGACCCTCGGCATCGAAACCAAGGGCGGGGTCATGACGAAACTGATCGAGCGCAACACGACGATCCCGACCCGCAAGTCGGAGGTCTTCTCGACCGCCGAAGACAATCAGCCCTCGGTCGAGATCCACGTGCTCCAGGGCGAGCGCGAGATGGCCGGTTACAACAAGAGCCTGGGCAAGTTCCAGCTCACTGGAATCCCACCGGCACCGCGCGGCATGCCTCAGGTCGAGGTGACTTTTGACATCGACGCCAACGGCATCCTCAACGTCGGTGCCAAGGACCTCGGCACCGGCAAAGAACAGAAGATCGAAATCAAGTCGGGTTCCGGACTCTCTGACGAGGAGATCAAGAGCATGGTTGATGACGCTGAGTCTCACGCCGATGACGACCGAAAGCAGCGCGAGCTGGCCGAAGCCCGAAATGTGGGTGAGAACGCTGCCTACAACTCGGAGAAACAGTTGAGTGAGCTGGGCGACAAGGTGGATGAAGCCGACCGCACCGAAATCGAAGCCGCGATAAAGGAAGTGCGGGAGTCGCTTGAGGCCGATGATGTCGAAGCGATTCAGTCGAAGACTGACACCCTTCAGGCGGCCTTCCACAAGGTCTCCGAGAAGGTCTACGAAGCCGCTCAGTCCGAGGCGGCTGCGGACTCCGGTGCCGAAGGCGAATCGGCCTCTTCCGATGATGAGGAAGTGATTGATGCCGAGGTAGTGGACGAGGAAGAGGCCAAGTGACAGAACCGAACAGCACCCCGGAGCCGATCGGTGAAGAAGAAGCACTGACCGCGTCAGCAGCCGGCGAGATGCCGGCTGTCGACGCGGCTGACAGCGAGGCGACGGTCGAGCAGGACATCGAGGATCTGGTCATTAAGGCCCAGACCGAGCGGGACGAGTACCTCGACCTGGCCCAGCGGACCAAGGCCGACTTCGAAAACTTTCGCAAACGCATGACCACCGAGACGGCCGCGGCGGCCGAACGCGGTCGGCTTGAGGTTGTCGGCGGAGTCATTGAAGCGATCGACAACCTCGAACGGGTGATGGAGAACGAGGGGATCCTCCCGCAGTCGGCGCTCGATGGAGGCTTTCCGGATGGTGCTGCAGTCAGCCTTCAGGGTGTAATCGTCGCCTACCGCGACCTTCACTCGACCCTTCGCAAGGTGAAGGTTGAAGCCTTCGACCCAGCTGGCGAGGCCTTCGACCCCAACCTCCATGAGGCTCTCCAGGCGATCCCCTCCGAGGAAGTTGAATCCGGAATTGTGGTCGAGGTTATGCAGCGTGGCTACCGCGCCGGTGAACAGGTGATCCGCCCTGCCCGGGTGGTCGTGAGCCAGTAGGCGGGAGCGATATGGCCAAAGACTTTTATGAAGCCCTCGGCGTGAGCAAGAAGGCATCCGCCGAAGAGATCAAGAAGGCGCATCGCAAACTGGTGCGTGAGTACCACCCCGACCGCAACCCCGGAGACGCGCGGGCAGAAGAGCGGTTCAAGGAAGTCCAGCAGGCCTACGACACGCTTTCGGATCCCGAGAAGCGGAAGGCTTACGACAGCGGCGGCGGTCTTTTCGGGGCCGGCGGACCACAGGGCGGACCGAGCCCGTTCGGAGCCCAGGGCGCGAGCTTTCCCGGAGACATAGGTGACATCTTTTCGACCATCTTCAGTCGTGGTGGCGGCGGGGAGGCCGGCATTCCGAGAAAAGGTCGAGACCTCGAAACCGACCTCCGGATCTCGTTTGACGACGCAATGGCCGGAACTCAGATCACAGTCACGATCCCCAAGTCGGAAACCTGTCCGACCTGTTCGGGCTCGGGTGCCAAACCCGGCACCAGCACCAGAACCTGCCCACGCTGCGAAGGCCGCGGAATTGACTCGCAGGGCCAGGGATTTTTCTCCATCAGCCAGCCCTGCCCGGAATGCGGAGGAACCGGCCAGGTGATTCCCAACCCGTGCCAGACCTGTCACGGCTCGGGCCTGACTCACCAGACAAAGCGCTACAAGGTAAACGTGCCGGCCGGCGTCAAAGACGGCACCCGGATCCGGGTTGCCGGCAAGGGTGAGGCGGGCGAGCGCGGGGCTCCGGCCGGCGACCTCTTCGTCACCGTTCAGGTCTCCTCCTCACCCGTGTTCAAACGGCTCGATGACGGCAACCTGGAGGTCGAGGTTCCGATCACTGTCACCGAAGCTCTCCGGGGCGGCACCGTGGAGGTCCCGACTCTCTCCGGCAGTAAAAGGATCCGGGTCCAGCCTGGCACTCAGCACGGCTCGATCCAGCGCCTGAAGGGAGAGGGGCCACCGCGCACCAGTTCAAAGACCAGAGGTGACATTCGGTACCGCCTTGCGATTGAGGTTCCAAAGGACCTGAACGACGAACAGCGCCGCGCCGTGGATCAGTTGGCCGAAGCGATGAACGGCGCTGACCCGCGGGCTGAACTTCTGCGGCGGGCTCGCTCCGGTTCGGGAAGCAGCAAATGAGTGGTCAGGAAAATAGCCGGAGGGTCAGCCGCAGAGTCGAGGTCAGCATCGATGAGGAGCAGGGAGTCTTCATGATCTCGGTCGCTGCCGAACTGGCGGAAATGCACCCGCAGACACTGCGCATCTACGAGGCCAGAGGACTGATCAACCCGAAGCGATCACCTCGCAATACTCGTCTTTACTCGCAGCGCGACGTCGAGAGGCTGCGGCGTATCCAGCAGATGACCGCCGAAGGGGGTCTCAATCTGGCCGGAGTCGAAGCGGTACTCGAAATGGAAATCGAGGCTGAGGTGATGCGGGCTGAGCTGGAGCGGGCGAGGGCACGGGCTCGGGTGCTGGAACGACGCCTGAATCTCGAAATCACCCGCTCGCGGGATCGCGTGAACACCGAGATCATCCCTTACGGTGCCTATGAAAGTACGGTCCCCCGAAGCCGCCGCACGGTCCGAATTCACGTCGATCGCCCCTCCGAAGAGCCGAGAAAAGAGTCCTTCTGAATGCAGCCCGACCGTTTCACCGTCAAGTCGCAGGAAGCGGTCAGCGGATCGCAGAGGCTGGCCGCAGCGAACTCGAATACCGAGGTCGCACCCGCTCACCTGCTCGTCACGCTGCTCGAACAGGAGGACGGCCTCGTCCCCGCTGTGCTCATCAAGCTCGGCGCGGACCTCGAATCGATCAGGGTCCGGGCGAGAGGCGCGATGTCCGATCTGCCGCGCCTCAGCGGTGGTTCGACCGCTGAGGCCAGGCCTTCTTCGGCGTTTGTCGAGGTCCTGGAGCGGGCCGAAGGCGAAATGGCAGGAATGGGTGATGAGTTTGTCTCGACCGAGCACATCCTGCTTGCGATCGCCGACTCGAAGTCCGGCCTTGCCGAGATTCTCCCCGATCGTGACTCGCTTTCCAAAGCGATCAGCGAGGTCAGGGGACCTCACAAGGTGGACAGCCCCAATCCGGAGGACCAGGTCCAGGCCCTTGAGAAGTTTGGTCGTGACCTGACCGCCGATGCGGAGTCGGGCAAGCTGGACCCGGTGATCGGGCGGGACGAAGAAGTCCGTCGGGTAATCCAGGTGCTCTCACGTCGAACCAAGAACAACCCGGTCCTGATCGGTGAGCCCGGAGTCGGCAAGACCGCGATCGTCGAAGGCCTCGCCCAGCGCATCGTTTCCGGGGATGTTCCGGAGAGCCTGCGCGACCGCAGGGTGATCGCGCTCGACATCGGTGCGCTGCTGGCTGGCTCCAAATACCGTGGTGAATTTGAAGAGCGGCTCAAAGCCGTGCTCAGCGAAGTCCAGGCCGCTCAGGGGCAGATCGTCCTGTTCCTCGACGAACTCCACACAATCGTCGGTGCCGGTGCCGCCGAGGGGGCGGTTGATGCGGCCAACCTGCTCAAACCAATGCTGGCACGAGGTGAACTCAGGGCTGTCGGCGCGACAACGCTCGATGAGTACCGGAAGCACATCGAAAAGGATGCCGCTCTGGAGAGGCGGTTCCAGCCCGTGACCGTGGGTGAGCCTGATGTTCCCGACACGATCGCCATCCTGCGCGGCCTCAAGGGCCGCTATGAAGTTCATCACGGTGTACGGATTTCGGACTCCGCGATCATCGCTGCGGCGACGCTGTCCGAGCGCTACATCGCTGACCGCTTCCTGCCGGACAAAGCGATCGACCTGATCGATGAATCCGCCTCAAGGCTGAAGATCGAAATCGACTCGATGCCAACCGAGATTGACGAGGTCGAGCGACGTATCCAGCAACTCGAAATCGAGCGCGAGGCGCTGAAAGCCGAAACTGACGATGCATCCAAGGGGCGGCTCGAGGCACTTGAGTCCGAGCTGGCTGGACTGGTCGAGGAATCGAGCGCGATGAAGGCCAGGTGGCAGTCGGAGAAGGGTCTGATCGAAGCGATCAAGGAATCCAAGGCACAGCTCGAACAGGCCCGTCATGAAGCCGAGAAGGCCGAACGCGAAGCCGACCTTGAACGCGCCGCGAAGCTTCGCTACAGCGACATACCCGAGCTCGAACGGACCGCTGCTGAAGCTGCGGAACGGCTCGGTGAGCTCCACCGTGAAGGCTCAACGATGCTGACCGAAGAGGTCACCGAACAGGACGTCGCCGAAGTTGTCGCCAAGTGGACCGGAATCCCTGTGACGCGACTGATGGAGGGTGAGGTCGAGAAGCTGGTCCATATGGAAGGCAGACTCCATGAGCGCGTCATCGGTCAGGACGAAGCGGTCAGTGCTGTCGCCAACGCGCTACGCCGATCGCGAGCCGGCCTCGCTGACCCGGACCGCCCGATCGGCTCCTTCCTCTTCCTGGGGCCAACCGGGGTGGGCAAGACCGAGCTGGCCAAGGCGCTGGCAGAGTTCATGTTCGACTCGGAGCAGGCGATCATCAGACTGGACATGTCCGAGTACATGGAAAAGCACACTGTCTCTCGACTGGTCGGAGCGCCTCCCGGTTACATCGGATACGAAGAGGGAGGCCAGCTGACCGAAGCGGTCCGCCGCCGTCCGTATGCGGTGATTCTGCTGGACGAGATCGAAAAGGCCCACCCGGACGTCTTTAACACCCTGCTCCAGTTGATGGACGACGGCCGACTTACCGACGGCCAGGGCCGGACGGTCAGCTTCAACAACACGGTGCTGATCATGACCTCGAACGTCGGCAGTCAGGAAATCGCTGGAGAAACTGTGGACGAGCGAATCCGCGAACGGGTCGAAGAGGTACTCGCCACCACCTTCAAGCCCGAGTTCATCAACCGGATCGACGACACCGTGATCTTCCACCGTCTGTCCAAGGCCGACATCAGCCGAATCGTCGACCTCCAGGTGGACGGACTGATCCGGAGAGTGGCCGAGCGTGACATCGAGGTTGAACTCAACGAAGACGCCAGAACCCTGCTCGGCAACCTCGGCTACGACCCGACATACGGCGCCCGACCGCTGAAGCGGGTGATCCAGAAGCGGCTGGTGGACACACTGGCGCTGAAGATCCTCGAGGGCGAGTTCGTTGAAGGCGACCGGGTTCGGGTCGACTCCGAAGATGGCGAGCTCGTCTTCAGTAAAGCCTGACCGGCTGGCGTTCGGCCGCAGCCCGCTCAAAGCCCGACTGCAGAAATGTTCCCGGTTCACCGGATCTTTACCGGCGCTTACGGTTTCAGGCATTACTCTTTGCCGTCCGGGTGAGAGATCTTTTGGCCCGAAACAGATGACTACGGATCCAACGCCAGACAAGTTGCGCAGCGCAGGGCCTGACAATCAGGATCTGGAGCCTGCTCCCAGACGGCTCTTCTGGCCCGTAAAGCGCCTCTGGTGGGCGATCGAGAAACACATTCTGTGGCCGATCGCCGATTCCTTTCGCCGGCTTCGCTCGGTACTCAGCTACCGCAGCCCGCTCGCCTACATTGGCGCCACCGCGATGGTCTGCCTGACAGCTGGCGCGGTGGCAACAGCCGTCTATTTCTACAACGAGGCAAAGAGTCCGGACAGCCCGGCCGTGATCGCTGACACTTCGCTCGGCGAGGACATCGTGCTGGAGCCCGTCTCACCACTTCCGACAACGCCGGTGGATCCGCAGCAGGCAGCGTCTGAGGACACACTTCAGGGTGTCGTGCCTAACTTCCGCGCGCCGAAGAAGGGCGGCGAGAGACTGCCCGAGACTGCGGTCCGGCCTGCTGGGGCTCCTGACTCACCGCCACTGGCGGTTGCCCATGAGTTTGCCCGGACATTCGTTGGATACGAACTTGGGGAGAGGAAAGCTGCCAGGCAACTTCGCCAGTCCGCGACACCAAAGCTCGCCCGAGAGCTCAGTGACAATCCTCCGAGGCTTCCGTCCAACGGACGAGTACCAAAGGCGACTGTTCTGAACGTGGTTGCCGGCAAGAAGAGCGGCGACAGTCTTGAGGTCAGCGTCTCGCTGATGCGCTCAGGGGCAACCAGCGAACTTCGCCTCGCGCTCGTTCGAGGCAAGGACAAGGGCTGGCTCGTAAGCCAGGTGCGAGGCTGATCATGGGTCGCTTCCGCACAGCACTGGCAACAATCTCGGTCGGCGCCATGCTGGCAACCGGGCACGCTGCGCAGGCCAACGGCAGCCCGCCGATCACCGACGAGCCCGCTTCGACCTCACCTCAGCCCGGGACAGGAACGACAGGTCCCGCAGTCCCGGTAAACCCTGTCGACCCGAAACCAGTCCGGCCTGAGCGCCCCGGCAGCCGTCCGGGCAGCGGGGCAGGTGGCAACGATCGACCCTCTGGCGGGAACGGAAACCAGGGAGGCGGATTCCGACCTCAGGGAGAGAAGCCGAAGCCAGGAGCCATTCAGGAGATCGTGCCGGCAGCCCCGCCGATCAGCCTCACGGTCGATCCAAACCTCGGACTCTCCGGCAGCTCGGCTCCCGTCCCCGCCTGTGACGGCAGCGCAGGGCCACCTCGCAACCTGATCCCGATCTACATTGAAGCAGCCCGCAAGTACAACCTCGGCGAGCGTGGTCCTCAGATTCTCGCCGCGATCAACCGGATCGAGACCGATTTCGGCCGACTCAACGAGGTGACTTCATCAGCTGGTGCGATTGGATGGATGCAGTTCATGCCCCCGACCTGGGACGCCTACGGAGTCGACGGTGACGGAGACGGTGAGGCCGATCCGTACAACGCGCGCGACGCCATCCATTCAGCCGCCAACTACCTCAGCGCTTCGGGCGCTCCGAACGAGTGGTACGACGCAATCTGGGCTTATAACCACGCTGACTGGTACGTCGAAGACGTGCTCGACAAAGCTGCCTGTTACGGCGTCCTTACCGACACGACAAAAGTCGACAAGGGCCTGACCAGCTACGTCTGTGAGCCCGCCAAGCGGCGGGTCCTGGAGATCCCCGACTACTACCTCCGCGCATTCGAAAGCGCTGCCTCCCGCTTCGGGCTCGGCCAGAAGGGCCTCTGGACACTGGCTGCCGTGGCGCGAATCGAATCTGACTACAGCCGCGGCATGAGCGGAACCCAGCTGCGCGATTCCGGCCCAATGGGATTCTCCCGCGAGCAGTGGAAGAAGTACGGAGTCGATGGAAGCGGCGACGGCTACGTCCTGCGGGATGAGCCGTGGGATGCGATCGCGAGCTTCGCCCGGAT
>JBBECI010000055.1:0-12855 GCA_040881895.1 Solirubrobacterales bacterium | reverse complement strand
GACCCTGGTGAGGCGTTCAGTCGACTCTGACACCTACTTCAAGAACACTGCATTCGGGCTCTACAAGTACTACCCCAGTTTTAGTGAGCGTCCGTTGATCCTCGGGTTGATGCAACTTCTCTGGGATCGCGGGGAACCCAATGGCTACGCCGAGGTCATGACTGACAACCCTCTCCCCAACACTCCACCTCACACAGTAATGCTGAGGGTTGCGTTCGGTGATCATCAGGTTGCCAACATCACGGCTGAAGTAGAGGCCCGAACCATCGGGGCCAGCATCTACAGTCCGGCACTCAATTCCGGTCGCCACTGGGAAGATGATCCCTTCAGCGGTCTCGATCTATCCACATCCTTTCCGACCACCGGTGGAAGCGTCCTTGTCTATTACGACAGCGGACCGCCAAGCTGGAATGGCCCGAATGGTCAGGGGATAGCGACTCCGCCGATAGAAAATCTTCCGCCGAGGGAGGAGTGGGGCTTTGGTGGCGACCCGCACGAGCATCCCCGCCGATCTCCCGATGGCATCAGGCACGCGGTGACGTTCCTGTCGAACGGAACGATTGAAAGTTGCGAGTCGATCACGCCAAGTCCCGGCGACGCTCACTGCTATGCGAACGGCTGGACAGGCTCCTTCTACCCCTGATCGTAAGCCTTTCCGAGCGCTCCAATCGTAGCTGTTATATTCGCTCATATCTCAGGATGCAAGCGAAAGAGTGACGCGTATTCGTGGCACGGGAGTTGCGGTCTCGCGAGGGAAGGCCTCCGAGAGTTGGCCAGCTGTGCTGACCGGCCATTTTGGGAGGCTCGGGCGTGAGCCTGCCTCTGCCACCGGGTCCGCGAGGGCTGGACAACGTCCGATTTGTGCTGGGTACGGCAAGCGATTTCATGAAGCCGCTCTGCCAGATGGCCAGCGAATACGGGGATGTCGCCGCAACCCAGGCGAGGGGACGACTGATCGTTTCCATCAGCAGCGCTGAGGCAGCCCGTCACATACTGGTGACCAATCAGGACAACTACGGCAAGGGAATCGAGTACGAGCTTCTCAGGATCGTCCTGGGTGAGGGACTTCTGACCAGCGAGGGCGAAGTCTGGCGGCGTCAGCGCAAGCTTGTGCAGCCAATGTTCGCCAAGCGCCACCTGAATCACTTCACCGAGCACATGACTGCCGCGACTGCTGACGCGCTGGACGGTCCGCTTATGAGCTCCCTCACGGACGGCCAGATTGTCGATGCAAACCGGATGATGATGGAACTTACCCTCGACATTGTCGGCCGGGCGCTTTTCGGAGCCGATCTCTCTGGGGCAACCGCCGCCCGTGTCGGTCCGGCCATGAATGATGTGCTCACTCTCGGCACCCGGATGGCCCGTCGGCTGCCAACATATGTCGCCTCGATGCTGCCGGGAATGAACCTGCGCAGGGCACTGTCCCTGAACCCGGAGGGCAGGCGCTTCCAACGCTCGCTTGATGAACTCAAGAAAGTCATTGATGAGGTCCTGCGAGAGAGGGCAGCCCTTGGCGACAATGGCGATGACCTCCTCGGACTGCTCCTCTCTGCCCGTGACGAGGAGACAGGCGAGTCGATGTCAAGGGATCAGATAGGCGATGAACTGATGACCTTCATGCTCGCTGGTCACGAGACGACATCCAACGCGCTTTCATGGACTTGGGGGCATCTGTCTCTGAATCCATCGGCCCGCGCGCGGCTTTTTGACGAGGTCGATTCCGTTCTTGGTGACCGGGTCCCGACCATGGAAGACGTTGACCTCCTTCCCTGGACCAGAGCTTGCGTTGAAGAGGCGATGCGGATCACCCCTCCGGTGTGGATGGTCGGCCGTAAATCGCTGGTCGATGATGAAATAAACGGTTACCGGATACCAGCCGGATCAAGCCTGATGGTGCTGATCACAATGATCCACCGTGATCCGAAGCTCTGGCCAAATCCAGAAGGCTTTGACCCGGAACGCTTCCTGCCCGAGAATGCCCGCGGCAGAACCAGACAGGCCTACATGCCTTTCGGAGCAGGGCGCCGAATATGCGTTGGATCAACCTTTGCGATTATCGAAGCAACGCTTCTCGCCGCAATGATCAGCCGGAGGCTGGCGTTTGATCTACCTCGGGGTGCGGTGCTGGAGGTGGACGCCTCGATTACTCAGAGGCCGCGGGATGGACTACCGATGTCAGTTCATCATCGAGAGCCAGCGAAGAGCAGCTACGGCGGCGGCCGGTCAGTCGAGAGTGCAGCTCCCGCCTGAAGATCCTGCGGCTATCCGGACAGGTGGTCAGTACGAACGACAGAGCGCCCCGGTAAAATCGAGGCGCTTTGCTTTTGGAAATGTGGGGACGTTCTTAGAATGGGGAGGGGTGTCGAACCGAAAAGCTCCCCGGTATGGAGCGAAGGCTGCGGCTCCATCCCGGCCCGTCACCGGATGTCATTGCCGTATCAAAACGCAGGCCGGCGATCACGATGTAGACGTGACCAGGGTTTGAGTAGACCGTGATCCACTTGCCTCGACCGCGTTTTCTCCAGTTCATGTAACCAGTGGAAGCCATTGGACTGCTGACAAACCGGCCACCTCGCAGGGCGTAGCTCACCGCTCCTGAGCAGTCGTAGCCAGAAGAGTTGAATGAACCATGACCACCGCCGTAGATGTAGGGCTTATTGCGAATCCGATTGGCCCAGTCGATCGCCTTCTTGACCCGGAGTGGTGCGGATGCGGGTGCGATCGCCTTGCCGTTCACAAGTCTTGCCCTTGCGAAAGGCCGGCATTCCTGCTCTGAAAGGTTGAGGCCGCCACTGGATACGGGCGTACAGGCTTCGGCCCTGTCCGCCTCAGACAGTCCCAACGTTGCGAAGGCAAGAAGCACAAGAACTGCCGCAGTGCCAAGTGATGTTTTTCGTACCTGTGCCGCTCGTCGCGGCCCTTGGATAATCATCGCTACCGAACTCCTTTTCTGCCTGCGGGGTTAGCTGACGGGCTGGCGCTCAAAAGGAGCCTGCGCTCCCATCCGAATGGATGGATTCGCCCCAAATAACTGGTTCCCCCGCTTCCCGTGCCCGAGGGCAGCTGGGAATTAGGCGTATCGGTTTCTTATTTATGAAGCAGCCTACACTATTTGCTAATAAAACGCTAATAAAAGGCTTGGATTCAGACACTTTTCCAAGCAGCTCCCTCTATCCTGATCTGATGAGCTTTTGGCTATTCGTCCGTGATGTGGACGATGCTTCGTGAGGGGATTTGACCCCCGTGAAATCACCGCGATTTTCGCTGGAGGCTTGATTGGCGGGTTGGCACGCATGGTTTTGTCCGAGGTCTGGGGGGTAGAGCCCGGCGCATGGCCGTGGGCGACGTTTCTGGTGAATATCCTCGGCGCTCTCCTGCTCGGTTACTTCGCCACCAGGATGCAGGAGCGTCTCTCGGTCTCAGCCTACGCTCGGCCCTTTATCGGGACCGGCTTCTGCGGCGCCCTAACCACCTTTTCAGCAATGCAGCTGGAGCTCTTCGACATGATCGAACTGGGTCACTATGGACTGGCCGCTGGTTATGCAGCGGCGAGTCTGGCTGCTGGTTTACTCGCGGTGGGCGTTAGCACGCGGGTGGTTCGACGGGCAGGGCTGGTCCGATGAGTGTCACGATCCTGATCGGCACCATGATCCTCGGCGGCTTTGGCGCCGTTTTCCGATTTGTGCTCGATGGCGCGGTCAGCACTCGAAAGCCCTCAGATTTTCCATTCGGGACTCTCGCGGTCAACCTTCTTGGTGCTCTGATCCTGGGTTTTCTCGTGGGATCTGACGTCTCTGGGGATGTCACCAGGTTGCTCGCCGTGGGCCTTCTGGGCGGGTTCACGACCTTCAGCACACTGATGTTCGAAACCCAGCGCCTGGCTGAAGACGGTCTTATTCGGGTTGCCGCGGCAAATGTGGGCGTGAGCATGATGCTCGGCGTGCTGGCGATCTGGATTGGCAAGATTGCGGGCGGGCTGCTTTGAGTCAGGATGGAATGCGACTCACCGTCTACTTCGCTGAGCGTGCCCGAATTGGCCGATCATCGCTGGCTGATCGACTCCTGTCTCTCAGCATGGACTCAAAGTTGCACTCAGCCGTTCTGCTTCGAGGAGGGGAAGGTTTCGGACCAGAGCATGGTCTTACGACCGCCAGGCAGCTGACCCTGTCTGAGGATCTGCCGATGGTCTTCATGGCATTTGACTCAGCCTCGGGAATTGATGTTCTTTCCGAGGGGATCAGGTCGTTTTTGGATGAGGGGTTGATGACCATTGAGCCAGCTGCCGAGCTTGGCCAAAGCAACTCCCACAGTTCCGCTCAGGCCTTATCTAGATTGACGATCTGGACGGGCCGTCAGGCAATGTTCCGAGGCAGTCCCGCTCGAATCGGCGTGGTGGATTACCTGAAGGGACACGGGGCGCAAGCCGCGGTCGCTCTGCTCGGCATAGACGGAATTGCTGACGGAACCCGTCGAAGGGGACGATTCTTTTCGGCAAACCGGCAGGTGCCGATTCTTGTGGTGGGTGTGATCGCCCGAGAGAAGGCTGCCACTTTGCAGACTGAACTCGCTCAGGCCCTACCAGGAAGCTCTGTCGAGATCTCAAACATTGACCAATCGAACTCGGCCCAGGCAAATCCCGGTACACCGTCGAGCACCTGGAAGATGTCTGTCTTCAGCGGAGGTACGGATCGGGCATCAGGAATACGAAGACAGCGAGAGGTGGTCAGGATGCTTCGAAGTCGCGGTGCCCCGGGCGCAACCCTTTATTTCGGGATCTACGGTTTTCAGGGGGAGGAAAGCCCTCACGGAGAGGCCTTCGCCAGCGTCCGGCGCCAGGTCCCTGTGATGATTGAAGTTGTCGACACGCTTTCCAACTGTCAGCGTTGGGCGGCAGACGTCAACGGAATTAACGGCCCCCCAGTGCTTACGACGATAAGTCCGGTCCAGACTTTCAGCCGACCAAGCGGTCCAGCCTGAGTTCCGGTTTATCTCGCTCGAGGCGCTCGACCTGAAACTGGTTCGTGAACAGGGCGAAGACCATGCCGTCAGTTCGGGTGCGTACGTCGGCCAGACCCCCGCTGACAATTTCATCGGCGCTTGCCTGATCGGTTCGCCGGGCGAGTTTCCATCGGGTTTCATCGGAAAGCACCGCTACTCCGAACTCGGTTGACATCCGTTCGATCGCGACCTCAAACTGCAGTCGGCCAACCGCTCCAAGGATTGGCATCGGGTCGCGCCCTCCATCCTTGGTCAACACGTGGATCACACCTTCCTCCGCCAGTTGTGACAGGGCACGGCTGAACTGCTTGTGACGGCGGGCGTCTGCGTTTCGAATTTGAATGAAGTGTTCAGGCGCCAGGGTGGGCAGCGGGGGGTAACGCAGGCTCTCTCCCTGGAACACCGTGTCACCCACCTGAAGATCTGCAGCGCCGACGATGCCAACGATGTCTCCCGGAAAGGCCTCCTCGAGGGTTTCCCGCTGCCGACCGAAAGTCTCGGATGCGTAATTGAGAGCAATTGGTCTGTTGGTTCTTGCGTTCGTTACCTTCATCCCTCGCTCGAAATGCCCCGAGCAGATTCGAATAAAAGCGTTTCTGTCCCGATGGCGCGGATCCATGTTCGCCTGAACTTTGAAAACGAGTCCTGAGAAGTCACTCTCCAGATTACGGACGATGCCGCGGTCATCGAAGCGTGCTGAAGGTGGGGGGGAGAGCTCGATAACAGCGTCCAGAAGCAGCTTGACCCCGAAGTTGGTCAAAGCAGAGCCGAAATAGACGGGTGTAGAGAAGCCTGACTCGACCATGTCAAAATCGAAGTCGTGACCAGCGTCGTCCAGCAGAGAGAGTTCTTCCTTTGCGCGAACCCAGGCCGGGTTTTCCGGATCAATGGCTGCCTCAAGCGGGTCAGTCTCAGCTCCCTCAGCTGATCTCCCACCAGGGTTACGGTTGAAACGATGGAATTCATTGCTGCGGCGATCGACCACTCCAAGCAGATCTCCAGGATCACCAACCGGCCAGCTCATTGCCGTCGGAATCAGATCCAGCGTTGATTCAATGTGATCGAGAAGCTCAAGTGGCTCAATCCCGGGCCGATCGCATTTGTTGATGAAGGTGATCAAAGGGATGCCCCGGCTTCGAGCAACCTCGAACAGCCGAAGGGTCTGGCTCTCGATCCCCTTCGCGGCGTCAATCAGGATGACCGCGCCATCCACAGCCGACATAACCCGGAGTGTGTCCTCGCTGAAGTCGCTGTGACCGGGCGTGTCCAGCAGGTTGATGACTTTGTCTTCGTGTTCGAAGCGCAGGACAGTTGACGACACAGAGATCCCCCGGCGCTTCTCCATATCCATCCAGTCAGAGGCCGTAGCACGGCCCCTTTTCGATTCGACCGCGCCCGCTTCTACAAGTGCGTTGCCGAAAAGAAGCATCTTTTCGGTCATCGTTGTCTTGCCGGCATCGGGATGGGAGATGATTGCAAACGTCCTGCGACGCGCAGCCTCTTCGGTTATCCGATTTCCTGGTGAGCCTGTCTGATTCATCTTTTACTCATCAGTCGATCAATCTCTTTTCCATCCGACTGACAGCCAGTCGCCACATAACAAGGGAAAAAATCATAAGCCCGGTGAAACGCAGAAGGTCGACGGTCTCCAGTCCAAAGCAGGCATTGCGTACGAGTTGAACCAGTTGAAAAAGCGGGTTGAACTGCGCGGCCACCTGAAAGCCCTCGGGTAATTCTGAAATTGGAAAAAAGGTTCCGGCAACGAGGAATAGAGGCGTGATGAAAAGCGTTGTTACGTAGTTGAACTGGTCAATCTTGGAGACGGTCGCTGCCATGGTGATGCCAAAGGCTGCGAACCCCAGAGCAGTGACGAAGGCATAGATCGGAACCAGCAGCATTGCCGGCACCGGATCCAGACCGAAAAACATGGTCACAATCAGGGGAAAACAACCAAAAAAGCCAGCCCTGAGACCGATCCAGAGCATCTCTCCGGTGACCAGTTCCTCAACATCGACTGGCGCGGCGAGAATTGCATCGTAGGTTCGCTGGAAGCGGTGCTTTACAAAAGTGCCGAACATCGCCGGCAGGGCAGAGGAGAAGATCACAGCTGTGGCAACTATCCCGGTGCCGACGAACTCAACGTAAGGGACACCATCTACGTCGCTGACCAGAGTCGCCCCGAGGCCGAGTCCGAAAGCCAGGAGGTAGACGGCCGGTTCAAGCACGCTGGTGAAGGTTGTGGATTTCCAGAAGGTACGAAAGTTGGCGAACTCACGACCCATGACAGCACCGATGGCTGCCCACTCAAGCCTGCCGACATGGTCCTTCATTCCGCTTCCTCTCCGGTAAGCAGGACGAATACGTCTTCGAGCGAGCTCGCGCGACGGACAGCGCCCTCTGGTGCCTCCCAGGTACCGGCACGTTCGATCCCCACGATCGCGATCGCTGGCCCTGCTGGTCTGACTGAAAGCCCTGCTGCCTCCGCCGAAAGTCGAATCTCGGCAAGTTTTTCCGGCTGGGCATAGACCTCGGCGGTTGTCTCCCCGGCATGTTCTGCGATCAGATCAGCCGGTCGGGCCCGGGCGATAATTTTGCCCTCTGCCATCACGGCAACTTCATCTGCGAGTCGTTCTGCTTCCTCGATGTAATGGGTGGACATCAGAATCGTTGTTCCCCTCGACCGGAGAGCATCAATCAGGGACCAGACCTCGGTCCTGATCTGCGGGTCAAGACCAACTGTCGGTTCGTCCAGCAGGAGAAGTTGCGGCTCATGAACAAGACCACGTGCCAGCAGGAGGCGCCTTCTCATGCCACCCGAGAGCTTGTCCACAGCGTAGTCGCGACGATCGGAAAGCCTGGCGATGCCAAGCGCCCGATCAACTGCCGCAGGGATGTCATCAACCCTGTAGAGCTTCGCGAAAACAGTCAGGTTCTGCTCGACCGTCACGTCAATATCCAGGTTGTCGAGCTGGGGCACCACACCCATCCGTGCGCGTGCCTGCTTGCCGTCCGCGGGGAGGCTGTAACCGAGAACCTCGATTTCTCCCGAGTCAGCGACCGCCTGACCGGTCAACAGGCGCATAGTGGTTGACTTGCCGGCTCCATTGGGCCCGAGCAGGCCGAGACATATGCCCTCTGGCACTTCCAGGTCGAGCCCGGCCACTGCCTTGATCGGGCCGAAAGACTTATTCAGCCCTTTGATGCTGATCGCATTCACTTTGGCAGTGAATCAGAACCCACCCTCAGTCGCTCGGGCCTGCGCTGGTGAGGGCTCAGGATCGCCAACCAATCCCTCAATGCTCCGGGGGCCAGCTATCTGATTACGCGAATCAACTTCTTGTTCACAAACTCCTCCATCCCATACCGGCCAAGTTCCCGCCCGAACCCGGAGCGCTTGACGCCACCGAACGGCAGTTCGGCGCTGTCCGCTCCAACCCCATTTATGTAGACCATGCCGGTATCCAGGCCATCAGCTACGCGCATAGCCTGATCGGGATCATCTGTGAAGACATAGGAACCGAGTCCGAAGTCAGTGTCGTTGGCAAGTTCGATGGCTTCAGCCTCAGAGCCGACCTTGAAGACCATTGCCACCGGACCGAAAAACTCTTCTCCGTAGGCGTCGTTATCCCGGCTGATGTCGGCAAGCACTGTGCTTGGGAAGAAGTTGTCGCGAGATTCCCCGCCAACCACCACGGAGGCACCCTGTGCCACGGCCCGATCGAGTTGTTCCTGCAGCCGCACCGTCGCGGCAACAGAAGAAAGCGGCCCCATCTGAGAGCTGTCAGTGGTCGGATCAGCGGGCTCCACAGCAGCCATTCCGGCAGCAAACGCCCCAAGGAAGTCGTCGTACAACTCGTCGATCACTATGAAGCGCTTGGCGGCATTGCAGGACTGCCCGCTGTTGTCGAGCCGCCCTCCGACGGCAGCATCAACGGCCTCATCGAGATTTTCGGTGCCGAGAAGAATGAATGGGTCAGAGCCACCAAGCTCCAGTACAACTTTCTTCAGGTTTCGACCGGCTACCTCAGCCACCGCGGCACCTGCTCTTTCGGAACCGGTCAGCGAAACGCCTCTGATCCTTGGATCAGCGATCAAATCTGCAATCTGCTCGTTTGTGGCAAGGATGGTGGCGTAAGCGCCTGGAGGGAAGCCCGCATCGTCGAACATTGACTGGATCGCCAGTGCAGACTCGGGACATTGCCCCGCTGGTTTCAGAAGGATCGGGTTTCCGAGGATCAGATTGGGCCCGGCAAACCGGGCAACCTGATAGTAGGGAAAGTTCCAGGGCATGATGCCGATCAGTGGACCGATCGCACTCCGCCTGATGATCCCCGTACCTTCGTCGCTGGCAAGGTCGATTTCTTCATCTTTGAGAAAGTCTTCGGCGTTTTCTGCGTAGTAGCCGTAGATATCGACGCAAAAATTAACCTCGCCGAGAGCCTGCTCGATCGGCTTGCCCATCTCACGAACGATTATTCCGGCGAGCTCGTCCCGTCGCTCACTGTGCGCGTCAGCAACCTTTTTGATCATCGCGGCCCGATCACCGACGGTGGTCGTCGCAGTCCAGCTGATGAAAGCTTCATGTGCGCTGGCAATCGCATCGGAGATCTGGGCATCGGTAATCGGGTCAAAGTGCCTGACCGTCTCGCCGTTGGCCGGGTTGACGACTGCGTAGCTGCTGCTCATGGGTTCTCCATTCCTCTGGGGCGTTAGGGAAGTCTGCCAGCAGCCTATCCTCCATTCGGCAGTTTGCGGAATCGAACCTGCATCAGAGCGAGCAGGAGGCGCCGGCTTGACGATTCCCGACAGGACCATCACTGACGGTTATTTAGACGGGATCTTTCTGCGCCGCCGCGACATTCGCCAATAGCACCAAGCCTCACCTATGCTGCGCCGATGAGCGAACTCAGCAGTTACGAACTGAATGGATCGGTCGCGAAGATCACACTTGATGACGGCAAGGTGAACGCCCTTTCAACGGGGATGACATCCGGCCTCATCCAGCAGCTGGATCAAGCGGAGAGCGACGGTGCGGTGGTGCTCATGACCGGAACCCAAACCACTTTTTCTGCGGGCTTCGATCTTCGTTGTGACCAGAAGGATTGGCCGGCGATGATGGTTTCGGGCGGGAAGCTGGCCCGGAGGATGCTTTCCTTCCCCCATCCGGTGGTGATCGCCTGTAACGGAAACGCGATTGCCATGGGTGCGTTGCTGCTGAATGCGGCCGACTACAGGATTGGTGTCCCGGGTCAGTTCAGGATTGGACTGAACGAAGTCGCCCTGGGAATGACCCTCCCGTGGTTTGCGATCGAGCTTGCCCGGCATCGGCTGAGCCGTCGTTATTTTGACCTCTGCACCGTGACCGGCACCATGCTTGATCCCGACGAAGCAAAGGACGCGGGCTTTCTGGACCAGCTGGAGAGCGCCGATTCACTCTTCGAAGCGGGCCTGGCGAAAGCGAATGAACTTGCCGGCATTGACATGGCTGCTCATCTGGCCACCAAGCTGAGGGTGCGAGAGCAGGTACTTCTGGGGCTAGAAGAGGGACTCGAGCGGCTCACAGGGCCAGACCCTGACTGGTGAACCTCCGGCAGCGACTGCCTAGGCAGGATCTGCAGAGTCAACGAACAGATCGACTCCGAGATTTGCGCCTTCCCCGTCGGCGGCGTAGACACTGAAGTCCGCAACTCCGGCAGCCTTGAGGACATCCTCGCAAAGGAGAGCCTGGCCGGTGAATTCCCGGCTTTCACGGGTTAGGACCTCGTATGCCGCGTCTGCGTAAACGGCGGGAGTTCTGGCCATCTTCATGGCCTCATCGCCTCCCAGCAGATTCTGAACCGCCGCTGTGGCTACGAGTGTGCGTGGCCAGAGTGCGTTCGAGGCAACTCCGTCAGCGCGGAGTTCCTCCGCGAGTCCCAGCGCCGCAAGAGTCATACCGTACTTGGCCATTGTGTAGGCAGTATGCGGAGCCAGCCACTTTGGCTCGAGTGAAATCGGAGGGGAAAGAGTGAGAATGTGGCCGTTTTCACTCTGCCTCAGGTAGGGCAGGCTGGCCTTGCTGAGAGCAAATGTGCCGCGCACATTTATGTCCTGCATCAGGTCATAGACCTTCATCGGAAGGGCTTCAGGCCCGGCAAGATTGATCGCGCTGGCGTTATTGACACAGATGTCGATGCTTCCGAAGCGCTCCAACGTCTGAGATACCGCCGAAGCAATATCTTCGTCATTTCGCACATCGCCTACGACCGGCAGAGCCGAACCACCGGCATCCTCGATCTCCCGGGCAGCAGTGAACACGGTGCCTTCCAGTTTTGGGTGGGGCTCTGCCGTTTTCGCCAGCAACGCGACATTCGCGCCGTCGGCAGCGGCCCTCAGGGCAATGGCCAGACCAATTCCACGGCTACCGCCCGAAATGATCATCGTCTTGCCGGACAGGTCTCTGGATCTGCGCTTGTCGTTCATCGCGGTGAATCCTAAGGGTAGTCGGGGGGCAGCGCGTGTCCCCGTGCCCATATATTGGGCAGGCAGTCGACTACGTCACCAACACGAACTGGAGCGCACCTTGAGCACTGACGCACTCATCTTCGATGCCATTCGTACACCTCGCGGAAAAGGCAAGAGCAACGGCTCCCTGCACTCGACCAAGCCGGTGGACCTCGTGGTCGGCCTGATGCACGAGACCCTGGTCCGCAACGAGAAACTTGATCCAGCGACCATCGATGACGTCGTGCTCGGCTGTGTCACTCCGGTGGGGGATCAAGGTGCAGACATCGCCAAGACGGCCGCTATCAAGGCCGGTCTTCCGGATACAGTCGCCGGAGTCCAGCTCAACCGATTTTGCGCGTCGGGGCTTGAGGCAGTGAACATGGCCGCCCAGAAGGTTGCTTCCGGATGGGAAGACCTCGTGCTGGCCGGGGGCGTCGAGTCGATGTCGCGAGTGCCGATGGGCACTGACGGCGGTGCCTGGGCGATGGATCCGGAGACCAACTACGAAACGAGCTTCGTCCCTCAGGGGATCGGCGCTGACCTGATCGCCACGATTGAAGGCTTCTCCCGGGATGATGTCGATGAGTTCGCTGCTCGTTCTCAGGAGCGGGCTTCGGCAGCTCAAAAAGCTGGCTACTTCGACAACTCCGTTGTTCCGGTCCTCGATCCCAACGATCAGGTGATTCTCGACAAGGATGAGTTCATCCGCCCCGGAACCACGGCTGAATCGCTCTCGAAGCTCAAGCCTTCATTCGCGGCGATGGGGGATATGGGCGGTTTTGACGCTGTAGCCCTCCAGAAGTACCACTGGGTCGAGAAGATCGACCACGTCCACCATGCCGGTAACTCTTCCGGCATCGTTGACGGAGCCGCGCTTGTGGCGATCGGGAATGAAAAGGCTGGTGAAGCCAACGGCCTGACCCCGCGTGCCCGGATCGTTTCGACGGCTCTTTCAGGCGCCGACCCGACCATCATGCTCACCGCACCCGGCCCGGCCAGCAAGAAGGCCCTCAAAAAGGCTGGAATCACGGCAGACGACTTGGACCTGATCGAGATCAACGAGGCTTTCGCAGCAGTGGCGCTTCGACTGGTCCGCGATCTGGACGTCGACATGAACAAGGTCAACGTCAACGGTGGAGCAATAGCGATGGGCCACCCACTGGGCGCTACCGGCGCGATGATCCTCGGCACGATCGTTGACGAACTCGAGCGCACGGGAGGCCGTTACGGCCTCTGCACCCTCTGCGTCGGTGGTGGCATGGGAATTGCCACTGTCGTCGAGCGCATCTGAACCCCCTCCACATCTAGGACAACAACCAAATGAGCGAAAGCACCACCATTCAGTACGAGCGTGGCGATGACGGCATC
>JBBECI010000054.1:0-65579 GCA_040881895.1 Solirubrobacterales bacterium | reverse complement strand
GGTCGGGGTCACCGCCGAAGGCCTCTATCTCGTCGTGAACCCACTGGATGCCGGCGATCATGTCGCTGATTCCGGCATTAGCCGATCCTTTGTAGTCCGGACCGAGGATGTGCTCGAGGTTGAGCCAGCCGAGCGCGCTGACCCTGTAGTTGATGGCGACGAGGATCACGCCGTCTCTGGCGAAAGGGGTTCCGTCGTAGAGGGTCGCACTGGCGTCGCCAAAGTTATTGTTTCCACCAAAGATCCAGACAAAGACAGGGTGGGGTCCCGCCGAATCCGGGGGAAAGATGTTGAGATTGAGGCAATCCTCGCTGGTCGGATTTTCCACCAGTGGGTTGCTCCCCTGAATCGGGGCATGACCGTAACCCGTAGCGTCGATTTCTCCTCCCCACGGCACTGCTGGCTGCGCCGGTTTGAAGCGAAGGTCGTCCACGGGCGGCTTGGCGAAGGGCACCCCTTTGAAGGAGTTGACGCCATCGGCATTCAAACCCCTGACGGTGCCCTTGCTCGTCTTGACTGTCGGTCCATTTTCGTCAGTCATCAGTTTTCCTCTCAGCCCTTGGCCTGCTGCTCGTACGCCGCCCAGGCGTCGATCGCGTATCCCGGCCGCTTCTTCCACTCGGTGAAGGCCCGAGAGTCGGTCGGAAGGGCCAGCGGAACGGCGAGGTCGGGGCGACGCCCGGCGATCAGGGCCTGCTGGCCGAGCCACCAGGAGGGATCGCCGAGAGTATTGAAGGAAAGTTCCGCGACACCAGGAATGTCGCTGGGTGCGGTCACCGGAACCTCATCAGAGTCCACCGGATTGATTGTGAAGATGCCGCTGTCGCCTTTCGCACCCGCGCCGACCGAATTGGCAACCACTGTGTAGGCCTGAGACATCTTCGCCGTCGCGTACCAGAGGCACATCGTATTTTCCGGGTACTTGTCGCGGAACAGCTCACGGGGTTCCTGAAGCGGGCCTCCGTATGAGCCGTCCCAATTGGTGGGCATCGCGATGATGTCAGCCCGGCGCACCGCCATCATCCCGGCTGCTTCCGGAATGCGCGCGTCCTCGCAGAGCAGAAGACCGATCCGGCCGATCGTGGTGTCGAAGACCGGCAGGTCATCCCCACCGGTCGCCCACCCTGAACGCTCCGGATCCAGGTGGCACTGGCGGTAGCTGCCGACCGGCTTTCCGTCTGGATCGACGAGGATCGCCCGGTGGAAGAGGTTGCCACCGTCGGTTTCGACGTGGCTGGCTACGACGTGTGCCCCGAGATGCCTGGCAAGGGCTGCGGTTGCCTCTTGCGTCGGGCCGTCTCCGGGCTCGGCCAGCGCATCCGCGCCGTCGGCTCCGGTCGGCGGCCCGGTAAAAGTGAAGGCTGGCAGTACGACCAGGTCAACGTTGTCTTCGAGCGAACCCGTCAAGTCTTCGATCGCCTTCTGATTGGCGTCACGGTCGCCCGCTGCCTGCTCGGCCTGGACGGCCGCCGCACGAACCCGGTGGGACTCCTTCGAAGCGTTCATGTCGTCCGGGGCCTTGAAGAGCGTCAGGTCCCGGTAGAGCTTGGGTCTCCGCCACGCGAGCGTGTCCTTCTGTTCGTTTTCGAACAGGGCCGGGTCGATCGTTCCGTAGATGATCTGGCCGGGGTTGTCAGGGCTCACTTCGGGACCAACCGCAGCCGATTGGGCTATCCGCTCTCCAGTTGCCTGCCAGATCGAAGATGCTCCCGGGAAGTAGACGCTTGGTGCGCCACCACTGCCCTGGATCGAGTTGTTCCGGTCGGTGCTGATCAGAGAAAGGCCGTTCCAGGCACACATCTCCTGGACGGCGGCAATTGTGATGTGGTTAGTCGATGCTGACTCGCCGGGACCGGCAAGAACCTGAAGGGAGGCGACTGAGTGGGCCATTATGTCGGCGCCTTTGAGGGTCGGCAGTCGAGCCGATTCCCAGTAGGTGTCGTCGTAACAAATGCCCAGGCAGATCCGACCAAGTGCCGTATCGAAGACCGGGTACCCGGTGTTGCCGGGTGAAAACAGGCTCTTGTCACTCGGCGCAAGACCGTTCTTGCGGTACTTGCCGATGAAGCCGCCAGGTCCAACAAGGGCGGCGCTGTTGTAAATCAGGGTCGTGTCGGAGTCGATTTCGGCAACGCCGAACGCGACGTAGCAGTCGAATTCACCGGCAGTACTCGCGAATGCTTCAGTGGCCCTGCCCGGCACCGTGTCGAGAAGTGGCGTGCCATCGCTGGCGACGCCGGTGAAGGCAATTTCGGGCAGAACGATGAGCTTTGCGCCCTCGCTGGCCGCCTCTCGAACCATCTCAAGCGCACCCTCTATGTTGGCTTCGAGGCTTTCGTTGCCTGCATTGAACTCGACCGCTGCGACCTTGAAGGGCACCGCAGTCGCCGCCTGCCTGCCGTCGTCGGCCACCGGACTACGTGTCCGGCGTGCCGTCGGAGAAGAAGAGGTCTTTCTTCGGCAGTTTCTCCACCGATTCCTGAGGAAGGGTCAGGACTGACGCGGGACCGGATAGTCGGGAGTAAGCCTGCGGATCAGCTTTCGCGAGGGGTGGGATGGTCGAGGCAAAGCGGGAAGATGCCTTTCGCCACCGCGATAAGGCCGAACAAGGTCGGCGCGAAGCGGGCTGAGGCCGAAGCAGAGGCTCATGACGCCAAGGCCAAAAACCGGGAACGGGGGGGGTAGGCAGAAGGGATTGAGCTGTCGGACTTGTGGGTAGCTCCTGCCAGGTCGGAAAGTCACAAGACAGACGAGAGATCGACTGGCCCAGGAACCGGCTACCCCCAGCTCAGGAGGTTTGATTCAGGCGTGCTGTTGTCCGGGCCGGGTGGCCGAAGCCGTCGGCTCCATAGACGGTCACCCGTTCCGGGCGAGTCTTCAGGCGCAGCGTCCGACAGGCTTCGACGGAAGTGACCTTCAGCCCGGCTGAGGATCCACCTGCTTCGATACGGGCGCGGGGTACCGTGCCACCGATGGCCTTCGCGCAGACGAGAAGGCGTCCGGCCGTCCATCTGGTTCGGGTGATCCGGATGACGGCGTGAGGCTTGAGCGAAACGGTCCGCTTCCGCATGGATGTGGCTGACCCTGTCGTGTACTGCTGAACAGAGTGCGCCCGACCGAGATCAACGGTGAAGCGCAGACGGCCGTCGGGGCTGACCCTCTTCGGCCTGTCGTTTACGTCGACTGTCCTGACTCCCCGGTAACGCGGTGGGGTGGTGACGGCGGTCTGGCCTGACCCTTCGAGAGTGAGGCTGGAGCGAGCGGACCGAATTCGCAGGAACTCGAGTGCCCGGTCGGGGTCGACCGCTACGCGCCAGTTCCAGATGTCAAACTGCGGCTCAATCGAGCGGAAGTTGAATTCAGCTGGAGGTGAGGGCGGGTCCGAGAAGGTGTCCTCGAATGAGGCCAGGGTGTCGACCACTTCGCGCTGGAAGTTCTGGAGGCTGTGGCAGCCATCGCCGTAGTCCTGCCAGACGTGGGGAAGATCAAGATCGCTGAATGCGTTGTGGAGATTGGTGCTTGCCCCGTATACACCTGCCTCGACCGCGCAGGAGAGGGTGTCGTTCGGGTCACCTCCTTCACCGATCGCCGGGTTGAGCCTTCCGTTGGCGGTTCGGACCTGCAGCGCAAGGCCCTTGAGGTTGCCCGCGAGATCTGTCGGGTTGTGTCCCCGCCAGCGGATCTCCTGGGTCGCCCTCGGTCCGTAAATCGCGTCGGCAGCTGCTCCGTCAAAGGTTGAACTGAGCGTGAGCACCGCGCCGTTTATCGGGAGGTTGCTGTCTACGGCACCGGAAAGCGTGGCCGCCGCCGCAAAAAGGTCAGGGTGCCGGGCGGCAAGCATCATGGCTCCGTAGCCGCCCATCGAGATCCCGAATATAACCCTGTGGGAACGATTGGCGATCGTGCGGAAACGCGCGTCGATCAGCGGGATCAACTGCCTGATGACGAAGGTTTCGTACATCGGCTTGCCGAAGGAGCCAGCGTTGTACCAGTCGCTCCAGTAGCCACTGTTGGCGTCAGGCGAGACGAGGATCGAAGGGTAGTCCTCGGTCAGCTCTTCGCCCCCAAGAGAGTCGTTGAAGGCGCTATAGCGGTTAGACGTGCCAGCCGTGAAATAGGTAACCGGCCAGCGGCGATCGGGATCCGCGCCGTAGCCGGTCGGAAGGTTCACGTGGAGTCTGGTCGGCGCGGCGAAGGCCGGGGTGTCGACCGTCAGCTCAATTACGCGTTCCGACAACTGCTCTTCCTCGATTATTTCTACCTGACCTGCCGTGGCCCCGCCAACAAGTGCCAGGCAACCGCAGGTCACGGCCGCAAATATCGCCAGACCGGCGGCTACTGTCAGCCTGAGTCCCGCGAACGCTCCCGCCTCCATCCTGGCTCCCATGACAGGAAACATAGAGCATCGAATGGACCCGAATGCCAAAGTGCTCGCTGATGCCATCAGGCTCAGATGCGATCAACGACCTCTCCAGGCAACAAAGACAAGGCGCAGCCTGACCCGGCACAGCTTGACTGGACGGGTCCCGCGCCGCAATGTCAAACGGCGCGGGACCTGAACCAGTCGATCCCGCTCGATAGTGGTTTCAGCCCATCGGCAGGAGTATCCTCGGCCGATCGCGATCTCTCCCCCTCGATCAGCTACTCCCTCGGATTTTTGATCCCTCCGGACCGTCGGGCTCGGGACAGCACCCGAACCGTCTGGACGGGTGGTTTGGGACGGGAGTCGGATGGGCCGAGGACTTCTGCCCGGGCCATCACTGAGCAGGGCCAAAAGCCGTGGAGCTGACCGTCCTCGGCTCGGCTGAAGCATCCTCCCGCTGGAGGGGTATGGCTCGGGCTGTTGGGAATCGGCTCCCGCTCAGGCTAAAGAGGAATCTCATCTACCTGAGAGCCCACGGTCGTCTGCCAAGGGTGCGGAACCCGAGGACCTTTTCCGAGAAGGTGAACTGGCGGATCATCCATGACCGCCGCGCCCGACTTGCGCTCGCCTGCGACAAGCTGGCTGCGAAAGAGGATGTTGGCAAACGGTTCGATCTGGTCAAAACCGTTCCGACTCTCTGGCAAGGGAACGATCTCAACGAACTGACTGAGGTTTCACTTCCCGATTGCTGGGTCCTCAAACCGAACCATGCCGCCGGATTCGTCTGTTTCGGAATGGGCAAGGTGGAACCATCCTCTATCCCGGATCTCACCCGGGCGACGAAGGGATGGCTCGAGTTCGACAAGTCGGTTCGCGACGGAGAGTGGGCCTACGGGACTGCCAGGAAGATGTTTCTTGTCGAACCGATGATCGGGGGTGGGCCTAACCCTCCGATCGACCTGAAGGGCTACGTGTTCGGCGGAAGGCTGGCCTTTTGGCACCTCGACCTAGGCCGAGGTCGGGATCAGAGGAGGGCCTTCTTTTCCGCTGAAGGCAGTCGCCTTGAAGTCAGGCTTCGCTACCCCGATGCCGGTCATGTCGAGCCCCCGGCAAACCTGGCCGCGATGAACCGGGCCGCTGAGGAACTGGCCGAGGGCCTGGACATGGCGAGAGTCGACCTCTACTCAGTCGAAGGCGAGATCATCTTCGGTGAACTGACCGTCTATCCCAGCGGAGCGTTGGAGATGCCTCTGCCGGAAGGTCTCGACGAGCAGTGGGGAAGGCTCTGGAACTTGCCTTCCAAGCTGACTTGAGGTCGGGATCTCCGTCCCCTACCAGCCTTCGCTGCCCGGCTCGCCCTTGATCGGGCCGGTGATTTCGTCGGTCACCCAGCCACCGTAGAACCCGCCGGCCTGCGGTCGAACCAGTTCGTCGCCGAGCCGGCATTCGACGAGGGCAGGGTAAAAGGAGATGTGGTCAGAGATCTGATCGAACCCTGGAGACGGCGCGGGGTAAGTCCAGGCGGCATTCGGGATCACCTGGTCTTCGGTGATGAGATCGAAATAGGTGGCTGCCCCTTTCCACTCGCAGTAGCTGCCCCTTCCGGCAGCGGGTTGGAGCAGTCCCGGTGAGATGTCGGTGGCCGGGATATAGATGACGGGTGCTCCTGCGGTTTCACACACGCGCAGGGCCCGTTCGGTGGAGGCGATTGTTGTTTCGCCGGAGCTGATCTTCACGATCCGGGCCTCTGGCCGGATCTCCGGAGGGCGCGGGTAGGACCAGACCGATTCGTACGCAAGCCCGTTAGGCGCTTCGCCTGACTTCTGCTCTGGCTCCGGGTGTGGGAGGCGTGTGAATCGAGGCTTCATCCGGTTCAGTCACCGTGCCCCTCCTGCTCAGGGAGCAGTCGGGGCACGGGAGACTTCTCAGTAAGGGGCGTTGACCGCAGCGGCCCAATCGTCGTCGACGTGGAACGCACCGTCCTTGTCGACCGAGGTCACCACCACGGTGGCTGGATCACGGTTTCCGGTGGCGGCGTCGATCGTCACTTCGCCGGTCCAGCCCTTCCAGCCATCAACCTTTCCGAGGAAGGTGTTCAGCGCGCTCGCATCAAACCCGTCGGTCTGAGTCACTCCTTCAGCAAGGAAGTTGACCGAGTCGTATGCGTACGGGCTCCAGGTGCCCGGCGCCGTATCGAATTCCTTCTGGAAGGCCTCTACGAAGCGCTCCGAACCCTGGAAGTCATCCGGGGCGGGGACTCCGACCACGGGGCAGGACATGGCAGCTTCGATTCCGGCGTCGGTAATGAAACCGGTGTCGTACGAGCCGTAGTCAGCGAGGCACTGCGCCTCAACCTTCTGCTCCAGCATCGCCTGCGCGATTTTGGCGCCTTCCGGGTAGTACACCGCGGCGTAGACAACCTCAGCTCCGGAACCACCCAGCTTCGTCACCGCTGCGTCGTAGTTCTTTGCTCCTGGCTTCAGTGGCTCATAGGCGACGACCTCGACGTTGGCCTTCTCGAGTTCCGACCTGACGGCCGCTGCCACGTTCTTTGTGTAGGCCTCGGTCTCGTCGTAGACGATCGCTGCCTTCTTGGCTCCGAGCCACTCGCTGATGGCCTGACCGGCAACCGGTGCGATCTGGTTTGTCATCGGCTGAAGGGTGAAGCCCTGTCCGTCTGTCTCGTTGTCGGAGGTAAGCCGGATTGGTACCAGGCCCGCCTTGATGTAAAGCGGGAGAGTTTCGATTCCGACGCCGGAGTTGTAGGGCCCGACGACACCGTCGAGGCCCTCTTCAATGGCAGCGTTTACGGCAGTTACGCCAGCTTCCGGATCCGCCTTGTCGTCGATCGGGATGATCTCGATTTCCTTGCCGAGCAGGCCCCCGTCATCGTTGAGCTCTTCGGCGGCGAGCTGTGCGCCCTGGAGCATTCCCTTGCCGACCGCAGACTGATCGCCGGAGAGCGGAGCTTCGAGCCCGATCCTCCAGTTATCGCCCTCACCGGAGTCGTCTGAACCGCCACAGGCGATCGCGACTTGTGAAGCCAGCAATACAAGAACAAGACCCAACAGACCGAGCGGACGAGGCATTACTTCCCTTCGATAGAAGACGGACGCTGTGAACATACAGGCCAAGCCGTGTGACTGCTCGTCCATCTGTAGGGGATCTGCCGGGCGTTTGGTTAGGTTTAGTGGATGAGATCTGCTCCCGACCGCCCTATGGGCGTGGCCCCGGCCAGTGTGTCCGATTACCGGGAGCTGGCCCGTCGTCGACTTCCCCGCCAGCTCTTTGACTACATCGACGGCGGTGCTTACGAAGAAGCGACGATGCGAAGCAATGTCAGCGACCTCCAGGGGCTGCTGCTGCGTCAGGTGGTGATGAAGGACGTTTCGGTAAGGGATCAGTCCTGTGAGGTTCTGGGTCAGTCACTTTCGGCGCCGATGATTCTTGGACCGGTCGGCCTGGCCGGGATGTTCTCGCGGCGGGCCGAGGTGCAGGCGGCCCGGGCGGCTGAATCGGCCGGCATCCCGTTTGTTGAGTCAACGGTGTCGATCTGCGGTACCGAAGAGGTTGCCGACGCGTCAGGCACGCCTCCCTGGTTTCAGCTCTATGTGATGCGTGACCGATCCTTCGCTGAAGGCCTGATGGCAAAAGCGAAACAGGTCGGGTCACCGGTGCTGGTCCTGACCATTGACCTCGCCGTGCTTGGTGCCCGCCACAGGGACACCCGCAATGCCATGGTGGGGAACCCGTCGCGCTGGGCCAAGGTCCGACGCGGGCTGGACATAGCCAGCCATCCCCGGTGGATCGCCGACGTGGCGATCAAGGGCAAGCCACTCACCTTCGGCAACCTCGCCGAGGCCGTTCCCGGCGCACGCAGCCCGGAGGACTTCAAGGGCTGGGTGGACGAACAGTTCGACCCGAGCGTCACCTGGGACGACATCCAGTGGGTCCGTCAGCACTGGGATGGAAAACTCGTGGTCAAGGGTGTGCTTGATCCCGAGGACGCTCGACGGGCTGTTGACGCAGGCGTGGACGGGGTGATCGTCTCCAACCACGGTGGCCGCCAGCTCGACTCCGTGCCGTCTTCTGCGGTGGCTCTGCCTGGAGTGGCTGATGCGGTCGGGGACCAGGTCGAGGTGCTGGCTGACGGTGGTGTGCGCACAGGGCTGGATGTAGTCAAGTTGATGGCCCTGGGAGCTCGCGCCGTTCTGCTGGGGCGGGCCTGGGCCTGGGCCGTGGCCGCCGATGGCGAGGCTGGAGTTTCAAGCATGGTCGACTTCCTCAAGGGGGACATAGACACCGCCCTCGGCCTGACCGGACTCAACTCGGTCACCCAACTGGACGGCTCAGCGCTTTACCGGCGCTAGTGGAACCGGCACCCGGCTGCCGCTTCAATGGGCTCCGTCGGATTGCCTCCCGGGCCGGGACACCTCTGGCTAGCGGGTGACGGCGACTCGCTCGCGGATCTCAGACAGCAGTCGCCTGGAAAGATCGGCCGGGTCCTCGCCGGGTCGTGCCTGCCCGCCTTCCGGCAGGAAGAATTCGATCTGGACTTTTGGTCGTTTCGGGAACCGCTTGAGGTCCGTGCCCCCCTCGACCGCGGCCAGTACGACGGGCACCTCCGGGCGGGCGAGAGCAAGCCTTGCGACGCCCCGTCGCGCGCGGAGTTCCTCGCCACGTGAGAGGGTGCCCTCGGGGAAGATCCCGAGTGCTTCGCCACCGTCGAGAGCCGCCACGGCAGCCTCGATGGCCGCCGAGTCGCTTTCGCCCCGGCGGATCGGGATCTGGCCGGCACCGTCGAGAATCCAGGCGAACGGACTGAATTTCCACAATGAAGCTTTGGCCAGGAAACGCAGCTGACGACCCTTCCACATCATCGATTCGACGATCACCAGCGGGTCAAGCCAGGCGTCGTGGTTGGAAACGACCATAATTGGACCCCGGGCTGGAAGGTTCTCAAGCCCGCGTATCTCGAGCCTTACCCACCAGCGCAGCCAGCGCAGCAGGTAGCGGATCGTCTGATAAAGCCTCCAGCCCTGGTAGGGGGTCATTGACGGGGTGCGCAGGACCCAGGTCTCGTCGTCTTCACCGATCAGGGTGCCCTGTCGTCCGTTCATGTTCGCTCAATTCGCGCTGCTTCGTGCATGGACGGACACACTAAACCCAAGGCTGCCTGAATGTTGACGGTTTCAGGATGTCGAGTGTGCGGGCGGCAACTCTGATTCACTCTGCGCATGCAGAAACTGACTTTTCAGAGGGATTTCGACCTGCCGCCTGACCGGGTGTTTTCATTCTTTGCTGAACACGAGAACCTGAAGCCGATGTTCGGCGCGAAAGTCACCAGACTCAGCGATGGGGACGACGGCAGCCGAAACGGTGTCGGCTCCTGCCGCCGCCTTCAGGTCGGACCCGCGCCGGCCTTTGAAGAGACGATCACCGCCTTCGAACCGAATGAGTTGATCGACTACCGGGTTACGAAGGGTTCCCCTCTCAGAAACCACCTGGGGGAGTTGCGCTTCACTCCGGTGGCCAGTGGCACCCACCTTGAGTGGCGGATTTCCTTTACTACCGCCGTTCCTGGTCTGGACCGACTGTTGGCAGCCGTTCTCAGACGGCGCATCAGCCAAGGCCTGAATCAGGCCGACCTCTCTGCCTGAAGGGCCCCCGGTTGACGAGAGGCTGATCCTGACGCCCCTACGGTTTGACCCGGATCGCTCCACGCATCAGGGGGTGGATTCGGCAGAAGAAGGTGTGTGTGCCGACCGGCAGGTCGGTCGGGGTAGACCAGGTGTTCCGCCCCACGGTCGGCTCTCCGCCCGTACCGAGCTGTCCCGAGTCGAACTGGATCTCGCCGTCAGGAATCGGGTAAGAGATACCGGTAGACCTGTTACAGGGGGCTTCGCACGAAGTCACCGAATGCCAGATCTCCTGGCTTGCGTCTCCTGCGGCGAGTTCGAAGGTGAAGGACTCGCCACTCTTGACTACCGGAGGTAGGCCCAGGCTGCCGGGAAGCCGGAAGTCCCCGGCCTCGTAGGAGTATCCGCCGATCTGGAACGGACCGCCAGACAGGAGCCCGTCAGGCAGAGTTCTGGGATCCGGCCCGACCAATGGCGCCTTGCCTCCGTGGTCGTTGTTCTCTGCGTAATGGCCGTGGTTGAGCACACCCTTGTAATCAACTCTGGTCTCGAAAGGATCATTGCCGACATCGTTTGGTGCCATGTAGGTGACGTTGATGCCCATCGACTCGTACCAGGATGCGATCTCGGTCTCGTAGGTGGTCTGGAGCTCGAGGGTGTCGCCAACCTCGACGGACACCCGCCAGTCCTCACGGGTGCTGTACATCGCCATGTCCCAGGAGACGGGACCGGTGTCGTTGAAGTAGCGCGCCTTCGAGTCAAAGAGGTGAACCCGGTTGCCGTTTACATTCGGCTGTGAGGCGAGGCAGGCTCGGTAGGAGCGGTTCGCGTCTGCGGCCATGCCCCTCACCTTGTTCAGCCTTCTCAGGACGGCCCTGTACCGCCTCTCCTGCGCAGGGTTACTGCGATCCGTCTTTTTACGCAGTGATCTGAGGCTGCTTGCGAGATTGGCCCTGCGTGCCTCGAGGCCGCGCAGTTGTCCGGTGAAGTCCCTCGGGGCTGAACATTCCGGTCCGGAATATGACGCTCCCTCGCGCTTGAGGTAGAGATTTGTCGAAAGGCCACCGGTGTGGACATGGCCGGTTGTAGACACCAGCACACCGGCTTCGGTGATCTGCTTCTCGTTCTTCTTGCGGCCACCCGGATACGGATTGATTGCGTCCTGGGGGTATGTGAACTTGCCGTCGCTTCCGCCGGAATCCTTGAGCACGTCGAAGACCGGGTAGTTGCCGCTCTCGACATCCATCCAGAGCGGCTTCACTAGCTTGATTCCAGTCGCAGCGGCAGAGTTGGCCGGAATGAAGTCGATGGTGTAGGTGACATAGAGGGTCATGGGGTCGGGGACTAGGTTGTGGATCATGTGGTTGAGCACCCAGAGGTCCGAAGCCCGGTAGGGCAGGCCGTAGCCGTCCGGCAGGTCGACATTGGTCTTTTCTTCACCGGTTGCGAAGAAGAGCTGGGATCCGTTTGGCGCCGACTGGTTAATCCAGACGCCGTGGTGGAACATGACCCGGCTTGAGCTGGGAACGGAGCCGTCTTCATTGACCAGGTTGGGCACGATCCGGGTGATCCAGCCGTTGACTGAAGGCTTTTCGATTCCGAAGATCGGCTTGTAGGAGATCCGGTTTTGACCAGAAGTGATGTTCAGAGGGCCGATACGGTAGGTCGTGCGCTGAGAACCGTCGGGCAGAAGCACTGTGTCGCTGAGGCCGCCTGCGCCGGCCTGAGTGGTCAGGCCGAAGAAGAAAAAGGCGGCAGCGCCGATCGAAACAGCCAAAATTCTGATCCGGCGGCTCATGTGTCCTCCTCCGCTGCTTTTCCCACGTCCCTCAAACGCCATCTTTTCCCCTTTGAGTCGGCTGTGGCTCCAGACGACCACATCCGGGGATTATACAGCGCGACGGACGGAGTTTCGCAGGGCCCGGCCGACCGGAAGGCAAACCAGGTAAATCAGGTACCGGCAAATACCACGGCTCGGTTCGTGCCGGGCTGTCTGGCGTAGTCTCGGAGTGTGGTTACTCGCAGGATTGACCCGGAGGTATCCGGACCAGATGAACGTGGCGCGGGGCCGCCGGCTCAACTTGCCGCGCTCGTCGCCCGCTTCGATCCTGAGGTGATCGACATCCCCGGTGGCTCGGCACGAATCCGCCTCGGAGTCGAGGGGCTGCCGGAATGGGATGCGGTGATCACCGACCACGGGGCTGACCTGGTTCCGGCTGGCAAGGATCACTTCGATGCGAAACTTGTTGCCGACGAAGGCACCTGGGAGCAGATCTCCGCCAACGTTGGCTACGGAATGTCAGCCTTCAGCGACAGTTCACTGCGGGTTCGGCACAATCTTCATCTGGGAGTCGGCTTCCTCGCGGCGACGAGCGGCATCGTGGATCCGGGACGGATGGAGTTCGCGGCCGTAAAAACACCCGCCGGAAAAATCTCGACTCTGACCGCCGGCCAGGGGGATCCGGTCGTTTGCCTCCACGGGCTGGGGGCGACCAAGGCCTCTTTCCTGACGACGATCGAAGCAATGTCTGGAACCAATCGGGTGATCGCGGTGGATCTGCCCGGGTTCGGAGATTCGGACAAGCCACTTGATGCCCCATATAACGCTGCGTGGTTTGCCGGCACCGTGATCGGGCTGCTCGATGAGCTCGGCATCGATCGAGCCCACCTTGTAGGCAACAGTATGGGCGGCCGCGTAGCGATTGAGGCCGGGCTTCTCTATCCAGAGCGGATCCGCAGCACGGTTCTGCTGGCTCCGGCACTTGCCTGGCTTAAGGACCGCCGCTGGCGCTGGCTGCTCCGCGGGCCATTGCCGAAGCTGGGCCTGATCCAACCGGCTCCCCGAGTTATCACCGAGCCTCTGGTGCGGGGTCTGGTGCCCGGTGGCAAGGAGGGCTGGACCGCCGCCGGAATCGATGAGTTCCTGCGTTCCTTTCTGACTCCGCGTGGCCGGGTCGCCTTTTACGAGGCGGCCCGCAACATCTACATGGATGAGCCCCACGGGGAAGAGGGCCTCTGGACACGGTTGGCGGGGTTGTCCCCCCCGGCACTTTTTGTCTGGGGCCGCAAGGACACACTGGTACCGATCGGCTTCAGAAAGCACGTCGAACGAGTCTTGCCACAGGCATCCCATCTCGAACTCGAATGCGGCCATGTTCCCCAGATGGAGGAACCGCTCGCCACCCATGAGGAAATGAGCAGGTTCTACTCCTCACTTGATTGATGTCCTGATCAACGCATCGCCGATCCGGACGGCTGCTTGACCCCCAGGTGTCATGTGCGCAATAATTGCTTCCATGGGATCACTAGGCAGGGGAATGGCACTGGCGCCGCTGGTAATCGTTGTTGCTTTTTTTTCAGGCACAGCGGCGGCGGGCCCGGCTTCAAGCACAATCACGGCTGACAATGTCTGCTGCGAATACTCTTCGGAACTCTACGAGCAGACCCTCGGCGAGATTTCTCTTTTTGTCAATCCGGCTGAGGCTGATGCTCCACACAACGTCGCTTCGACTGTCAGAGGGCCTGATGGCGGCCCCCTGTTCCGGTCCGAGACGATCGGGGTCGGAAGTACATCACCGATCGCCGGTACTCAATATCTGAGTGAAGGTACTTATCCGTTTTACTGCACGCTTCACGGACTCTCGATGGATGGGCAGCTTGAGGTCGTGCCAGGTGGGGGAGCCGCGGTTCCGCGGCCGGCGATAAGGGTTTCCGTGCTGCCGCAAAGTCTGCGAGCGGTTCGGAGGTCGGGAATCATAAATGCGTCGGTCAGGGCCCTGGTTGGCAGTCCCACAGTCAATCTCGAGGCAAAAAGTGGAGCCGTCGCGGTTGCTTACGCCAATGGCCTCAGCCTTCGACCTGGAGTCACGAAGACCGTTCGTCTCAAGCTCAGCAAAGCGGGTCGCAGGGCAGTCAGCAAGGGCCGCCAAGCCCTGATTTCGGTAAAGGGTTCTGTGGCATTTGGCAGTCCCGTTCTGGCGAAGCGAACCGTTCGTTGACCGCTGAGCCCGCGCCCCGACACCACGCATGGAGTACATTTCCACCACGGGGCAGTGTTTCAGAGCCCGAGCCAATCAACAGGGGAGGGTTTGGATGATGGACAGGGTTGAATCCGGGCCAGAGTTTGTCAAGGGTCGCTGGGTTTATCTGGCTATGGGCTTGGCGCTCGCAGCCGTTTCCGTTCTGCTCCTGTCAGTTCCGTCAGCGGCGAGGGCGGTCCTTCCTCCCGAGACGGTCATCCTTCCGAACGGCGTCGAGCGCACCACTTATTACATCGGTGAGAGAACCAACAGAGTGGACGGCCCGCTGAAGGTCACATCCGGTCAGAACCGGATCGACTACGACCCGATCTTCGGACTTCAGCGACCCTCGGAAAACGGGTGGATCACCAGAATCAAGCCGAACATGGTCCGGCCTGACGGCTCGATACCGCTATCGAGCGAGGTCATGTTCCATCACGGGGTCTGGCTCAATGCGAACCGCAATGATGCAACCGACGACTCGGTCGGCTCGGCGTTCCCAGAGCGCTTCTACGCCACCGGTGAAGAGAAGACCGCGATGAACCTTCCGCCCGGATTCGGTTACCGCTATCTGACGACCGACTTCTGGACTCTCAACCACATGATCCACAACCTGGTGCCGCAGGCGATGGAGCTGTACATCACCTACACGATCGACTTCATCCCCGATGATTCGCCTCTGGCTGAAGGGATCGAGCCGGTTCGGCCGATCTGGATGGATGTAGAGAACGGGAGCTACTACCCGGTGTTTGATGTCAAGCGTGGCTCGGGCGGCAGAGACGGGAAATTCACCTATCCCGCCGATGCCGGCGACCCTTACGGGAGCGGCCCGACGCGAAATGAGTGGACGGTGGACCGCGATGGCGTCCTGGTTCACACGACCGGCCACGTGCACACCGGTGGACTGTCAACCGAGCTGTACCTGAAGCGCGACGGTGCCAGGTATGCCGGTCCCAGATGTCAGGAACTGAAGCGGTTGACGCGCCAGCAGAACAGGAACTGGAGCAGTCAGCGCAAGCGTCGATTCGAGGCCACCCAGAAGCGTGCTCGCGCCTGCCGGGCAGCCCGGCCTTCAGTGAATGGCAATCGGGTCGAACTGTTCACGTCGAAGGCCAATTATTTTGACAACCGCCCGCCGGTGTCATGGGACGTCGCAATGTTCAGCACCAGGCCGGACTGGCGTGTCGAGGTCAAGGCTGGCGACACCCTCGAGCTGCAGACCACTTATGAGACGAAGATCGCCTCCTGGTACGAATCGATGGGCCTTCAGGTCGTCTACATGGCAGATGACGAAGTTGCAGGCAAAAACCCGTACAGGAAGAGGGTCAACTACCCCGGAGCGATCAATCACGGGCAACTGGAAGAGAACAGTGACCACGGCGGTACCGGTCCGGTTGTAGGACCCGACCCCAGCGAGCTCCCCTCCGGCCTGCTTGCGTCCGACCCGCTCATGATCGGTGGCTACTCGTACGAAGCGGGTGACTTCCGGCTTCCCGGCGAGCTAGGCCGCCCGCCCGTTGTCGAAAGAGGTGAGCAGATCACCTTCCAGCTCAGCTCAAGCGATCAGGCGAATGCGATCTGGCACTCCCTGACTTCATGCAAGTCGCCATGCAACAAGTCCACCGGAATCTCTTACCCGATTGCTGACGGTGCGTTCCAGTTCGATTCCGGCCAGCTGGGAATCGGCGATGCCCCCACAGTCAATCGCTCAACCTGGTCAACTCCGCGCTACATGCCGGTCGGCACCCATACCTTCTTCTGCCGGATTCACCCGCTCATGCGCGGTGCCGTCCGGGTGGTTGAGCCGAGGTAGTCATGTCTGAGGATCAAGCCAGGTCGGGGGCGACTGACCCTGTTACGAAGCTGAAGAAGCTCAGGCGACTGAACCTGATTGCGACGGTTTTCTTCGCAGCTCAGGTCGTGGTCATCCTCGCCCTGGCGCGCCCCACTACGCTCCCGGTCCTCGGGTCCTTTGCGACTGACGCTCCGGGTGTCGGCGAGCCCGGGTCGATCGACCTGTTCAACCTGAGGATCGACGTGGTGGTCGCGCTGTTCCTCGGTCTGGCGGCGATCGACCATTTCGCGGTCGGATCGTTCGCCCGTGGCTGGTACGAGAAGAACATTGTGCGCGGCATCAACCCCGCACGTTGGTGGGAGTACTCGATCAGCGCCTCGCTCATGGTGGTCCTGATCGCGATGCTTGCCGGGACGAACAACGTTGTAGCGCTCATTGCGCTGTTCGCCGTCAACGCGTCGATGATCCTTTTCGGCCTGGTTATGGAACGGGTCAACCTCGACCGGGACGAGGTTGACTGGTCCCCGTTCATCTACGGCTGTGTTGTCGGTGCGGTGCCGTGGATCATCATCGTCATCCAGCTCGTCCTGTCTGAGACCTCAGAGAACTCAATTCCCAAATTCGTCTACATAATCTTCGTCACCCTGTTCCTCCTCTTCAACAGTTTCGCCGTGAACATGTGGCTTGGATACCGGGCGAGGGGACGCTGGGCAGACCCCCTTTTCGTCGAGCGCTCCTACATCGTGCTCAGCCTGGTCGCCAAGACAGTGCTGGCCTGGCAGGTCTACGCCGGAACTCTCGGCGGGTCCTAGTCGGCTGACGAATATGTCCGGGAGGACAGCCTGGGTTCTGGCTGATCAGATCTCGGCCGCCAACCCGGCGCTGGAGGATGCTGACCGGGTCCTCATTGTCGAGTCCGTCGCAGGAGCCGGGCGACTTGTATTCCACCGCCAGAAACTGCATCTGGTCTGGTCGGCGATGCGGCACTTCGCCAGGGATCTGGAAAGCAGCGGGATGGAAGTCGACTACCGGCGGGCTCCAAGTCTCCGGGACGGGCTGCGGGGACATATTGAGGATTTTGACCCGGACTCGATTGTGCTTCTCGAACCTCTAACTATCGGTGCGGGGGCGAAGCTCAGCGCACTTGACCCGAGGGTGGAGGTGCTCGACGATGGGCTTTTCCTCACTTCCCCGGCTGACTTTGCTGAATGGGCATCGGGGCGCAAGCAGCTGCGGATGGAAGACTTCTACCGCCGCCAGCGCCGGCGGTTCGGGCTGCTCATGGACGGTGAGGAACCACTTGGCGGGTCGTGGAATTTCGACTCCGAAAACCGCAAAGGACCCCCAAAGGACAGCCCGCCACCCCGGCCTTACCGGCCTCGTGAAGACGAGATTGACCAACAGGTGCGGGCTGATCTGAATGAACTTTCGAACACAGTCGTGATGTCCGGAGTGGACGGCCCGCGGGTCTTCCCGGCAACTCGCGCAGAGGCCCAGAGGGCGTTGAAGTCCTTCTGTCAGCAGCGCCTTCCGGACTTCGGTCGCTACCAGGACGCCATGCTCGGTGGCGAGCGGTTCATGTGGCATGCGCTTATTTCCAGTTCGCTCAACCTCGGCCTCCTGAGTCCGCTGGAATGCGCCAGGGCGGTCGAGGCTGAATACACGGCCGGCCGGGCACCGATCAACTCCGTTGAGGGCTTCATCCGTCAGGTGATCGGTTGGCGTGAGTACGTCTGGGGTGTATACCGGCTGAGAGGTGAGGAACTGGCAGGTGAAAACGCCCTCGACGCTCACGCACCTGTCCCGGAGGCAGTCACTTCGCTTGATCCCGACGCGACGGACATGGCCTGCCTCAAGGATGTTCTGGCAGGTGTGCGCGATACCGCTTACGCTCATCACATCGAGCGCTTGATGGTTCTGGGGAACCTGATGCTGCTGCTCGGGGTCGAGCCCGCGGCGGCCACAGACTGGTTCCACGGCGCATTCGTCGATGGCTACGAGTGGGTGATGGCACCTAACGTGGCTGGCATGGCGCTGTGGGCCGACGGAGGCAAGATGATGTCAAAGCCCTACGCAGCCTCAGGGCGCTACATCGACCGTATGTCTGACCACTGTCGTGGCTGTCGGTACTCACTCGACGACCGGACAAGTGAGGACGCATGTCCGTTTACCGTCCTCTACTGGGATTTTCTCGATCGCAACCGGGAACTTCTGGCTGGCAACCGTCGAATGTGGATGCCGATGAAGAACCTCGATCGGATTGACCCGGTCGAACTTGAGTCAATCCGGAGTCGCGCAGCGCAGATTCGTGCGCTTTAGACTCGGCCTGCACGTGGAACGACCCTCAGGCAAACCGATGACCCGCAACGAACTGACAGATCAGGGCCGCCCGCCGTTCGATCAATCCTCTGGAGTGATGTTCTTTTCCGCTACTCGCTTCTGCCGCCCGGACTACTTCAGTTGAGCCCGGGGAACGCCATCGCTGAGGGATCTGTCCGTGTGGGGATGGTCGGGGCGGGCCAGCTCGCACGCATGACCCAGCAGGCCGCGATTGGTCTCGGGGTCGAGCTGACTGTGCTGGCCGAGTCAACCACTGATCCGGCGGTGCTGGCTGGCGCCCGATTCGAGCAGGGCAGCCCCACGAGCATCGAGGATCTAAGAAAGCTCGCCTCTCTCGTGGATGTGGTCACCTTCGATCATGAGCAGGTTGATCCGGCACTGCTGAACGAACTTGAAGCCGAGGGCGTGAATCTTGCTCCGGGGGCCAGCGCCAAGCTCCACGCCCAGGACAAACTCCACGCCCGGCGCGCCCTTGCGTCACACGACTTTCCGATCCCCGACTTTGCCGAGGCCTCAACGATCGAAGAGTTTGAGAGTTTCGCGGCGGCCAACGGGTGGCCTGTGGTTGCCAAGGCTCCCCGAGGCGGATACGACGGACGTGGAGTCTGGATGCTGGAGGGCCGAGACCAGGCAGACGAACTGCTTGCGACCGCTCCGGGAACCTTCCTGCTGGAGGTGATGCTTGAGATTGAACTGGAGATCGCGGTGATGGTCGCCCGATCCCCCAGCGGCGAGATGGTCGTCTACCCGGTGGTTGAGACGGTCCAGCGTGATGCCATGTGCCGTGAGGTCCATGCCCCGGCATCGATTCCCGCAGGTTCGGCAGAGGAAGCGGCTCGGATAGCTACCGATATCGCCGGTCTGATCGGACTGGTCGGGGTTATGGCCGTCGAGCTCTTCGTCACCCCTGAAGGCCTGCTGGTGAATGAACTCGCTCTGCGTCCACACAATTCCGGCCACTACTCGATCGAAGGCTGCGTTACCTCACAGTTCGAGCAGCACCTTCGTGCGGTGCTCAACCTGCCGCTCGGCGAGACTTCACTGACTGCTCCCTCCGTGGTCACGGTCAACGTGGTCGGGGGCGGGACGGAAGACGGTCCTGAATCGCGGCTGGCTGCCGCCCTGACGGTACCCGGCGCCCACGTCCACCTGTACGGAAAAAAGACCCGCCCAGGTCGTAAACTGGGCCATGTAACGGTCTGCGGTCAGGATGCCGACGCCACCGCAAATGCGGCTCGGGCAGCGGCATCCGCTCTTGAGGAAGGTTCCAGTTGAGTCAGTTGCGAGTCGGCATCGTCATGGGCAGTGATTCAGATTTGCCGGTTATGGAGGAAGCCGCGAAGGCTCTCGAAGAGTTCGGAATCGCGCACGAGGTGAGGGTGGTCTCGGCTCACCGCACCCCGCACGACATGCTCGCCTGGGCCACAGGTGCGGCGGATGAAGGCTTCGGTGTCATCATCGCCGGTGCCGGTGGAGCAGCTCACTTGCCGGGAATGATCGCTTCGGCAACGCCTCTGCCCGTGATCGGGGTGCCGGTCCCGCTGAAGTATCTGGACGGACTCGACTCTCTGCTTTCGATCGTTCAGATGCCGGCCGGGGTGCCGGTCGCGACGGTGGCTGTGGGTGCCGCTCGAAACGCAGGGCTTCTTGCTGCCCGGATTCTGGCCGTGGGTGATCCCGACCTGACCGAATCTGTAAAGGAAGCACAGGCCGAGCTGGCCGATTCAGCGCGGGCGAAGGACGAACGGGTCCGCAGGAGCTTCAAACCCGAATCACCAAACTGACGGGGCGCATTTGCGCCGCTACTCAGGCGGGAGGTGTCACGCGCCACTCGAGTGAGAAGCGCTCGAAGTCGCGCAGGAAGCTCTCCGGCTCGAACGCCTGCGAGGGCGCCAGCGCGCCGCTCGCGGTTATGCCACCCGAAGCAGCGATCAGCGCACCCTTGACGATCAGGGCGGCGGTAAGTCCGTAGACGTCGCTTCCGGTGATCTCCCCACGACTGATCGAGGTTCCGGCGACCGCCTCGCATCCGATTACGAAAGTTGACTCTGCCCTGGCCTCTGCACTCGCCCCTTCGGGCAGCTTCGGGATCAGCTTCGCGGTCAAGGCGCGCAGCGGCGTTCGCATTGCCAGGCCAGCGCCCCGGAAGATTGCCGGAAGCAGGTTGGCGGCGGCACCGGGAGCGAAGGAGTCGGCACTCAGCATGGTCTCGACCCTGCGAGTGCTGACATGATGCGGCACGGTCACGTGCTCGCCGGCCGGGTAGCGGGTCATCTTCAGCTCTCCGATTGGCGGCCCGAAGTCGAAGCTTCCGCGGGAGACACTCTGCGGGGCCGGCTGGAAGCGCCCGTCTCGCCACTCGACGTCACCCCCCTTGATCATCTCCAGAGCGGAAAGCATGGTGCCCCTGGTTGGCTGCATTCTGGCCCTGTAGGCAAGTCTCAGCGTGTCCAGCTCACCCATGCCGGCAGCAGTCAGAGAGGCGATCATGTCCCCCGGCACGTAGTCGAAACCCATGGCCGGGATCACCGCTACCCCAGCTTCTGAAGCCGGCCGGTCGTATCGCTCCCAGGCGAGGCGCATGAACGGCTGCTCACCCGTTGTATCCAGATAGTGGGTTCGGGTCTCGACCGCAGCCCTCATCACAGGCTCGCCGTGGAGGTGGAAAGGCCCGGCGCAGGCGATCACGGTAGAGCACCCTTCGAGCAGGGATTGGAGTCCGGCCTGATCGTCGAGGGAGACAGCCCGGACTTCGACCTCAGACCCGAGTCCTGCTGCCACCTGGTCGAGCTTCTCGCGGTTGCGACCGGCCAGCAGGAAGTCGGCACCTGCTCGATCCAGCTCGGAAGTGATCAGCTTTCCGGTGTAACCGGTAGCGCCGTAGACGGCTATCGGTCCCTGCTGATCCGGACGGTTGGGAGCACTGCCTGACTCTGGGCTCATGGGGTCATTCTAGGTCGCCACTGAGTCCGCGGTCCTGTGCAGATGACTGGTCTGCGAAAAAAACGCCGACTTTGACATCCCTTTGCTAGATTTCGGGTTCAGGAAGGGTGTGGTAGCCGACGCAACTAAGCACGGGAACGGGGGTTTCAGTGGTCAGACGCGACGTCAATCGGGCCGCCGGAATCATGGAGAGAGGGAAGTAAATGAAGCTTCGTACCGTTTTCGCAGTAATGGCAGTAGCCGGCGCCGCACTTTGCGCCGCCAGCCCCGCGTCTGCGTTGCCTCCAGCGGTACCCGTACCCGATGTGACTGGCCCGTTTCCGGCAACTGAAGATTCCTACCCCTTCCTCGCAACCGACATCGACCTTTCCAGCTACGGATATGTCGAAGAGGAGTACTTCCTGACCGGCAGGGGCTATCGCTACACGACCAGTGGAGACGTCAGTCTGGATGGGGTACGTCTTGAAACAGGGGGAACCGAGGGTGATGGCAGCTTTCCCTTCAAGACCCGGATCGTGGTTCGCCGTCCGGTCAACCCGGCTGATGCTAACGGAACCGTCGTGGCCGAATGGAACAACGTGACCGCATTCCGCGACATCGAGTGGAACTGGTTCGGTGACCCGGAGTTCATGCTGAAGAACGGCTACACCTTCGTCGGCGTCACCGCTCAGAATGTCGGCATCACTGGTCTCAAGGCCTTCAACATCGCCCGCTATGGTGATCTCGAAGTGCGCTGGGATCCGACCGCCAGCACAGGTGCCACGATTGATGATCTGTCCTACGACGTCTTCGGCGCCGCGCTCAACGCGATCAAGGGCGGTGGAACTGGAGTTGACCCGCTAGGCGGCATTGAGGCGGACACCGTCATCGCCTCGGGCGAGTCACAGTCCTGCGGCCGGTTGGCAACCCACTACAACAAGGTTGAGCCGCTCCAGAACATCGCAGACGCCTACCTGCTTACCGTCTGCGGAACCTCACTCCGGACCGACCGCCCCGAAAAGGTCGTTCGGATAATCACCGAGACCGAGAACCGCACTGAGCGCCCGACCTTGACTTTCCCTGATACCGATTCGATCCGTCACTGGGAAGTTGCCGGAGCGTCACACCTCCCGCGGGCAGCCTGGGACAACGCCGGCCGACTTCTCAATCGCGACTTCCTGGCGATCACCGTCGGCTGCCAGAGGTTCCCGCTTTCGCTGGTTCAGTGGCCGTTCACCGCAAACCGGGCGATTGTCGGTCTGGTGGACTGGGTTGAGACCCAGAGTGCTCCTCCGATCGCACCTCGCGGAGAGTACGCCGAAGGGACCCTGATTCGGGATGAGTTCGGGATCGCCCAGGGCGGGATCCGGTATCCCGAGATGACCGTACCGACCGGGGTAAACGACGGGGTCAACTCGGCGGGCACAGGTGGCAATCCCCTGTTCAGCAGTTTTTGCACCCTGCTCGGCTCAAACACCGTGTTCTCCTCGGAGCAGCTCCACGGGCTCTACGCCGACTTCGGTGATTACGTGAGCAGGTACGCCGACGCAACTGATGATTTCCTGGCGACAGGGTTCATCCTGCCCGAAGACGCCGACCGCCTGAAGGCGATCTCGCGTGAGTTTCCGTACCTCCGACCCACTGCTCCGATGATGGCCGGCAGAAAGCGGAGTACCGGGAGGATCAGCCTCAACTGGGTCGGCACCGAGGCGCCCGCAACCACGGTCACGATCGGGCGCAAGCCTTCCGCAGGCCAGGGCTCCTGGGTCAGGGTAGGGGCAAGGGTCAGGGGCTCAACGGCAACGATCGCCAAGGACAGGGAAGGCACCCACCGCTACCGGGTGAGGACGACCACGATCATTCCCGCCAACAACATCGCGTCAGCCCAGACAGTCACGACTCCATTTTCAAGGGAACTGGCGAACGTCAAGGTCGACCGCTCCGGGCCGAAGGCCCCGCGCATCGTCATCAGGGGCGAGGGGGGTCGCGGCGGTCTTTACTCCGGGCCGGTGAGGGTCACCGTCGTCGGTCAGCCCGATACGAAGTTGCCAGATGGCAGCGCCGGAGTGGGCCTGAGCCTACGGTCAGTGCCGAAAGCGCGGACCATCGCCAAGAAGGGCCGCAGCGTAATCCGGGTCCAGACCAGCGACCGGCTGGGCAACAAGTCCAAACCGGCCAGAGTGGTCATCACCATCCGGTAGCTGGTGCCGATGCGGGTAGTCAGTCCCGGACGAGCTTTTTGTAAGTGATGCGGTGAGGGCGGTCGGCCTCCGGGCCGAGCCGCCGGCGCCGGTCTTCTTCGTAGGCATCCAGGTTGCCTTCGAACCAGACCACTTCCGAGTCACCCTCGAAGGCCAGGATGTGAGTCGCCACCCGATCGAGGAACCACCGATCGTGGGAGATCACGACAGCGCATCCGGCGAAGCTGAGCAGCGCTTCTTCCAGAGCTCGAAGCGTGTCTACATCGAGGTCGTTGGTCGGCTCGTCGAGCAGCAGCAGGTTGCCGCCTGAGCGAAGCAGCTTGGCGAGGTGGACGCGGTTTCTCTCGCCGCCTGACAGCACTCCGACCTTGCGCTGCTGATCAGAGCCCTTGAAGTTGAAGCCGCCGACATAGGCGCGGGAGTTCATCTGGTGGCCGCCAACGTCGATCGTCTCGTCACCGGCTGAGATCTCCTCCCAGACAGACTTCTCAGGGTCGAGCGTGTCACGGGACTGATCGACGTAGGCCAGTTCGACCGTCTCGCCCAGCCGCAGCTTCCCGCTGTCGGGTTCTTCATCCCCGACGATCATCCGGAACAGTGTCGTCTTGCCGGCACCGTTGGGCCCGATCACCCCGACGATTCCGGCCGGAGGCAGCTTGAAGGAGAGATCCTCGACCAGGAGCCGGTCGCCGAACCCCTTCTTCAGGTGGTCTGCCTCGATCACCACGCCCCCGAGTCGGGGACCGGCCGGGATGTGAATCTGGACCGAGTCGAGTTTGACGTTCTTTCCCTCGGCCAGCAGTTCCTCATATCGAGCCAGGCGGGCCTTTGACTTCTTGCGGCGACCCTTCGGGTTTTCGCGAACCCATTCGAGTTCGGCTGCGATCGTTCGTGAGCGGGCCGTCTCTTTGCGCTCCTCCTGGGCCAGTCTCTCCTGCTTCTGTTCGAGCCACGACGAGTAGTTGCCCTCAAACGGGATACCGCGGCCGCGGTCGAGTTCGAGGATCCAGCCTGCGACGTTGTCGAGGAAGTACCGGTCGTGGGTCACGGCGACGACGGTGCCCTTGTACTCCTCGAGGAAGCGTTCCAGCCAGGCCACCGAGTCGGCGTCAAGGTGATTTGTTGGCTCGTCGAGCAGCAGAAGGTCGGGTGATCTGAGCAGAAGCCGACAGAGTGCGACTCGGCGTCGCTCACCACCGGAGAGCTTCGTCACATCGGCATCGGAGGGAGGCAGTCGAAGTGCGTCCATCGCATTGTCGAGCATCGTGTCCAGGTTCCAGGCGTCGGCGGCGTCGATCTTTGCCTGCAGCCGACCGAACTCCTCGGCGGTGTCTTCGGAGTAGTTGGCCGCGAGCTCATTGAACCTGTCGAGCAGCGCTTTGGTCTCCCGAACTCCGTCTTCGACGTTGCCCCGTACATCCTTGGTTTCGTCCAGCTGGGGCTCCTGTTCGAGCATTCCGACGGTCGCACCGTCACGAAGCTTTGCTTCGCCCCGGTACTCAGTGTCGGTCCCGGCCATGATCCGCAGCAGGGTGGACTTCCCTGCGCCGTTGTAGCCGAGGATGCCGATCTTGGCCCCCGGCAGGAAGTTCAGCGAAATATCGACAAGCACATCTTTGTTCGGCGGATGCGAACGGGACACCTTGTACATCGTGTAAATGAAGTCAGCCATGTTCGACCACCCTAGCTGTCCCCCTGACCTCGTCCTCGGCCGCGAAGGTGGCCAGCAGTCTTGTTTCCTCGTTGAGCTTTGGAAAGCAGAACCAGACCAGTGCCATGCCGAGGAGGATTGCGACAATGCCGCCGAGATAGGCGAGGTCCTCACCCTTGATGAATGACTCCTTTGCGGCCTCGATGATCTGCTGGCTGTACTGGGGGTACTGCTCGGCGGTATTGGCGGCGCTGGAAAACGAGCGCTCAAGTTCGGCTTCGACGCTGGAGGAAACCTTCTCCGAATTTGGCGAGGAGGCGATCAGACGGCTGAATGAGGCTGCGTAGCCGGCGGTCAGAAAAGCTCCAAGAATCGACTGCATGATTGCTCCACCAAGATCCCGCTGGAGGTCAGCCGTCGCCGAAGCCATGCCGGCCCGCCGGACCGGTACCGATCCGGTGAGTGAGTGAGACGCCGGCGTGCCGGCCAGTCCCACGCCGACTCCAACCAGTGCGTAGGCCAGCCCCACCAACCAGAAGGTGGTGTTCTGGTCCCAGAGCAGGAGCATCACCATGAATCCCAGAAAGCAGAACAGGTAGCCGACGAGCAAGGTAAAGCGGGACCCTCGGGCTTCAATCAACTTGGCTGAAAAAGGTGCGACCAGCACCAGCACCAGCGCCGCCGGGAGGATCGCCAGACCTGCCTGCCAGGTTGACCAGCCGAGTACGTTCTGAAGGTACTGCTGGCCGATGAACATCGCCGCCATCAGCGTGCCGAAGACGATGATCCCGGCAAGGGCCGCAACCCAGAAGGTGCGTCTCGCGGCAGTCTTCAGGTCATAAAGGGGGTTTGACGCCCGCCGCTGGCGAATCACAAAGCCGACCGCCGCCGCGATTCCGACCAGCGCTATGCCGATCGCTGCCATTCCGGCGCCCGGGATAGTCGCGAAATTGATCGCCAGAATGACGCCGGCCACCATGACGATCGAAAGGATGCCCCCGAGGTTGTCGATCGGATCGGTTGCTTCATCGACATTGGCGGGTATGTAGCGAAAAGCCAGAACCAAAGCGACGGCCGCAAGCGGGAGTGTGACGAGGAAGACTGACCCCCAGTCGAACTTCAGCAGCAGCGCTCCGGCAAGTAGTGGGCCAAGCGCCGCCGCCGCCCCTCCGGTGCCAGACCAAAGTGCGATTGATCTGGTCCTGCCTGGACCAGACCAGAGTGCGGTGATCAGCGCCAAAGTGGTCGGAAAGGCCATTCCGGCAGCCACACCCCCGCCGATTCGAGCAAGGAAGAGAAAGTCAGCAGAAGGGGCGAAGGCTGCGAGCAGTGAGAACGGAACTGCCAGGGCCGTCCCCAGAATCAGCATCATCTTGCGACCGTAACGGTCCCCGAGGGCGCCAAGATAGAGCACCGAGGTGGCCAGTCCGAGCGAATAACCGACCGCGACGAGGTTGAGCTGGGTCTGACTTGCGTTGAAGGCGGCGCCGATGTCCGGCAGGGCGACGTTCGCAACCGAGAGGTTGAGGTTGGCCACTGTCGCGATCAGGATCAGGGTTGCGAGGACGGCCGCCGGACGCTTTGGTGCTGTTTCGGGGCTCACGCCGGGATATCTGCAGACGGGGAGGTCATTGGGTTGCGATCCATTCGGCGACCGTGGTGCCGATCAGCTCACCCTGGTCCTCCTGCAGAAAGTGTCCTGCGTTTTCAATCACGGTCAGCGGCCCGGCGGTGGGGAAAAGGCTCTGGACTTTGCGGCCGACCGGCTCCAGCGGAAGTGCCAGATCCGAGTCCGCCCAGAGCAGCAGAGCCGGGCGGGTGTCGGTCTTCAGGTAATCCGCGGTTGCCTGGCCCTCGGCAGCGCCGGGTGCGTCGGGAGTCATCGGGATCATCGGCGGGAAGGTTCTCACGCCTGCCTTGGACTTGACGTTCGGAAAAGGTGCTGTGTAGGCGGCGACAACCTCTTCGCTGAGTTCCATGGCCGAACCACCCCGGATCGGCATCTCGATGCGGACGTCACGGTAGGAGGCAATGAAGTCACGGAAGTGCAGCCAGTTGTCGGTCATCCTCTGGTAGCCGTTGAAGATGCCGGTGTCCATAGCGACCAGTCGCGAGAACCGTTCGGGTCGCTCGATCGTCGCTGCTCTCAGGCCGATCGGCCCGCCCCAGTCCTGACAGATGAGAGTCGTATCGGTGAGATCAAGCTCATCGATCAGAGAGACGACCGCGTCGGTATGACGGTCCATCGTGTACCAGCCATCATCGACCGGTTTGTCGGACCGGCCGAAGCCGGGGAGATCCGGCACAACACAGCGGTAGCCAGCCTCAAGAAGCGGTCCCATTACCTTCCGGTAGAGGAAACCCCAGGTCGGCTCACCGTGGAGCATCAGGACCGGCGGCCCTTCACCTTCGTCCACACAGGCGAGCCGCATTCCGTGCCACTCCCGGTATTTCGGCTCCCACGGGTATCCGGGAAGGTCCTCGAACCGATCTTCGGGGGTCCTGAAGATTTCCATCGCGCCAGCCTACCCGCCCTGTTGCAGAGTCTCCGCGCCGAAGGACCCCGAAATCAAGCGCAGGGGTGGTAAATCCGCTCTCTGAAACGGATTTCGGATGTAGAGGGGCGACACCAACTGCCTTCGACATGAGGTCGAAATACGCCGCAAAGTCCTCCACCTCGGCACCAGGCTTGCTGGGAGTTCCCCATCCGGGCTTACCGACGATGCCTCCGTCCAGCCAAACGCCAGCCATCGTCGCCGCCATGCCGGTAGGACAATGTGCCCGGCCCCCGGACTCGAAGTGCCCGGACGCTATTTTGAACCGTGCCCGACCGTAAACGTCCAGGATGGGACTCGCCACAGGCTTTCTCGCCCGGGGCGGGTTATGGCACGGTCGTTTCGGTTAGAGTAATTGAAGCTCAGTGGCGGGCCAAAAGGTTTGCCCGGACAGGGAAGGTGGCGGTGGTCTTTTTAACCGCGGTGGACAGGCGGGCAGCGGGATTCAGCTGGAACTGGCTGGCGTTGGTTTTTGCAACCGTGATTGGCTTTGGCGCAGTCGCTTTTGCTTCCGCTGTCGCGGAGGCGAAGCGGCCAGGTGGCTCCGTTGTCCAGTTGCCCGGCAGAGACGGCTGCCTGGTCGATCGTTCGACCCCGAAGGTGAGCTGCGCTCCGGTGCGGGCACTGTTGACTCCGGGCCCTTTCCTTGGGTCGAGGGCAATGGGGATGAGCCCCGATGGCAGAAGCCTCTACGTTGCCTCCTTCAAGAGCGACGCGATTACGATTCTCAGGCGCAACCGCAAAACCGGACGACTGATTCAGCCACGCGGCGAAGCGGGCTGTGTTTCGGCCTGGGGTCGGTATGGGTGTGCGGAGGCTTGGGGTCTCGACGGCCCCAACTCCCTCACCGTGAGCCCTGACGGCCGATTCGTCTCGGCAACTTCACTTTTGACCTCGTCGGTGACCACTTACCGACGCAGTAAAGACACTGGCGCCCTGACCCAGCTGGCTGGATCCAGAGGGTGCACCTCCGGTACGGGTGTTCCTGGTTGTGCGTCGGCACGCGGACTGAATGGGCCGGACGTGATCGCGGCGAGTTCGGACGGCAGGAGTGTCTATGTCGGATCCTTTCCCGGCAGCGCTCTGGCTGTCTTTCAGCGAAACCGGCAGAGCGGTCAGCTCACCCAGCTCGCAGGTGAAGCCGGGTGCATTGTCGCCACTGCTACCGATGGCTGCGGCACGGCTTTGGCGATGACTGCGATTGAAGGTCTCGCGGTGAGTGGCGACGGAACCTCCGTGTTCGCCGCCTCCGCGGGCTCGAATGCGGTACTGGCCTTCACGCGGGACCCGGCTGACGGCTCGCTGGCGCAGGTCCCGGATGGCTATGGCTGCGTCACCCAGGTGACCGTCGCCGGCTGCTCGACCGGACGCCAGCTAGCCGGGGCCAACGCGGTGACCCTCAGTCCCGACGACTCAAATGTTTACTCAACTTCGCTGATCAGCCAGGCAACCACCTCGTTCTCCCGTTCACTCACCACCGGGGGCATCGTGCAGCAGGGCGAGGGCCTTGGATGCGTGGTCTGGCTCGGTGCCAACAGTTGCTACCCGGCGAAAGGCATGCGCTCCCCCGAGGGGATCGCACTTTCTCCTGACGGCCTGAACGCCTATGTCGCGGCCTACGGGACCGGTGGCATAACGGTTCTCAATCGCCAGCCTTCAACCGGTGGGCTGGCCCAGAAGCGCGCACCCTGGGGCTGTGTCTCCTCTTCCAGTACCGATGGCTGCGCGAGGGGCAGGGGGCTCGCTGGGACGGGCGCGGTGGCCGTCAGCCCAGACGGTCGGTTTGTCTACGCGACCGGGGCCAAGGTCAACTCGATCACCGTATTTGAACGCAAGCCGAACGGCAGCTAGGAGACCCGTGGCAAAGATCACCAGACGAAACCTGCTCAAGAAGGCGGCCGTCGCTGCCCCTGGTGCTGTCGCCGGTGGAGCACTGCTGAGTCAGGCGGCCCAAGCCGCTGAAAGCAGTCCTGCCGCAGGTAAGAACCTCGTCATTTTCATCACTGACCAGGATCGAGCAATTCAGCACTTTCCCAAAGGCTGGGAGGAGGAAAACCTGCCGGGAGTGACCCGGCTGAAGCGAAACGGGGCCACGTTTGAGCGGGCTTTCTCGGCGGCCTGTATGTGCTCACCATCGAGGGCATCAATGCTCACGGGATATTTCCCGGCTCAGCACGGAGTGAAGTACACGCTCGAAGAGGACATGCCTTCACCTCAGTATCCGCAGGTAGAGCTTCCGACGAACCTCCGAAATATCGGCACCACGATGGCTGCGGCCGGATATGAAGTGGTCTACAAGGGCAAGTGGCACCTGAGTAAACCTTCTAACGGTTCCGAGTTCACCAGCTCCGACATCACGCCTTACGGCTTCAATGCCTGGGATCCGCCGGATGCGGGTGCGAACCAGGACATCGAACAGGAGGGTGGCGGCACGACAAACAACGACGGACGGTTCATGGATCAGCAAGGTTCACCCGGCGACGGAACCGAAGGGGTGATCGACTTTCTGACCGATCGGGCGGCGTCGACGCAGCCCTTCTGCCTGGTCGTCTCGCTGGTCAACCCGCACGATGTTCTGTTCTACCCCAACTCCTACGTTGCCGGTGGCTACGACGACTCCTGGCTGGAAGGCAGCATTGGACTTCCTTCGACAGTTGACGAGGACATGTCAACGAAGCCGACCGCACAGCAGGATTTCCTGAAAATTTCCAGAGCGCTCGGCGTGCTGGACACGCAGCAGAAGAAGCTGAACTACATCAACTTCTACGGAAATCTGATGAAGCTTGTCGACGGCTATCTGGTTGATCTAATGGACACTCTCGACTCACTCGGGTTGACCGATGACACGGTGGTGGTCAGGACTGCTGACCACGGTGAGCTTGGTCTGGCCCACGGTGGCATGAGGCAAAAGAACTTCAATGCCTATGAGGAGGGCCTGCGGGTTCCGCTCGTCTACTCCAATCCGGAATTATTCCCGGTACCGCGGAAATCTGATGCGCTGGTCTCCCATGTGGACCTGCTTCCGACGCTGGCGGGGCTGTTCGATGTGCCGGCGTCCGGGCGGGCGCAGTGGCAAGGCAACGACTACTCGGATCTTGTCCTCGGCCGCAGTGAAAAGCCAGTGCAGGACTACATCACCTTCACTTACGACGACTATCAGTCCGGTCAGAAGACCCCTCCGTATGTCGAGGCTCCTCAGCACCTTGTTGCTGTTCGTGAGACCAGATGGAAGATCACGAAGTACTACGACCCGAAGGGCAAGGTCGCTCCTCAGTGGGAGATGTATGACCTGAAGAGCGACCCGAATGAACGGGTGAACCTTGCTTCACCGAAATTCAAACGAAGCCCCGGCGTTCAGGGTCAGTTTGACCGACTGAAGAAGAAACTGGCTGTGGTTGAACGAGAACGGCTTCAGCCCCTTCCGTACATGGCCTTCAGGGTGCGAAGCTGTCGGCTCTCAGGCGACCGGGTGATCTCTTCGATGAGGTTCCCGGGTCGCGGGATCGTGGAGCAGCAGGTGACCACAAAGCTGGGCGATCGCGTGGTCGTCCTCGGCAAGACGCAGCGCACTGTCCTCGAAGCCGGCGCTGAGCCACTTTCCGTCCAGCTGAACAACAGGGAACTTGGCGCGGTGAAGAAGGCACGCCGGAGCCTGCTGGTCACCACCCGCTTTCTGCCCAACGGCGGCACACCGGTTACCGACAGCCGCCGACTCAAGCCCTCCGACTGAAGGCCGGACCACCCTGTCCGGGGTCCTGCATGGGTCTTCGTCCCGATCCCGTATTGCGTGGCGTCAAGCCCCGAGGCTCGCGAGCCTTGAAGCGCGCTCCCGGGCAGGGCTCCCTACTCGCCGCCCTGTTGCCCTGCCTCGGGTTCGTCACCAGTTGTCGGAGTCTCTTCCGAATTGCGGTTGAGGCTGTTGTAGAGGGTCGCCGGGCCGATCGCAGTCAATGGGTTGACCGCGGCCGAAACTATGAATGTGCCGATCACTGAACCAGCCACACCCGTCCCGAACGGCAACGCGAGCAACGCACCCAGTGTCGCTGCGAGGAAGATCATCAACCCGAGCAGAAGCAGGAAGAGGAAGACGCGCAGGCCGTTGCCCCGCACAAGTTCACGGCTGCGGGCCAGGCTTTCGAACACGCCCGGACGCTCGATCACGGTTACCGGCGCGGCAACTATCCAGAGGGTGAGGACGATGAGTCCAGGCACGATGAGCAGCAGCAGTCCTGCCGCGATTCCGACGGCAAGCATGAGGGTGACCCAGACGAGCTTCGCCAGCACCGGACTGAGCGCCTGCCAGAGACCCGGCAGGCCCTTTTCCCCGGTTTCCGCACAAAGGACGAGGATCACCATGCCGGAATAGACGACTCCGACGAAGGTCGAGCCTCCAAAGGCGACCGCCTGCCCGAAGGCTCCCAGACTCTGTGCGAGAGCCAGAAGGGCCGAGAAAAAAGCCAACAGCAGGGTCAGCCGGATCAGGATCGAGAGATGGGCGAGGGTCCCGACCCTCATCTCGGTCAAAACTCCGTCCAGGGATAGGGGCCGGGAGGGCTTCACGGGGTCTCACCCTGTCGTTTGCCCGGGGCCATCGATTCAGGGACAGGGACGGTCCGCACGCGGATCCGGGATAAAACCAACGACCGATTCGAGCGACGACTCCATGGCGGTCGGCTCGATTGCGTTCGGGCCACCGAACGGTCTTTCGAACGAGGCCACCAGATACATGGAACTCAGCAGCAGAAGTGCCACAGGCAAGATGTAGATGAACTGTCCGAAGGGCCGTTCACGCCCGGCGAGGACGGTCGCGTAGAGGCAAAGGATCAGACCGCCGATAATCATGAAAAGCCAGAACATCAAGGGCAGGTTGTCGGTGCTCGCCTGAAGCCTGGCGGCACGGGTTTCGCTGAGTTCCCGGACCCGGTCCAGCGAGCTCACAAGAGCGGCGTCGTTTGGACTCGTCCGGTCCAGTCCCCCGACGCTGCGGATCAGCCGGTCCGTTGCTGCCGTGGCCAGTTCGGAGCGCTCGCCTTCCGTCATTCGCGGCCATTCATCGTCAATCACTGCCCGCGCGTAACAGATCAACTCATGGCCGATCTGGTCACGGTCGTCGGCTGCATAAAGGGTCGCCACCCTCGACAGTCCTGTTACTGAGTTGGCTTCTGCACCTACATCGGCATTGCTGTTCTGATAGCCGGAGAGCGCGTATGAGAGAACGAACCCGACCACCAACGCGTAGAGCACTCCGCAGAAGGCGAAGATCGCCCAGCTGTCGCTCGCCTGGCCTTTTACGTCTTCGGGTATCCAGTGCCGGACGATGTAGATGCAGACCAACGTGACAAGCACAGCGACAACCACGATTGCCAGCCCTGTCAGTGCGATGGTCACTCCGCCGCCTCAAGAACCGAGTCGGTTACGTTTATGGCCCTGCCGAGGACGAGCGTGCCGTCTTCGACTCTGTAGGCCCCGTAAAAACTCAATGTGGTGTCACCGTTCGCATCGATCGAGTAGCTACCGAGCGTCGAGGCTCGTTCGCTGATCGAGAAGAAGGCATCTCTGGTCTGCTTTCTGATTGTGGTGACAGCTTCCGTCGCGATGTCACCACGAACTCCCGTCCGGATGGAATCCATAACTGCGTCACCAGCCTCGTAGCCAAAAATCGACATGGGATCAGCTTCCTCCCCGTGGCGATCGCGGTAAGTATCGAAAAATGACCCGCCACTTACTGCGTAGTTGCCAGCCGGCAGCATCGGTGCGGTGATGTAGGTGTCGAGCTCGGTGTCGCCAAGCGCTTCGAGGAAGCCATCGTTGGCGGCTCCGTCGCCACTGAACAGTTTGACCGGGACGCTCGCGCGGTCGATCGCCTCGAAAAGGTCGAGGCCGATAGGCAGGTCGCCACCGGCGTAGAGGACGGCGTTGGCTCTGGACCGGTCAACCGCTTCAGTCACTTCGAGCATGTCTGTACTTGGTGTGGCCGAGGCACTTCCGACGACCTCAATTCCGACCCGACTGGCGAATCGCTCAAAGTACTTCTTCAGGCCGAAGCCGTATGTGCCGCCATCATCGACGACGTAGACCTTGGTAACCGTTTCCTCCTGCATGAACTGGCTCAGGGCCGCGGACTGGACCGTGTCGTTAGGCACAACCCGGGCGAAGGTCCTGATCCCGGTCGGGCGCAGGCGCTCACCCAGTCTGGGTGAGGGCCGGGTGAGCTTGACCGCAGTCGAAGTGGAACTGACCTGCAGGATGCCGGCCTGGTTCAGGATCGGCATGGCGAGTTCCGTTGCGCCTGAATCCTTGTCACCGATGTAGGCGACCGCCATGGGATCAGCCGCGGCCCGCCTGGCGTTCGCCGTGACAAGAGCGGGGTCGAAGCTGCCGTCCGGCGCGCCGGAGTTGAGCCCGATCACCTCGATCGCAGCTGCCTCGACCCGGGAGTCCTGATTTGCCACGGCAATTTTGACCGCCCGGATTGTGTCCTCGCCACCCCGGTTTCCGGTAGTCGGCTGGCTCACGTAGATTCGCAGGGTACGTTCAGTCGGCTCGCCATCTGCGCTGCCGCAGCCGGAAGGCAAAACAGCTGCCGCGATCGCGGCAAAAGTCAGGAGGGTTTTCTTGGCAAAAGGGGTTTGAAACATCAACAGTGACGGCAGCCGCCTTACGACCGGAGTAGTTCGCTGCCGGGGCTGGTGAAGGTATCTGTTTTCAGCGTCTGCCGAGGATCAGAAGGGCTGTCCGGACTGAGGTCCGTTCGCCCGACGCCGACATGCGGAAAGTCACCTTGTAAGCAGAGCGCGGGGCACTGCGTGAGAGGCTGAGCCGGAAAGCGGCTTTCTTCGATGTGCCCGGGCCGATCCTTCCGAGTGCGATACAGCGGACCCCGCGAACTGCCCGACGGGGGGCCGTAGCGCAGACGCGGGTACCGGATGCGGCTGTCTCCCCGAGATTCCTGACCGTGACCTTGAAGCTGCGAACGCCAGCCGAGCGCGAGCCTGACTGCTCCGACGCCACTGCCATCGTGAGTCTTGCGCCGGTTTTTGGCTCCGGCAAAAGGTCAACAACGCGGGTAATGGTCAGCCCGGTTGGTCCGAGGTCTACCTCGTCAAGGCTTTCGAGCAGGGATCCGAGGTCGAGGCCTCCAACCGCTCCACCCCCGATTCCGGAGATCAGACCCGGCAGCAGGCTCTGGATCGCCGTGCAGGCGTCAATAAAACCGAGGATCTTGTTCTTACCGGCAAAGGGCCCCAGTTGCGACCACTCACTGGTGAGCGCTCCTGGTCCATCCAGACCTCTGGTGAATCGCTGGCCCTGGCTGAGAGACGTCGATTCAGTGGTGAAGGTGACATTCATTGGCGAAAATCCACAGGTCAGGTTCTGGCCCAGCGCACTGATTATCAGGCTGAGCTGGGGGGGCAGTTCAACTCCGAATCCCCCCAGAGAGCCGAGCAGCTGCTGGGTATTGATTGAAACCCAGAGTCCGGCTTTGGTCTGGATCTCCATTTCGCCCGTCTCGCTGTCGAAGGTCCCGGTGGCAGCCTGTTCGATCCCCATGTATCCCTCAATTTCGACCGGAAGATCAATGCCCACCAGAGGCTGGGCAATCGCAGATACATCGAGCACTGGCAGCTTGAACTTGCCCTTCGGGATCTTGATTCTCCCGGCATCGTCAATCGTGCCTTCTATCGAAGAAGGCCCGCTTAATCCCTCGGCATCAAAGCTACTCAGCAATTCGGATTCGATCGAACTCCCGTTGAACTCGAGAGTGAAGGGCTCCTCCGCAGCGGATGCCGGGCTGGACGCGAACAGGGCAAGAAGCAGAGCAAAACCTGCTAGCAGGCCAAATCTGATCAGGACAGTCTCGGTAAGTCTGTGACTCCCAGTGCTCATCGCTTCTCCCTTTGGCGGCACTCATGCCCGCCAGAATTGGCGAGGTCAAATTACCGTTCGTAGAGCATAGCTGCCAAAGGTCCCCTCTAGCTGAACTAGGTGATCTTTGCTCTAACCTTGGTTGTCGTAAGCAACTGAAGGACTACGATGGCGCAGGCGCAGTTTCCCAAAGAGACAGATGAAGGTGGCGCCTTCGTCAGGCAGCAGAGTGTTTTCCGCCAGAGGGTCAGTGCCGAGGGGTCCTCACCCTTCCCGGCCGAGTCCGGTCGGTATCACCTGTATGTATCGCTGGCCTGTCCCTGGGCGTCCCGGGCAGTCATCCTTCGCAGATTGAAAGGTCTGGAAGAAGCGATCGGCATGACGATGGTGGACCCGGTTCGTGACGAGCGCGGCTGGCGGTTCACCCCGGAAGACCCTGATCCGATCAATGGTTTCGAGTTTTTGTCCGAGGCATACCGGCTGAGTGATCCGGAGTTCAGTGGCCGGGTGACGGTGCCTCTGCTCTGGGACACCGGGGAGAACACCGCGGTTAACAATGAGAGCTCAGAGGTCATCCGGATACTGAACTCCGAGTTCAACGAATGGGCCAGCGACCCGGATCTGGACCTGTATCCCGAGAGTCTTCGAGGCGAGATCGACCGAATCAACGAACGTGTTTACAACAGCGTCAACGACGGGGTTTACCGCTGCGGTTTCGCATCGACTCAGGCGGCATACGAAGAAGCGTTCATCGACCTGTTCGAGGCGCTCGACTGGGCTGACGATCTGCTCGGTGAGCGCCGCTACCTGACAGGCGATCGGATAACCGAGGCAGACTGGAGGCTGTTCGTCACTCTGGTCCGGTTCGACGCGGTTTATGTCGGGCACTTCAAGTGCAACCAGCGCCGTATCTACGACTACGAAAATCTGTCCGGCTATCTGCGTGAGCTCTATCAGTACCCCGGCATTCGAGAGACCGTCGACTTTGACCACATCAAGCGTCACTACTACATGACCTCTCCCGGGATAAACCCAACGCAGGTGGTCCCCATGGGGCCGATTCTCGACCTCGATTCGCCTCCCGGCCGCGACCACATTTGACTTATCGGCCGGTCGACGAAGCTCGGGTTCACAGTCCACCTGGGCGCCACGGCCATTAACGGCGAGAATGGGCCTGATGGCAAAGAGGAAGAAACAGCCCCGGCGTAAATCAAGACTCAAATCTCCCGTATCCAGCTACCCGGATGTCGACGGAAACGTGCTTGTGCTCCGACAGGTGATCAGCCGGGCATCGGTGGCGAAGGTGCGCGAGGAGATGGGCAATCAGGCGGCTAACGTGGACGACATCTGGCAGCGCCGCACCGAGCTCCTGTTCGAGCGCCTGGCGGTTTCCTGGGAGATCTCCGGCCTGGCGCTTGACGACCAGAAGATGCTGCTCGGCCGTTTCCGGATGGCTGATCCCGAAACAAAAAGCTGGATTCGAGAGACGATCGCCAGCCACATCGAGGAATTCATACCCGAGCTGGAGTCCTGATGGGCGCACTCGACGACATCGTTGTCGCTGACTTCAGTCGGGTGCTGGCGGGCCCGCTGGCTGCGATGACTTTGGGTGACCTTGGCGCAGAGGTGGTCAAGGTAGAGCCCCCCGAAGGTGATGAGACCAGGTCATGGATGCCTCCGACTGATGCCGAGGGACGTTCGACTTACTTCCTTACCGTCAACCGCAACAAGCGCTCTCTGATGCTTGATCTCAAGGATCCCGTTGACCTTGATCTGGCGCAGCAGCTAGTGAGTCGTGCTGACGTACTGATTGAGAATTTCAGGCCGGGCACCATGGAAAAGTTCGGACTCGGATATGAATCCATTTCTTCAACCAATCCCGGAATCATCTACTGCTCCATCACCGGCTTCGGCAGAAAGGACGGCGCTTCGATGCCCGGCTACGATCCGCTGGTGCAGGCCGTGAGTGGCCTGATGTCGGTCACCGGACCTGCCGATGGGGAGGCCAGCAAGACCGGCTCCGCCCTGGTCGATGTGATCGCCGGCCTCAACGCCACTAACGGCATCCTCGCTGCGCTCCGGGCTCGCGAGCGCGACCGGGTCGGCCAGCGGGTAGAGGTGAACCTGCTCTCGACGGCGCTTTCAGCACTTGCCAACCAGGCTTCTGCATATCTCAACACCGGTGTGTCACCGGCCCGAATGGGAAACGTACACCCGAGCATCGAGCCCTTTGGAACCTATACCGCTGCCGACGGCCCTTTGATGATCTGCGCCGGCAACGATCATCAGTTTCACCAGCTCGCCCTCACGATCGGTTCGCCTCAGCTCATCGAGGATCCACGCTTTGCCGGCAACAGCGACAGGGTTGACAACCGGGACCAGCTGAGGCCTGAGATCGAGTCACGCCTGAGTCTTGAATCGGTGGCCCACTGGACCGGGTCTCTCAACGAGGCGGGTGTTCCAGCCGGACCGGTAAACGACATCGGCGGTGGATTCAGGCTGGCCGAATCGCTTGGCCTTGAACCGACTGACGAGTTTGATGGTGCTCGCAGCCCGCGTTCGCCGCTTGAACTCTCGGGCGCCCCGGTCAGCACCCGTCGCCGACCTCCGGAGCTCGACGAGCATGGTGTCGAACTTCGGGCCTGGCTCCAGGGTGCGGACGGTCCGAATGCGGTCGGACGGCCCGTCACCGACCCACCCGACTGAACCGCCGGCTGATCAGTGCGACACTTTGCCTGTGGATCTCCAGCTCCTTGAACAGACCATGGCCGATCTTGGTCAGCCCTCCTATCGCGCCTCCCAGGTCTGGGAGTGGCTCGCCGGGGGCGCTGAAACCTTTGACGAGATGAGCAACCTGCCAGCTGGCCTGCGGACAGCGCTGGAGGCAAAGTTGCCGATATCAACGCTCACGGTGGATGCTTCGGCGAAGTCGGTTGATGGCACCGAGAAAGCCCTCTTTCTCACCGCCGACCGCCGTCCGGTGGAGGCGGTTCTGATGCGCTACCGGGACGGCCGTCGCTCACTTTGTCTTTCCAGCCAGTCCGGCTGCCCGTTGACCTGCACTTTTTGTGCAACCGGAGCGATGACGTTCGGCCGGAACCTGTCTGAGTCGGAAATCCTCGATCAGGCACTTCACTTCCGCCGGATCGAACCGGTCAACCACACCGTCTTCATGGGGATGGGCGAGCCGATGATGAACCTCGACAACGTGCTCGCCGTCTGCGAGCGACTGCCGGAAGTCGGGATCGCCAATTCACACACGACGATTTCAACCGTGGGCTGGCTGCCTGGCATTCAGAGGGTGATCACTGAGGGTCCGGCCGTGCGGCTTGCTCTCTCACTTCACGCGCCGAACGATGAACTGAGATCCAAAATCATGCCGATCAACGACCGCTACCCGATCGCCGAGGTGGTCGGAGCCTGCCGCGAGTGGCGTCACACCCGCAAGCGCAAAGTGTTCATCGAGTATCTGATGCTGGATGGGGTCAACGACAGCCGTGAACTGGCTCACGAACTGGCTGAACTGCTGCTGCCAAAAAATGACTTCAAGGTGAATCTGATCCCGTACAACCCCAGCGGGAGCGACTACCAGGGTTCTTCACGGGAAGCTATCGAGCGGTTCCGAACCACCCTGATGAACCGCGGCATCCACGCGACGGTGCGGCTCACCCGCGGCCGAGACATTGACGCCGCCTGTGGCCAGCTTGCCGCCAGGGCCGCGGCCTGAACCGGGCAACAGCTCAGCCGCCGAGCAGCATTCGCTCGGATGGCTTCTCAACCGGTCGCCATGGACTGTCCCATTCGCAGACGCCCTTGACCAGCCGGTCTGCCTCGCGGGGACCCCAGCTGCCCTTTTCGTAAAGGATGACCTCGCCTGGATCGTCGAGCAGGGGCTGAACGATCCGCCAGGTCTCTTCGATTGCATCGGCGTTTGTGAAGAGGTCAAACCGGCCGTGGATCGCGTCGTCCAGCAATCTCTCATAAGGCTCCGGCTCGGTGCCCGGCTCCTTTTCGAAAAGCACATCGAGATCAGCCGGCTCGAAGAGATCCTCGCCCGCGGCCTTGGCTATGAACCGCATCCTCGCGCCGGGTTCAGGATCGATCCGGATCACCATCTGATTGTTGCCGGGCTTGTGGCCATCCCCGATGCCGACGCCGGGAGGACGTTTGAAAACGACCCGGACTTCGGTTTGTTTGACCGGCAGGTACTTGCCAGTTCGCAGGAAGAAGGGAACGCCGGCCCACCGCCAGTTGTCTATCTCGAGCTGGAGCGCAGCGTAGGTCTCCACGTTCGAGTTGTCTGCCACCTCAGGGATGTCGCGGTAGCCGATGTACTGCCCGCGTACGCAGTGAGCGGGATCGGCAGCGCTCATCGACTGGAACAGCTCGAGCTTCTTGGCCCGGATCGAGTCGTGCTGGTTGCTGCTAGGCGGCTCGATCGCGATCAGCGCAAGCACCTGGAGCATGTGGTTTTGCACCACGTCACGGATCGCCCCGACGTCCTCATAAAAACGACCACGATCTTCGACGCCGAAACTCTCGGCCATTGTCATCTGGACATAGGCAACGTGATCGCGGTTCCAGACCGGCTCGAGGATCGAGTTGGCGAAGCGCAGGTAGGTGATGTCCATTACCGGCTCCTTGCCGAGGTAATGGTCGATTCGGAGGATCTGGTCCTCGCTGAGGTATCTGGTCAGATCGGCCTGCAGCTCGCGGGCCGAGGCGAGGTCGTGTCCGAAGGGCTTCTCGATCACGAAGCGACCTTTGCTGGTAAGCCCTGCCGCGTTGAGCTGATGGATGATCGGCGAAAAGAGGACTGGTGGCACTTCGAGGTAGAAGAGCGGTCTCTCGCAGGCCTCCAGTTCGTCGGCGAGTGTCTCGTAGGTCGAAGGGTCGTCGAAGTTTCCGGCGACGAAGCGCATCCGGGCGGCGAGGCGGGAGAAGACCTCTTCGTCAACCTCTCCGAGCGTTTCAACTATTGATTCGTGGGCGCGCTGCCGCATGGTCTCGTGGCCCCAGTCGGTGCGTCGGCCGACTCCGACAATCGGGCAGTCAAGCTTTCCACGCCTCTCAAGGCGGTAGAGAGCGCGGAAGGTCATCTTGCGGGCAAGGTCTCCGGTGATCCCGAAAATCACCAGAGCATCGCTCGCGGTCCGGTCATCGACGCCGTTCGTCTCCCGTTTGTTGCTCATGCGCGTCAGCGTATCTGTGCCCGGCCGGCCGACGCCGACTGCTTCCGCGGCCGGTCCCATGCTTAGTATGCGGGCATGGAAATAGGAATAGTCGGTCTCGGACGGATGGGGGCCAACATCGCCCGAAGGCTCATGCGCGAAGGTCACAGCTGCGTGGTCTACGACGTCAACGCCGAAGCCGCCGCAGATCTGGGTGAGGAAGGCGCAATTCCAGCCTCGGACCTGGCTGATCTCGCTTCAAAGCTGAGCAAACCTCGCACCGTCTGGGTCATGGTGCCCGCCGGTGAGATCACCCGGAAGACGATCACCGACGTGGCGGCTGAGCTCGAGGCCGGAGACGCCGTGATCGATGGCGGCAACACTTACTACCGCGACGACATCCGGATCGCAGCCGAGCTTTCGGAAAACGGGATAGACCACCTCGACTGCGGCACAAGCGGAGGGGTTTTCGGGCTGGAACGTGGCTACTGCCTGATGATCGGCGGACCCGAAGAGGCATACCTGCGCAACGAACCGATCTTCGAGACGCTCGCCCCCGGTGTCGGCGAAGCTCCACGCACTCCGGGACTGACGGGCGAACCCTCGCCTGCCGAGAAGGGCTATCTCTACTGTGGCCAGGCTGGTGCGGGCCACTTCGTAAAGATGGTCCATAACGGAATCGAGTACGGAATCATGGCCGCTTTTGCCGAAGGGCTGAACATCCTTGAAAACGCAGATGCCGGCAAGATCAGCCGGGACGGTGACGCGGAGACAGCCCCGCTTGACCAACCCGAGTACTACCAGTACGACATCGACATCCCAGAGGTTGCCGAAGTCTGGCGGCGAGGAAGCGTAGTCGGCTCCTGGCTGCTGGATCTGACTGCGGCCGCGCTGGCCGAGTCGCCCGGCCTCGAAGAGTTTTCCGGAAGGGTTTCCGACTCCGGCGAGGGCCGATGGACCTCGATAGCCGCGATTGAGGAAGGAGTGCCGGCACCGGTTCTGACCGCTGCCTTGTACGAGCGGTTCTCCTCCCGAGGGCTTGGCGATTTCGGTGACAAGGTGATGTCGGCCATGCGCAAGCAGTTTGGTGGCCATGATGAAAAACCCGCGGCGCCAGCCCCTGAAGGCGACTGACCCACGATGTTGATCAGGACGGTCGCTGACGAAGACGAGGCTGCCCACACGGCCGCTGCGTTGATCGAGGTCAGTGCCGCAGAGGCGATTGCCGAGCGCGGTCACTTCAACTTCGCGGTAAGTGGCGGAAGGACGCCCTGGAAGACCCTTGAGATTCTGTCGGACGGTGAAATGGACTGGTCCAGTACCAGCCTCTTCCAGGTCGATGAACGCGTCGCTCCGACCGGTAGCCCCGAGCGTAACCTCACTCAACTCATACTGACCTTGCCCCTTGCCTGCCAGGCAGCTATCCGGCCGATGCCGGTCGGGGCCGAAGACCTCGAGTCGGCAGCAGCTGGCTATCAGGACTCGCTCCCCGACCGGCTTGACCTGATTCATCTCGGCATGGGTCCAGACGGACACACGGCTTCATTGATCCCGGGGGATCCTGTGCTGGAAGTGACTGACCGTGACGTCGCGCTCACCGACGGCGAGTACCAGGGGACCCGGCGCATGACCCTCACCTACCCCGCAATCGACAGGGCCCGGAAGCTCCTCTTCCTGGTCACCGGAGACGGGAAGGAAGACGCCCTTCAAATGCTGCTGGCCGGCGATCATTCGATACCAGCGGGGCGCGTGGCCAACGGCAACGCATTTCTGGTTACCGACCTGCCTGTTTCGGGAGGTGAATCCGACCATGGCTGAGAAGATTGCCGGGCGCTACGGCCTGGCCCTGGCCCTGTTGATAATCGCCCTCGTCTACACGATGGCCGCGGCCGAGGGCAAGTGGCAGATCATTGTCGCGCTGGCGCTTCAGGTATTGGCGCTGTATGTGGTTTTACAGGCCTCTCGCGCCGACCCGCGCCTGACGCGGTTGCTGGCCGCATTCTTCCTCCTGGCTTTCGCCGCAGCGTTGAGCGCCATTTTGACCACCGACCTAGATGAATCGAGCTCCTTCCGGATGGCCGTTCTGGCCATAGTTCTCATGACTCTGCCGGTAGTCGCGATCGGGCTGGTGCGACAGGTCAAGGCTGAGAGCAAGATCACAATCCAGACGATGATGGGAGTGCTCTGCGCTTACCTTCTCATGATGTGCGCCTTCGCTTACACCTATGCAGTTCTCGGCGACCTCAACGGACCATTCTTTACCCAGGGCGAAGAGTGGGATCGCATCGGCAACTATCTCTATTACAGCCTGATCACGATTACCACGGTCGGGATGGGAGACCTCACTCCCGCAACCCAGCTCGGACGTTCGCTGACCGGAGCCGAGGCGCTTATCGGGCAGATCTACATGGTCACGGTGGTTGCCGTAATTGTCTCCAACCTGGGACGCTCCGGCCCCCCGAAGGATCCTGACCAGCCCGTGGGGGCCGGTAAGCACGGGAAGTGATTTGCGGTGGATGAGGTACTGCTCGGCTTCTCGCTGGTGGTCGTGCTCTCAGTCCTCGCCCGACTGGCCGCGTCCTTCCTTCGTGTCCCGGCGATCATCCCGCTGTTGGTGGTGGGGGTTCTCGCTGGAGTGTCGTTCACCGACATCATTGATCCCTCGGCTTTGCTCGGGGAGGCACTCGCACCAATTGTGCAGATCGCTGTTGGTTTGATCCTTTTTGAGGGTGCGCTCGGACTGAAGCGGCAGGAACTTGAGGGTGGGATTGGTTCGGCCGTTGTCCGGCTGTTGACCTTCGGGGTTCTTGTGACCTGGCTAATTGGATCTCTCGCCGTCGGGATGCTTTTCGACGTGCCACTGGAGATCGCAGTGCTAATCGGGGCAATTCTGATCGTCTCCGGGCCGACAGTTGTCCTGCCAATCCTCGACTTCATCGCACCGGAAGCCAAGGTGAGATCAGTCTTGAAGTGGGAAGGGATACTGATTGATCCGATCGGAGCGATCATTGCGGTGGTGATATTTGGCTCTCTCACCAAGGGAGGTGGGCAGCCAGCCATAGATGCGATTGAAATCATCTTTTCGCTCGGCGCAGGCCTTTTGGCTGGCATCATCGGAGTGCTTTTGCTGATGCCCCTCCTTGCTTCGCGACGCCTTTCAGGGCGGGACAAGGTGGCTGCCACGCTGATGATGGTCGTTGCCTGCTTCGCTGCGTCCGATGCACTCTTCGCCGATTCCGGCCTGGTCGCCACAATCGTCATGGGTGTTGCCTTGGCCAACCAGACGCGAGTCCGGATTGATGAGATTGCCGAATTCAAGGAAGCTCTGATTCCACTTCTGGTTGGCATTCTGTTTGTGCTGCTCGCATCCAACGTTGAGATATCCGAAGCGTTTGACCTCGGCCTGCCGGTGCTGGGACTGATTCTGGTCCTGATGTTCGTAGCCCGGCCAATCGCCGTCGCGAGTCTTGCCGGCCTTGGCTTTTCACGGCCCGAGCGCACCTTTTTCTCGGCGATGGCCCCACGCGGCATTGTCGCCGCCGCGACCGCCTCGGCCTTTGGTCTGGAGCTGACCCAACGGGGCGTTGAAGGTGCTGATCTGATTATTCCGATCACTTTTGCGGTGATCGCCGTCACGGTCTTCGCGTACGGATTGGGCACGCCGCCACTTGCCCGGTACCTGGGACTTGTCGGTCGCCGTTCACCGGCCCTGTTGCTCATTGGAGCTCCACGGTGGGGGCTTGCGCTGGGCTCGGCTCTCGCGACGGACGGGGTAACAGTCAAGGTCTGGACTGAGGATAAGGATGAAGAAGGACTGGTGGAGGAGGCGGGCTTAGCCAACTTTGAAGGGGCGCTTGACCCTGGGAACGCTTCGACTGACTCGGACTTCGAGGACCTGACAGCGATAGCCCTGGTTAGCAAAGACGAAACCCTCAACCAGACGCTCTCCCGGGAGCTGACCAAAGTGCGTGAGCCGGATCAGATCTACCGCCTGCGTCCGCTTTCGGGTAAGGCTCCGATCGTGACAAGTGAAGCGACGCCTCTCTTCCGTGAGCCAGACGACGCGGCTGCCCTCGAGCGCCGACTCGACGCAGGGCAGAAGATGGTCCTTCTTGCGACCGGTGAAGCCCCGCCTGGTGGCACGGTGGCGGTGGCTTCGATCAAGCAGTCGGGTCGCAACGGAAGCTCGACGATAAGGCTTGCGTCCGACGGGGGCGGCCGGCTGCATCATCCCGACTCAAGGGTGGTCGCTCTTGGGCCAGCAGAAGCTTTTCCGGGCGCTCGAACTCAGTTCAGCGACCCGGTGTCAGTCTGACCCGGATTCTCCCGGCGGATCGTTCCTTCGGAAGTAATCCACCCACCGGTCACATATCTGCGACATCGGCACCAGCTCGCGAGCACCCCTGCGCACCAGAGCGATCCGCCCGAGCTTGGTCTTGCGCGAAAAGCCGGTGACTCGCTGGATGAACGAGGGCTCCGCTGTCTGGACGGTGAACCTGACCCGACCCGCACGCTTGACCTCCACCTCGCCGGCGGGCCGGAACTGGCCAAAGCTGGCGGTTGAAACATTTGAATTCCGTTGACCGTCGATTGACGGCTCCAGCTTACGCCTGAGCCCGGGAGCCTTCAAGGTCATGCCGTTCGGGCTGAAGTACTGGATCGACACCCGCCAGATACCGGCCCCGAGCTCCTGCTTCTGAGAGGCACTGGAACCGGGGGCTATGTCGTTGCTGGGCCCCCATTTGTCGAAGCGCCCGAGGACGGTCTCCGGCAGCAGCACGGCCTGACCGTCAAGACCCGAGTAGTAGGCCCCGTCTGCCTCCCCGCATTCAACAAGTTTTGCTGGCAGTGGTGCCTCCCTGAGGGTGGGTCGGTCGAACACCTCACCTGTACGACGCCAGAGTTTGAAAGCCCGCGTCTCCCCGACAAGCTTGAACGCTGGAGGTGGTTTGCTGGTGAAGCCGGCGGAGGTTGTCACGACAAAGTCATGGTTATTGAGGGTCTCAGCATCAAAGGAATCAAAGTCGATGACGCTTTGACCCAAATCGCCCCCGAAGGGCTCGCGCGGGTCAGCCTTTACATCGGGTTCAGGCAGATCCTCCAGCGGCAGACTCACATCAGCGCCGGGAAGGTAGTAGACACCGAACCTGTCCTGGTCCGCGTAGAGCACCTTGCTACCGGCCACCTGCTCCCGGAACGCGATGAGCTGGCTGGCCTGGCCCGGTGGCGGAACCGAAGCATCTCTCAGCACAAGCAGGCTGGAGGCAGCGGCGATCAGGACAAAGACCACCGCAAACGAAAACCACCCAGCCGATGCTGCCCTTCGGCCGTTGCCGGATCCGGCGGGAGCCGCGTCAACAGTTCCTCTCGGCGGACCGTTCAGCAGAGCCGTCAGGAGAAACACCATGACGATCGGTGAACTGATCACAAGAGCCTTGGCCAGCGAGTAGTCACCAACCCAGGGCAGAGAGACGAGATAGAACGCCCCACAGGCAATCAGGGCGATCGGGTAGACCGAGCGGGGCTGTCGGTACCACCACCAGATCGCCAGCAGCAAAGCGACTATCGCCAGCCCGGTCAAGAGGCCCGGCACAGGTGTGGCAACGTTGGTGTTGAGCCGGTAGTCAGGGTTCAGCCAGGTTCCGACGGCTTCGACCGGTGAAACCGGGCCGAAGGCATCGCTGCCGGCGACAATCGTAAAGGCCTCACCGAAGCCGAACGGTCCGAGGAACGCAAGCGCCAGCAGCAGCAGGACGGCCGCGGCTGATCCTGCTGCCACAAGAGGGTGACGAAGCACCACAGCTGCATTCCCGGCACGAAGACGAGAGCGGAAAGACGGGTCCGAGAGCAGCCAGACCACCGTCACCGCCGCCGGGAAGGCGAGTCCGGGGAAGCTGTAAGTAAGGATGATTCCAGCCAGCAAAATCAGGACCGGCGCAGTGAGCAGGAGCCGTTCCCGGCGAGAGGCCGGGAACGGGGACATTGAGGGCAGCACGATCGTGAAGGCGAGCAGGAACATCGCAGCAGCGACTTCCTTGAATGCCGCCTGGGCGAAGTAGGAGGCCATCAGGTAAGTCATCGCAACCATCACTGTCGCCAGCAGTCGACGCCCCGGTGCCAGCTTTTCCAAGGCTGGCCACGCGGTCATCGCAGTCAGAGCGGGCAGCGCCACCAGCAGTCCGACGAAGGCCGGACCCAGTTCAAGTCGGGGTAGCGAACTGAGGGCGGCGACCAGCCCGTGGGGCCCGAGCGGGTAACCGACACTCGGGTCGGTACCGAAGTCGGAAATCAGTGACTGCGCCCAGGCCAGGTGAAGGGCGAGGTCATTGTTGTACCCCATGCCCAAGAGTCCCCAACGCCCCGAGACGATAAAAGGCACAGTCGTGAGCAGGGCGGTGATCAAAACGGCAGCCCAGAGTTGTGGTGGGCCTGGCAGCCGTCTGGCAGCAGGCTTGCGAAGCCAGAAAACCGAGAACAAAATCAGCGCCGCAAGGCCGATCACAAGAGTCACCCGGCTGCCCGGGATGCGGGCGAGCAGGCCCTCCACGGCAACCAGGGCTGCGAACCCGACGGCTGGCTCGATGCCCGCCCACCGATCCCGGCCGCAGGCGGCCATGATGGCGCGGCCGACGAGCACCGACAGGCCAAAGATCAGAACTGCGGCAACGTAAGTCTCGAACAGCATCTGCTCAATGGCGATCTGCGGCAGCGAGCAGGGTGGCAGTCAGATCTTCGCCAGTGAGGGGGGCAGCGTGACCCGTGAGAACGGTAGTCGGGCCAAGAGCAGCCAGCTTCCGGACTGAGGCCTTGGCCTGTTGGTGGTCCCAGGCCCAGGCTGGATGGGGCACGCTTGCCTCGCCAGCCGGGAGTTCCTTCATCCGGGCCGAGTCAACCACATAGATGGTGTCGCTGACCAGGGCCACCCGGTCACTCTCGCGCCACAGCCCGATCAGCCCGGGGGCATGGCCGGGAAAGTGGATCACCTCGAAGCCCGCCACTGTGTCGCCTTCCTCGAGAGTCCCGGCGATCTCGACCGCACCACCGTCCCACCACCGCATCAACATCGGGTAGAGCATCCGCACCGGGGCGAACTCGAGCAGGGACAGGTCCATGTAGGGAGCGAGCGACGCAGACGACGTAGCGTCAACAACTTCGGCCGGATGACACCAGACGGGGGGCCCGAGCTTCGGGGCAGTGCCGCGGTGGTCTGCGTGTCCGTGGCTGAGGATGATCCGGTCGACTCCACCGAACTCCTGCGCGATCCTGCGGTTGGTTCTGAGCATCGATCGTGTGCCCGCATCGAACTGAACCACTTCGCCAACCGGTCCGCGCACGAAGTACACATTCATGCTTTTGCGCAGATCACCGCGAAGCAGAAACACTCCCTCTGCCACTTCTTCTAGTCCGTTCGGTGTCGGCGGTTCGCTCATTCTTCTAGGCTGCTCTTGATGCCCGCGAACTGGAAAGTCCTGATGATCGTGATCACCGTGTTTCTAGTCGCTTCGGTGGTGACAGGAACTTACAGGCTTGTCTCGACACCCGTTGAGCTGTTCGGGACAAACTTTGAGGGACTCCCGAAGACCGAGTTTCCACAAGGGCAGCCCTGAGGCGTTTGCGTCCCAATGCTGTCGGTCGTCCCCACCGCCGATAAGGTGAGTTCAACGAAGTCAAACGAACACGGAGACCGATGCCTCTCTTCACGCGAATAGTTGTAGGTACCGACGGGTCCGATTCAGCCCGAGAGGCCGTCCGCCAGGCTGCAGAGATAGCCAGCCTCACCGAAGCGGCCCTGGATGTGGTCAGCGCCTATGAGCCGATTCCAAGGCGCCGCGTGGAGGCAGAGCGGGAAGGGGCGCCGGCCGATGTCCAGCACGAGTTTGGCCCTCGTGAGGACGTCAACTTCGCGCTCGACAACGCTGCCGCCGTGGCCCGCGAGGCAGGGGTGGAGATAACCCCTCATCCGATGGACGGCGACCCGGCAGATGCGATCCTCCTTACCGCCGAGCAGGTCGGGGCAGACCTGATCGTGGTCGGCAACAAGGGCATGACCGGCGCCCGGCGCTTCCTGCTCGGTTCGGTGCCGAACAAGGTTTCTCATCACGCTGAATGCAGCGTGATAATCGTTCGCACTACCTGAGCCGAAAAAACTGGTTGGGGCTACGCCTTCAGCCGGGCAACTGAACTGCGGGATTGGTCGCCCGGCCAAGATCAATGATTCCCGCTCCGAAGCCCGATGCGGGATCACCTTCTGCGTAGGCCGGCATCCTTGCTGTAGCGGTCAGCCTCTCCTTGACCTTCAAGGGTCCGCGACCGTCGCCGAGCGCTTTGCTGGCCAGGATCATCGCCGCACCCGCTGAAACATGCGCGGCAGCCATTGAAGTGCCGCTCCAGATGTTCTCGATTCCGAACCAGCGGGGATCACGCCCGACCATTGCGACCTGAAGTATTCCGCGGTTGGCAGCCGAGAAGGGGCAGTCGCCCAACTGCCTGCCTCCACCAGGAGCGGCGATATCGATCCTGGAGTCCTTGAAGCTGTAGCTGGCCAGACAGCCAGACTCGGTGGTTCCGCCGACGGCGATGACAACCGGCGAAGTTGCCGGCGGTGAAGGGCAGGTCTGAGATCCGATGTTGCCTGCGGAGCCAACCAGCACCACCCCCTTTTCGTACGCATAGAGCAGGGCTGAGTCAAGCGCCGGGATTGATGCTCCGCACTCGAAGTTGAGCGACATGTTGATCACCCGGGCCCCGCTGTCAGCCGCCCAGCGGATGCCACGGATGATGTTGAGCGTGCTTCCGTAGCCGTTCTGATCGATGACTCTGACCGGGATTATTTTCGCGCCGTAAGCGATGCCCGTGAGTCCACGTCCGTTGTTGGTCGCCTGAGCAATCGTTGCCGTGATGTGAGTGCCGTGTCCGTTCAGATCGAGAGGGACTTTGTCGTTCTGGACGAAGTCGTAGCCGGGCAGGAATGTTTGTGGTCCGAAGTCGGGGTTCTTCAGGAAGCCTCGGCCAAAGTCCCGGTAGGCCACGCCGCTGTCAAGAACGGCGATCCGAACCCCTCTGGCTCCGGCCCGACCGGCCTGTCGGAGGTTCTGCCACGCCCGGATCACATTGGCCCCCCCTCGGGACTGCAGGCTGTTTGAAGCCGAGTCCGGGCTACAGAGGCTGTGACAGGGCAGGAGGTTCCACTGGCGCTTCTGCCAGCCGGCGCGGCCACCACTTCTCGACGCGTCAACTCCGGGGTCGTCTGGTATCCATCGGGAAATCCGTGCGATGTAGTTCGGGCTGGCGGTCGCGATCCCCGGTCGTGCTTCGAGCATTTCAGCGACTGCCTCTTCATCAGATGTCGCCGGCACCGGGATCACTTCCGGAATCCCGTCTGCGCTGAACTGGACAAGGACCTGACCCTCGATGTAATCCTGACCCGGCAGAACTCTCTGTCCTGCGGCAGTTCCCGGTGCGGCTGCCCCGGTGGCAGATGAGCCAACGGGCTGCAACGCCAGCACCACGACCAGCGTGGTCAGGAAGGCGAGCAGATGGATGGATGTATTTCTCAATGTTGTTCGAATCATGACGGGCCGCGCCATCAGGGCTCGACGCAGATAGAACACTTTAAAGCCTCCATAGTTTCTGGTTTCGTACGCTTGCCTGGTGCAGACCGACGAATCTCATATGGAGCGGGCCCTCGCGGAGGCCCGGCTTGCGGCCTCCCACGGCGACGTTCCAATCGGTGCCGTTGTTGTGCGGGGCGGCGAGGTCATCTCTGCCGCAGGCAACCGGCGGGAGGCTGATCTCGACCCGACCGCCCATGCCGAGTTGCTCGCAATCCGTCAGGCAGCAGCCGTGCTCGGGGGCTGGAGGCTTCCGGAAACAACGCTACTTGTGACCCTGGAGCCCTGCGCGATGTGCGCCGGGGCGATCGTCCTCGCTCGCATTCCGCGGGTGGTCTACGGCGCCGCCGACCCCAAGGCCGGTGCGGCAGGCTCAGCTCTGGACGTGCTTGGCGAGACCTCTCTGAACCATCGCCCCGAGGTAACGGGAGGCATTCTTGCCGAGGAGTGCGGGACGCTCCTGCGAGATTTTTTCGCGACACGTCGCGGGCGATCCGGATCCTGAACTGATCTGCAACCTTCACCGGACCGCTCCCTGATTCCGGTTCCCGTTTCAGCTAGCGGAGAGGGTGGGATTCGAACCCACGAGACGAGAGATCCCGCCCACGCGATTTCCAATCGCGCTCCTTAAGCCACTCGGACACCTCTCCGGACAGAGGGAACAGTATCCGACCGGAACGTTTCCTCTCCTGCCCATCCGGTAACGGTGTGATCCTTTAGCGATGGGGAAAGCCGAAAGAAGCGCTGTCGTTTCAGGTGCAGGGCTTGTCCTTGCGACGCTTGCATCGGCCCAGTTCCTGATGGCGCTGGATGCCTCGGTCATGAATGTCTCGACCGGAACGCGACCGCCAGGTATGCCGGGCTGAGAGGTTCCCTCGTTGTGGTCGTTCTGGTCGGGCTGTTTCTTTCGGGCGCCCTTTCCCGGCGCCCCGGACGGGCTGAGGCCGGCCAAGCCCACGTCTGACCCATGCCTCTCGGTCTGCTGTGCCCATGCTTCATTTCCGAGGACTAATCCCAGCTGCCGAGATGGCATGAAGCCGCGCCTGACCGCTAGCCTTGGAGGCCCCCCGGAGGGGTGCGAGAGTGGTTGAATCGGGCAGTCTCGAAAACTGTTGTGCGTTTCGGCGTACCGTGGGTTCGAATCCCACCCCCTCCGTTAGCGATCCCCCGGGGCCGAAACATCGCGAAGCTGGCAGCGAAGCAGGCGTCGCGCCCGATGGCTAGCCGGCTCACCACCATGCCTTAACCCGCTAGGAAGCGATCAGCTGCCAGTAGACCATCTCCATCGGCCCCAGGCTCACGCCCGTGCTGGTCGCGAAAGGCGAGGCGAGCGCTACTACCACCGTTATTGACAGAGCCGGGACCAGGCTCCAGACAAGAATTAGCGAAGGATGCCGGGAATTAACCGTGGAGATTCCCATCACTACGGAGACGAGGATCCCTGAAGCGAGTAGCAGGACGGCCAGAACCGATGGAAGCGTCCGTTGTGCCACGGCCGAAACCGCCGACGACGAGCTACCGAGCGTCCCTGCTGCTGCCACGAGGCTTGTCACCTCGGCCTTGGGCGTATTTGGCGCGAAGGCGTAGGTGTGAAGAGCGTCCTGGAACCGGTCGAACGGTATCGCGGAGGGCAGCCGCCCGGTCTTTCCCTTGGCGAGATAGTTCGCGTCGTCGTACGCGGCGGCACGCACGTAAACGATCAGCTTCTCCTTCAGTTGCGCGCCTTCGGCCTCGTCAGGAATATTGTTTATGCCCCAGTTCATGTTGCGAACCGCCGAAGACTGCTGCTCCACGGCTGCCTGGCCGACAGCCACCGCACCCCAGGTCACGGTGATTGCAAAACCAACGAAAAAGGCGAAGGTCGCCGCCAGGCCGGTAAGGAGACGGATCGACTCGTCGGACAGCTTCTCGCGACTTACATCATCGCTGCAACGTCGGATCGCGATCACACGCGCTGCCAGCATGATCGCTGCGAAAAAGAGGGCGAGCAGCAGGGCGATGCTCCACAAGGGAACCGTCTCCAGTAAGCGGTTCATGGCCGACGCGCCAGGTTCATGTCTCGCATCCTAAGACCTGAGGCCGAAACAATGTAGACCTAGTGACTCAGCGTCCGTCTCTCGAAGTCCGCCTACGGGAAGGCTTCAAGATACGCCGTCAGGCGGTGATTCCCTGTATCCCAAGGATTATGAGAAAGATGGCGGCCACCGTCATCCCGAGGATGGCCTCGTACCGGTGGCCGTTGTCGTCCTTCGGCGAGAGAGTCACCATTATCGAACAGCCTCCGAGGTACAGGCCGAACACCAGAAGCGATGCCCCCTCGGCGACGATTCCCCAGTCGAAGGCGACGGCCAGGATTGCCATGACACCCCAAGAAAGATTCGCCACCCCGGTCTCTATCTGGAACCCGTTTCTGTGACCCAGGTCCCAGCCCATTCTCTTCGCGTCAGATCGGTGGAAGACCGAGTGCCTCAGCCACGAAAGTACTCCCGGGATTCCGGCCCCGAGCAGGGCGGCCAGGGTCAGACTTGGCGGGTCGTCGTAGACGGTTGAGTAGCCGATCGCAATCCCGGCGCCACCGATCAGGTAAGTAGCCAACATCAGGAACTTCGAAATTCGTGGGTCTTCGCGATCCATGTGTTACTCCGTCCCTTTCGTATCCATGCGTTGTTTTTTCCGTGAAGTATAAACCCAGGCCAAGAGGGTCATGTTTGTGGCTAGGGTTCCTCCCGATGCCTGACCAGATCAAGACGCAAGCGGTTGACACTCCGGGTTCGATCTTCCTTCGTTTCCTCAAGTTTGGTGCGCTCGCCTGGGGCGGTCCGGCCGCGCAGATCGAGATGATCCGCAAGGAATGTGTCGAAGACCACGGCTGGGTTACAGCCGAGTCATTCCAGAAAACGCTCGCCGTCTATCAGGTGCTGCCCGGGCCGGAAGCTCACGAGCTCTGCGTCTATTTCGGGCGGATCCGCGGCGGCAAGCTGGGAGGCTTCCTCGCCGGGCTCGGCTTCATGCTTCCCGGATTCATCCTGATGCTCGCTCTGTCTGTGGCTTACGTGAAGTTCGACCTCGCCGGCCAACTCAATGACGTCTTCTACGGCCTCAATGCGGCGGTCGGCGCGCTCGTCGCTCGGGCCGTGCTGCGGCTCGGACAAAACTTCATCACCGACGTACCGCTTGCCCTGATCGCAGTCGCTGCTTTCACGCTGACGATGACCGGTGCCACCGGATTCGTGCTTATCCTGCTTGCTGCGGGTGTTGCCTATGAAATCTGGACCAACCGGCATCGCTGGAGTCGCTCGAGCAACGTCTTCGCCCTTCCGACCCTCCCTTTCATGCCGCTCTCGATGGTGGCGGTCGGTGCGATCGGTTTGTCCCTGGGCGCGGAGATCTTCTTCGAAGGGCTGAAGGCCGGCCTGCTCACTTTCGGCGGCGCCTACACCGTGATTCCGTTCCTCCAGCAGGCGTCGGTCGAGACTCACGGCTGGCTGACTGATTCGCAGTTTGTCGACGGCCTAGCCCTGAGTGGTGCCCTTCCGGCACCGCTGATCATCTTCTCCACCTTCGTCGGCTACATCGCGGGCGGCCTCACCGGCGCCTTGCTGATGACCTTCGCGATCTTCCTGCCAGCTTTCATCTTTCCGATCTTTTTCCATCGCCAACTGGTCTCAATTGCCGAAAGTCCTCGCATCCGGCCCTTTTTGCTCGGAGTGGCGGCGGCGGTGATTGGATTGATCTCCGCGGTCACGATTGAAATTCTCAGGACCGGCGTGGTGGACGTATTCACCGGATTACTGGCCGCGGTTTCGTTCTTCGTGCTCTACCGCTTCCACTCGAAGCTCACGGTGGTCGGGGTGGTCTTGGGATGCGGCCTGATCGGCGCCGCTTGGCAGATGCTCTGAGCGTTAACCTCGAAACGACGCCTGTCCTAATTTATCCGTTAGCGTACCTGCCAATGACCGACCTGAAGAAGTCCTTCCTCGCCCTGACCACCACTGCTGTTCTGGCTACGACGGTTCTGGCCGGCTGCAGCAGCAGCGACAAGCCCGCCTTCTGTGGTGATGTACAGAACCTGAAGGACTCGATCAGTCAGTTGACCAGCATCAACATCGATGCTGGCGTGCTTGACACCGTCAAGACCGATCTGGAGACCGTTCAGACGAACGCCCAGACTGTGGTCGACTCGGCCAAGACTGACTTCCCAAGTGAATCATCAGCCCTTGAGGATTCAGTCGAAACCGCGGGTCAGTCGATTAAGGAACTGCCGGCCTCGCCGAGCACGGCCGAAATCGCGGCGGCTGCTCTCAACGTGAGCGCCGTGGCTACTGCGCTCAAGACATTTGAGGATTCAACCTCTTCTGCCTGTAACTGAGCTGGCAGTAACGAAATCCCTGGCGGGTGCGGGCCCGTGGCACACAAACAGGGATCGACCTCTGCAGTCGGCGATGATCAGGTACTCGACCTTACGGGAGGGATTCCCCATTGCTGCCGGTAGGGTGGTGCGATGAGCAACGAATCTGGACTACCCTCACCTTCTGCCCGCATCGGCGCCCTTGCACAGGAGCTGATGGAACAGGTCGAGCGAGACACCCCCGGTGCCCGACTTGACCAGCTCGTCATATCGGCTGTCCTCACCGAGGATGTCGGAGCCGACGAGCAGACCATGACCGTGCAGCTGGTTTCAGATTCATCCGACCCGCTTTCGGTGGTCGGACTTCTGACTGTCGCGCTTGACCTGGCCAAGGGCCAGCTCACCGGCGAGTAGGCTCAGCGCGAGTAGTGTTCGACTATCAGACGCTCTTCGATTGGAGCGGCGATGTCGTTGCGCTCGGGGAGGCGATTGACCGTCCCCTTGAGTCCGTCGTGATCGGCCAGCAGCCAGGCCGGGGTGGGGCCGGCCGTCTCGGTTGACTGCCGGGCCATTGGCTCGATTGAGGAATCCGGCTTGACTGCGATCTCATCCCCGGCGGAAACTTCGTAAGAGGGGCGGTCGAGGCGCTTTCCGTTCACGTTGATGTGCTGGTGGACGACGAACTGGCGTGCCTGGGCCCGGGTCATTGCCAGCCCGAGGCGGTAGACGACGTTGTCAAGGCGACATTCCAGATGCCGCATCAGATTCTCGCCTGCCATGCCTTCTTCACGGTTGGCCCGGTAGAAAAGTTTGGCGAACTGGCGCTCTCTCAGGCCGTACATCGATTTGGCGCGCTGTTTGGCCCGCATCCGAACCGAGAACTCTGAAGCCCTCCTGCGGCCGCGGCCGTGCTGGCCCGGCGGATAGGGGCGGCGCTCCATGGCACTCTTGCCTCCAAGGGCTCTTTCGCCCTTGAGTCCGAGGTCCACGCCTTCGCGCCTTGACAGCTTCTCTTTTGGTCCGGTATATCTACCCATGATCGCGGCGTAGAACAGTAGCCGATTCCAGATTTCTCCGCTTTCGCGTTGCGATCGCCGCCTTCAATCGCCCGAGCCACCAAATTCAGGGGGAGGGTCAGGCGTATAGTTCTCTGTGATCTGAACCATGCACGAATCTCTTCGCGGAAAACTGTTGATCGCCGCGCCCAGCCTGTTCGATTTTTTCAGGCGGGCGGTGGTGCTCATTGTCGAGCACACCGATCAGGGTGCGTTCGGAGTGATGCTCAACCGCCGGGCGGATGCCGACGTCACCGAGCTCGTTCCGGATCTGGTTCCTCTTGTCGAGCGTGGCGCTCCACTCTGGGTAGGTGGGCCGGTCGCACCGGATGCGATCGTTGTGCTGGGCGAGTTTGAGGAAGCCGATCGGTCTGCGGGCGCAGTCACCGAGAGCATCGGTGTGGTCGATCCTGATGGCGACGAAGACGTAATCCGGGCCCGGGTCTTTATTGGTCATGCCGGCTGGGGTCCAGGCCAGCTCGACGAAGAACTGGATAACGACGCCTGGATAGTCGCCGACCTCGAGCCGGAAGACGTGTTCGCAGTCGGAGATCTGTGGGCGGAGGCGGTTGCTCGCCGGGGCGGCGATTTCCGACTGCTTGCGACCATGCCCGACGATCCCAGCCTGAACTGAATCGGAGAAGACTTTGCCTCAGGAACCTGAACCATCGAGGAGCGACCGGCCGCTGGACCGGGCCGAACTTAATGATGACCCGATCCTCCAGTTCCAGCAGTGGTTCGAACAGGCCGCTGCGGTCAATCCGATGCCAGAGGCCATGTGTATCGCCACGGTTGATGAAAGCGGCCAGCCGGACGCGAGGATGGTCCTTCTCAAAGGCGCCGACCACGAAGGCTTTCGCTTCTTCACCAATCACGAAGGAGTCAAGGCTTCGCAGATGGAGGCCAACCCCGCGGTGGCGCTCGTATTCCACTGGGTTGAACTCGACCGGCAGGTCAGGATCCGTGGCTTGGTGGAGCGGCTGCCCGAAGAGGAGTCTGACTCTTACTATGCCTCCCGCGGACGTGGGAGTCAGATCGGAGCCTGGGCCTCGCCTCAGAGTCGCCCACTGGGTGACCCGCGTTCGGAGCTCGACCAGCTCACTGTTCAGGCGGAGGCGCGCTTTGAAGGGGTCGAGGACATTCCGCGCCCGCCACATTGGGGTGGATACCTGATCCGGCCGATCCAGATCGAGTTCTGGCAGGGCCGCCGGGCTCGACTTCATGACCGCTTCCGCTACCTCCCCGAGGGCGACAGCTGGACGGTCACCCGACTGGCCCCGTAGATCTGGCGTGAACGCCCGCGTACGTGGTATTCTCTACCGCAGAGCAGGCGGGAGAGCGCCTGCGTTCAAATTACTGGGAGATCGGGAGACTTACGTATGAGTGCAGGGAGATTCAGCAGGGCTTTCATCGTTGCCGTTATCGGTACGTTCGCCGGGATCGGCCTGATGGCCGGCGCTGCCGTGGCCAAGCCACGGCCAGAGGCACCTAAACCGACTGCGGGAGCGTCTTTTCAGGCCCGCGGGAGCATTGGCGAGGCCTACGTAGTCAACGCCGAGCCCGGCGACGAACTGATGCTGGTCTCCCCGGAAAACAGAATTCTTCGCACTGGCGCGGCCGACCGTTTCGGCAGCAAAATCTTTTACTTCGTCGAGCCCGGACCCGGGTACTCGGTCCGCCTCAGCAAGGAAGGTGAGGTCTACGGCACCAAGCGCTTCAACATCCGCCGCCGGGACGCCAACCCGCCGCAGTCCTGGTACGAGGGCATCGAACTTGAGGAAGGTCTGAACTACGTCAGGATGCGCGACGGCGTCGAACTGGCCATGACCGTCCGCCTACCGTTCGGCAAGACCTCTCTTTCACAGGGCCCGTTCCCCACCTTTATCGAGTACTCCGGTTATCAGGTAGCCGCACCCAAGTCCCTGATCGCCTCCGTGATCAGCGGGGGTCCCTCGGATCCGCTTTCCCCGGCAACTTCGACGGCGGTCGGCTCGGTAATCGGGCCACTGCTCGACTTCGCCGTAGTCAGCGTCCAGATGCGCGGCTCCGGCTGCTCGGGTGGCGCATTTGACCTGTTCGGCCTGCCGACCACATTCGACGGTTATGACGCGATCGAGACCGTCGCAGCGCAGGACTGGGTCAGAGGCAAGGTCGGCATGGGCGGAATTTCCTTCTCTGGAATCACCCAGCTGTTCACAGCTGGCACCCAGCCGCCAAACCTCGCCGCGATCTCCCCACTTTCGGTCACAGATGACATGTATTCGGGCACCGGTTACCCGGGCGGAATTTTCAACAAGGGCTTTGCTTACTCCTGGATTTCCCAGCGTGGCGATGACGCCAAGCCCGGTCCCGAAGGCGGCCAGGGATACTCGCGAATTCTGTCTGACCCGACCAGCCTCGATTACGACCCGAAGTGTGCGGCCAACCAGAGGCTCCGCCTGCAGACCATCGACTACAACCGCCTGATCGAGGACACCAGGTTCCGCAATCCTTCCCTGTTCGGGAATCGCTCGCCCGGTGAGTGGATCAGCCGAATCAAGGTTCCGACCTTCCTTGTTGGCGCTTTTCAGGATGAGCAGACGGGCGGTCACTTCGTCGACAGCCTCAGAAAGTTCCCGAAGAGCAACAGGGATGTCTGGCTGAACCTGACCAACGGCGTTCACGCCGACTCGCTCGGCCCGAGCACGATTACCCGCTGGGCTGAGTTCATGAAGATCTTCGTTGCCAACGAGGTTCCGAAGATGCCGGCACTTGTTCTCTCGCTCAGCAGCGAGCTCTACCAGTTCCTCGCCGATGCTCCAGCGCTTCCAGTTCTGAACACGGAGTTGAGGAACTTCCAGAGCGCCGCTTTGGCCAAGGACGAGTTCCGCAAGCGCTACAAGCGCGTCTACCTGATGATGGACAACGGAGCGGCGATTGAAGGTTCTCCGGGGTCGATTGGCGCTGCCTGGTCGATGAACTACGACTCGTGGCCGGTCCCACAGGCCAAGCCGATCACTTGGTGGCTCGGCGCCCAGGGCAAGCTGACGGCCCGCAAGTCAGCCAAGTTCGCTGCGGCCAGTTACACGGGAGATCCTTCGGCCCGTCCGCCGCAGACTCTGAACGGCGCGAGTGAGTCTGATTCCTGGGCCCCCCAGCCTGATTACGACTGGGCTCCGATTGCCGCAGGCAAGGGCCTCGGGTGGATCAGTCCGGTCCTGAGAAAGGATGTCGTGCTCGGCGGCAGCGGAAGCCTCGATGTCTGGGTCCGCTCCTCAGCCCGCGACACCGACCTGCAGATGACGCTGACGGAAGTCCGTCCTGACGGCAAGGAGACCCTTGTCCAGAACGGCTGGTTGCGGGCCTCGCACCGCAGGCTGGATTTGAAGCAGTCAACTGCGCTGAACCCGGTTCCGAGCCATCTTGAGCAGGACGCTCGCGGGATGCGCAAGGGCACATTCGAGCTGGTCCGGGTACCGATGTTCGCGGTGGCACATGCCTTCCGCGCCGGTTCGAGGATCAGGATCAACCTGCAGGCCCCGGGTGGCGACCGCCAGATCTGGGACTTCGACACCCTCGAGGACGGTTCAATCACCAACACAATCGGTCTCGGCGGAAGGTACCCGTCGAAGATTGTGCTGTCGGTGCTCCAGGGTGCGACCGCCAAGGGCACTTCGCTGCCGGTTCCGACCGCGCTCCGTGGTCAGCCGAGCCGCGACTTTACTCCGGCTTCGAACGGCGGTTGATCCAGGCAGCCTTCGGACACCAAGTCAAGCCTGATCAGAGGCCGCGGATCGCTCCGCGGCCTTTGGTTTGCCTGAACGGTCAATCCACCGCCGCATAGACTCCGCTGATGTTTATGACTTGCCCGACGAAGCCGATCGCCTGATGGTCACGACGCTCGGGATTGACCTGAGTTCCAATCCGGCCAAGACGGCTGCCTGCGTGATCTCCTGGAGCGAGGAAGGCGGCCAGGTCGAACAGCTGGTGACGGGCGACCAAAGTTCGACTCCTCTGGAAAACGACGATCTGCTCGGAATGATCCGGGCTGCTGATCTCAGCGGGATTGACGCACCTTTCGGCTGGCCCGTACCGTTTGTCGAGGCGGTGCGATCCTGGGATGGGTTTGGCGGTTGGCCGACCCCGACAACTCTGGCAAACCTCCGCTACCGGACGACGGACCTCCACATCCGAAAGCCCCGGCTGCCGCTGAGCGTTTCCTCCGATCTGATCGGGGTAACGGCAATGCGCTGCGCCTCGATTCTGGATTCTCTCGGCGAGTCGGTGGATCGCTCAGGGATGAACGGTCCGGCAATTGAGGTCTACCCGGCGGCGGCGCTTTTCAGGTGGGGTCTGGTGGCGGAGCGCTACAAGGGACGGGCGAACTCGGAAGCCCGTGAGGCACTGGTCTCCGATCTCTGTGCCCGGCTGGACGGAGTCTGTGGCCTGTCGGCCCTTCATCGTGAGTCATGCGAAGCCAGTGATGACGCCCTCGATGCTTTCGTGGCAGCGCTCGCCGTCAGGGCGAGGATGCTGGGCAAGACGAAAGAGCCGGCCAGAGAAGAAGTTGATCGGGCCCGGGTCGAGGGCTGGATACATGTTCCAGACTGCGAACTAACCGAGCTTCACAGCCAGTGAGGCCCAGCCTCAGGGCGGTTGAACCGTTTCATCCCGGGCTATGCGATCGCGGGAGCGGTGGATCACAGTTACCCTCCGTTGCTCCGATTGGAACAGACCAATTTCTGAAATGTCGAAAACTCGCAACCAAAACAGCCATTTTTCCCCGTTCGCGGCTCTGCTCGCGCTTCTGGTAGTCGCGTTCATATCGCCGACATCGGCTCGGGCACTGACCCTTCCTCCACCGGATTTCAAGCCACCCGACATCTCTGGAATCGTCGAGCTGGCCGAGTCTCAGCTTAAAAAACGGGTCAGCGAAAACCGGAGCAACAACGTACCGCGCTACCGGAACGGCAAGGGGCGAATCGCCCCTTTCAGCATCGGTGACCAATGGTGCGCCGCATTTGCGACCTGGGTCTGGCAAAGAAATGGCTTCGTCGCCTATCAGGGCGCGAGATTACTTCGCCGTTCCCATGACGGCACTTCGGTCGCTGTCCAGGTCAAGGATCTGACCCAGTGGGCACAGCGAAACGGCTACTTTTCATACGCAGCCATGCCGGGCTTCCTGGTGGCCTACGGAACAAACCACATCGGCATCGTCAGCAGTGTGAACCGGAAGGGTCGTGCCTTGCTCTCAATCGAGGGCAACAAGAGCGACAAGGTCAGCGCAGTGACGATCGAGATGAAAGATGTGACCGGCTACATCAGCCCGTTCCGGATTTTCCCATCGCTGGCCGTCTCCCGAAGTTCCCCGCGCGCCGACGTGGACTGAGATTCCGAAGGACCGTCTTTAACCGGGTCAGGGAGGAGGCCCGAAGCTCCGATGGATCCCGTCTGCTCAGGTCGGGATTCAGTTAGGCTGACCTAACATGTTCCCCTTCAGTTCGAAGACCTCGACCCGCGAAGCGCAGTCACTTGATGACAGAGAACGCTTCTGCGATCAGGCTACCGGTCGCCGGTGGAAGCTGCCGCTTTCGTCGCGCATCACCTGGTACGTCCTTGCGTTCGGCTTTATATCGGGCCTCGTCTACCTCATGGCCACGGCCAGCACCGGGCCGATGGACCCGTCGGAGGCGACCCGGGGATCAATGAGTCACGGCACCGCTGTCTTCAACTCTTCGATGATCGTCTTCCGTGAAGGCCTTGAAGCGGTCCTCATACTCGCTGCTATCACCGCTTCCTTCCGAGGGGCAAACCTCACCTTCCGCCGACCGGTATTCCTTGGTGCGGTCGCCGCTTTCGCCGCGTCGGTACTCACCTGGCTTATCGCCGGTGAGGTCCTCCAGCAGTTCTCCGGACTCGGCATGAGGCTGGAGGCGATCACCGGTTTCCTCGCGGTCATCGTGCTTCTGATCGTTCTCAACTGGTTTGTTCACAAGGTTTACTGGTCCGGCTGGATCGCCAAGCACAACCGCCGCCGCCGGGAGCTCATGGGTGGAGCCGGGGCTGGTGTTCTCGTTGGGCTGGTTGCTCTCGGCTTCACCAGCGTCTATCGCGAAGGCTTCGAGACCGTCCTCTTCCTTCAGAATCTGCGGGTTACCGTCGGTTCGTCGGTGGTGCTCGAAGGAGTGGCGATCGGTCTTGCCCTGACTGCCGTCGTCGGTTCATTTGTCTTCGTCCTCCACCGCAAGCTGCCCTACAAGAAGATGCTGATCGCTACCGGCATCATGATCGGCTTCGTGCTCGTGGTCATGGTCGGAGGTACCGCCGCCACTTTCCAGGATCTCGGCTGGTTGCCGACCCACGACCTACCGGCCGGGATAGTCCCGATCTGGATGGGGGCATGGTTCGAGATCTACCCGACCTGGGAGACGATCGGGGCTCAGGTTCTTGCGGCCGCCTTCGTGATCGGCAGCTACTACGCCGCCGAGTACATGAACGTGCGTCGACCGGCAAGACGCGGTCAACCAGTGGCGAGGCCGGCCGAAGTTCCACCGGCCACTCAGCCCAGCCAGCCGCTCACCTGACAGCCCGTTACTGATCCCCGATCCAGTCGGCGATCAGTGGGTTGACCCGGGCTGGATTTTCCAGGTGAAGGAAGTGACCAACGCCCGGGACCGCTTCAAAGTGGCTGCCCGAAGGCAGACGGTTGGCGTGGAGGCGTCCGATCTCGACCCGGGCGCAGCCATCGTTTTCGCCGTGTAGGTACAGCGCTGCCGTCTTTGGCTTCATCTTCAGCAGTTCCCCGATGCCGGTGGTCAGGGTGTTTCGGTAGTAGCGGAGCGCTGCCCGGCTGCGGCTGGGATCGCCCAGTGCCTCAAACACGCGGACCAGGTCTTCTGCCGCGTCGTATCCCGGCGACCAGTCCCGCCACAGCTTGGGGATCAGCCAGCCGAGGCTGCGCTCGGAACCCGGCAGCTGATTGAACAGGAAGTACCAGCTCAGCTTGAGCTGTCGGGCTGCCAGCGGCAGCGTGCCGATCGTTTTCAGTGGCGCGACCACGGCCTCGGGCGGCGGAACGGACATTGCCACATACGAGGAGAACCGCCCCGGCTCGGTCGAATTCACCTGCCAGGCGGCGAGCGCTCCCCAGTCGTGACCAACAAGCGCCGCTCTTTCATCGCCGCCGAGCACCTCATGAAGGGCGAGCAGATCGGCCGCCTGGTCGGAGACGGCATAGCGGTCGTCGGGGGCGAGGTCGCTCGGGGCGTATCCCCGGGTAAACGGTGCCACCGCCCGCCAGCCACGCCCGGCAAGGTACGGCCCGAGGTGACGCCAGGTCCAGGCAGTGTCCGGATAACCGTGAACCAGAAGGACCAGCGGATCGCCAGCGACACCCCAGCTCAACGCTCCAAAGTCCATCCCCCGGGCACGGATAGTGATGGATTCCGGTGGGGTCATGCCCTCTAGTTGAGGTTCTTCTGAACGACCTTGCCGGAAGGATGGACGCTGACCACTCGGTTCGTACCGTCACTGGCTCCTTCGAACCTGTGTCTGGTTTCCTCGGAAACGACAACCAGGTGACCCGCTTCAACCAAAGTTGTTTCTTCCTCGACGGTGAATCGGACAGCCCCCGACTCGACGAGAAAAACTTCCGGGTAGGGGTGGATGTGGAGTGGAGGGCCGTCACCCTCGGCAAACTCGGTGATGAAGATGGAGGACTCGATCTCGTCCCCACCCTCGAACTTCACAAGAGCGCCGCTTAACCGGAAATCTTCTACCTGATGTATTGAGAACATTGAACGACCATACATTTAGTGGCCTGCTTGTTCGGTGGCTGTCACATTTTGTGTTAGCTTTTTACGGGAGTTATGATTAGAAATCAGAAGCGCTAGAGCATCCTCCGATTAGTCGAAGAGGGGAGACAGGGATGAGGCAGGGAGATAGTTGTAAGGGCAGTCACTCAACAGATGCCAGCGCGCCTGAGATCGAATTGGCCAGCATCCGTCGGGCGGTCAAACTCGCGGCCTGTCTTTCGGGTCTCTTCCTGTTTTCCTTCGTCGCTATCTCGGGCACCGCTTCCGCGGCGAAGGTCACCGTGAGGGGCTGGGATGTCGGGCCAAAAAAGCCGACTCAGGCGAGCCTCGCCGGCGGCACTCTGGTTCAGGACGTCAAGATCAAGACCAGCGGCGGATCACTCAGGGGTCTGAGGCTTCCCATCAAGGCCTCGGTTTCGGTCAAGCAAACCTGGTCGAAAACGGTCAAGGCCGGGACCTCTGATCGCAGCTATCTCGTCGGCAAGGGCGGTATCGTGAGGATCAGGGTGAAGCTGAACGAGGCCAGCCTCGAGCTGGTCAGGAACTGTGGAGCCCCGTCGGTCAATCTTTCGGTTGCGGCCAAGGCAGGCCCGATCAAGGGCATCGTGGTCAAGATGGGCGGCGGCGCCAAGCGGGAAGGTCAGATCAAGACCCTCGTAAAGGCTCAGAATTTTCGATGTGCGGTTCCCGCCGAGGTCAAGGCTGCGGTCCAGAAGTCGAAGGTGGACGGCTGCGACTTCATCGCCCCGGTGCAGAACATCTGCATGGCTCCCTTCCCGAACGACTTCTACACTCGCAGGGACTTGACCAGCGAGACCGGCCTCCGGGTCAACCTCAATCCTGATGCGACTCCGGTCGATGCGTCTGGCTCTCACATTGCGGTCGAGAACCTGAACCAGGCCGATGGCTTCAGTCCCGGACCTCTCCTCACGGTTCGGATTCCCGGGATGGACAATCCCGCGGCATTCGAGGAGTCCGGGCTGGTGCCGCTCTGGGATATGAGCAGGACCTTTGAGCCGAATCAGTCGGCAGTCCTGATCGATGCCGATACAGGCGACAGGCAGTTGATCTGGACCGAGCTGGACTCTGTCCCGACCGACGACTCGATCCGGAACCTCTACATCCGGATGGGCAAGAACCTCGAGAACGGCAAGCGCTACATCGTTGCGCTCAGAAACCTCAAAGATGCCGAGGGCAGGACCCTGCGGGCTCCCGCCGGCTTCCAGATCTATCGGGACGGCCGCCGGACGAAGGAGAGGGCTATCGAATCACGCCGGAACAAATTCGAGTCGATGTTCCGAACACTCGAACGTGAGGGTGTTAATCGTGAATCCCTGTATCTCGCCTGGGACTTCACGGTGGCAAGCACCGAGAACCTGACCGGCCGCATGATCTCGATCAGGGACAGGGCGTTCGACGAGCTTGGCGACTCGAACCTGACCGATGGCATCGTGCAGGGCGACGCGCCCGAAGTGGAGATCATCAGTGTTTTCGACGACGCAACCAACGACTCCCTGCCCGATACCTACAAGAGACTGTGGTCGGGTGACGGCGGTCCGGCCAGAGACCAGCTTTACAGGATCGTCGAGGGGCGAATCACAGTCCCCTGCTATCTGTGGCAAGACACCAATACACCGGGCTGCCAGCCCGGTGCGAGCTTCAAGCTAGATTCCGATCAGAAGCCGATCCGAGGTGGTGACTCCACCTACCAGGCGAGGTTCTCCTGCAACATTCCGCTGGGCGTGATCAAGGATGGTGAGGTGAACAAGGTGAAGACCACCTTCTACGGGCACGGCCTGTTCGGGGAGCATTGGGGATCTCCGTTCTCTAGAAACGTCCGCCAACTCGGCTATGAGAACGACGTGATGGTCTGCGCTGCCGACTTTATCGGGATGGCAGATGAGGACGTCTTCGGGGCAGCGATCCCGGCGCTCGGAAACCTGAGCAAGTTCAATGCTCTTCCGGACCGTCTGCAACAGGGCTTCCTCAACTGGCTTTATCTTGGCAGGGCGATCATCCACCCCGACGGTCTGGCAGCCGAAGGGGCCTTTCAGGTCGATCCAGACGGAAGTGGACCGAACGAGGCCGAGTCGGTGATCGACACCAGCGATCTCTTTTACTACGGCAACAGCCAAGGTGGAATCGCTGGTGGTGCGCTCACAGCGGTCGCGACCGACTTCACCCGTTCGGTGCTTTATGTCGGTGGCATCAACTACTCGTTACTGCTTTCGAGGTCAAGTCACTGGAAGA
>JBBECI010000053.1:28824-66015 GCA_040881895.1 Solirubrobacterales bacterium | reverse complement strand
GGGGATCAGCTTCGCCCTGATGTCCCGGGGGAAGTCGAGGTCGATGTCGGGCACGACTGTGACCTCTTCATTAAGAAAGCGGCCTGGGAAGAGGCCGGCCTTGACCGGGTCTACATGGGAGAGGCCGGTCAGGTAACAGACAATCGAACTGACGCTGGAGCCCCTTCCACGGCCGGGGGGGAGAACCGCGCGGGCCGAATCCGGACCGCGGACCTCGACCGCCACCTCCCGGGCCAGCTCCAGCAGGTCGTGGTGGAGCAGGAAGAACCCGGAAAGACCCAGGCCGTGAATGATCCGGAGTTCGTTGCGAAGTCGCTGTCCGGCTTCGGCCTCGTGTGGAGTTCCGGCATACCTGCCATCAATCCGAGCGAGGCAGAGTTCTTTCAGGGCACGATCGGCATCAGGATCGTCAGCCTGTGGGTAGCGATAGCCGAGGTCTTTTTCGAGATCAAACTTCAGCCTGGAGGCGATGTCCACACTTTCTGCCACCGCTTCGGGATAGTCAGCGAAGCGTTCTGCCATTTTCGCTGGCGAGGTCAGAGCTGAAGACGAATTGCCACGCCGCTCAGGCTCACAGGCCTCGATGGTCCGGCCCATCCTGACCGCGACAAGGGCGTCTTGAAGCCGCGCCCTCGCGGCTTCGTGGCTGTGGACGTTGCCAGTTGCGACCGTTGCCAGCCCCAGCCTTGCCGCCAGTGAGTCCAGCCAGCGGTTGCGGGCCCGGTCGTGGCGCCAGTAGGGCCGCTGCAGTTCGACCCGGAAGTTTTCCCGGCCAAACCAGTCGGTCAGGCTGCGGGCCAGGTTCTCAGCGAGTCTCAGATCGCCGTCGCTCCAGGCCGAGGCCAGCGGACCCCGCCCGGCGCATCCGCTCAGGCAGACCAGCCCCGAGGCGTGTCTGGCGAGTGATTCGGCAGGCACCGAAGGCTGCCCGGCCCGGCGCTCACGGCCGTCTCGGGTGTGGGCGTGAGCCTCGGTCAGGAGTCGACAGAGATTGGCGTAGCCGATCTGGTTCTCGACCAGCAGAGTGAGGTGGGACAGTCGGCCGTTCACGGATACGGTCAGCTCTGCGCCGGTGATCGGTTTGATCCCGACGCCCTTGCATGCGACGGCGAATTCCATTGACCCCCAGACGCCGTCGTGGTCGGTCAGGGCCAGAGCTGGGTAGCCAAGTTCAGCGGCCCTGCTTGCGAGGTCGAGCGGGGAGGAGGCCCCGTCCAGAAAGGAGAACGATGAATGGCAGTGGAGTTCGACGTAGGACTGCATGCGGACAACCTCAGGCCCGCTGGGCGAACCACTGACCCGAAGGAAACGCCTGGAAGACGGTCAGGTCGCGCCCGTCGATCAGCACCAGTTCGAAATACCACCGCCGGATCGGCGCGGCGGTCCACCAGCCGTCCTCGACAATCCACTCTTCACGAATTGCGACCACGTCGACATCGTTGACCTGGATAGGGGTGCGCCGTGAGTCGCTGGCGACCTCGACTGGCCGTGGTTCGTAGAGCCGGGAAGGTCTGCCTGAGTTGTGGAAGCTCCTGCCGATCATGAGAGGTAAGGGGTTAGGAGCATGCGGCGCTCTGGCAGGTGAGATTCGACCTCTGCGTCAAGAACGCGCATCAGGCCGACTTCACCGACGACCGCCCGGACCTGCAGGGCGGCCTCGTTGAGCCGAAGAAGTCGGGTTTCCTCGGGCCTGCTGGAAATTTCAGTCTGTTTCGGTGGAGCATCGGTCATCCGGGTGACCCGCAGGTGAAGGTGTTCGGCTGGCCGGGGCAGTTGCTCGAGGCCGGGCAGGAGGATCATCCGGAGCAGGTCAGAACGGCCGGTTGGCTCGCGCGGTGCCGTTTCCCTGGTCCAGCTTCCGCCACCGCTCAGCTGGGCCTCCAATGCGATGGTGCGGGCGCTCATGCCGGCAGCTGCCAACCGGGCGGCGATACGGTCGCAAAGGATGGTCAATGCGCTCAGCAGGTGTATTCCGGAGTCCGCCTCCGGAAGTTCGAGCGACTCACGGAGCTCTTCATGGGGACTCCGGGGAAGAATCTTCGCCTCTATCCCGAGGGCGAGTTCCAGCGCTTCGATCCCGAGATCACCGAAGCGGTCGGCGATAGCGTCTCGGGAGATCTCCCTGAGCGAGCCGAGGTGGTGGATGCCAAAGCGGACGAGGGACGTGGTCATCCGTCGGCAGGCTGCTTCCGGTCCGCTGAGGCGCCCGTTAAGAATGCTTACTGGCAGTGAGTCGAGGCTTTCCTGGAGCCGCTCGGGCGGGATGACCAGGGCACCATTTCCGGAGCGGTGCGCTGTGGCGAATGCGGCCAGCCTGGTCGGCGCGGCAGCGATCCTGACTGCCCGGCCAAGCCGCAGGGAGACCAGCTGAAGGACGCCATCGAGGCCGCCATGCAGGCGTTCGATGCCGTTGGCGAGAAAGAAGGCTTCACCGTGCCGTTCGGACTCGACCTCGGCCCCGATCGACTCGATCCTGCTCAGGAACCCCTCCCATACAGCTTTGGTGTGGGTGGGGTCCGGGGTGACCAGCGAGAGCTCCGGACAGACGTCCACCGCTTCCCCCAGGCCCATGCCAGGCCTTACGCCAAGCTGGTGGGCAGCCGGTGATACCTGCCCGATTACCTGTGCACAATCATGCTGGGGTGCCAGCGCTACCGGTTTCTGAAGCTGATCCTGACCCTTGCCGAGGGCCGCTCGCAGGGGCAGGAGGGGCAGAATTACACAAACGATCATATACGAACATATGTTCGCATACCGTCCATGGTGATGCAACCTTCCACGAAGGAGAATGAGGAATCAGTGAGCCATGGTGACCTCTCCCACCAGAAACGTCGGTGTCAGATCAGGCAGAATGGGTGAATGGGCAGAAAGCTGAAGTGTGACTGGTGCGGAGTTGGCCTCGATGAGGATGAAGGGCTGCGTCTGATTCAGCCGCAGCGCAATCTTGGTGTCGCCTTTTGTCGCCTCGAGCATGTCGTTCCGTGGCTGATGCAGAAGAACGACTGGCACATCTGGTCGAATGTCGAGGTACCGTCGGAGGCCGCGCCCGTCTGCGCTCAGACCGGCAAGGAACTTGATGAAGATGCCTGGTATCTGACCAGGCTAAGGGGAGACGTCGAGGTCGCCGACGGCTTCATCGGGTCCGAGGCGGTGCTGGCATGGGCGAAAGCCGGCGGCCGCTACGCCCCGGGCTGATTCCTGCCACCGCGACGGCCCGGTCGACGCTGGCCATTGCCTGCGGGAGAGGACAATCTTTTCCCCCCAAGGTTCTGTCGGGGTGCTGGTTCGGGGGCAAGGGAGTTGACGAAGCGGCCGATGATCGCTGCGGTCCTGTCCGGCGTCTCAACATTGGGTGAATGACCAGCCTCGGGAATCAGGACGGTCTCGACACCGGGAATCGCTGCGTAGGCGCTTAGTGACTCCCGGGCCGGGTAGAGCTGGTCCTGCTCGCCGAAGACAACCAGCAGTGGTAGCCCCAGATCCTGAAGCCGCTTGTCAAGGGGTTTTTCGTCGGTGTATGCCTCAGATTCCTTCGCGGAATCACGGTAAGCCGGATAGGTCATTGCGCGGATGTCATCAACAAACCTTTCCGGCACTTCAAAGCCCGGGGCGAAAGCCTGGCTGAGATTTCGCCGCAACATAAAGTCGGGGGCGATGCGCCACAGAGCCTGGCCGATTACCGGAAGCCTTACGGCCTTGGCACTGCCTCCGATGCCACCGATGGCTGGATCCGGAGGCATGTCAAGAATCGTGAGCCCGGCAATCAGGTCTGGTGAACCTTCGGCCAGGGCGGTGGCGACCTTACCGCCAAGGGAGTGGCCAACCACAGCAGCATTTTCGACACCGAGCTTGGAGAGGGTCTGGGCAATCAGACTCGCTTGGGACTCAACTGAGTAGCCAGATGACGGCTTCTCTGAGCCCCCATAGCCGAGCATGTCGATTGCGATAACCCGACGACCCTGCGCGGCCAGTAGCGGGCTCAGGTCCTCCCACCAGTCGATGGCCCCGCCGGAGCCATGGATAAGAACCACGGGGGGTGCGAGAGGTGTCGCTGCGCCGACGACTCCCGGCAGCGTTTCTGAAGGCGCCCCGATGGCGGCGTCACCGGCACCAGAGACAGGTTGAGTATCCAGAACCTGCAACTGTCCGGAAGTCGTACTGATCAACTGACCGTTAGCGACATTTACGGCGGCTGATTCTGTTTCCTGGTTGAGGGCAAAGGTGTTGAGTCCGAGCAGCGCCACGACAGCCAGAAACAGGATGAGCAGCAGTCTGAAACTACGACTGCCGCGGGAGCTAGCGCCCCGATCGTGACGTGTGGAAGTTCTCGCCATCTTCGCTGTTACCCTAGTCCGACTTTCGGTCGGGTCAATTCTGTCTCCGGTCCGGTCCAGAAATACGACCAATAGCGGGAAAAATCACATGGAGAAGTTCGTCATACAGGGCGGTGTTCCGCTCTCCGGAGAAATTACTGCTGCCGGCAACAAAAACGCAGCACTGCCAATCCTCGCTGCCTGCCTGCTCACCGAGGAGGAGCTGGTGGTTGCCAACGTACCTCGAATCCGTGACACCGAAGCCCAGATCGCACTGCTCGACAAGCTTGGGGTGGAGGTTGAGTGGGTCAAGGCCAACACGATCCGGCTTTGTGCCAAAAACGTCACCGATACGACGTTGGATGAGGACCTCTCGGCAGCGATTCGTGCATCCTTTCTCCTCGCAGGACCGCTGCTCGCCCGCTTCGGAGAGGTTCACATGCCGCCTCCGGGGGGTGACTTCATCGGCCGCCGTCGCCTCGACGCCCACCTCGATGCTTTTCGTGAGCTCGGTGCTCGAGTTGGAGGGGAGCGCTCGATCGAGCTGACAGCTCCCCCTGGCGGCCTTCGCGCTGGCGAGATTTTCATGGACGAGCCGTCTGTCATGGGAACAGAGAATGCTCTGATGGCGGCTGCCCTGACTCCCGGCGAAACGGTTATTTCCAATGCGGCATCCGAACCGCACGTTCAGGATCTCGCTCGACTGTTGGTAAAAATGGGATCTCCGATTTCCGGAATTGGTTCGAATGTGATGACCGTGACCGGAAAGGACAAACTTGGCGGCGCAGAGCACACGGTCACGCCCGATCACATCGAGATTGCAAGCTTTATGGCTCTGGCCGCAGCGACCGGGGGCGAACTACGGATCCACGACGTCGAACCACTCGACCTGCTGATGATTCGCCGTCAGTTCAGGAGGCTCGGGTTTCAGTCTGTGATCGAGGACCGCGATGTGATCGTTCCACCGTCACAGAACCTCCGTGTCCAAGCGGATGCCGGCGATGCTATCCCGAAGATCGAGGACGGACCCTGGCCAGCATTCCCCGCTGACCTGACCTCAATCGCTTTGGCGCTCGCGACCCAGGCCGAAGGAGAGATTCTGATCTTCGAGAAAATGTTTGAGAACCGACTGTTCTTCGTCGACAAGCTGGTGGCGATGGGTGCACGGATCACCCTCTGCGATCCACACCGGGCGATCGTCAGCGGGCCGAGCCGTCTGCATGGGGAGCGGGTTGACAGCCCTGACATTCGAGCCGGGATGGCGATGCTGATCGCGGCTCTGGCTGCAGAGGGAACCTCGCACATCGGGAACATCCGCCAGATCGACCGCGGCTATGAAGACATCGACACCCGACTGAAGTCGCTGGGTGCCCACATCGAGCGCGTCGACGACTGATCGGAGCGAAAATGATTCACCCGATACCACCCGGAACCAGAGATGTTCTTCCTGATGAGATGCGTGAGCTGAGAAAGCTCCAGGAGTCACTGCTGAGCGTTTTCGAGGACTTCGACTTCGGCGAGGTTCGCACACCGACGATTGAGTACGCGGACGTCGTCTCACGTGGGGATGAGGGCTCGGCCGGGGATGCCTACCGATTCTTCGACGACCGGGGCGAGTTGTTGGCGCTGCGGACCGACATGACGATCCCGATCGCCCGTCTGGTCGCTACGCGTTTTGGCGAAGTCCCGCCACCGTGGCGGGTCAGTTACGTCGCTAATTCCTACCGCGCCGTGACGCCGCAGCGTGCCCGGCTGCGCGAGTTCGGGCAGGCGGGGGTGGAGCTCATCGGCGTCGACGGACCCGACTGTATTGCGGAAGTCGTCGAGATTCTCGCCCGCTCGCTAGACGCCGTCGGACTCGCTGACGCCGTGATCTGTCTCGGTGATGCCGGCCTGTGGGCCGCGCTGGTACGCGATATGGGCGGCTCCGAGGCGACCGTGAAGAGCTCTTCGCACAAACTTGCCGAGCATGACGTCGTTGGGCTCGGCGCCGAGCTTAAGGGCAGCGGTGAGTTTGAAAACGAAAAGGTCGAAAGCCTGCTCGAGGTAGTCCAGCTCCGCGGCGGCCTCGATCTGATCTCCTCGGCGCGCGGTCGAGGCGGTGAGCTTTTCGAAGAGGTACTGAACCGGATGCAGGCAACCAGTGAAGCGATTGATGCACGCTCGGTAGGCGGTCGGGTGCAGGTCGACCTTGGGATGCTGCGCGAGCTCGGCTACTACACCGGCTCAATTCTCGAGGTCTATGACCCTTCGGTCGGTGAGGCGATCGGCGGCGGCGGCCGTTATGACGGCCTCATGGAGCGCTTCGGCGTGGACCAGCCCGCGGCTGGGTTCAGCCTCTATCTGGAGCCAATCCACAAAGCCCAGCTCGAGCAGGGCCGCAACAGGGCTGGAGGCGACGATGCTTGACTCGCTGACTGAACCGGGCGGACCGCTGAAGCTGGCAGTCCCGCGAGGGGCCCTGATCGACGAAGTGCTGGAACTGCTTGACCGTGTCGGCATCGATACCTCGGGTGTGCGCAGCGATTCCCGCTCGCTGGTCTTTGATGGCGGGGAGGTCACCCTGGTGACCATGCGCCCGTACGACGTACCGACATACGTCGAAGCAGGCGCGGCCGACCTCGGGATCACCGGCAAGGATGTTCTCCTGGAGCAGGATGACCGCCGGGTATTTGAGCTGCTCGATCTCGACATTGGACTCTGTCGAATGGTTCTTGCGACACGCAAAGGCGACGCCGGGCCAAGTGAGCACCAGCGCCGGCTCGGAATGATGAGGATCGCGACCAAGTACCCACGGATCGCCGAGAGGTATTTCGAAGGACAGGGCCGGCAGGTGGAGGTGGTCGAAGTCAAGGGCTCCATAGAACTTGCACCGCTGGTCGGTCTGGCCGATGGAATCGTCGATCTGGTCGCCACCGGCCGAACTCTCGTGGAGAACAATCTTGAGGAACGGGAGCAGATCGTGACCTGCACGGCACGGCTGGTGGCCAACGAGGTCGCATACCGGCTCCGTTCGGATGAGGTTGACTCGCTGACCTCCCGACTCAGGGAGGCGGCAGGGTGAAAAGCCGCCGTCTCCAGTGGACGGCGCCGCTGGACGCTGCGGCAGAACTCCGCACGTGGTTTGCCGATGGATCTGAACCGATCGATCTTGCACCGATCGAGCAGGCTGTCGCAGAGCGTGGGGATGCAGCGCTGATCGAACTGACCTCGAAGTACGACGCACCCGATGTCTCCCACCTTCAACTGGCCGTGGCAGAAGATGAGGCTCGGGCCGCCCTCGACTCCCTTGATCCGGAGGTGCGGGAAGCGCTCGAGACTGCGATCGCGAATGTCCGGCTGGTAGCCGAGGCCCAGTTGAGTGAGTCGCACACTGTGGAGCTGCCCCAGGGTCAGCGGGTTACAGTCGGAAAGGTGCCCCTGGAGGCTGCAGGAATCTATGCCCCGGGCGGTCGTGCGAGCTACCCGTCATCGGTGGTCATGGGCTGTGTCCCCGCGCGGGTGGCCGGGGTCAGCCGGCTGGTGCTTGTAACTCCACCCGGGCCTGACGGCAAGGTTGACCCGACCACCCTTGCCGCGGCGCACCTTTGTGGCGTTGACGAGATATTCGCGGTCGGTGGCGCGCAGGCCATCTTCGCCCTGGCCAGGGGGACCGAGAGCATCCGGCCAGTCAACGTGATTGCCGGACCGGGCAACGCGTGGGTGCAGGCGGCAAAGAGAGCCGTCTTCGGAGATGTAACGATCGATTCCCCTGCCGGACCTTCTGACCTGACGGTGGTATTCGATCGCGACACCGACCTTCGCCTCGCCGCTCTGGATCTCTGCGCACAGGCCGAGCATGGTCCTGAGAGCCCGCTGGTGGCGGTCGCGGTGAACGGGGGGGACCTTGACGCCCTCGCTGCCGAAGTCGACCGAGTAGCAGCGTTGCAGCCCTCAGTCAATGACTGTCGACTCGCATTGATCGCGGCACCATCGGCAGCCGAGGCGATTGACTTGATCAACGAGATTGCTCCTGAACATCTCCAGCTGATGGATGTCGGCAGTGTGGCAATGGCATCGAAGGTGACGACAGCAGGCTGCGTTTTCACAGGACCGGCATCAGCCACTGCCTTCGGTGACTACATAGCCGGGTCAAATCACATCCTGCCAACTGACGGCACCGGGAAAAGTTTTGGCCCGGTTTCTACGGATACCTTCCGGCGCAGCACCGCGCGGGTAAGCTTGAGCCAAGCGTCGGCCTCGGCCCTCGCGCAGCCCCTTGACGCACTTGCCAGGGCGGAAGGGCTGCCGGTACACGGACTTTCAGCGATGGCGAGAAGAGAAAATGGACAGATCAGCGACAGTTGAGAGAAGCACGGGCGAAACCCGGATCGAAGTAACCGTCGACCTCGACGGGGGTGACTCTCTGGTGACAACCGGGGTCGGGTTCTTCGACCACATGCTGGATCTGCTCTCGCGCCACGCCAATATAGGACTTGCCGTCAAGGCTGACGGCGACCTCGAAACCGGCTCACACCACACTGTGGAAGACGTAGGAATCGTCATCGGTCAGGCGATCGACCGCTCCCTGAGTGACCGCTCGGGCATCCGGCGCTTCGGCTCAGCCGTCGTTCCGATGGACGAGGCGGCTGCCAGTTGCGCCCTCGATATCTCGGGGCGGCCGCTATGTGTTTTCCGGGGTGAGATTCCCAATACGACCATCGCCAATTACGAAACCGAACTGACTGAGGAATTTTTCGGGGCGGTTGCCAATGGCGCGAAGATGACCATCCACCTCGAGGTCATGTACGGCTCGAACGTGCACCACTTGGTTGAGGCTGCCTTCAAGGCTTTCGCGCGGGCGCTGAGGGTCGCGGTCTCGATCGACCCCGACGAGAAGGGCGTGCCCAGCACCAAGGGCACGCTGAACAGTTGAGCCCGGCTGCGTCGCTGGCCGTCCTCGACTACGGGATGGGCAACCTGCGCTCCGTCGAGAAGGCATTTGAACGGGTCGGTGCTAACTGCGAAGTAACCTCGGACCCCGACCGGATGGAGGCAGCTGACGGCATTGTTTTACCCGGGGTGGGAGCCTTTCCAAAGGCAATGGAACGGATTCGGGAACTCGGCCTTGACACTTCCCTTGAGGGCGCAGCGTCGCGCGGGCAGCCGATCCTCGGGATTTGTCTCGGACTGCAGCTGCTCTTCGAATCGAGCACCGAACTTGGCGGGGCGGAGGGACTGGGCCTGCTTGAGGGCAAGGTGGTGGAGGTACCCGCCGGAGGCCGAAAAGTCCCTCACATCGGCTGGGCCTCGGTCAGCTGGCAGAGGCCGTCACGCCTGAACGACGGCCTGCGGCCAGGGGAGCCGTTCTACTTCGTACATTCCTTCGTGGTTGATCCGATCGGAGACGAGCTCATCGGGACAGCGACCTACGGTGGAGAATTCGCCTGCGTGGCCGGGCGCGACCGGATCTATGGAGTTCAGTTCCACCCCGAAAAATCGAGCACTGCCGGTCTGCGCCTGCTGAAGAACTTTGTTGAGGTATGCGAATGATCCTGCTTCCAGCAATCGACATACGAGGCGGTAAGGCGGTGCGTCTTTTTCAGGGTCAATACAACCGCGAGACCGTCTACGACGACGATCCGGCCGAAGCTGCCCGACGCTGGGCGGACGGCGGGGCCGAGTGGATCCATGTGGTTGACCTCGACGGTGCCCGAGCCGGGGAGCCCGCCAATCTGGCTGCGATTGAGGCAATCGCCGACACTGTCAGCTGCGCGATAGAGGTCGGCGGCGGCCTGCGCAACCTTTCATCGGTTGATGCCGTGCTCGGCGCCGGTGCCGACAGGGTTGTGGTCGGCACTGCCGCGCTGCGGGACCCGGAATTCTTGGCTGGACTGATCGAGGTCCACGGGTCCGACAAGGTCGTCGTCTCGGTTGATGCCCGGGATGGAAAGGTCTCACTGGCCGGCTGGACCGAGAGTAGCGGAGTCGATGTAGCCGAAGCCGTGTCAGAGCTCTCTGCTCGTGGCGTCTCGAGGTTCCTTTTCACGCCGATAGAAGTTGACGGCACGATGGAGGGTCCCAACCTGGCCGAACTGGATCGGGTCGCGGCGGCCACTGGAGCCGCAGTGATTGCCTCCGGGGGGGTCGGAACCCTGGGGCACCTCCGGGATCTTGCGTCAACTGCCCCTGACAATGTCGAAGGCGTGATAGTCGGCAAGGCACTGTATGAGGAGAGGTTCACGGTCGAAGAAGCGATACAGGCGCTGGGGTCCAGGCGATGAGCGACTTGAAGCGAGTGATCCCCTGCCTTGACGTCAACAACGGGCGAGTGGTCAAAGGGACGAATTTCGTAAACATCCGTGACGCCGGGGATCCGGTGGAACTTGCCGCTGCCTATGACGAGGGCGGGGCTGATGAGCTGGTCTTTCTCGACATCACGGCCTCCCACGAGGGCAGGGCCACGATTGTCGATCTTGCCAGACGCACCGCCGACAATGTTTTTATCCCGTTCACGATTGGTGGCGGCATCCGTTCGGTCGAGGATGCCCAGGCGGTACTCGACGCTGGTGCCGACAAGGTTGCGGTCAATTCGGGCGCACTCAATCGGCCGGAGCTGCTCGGCGAGTTGGCCGATGTCTTCGGTTCTCAATGTGTGGTCATCGCAATTGACGCCAGGAAGGAGGGGGATCGTTACGAGGTCTTCCTCAACGGCGGACGGAAGGCGACCGGCCGGGACGCGATCGAGTGGGCGATCGAAGCCACCGGTCTGGGAGCCGGGGAGATTTTGTTGACGAGCATGGACCGTGACGGAACCAACGCCGGCTACGAACTGGATCTGACCGCCGCGGTCGCGGACGCAACGGCGGTGCCGGTCATCGCATCTGGTGGCGCCGGGGAGCTTCACCATCTCGTTGAAGCGATCCGGGACGGCAAAGCCGATGCAGTGCTCTGCGCTTCGATCTTGCACTACGGCCAGCACACAGTCGAGGAGGCAAAGATCTTTATGGCGGCGAACGGGATCTCTGTCCGGACCTGACCCCTATCCCTTACTCGAGCCCTCTTGGTTACTGCCCTTCCTGGCACCGTTGCTCCTGCTCTTCTTCCTCGCTTTGGCCTGATTCCTGATCGCCAGTTGCTGCTTTCTGGTGATCGGCTGGAGGGCATGAATGCTGGAGTAACCGACCAGGTAGAGGTTCTCACCGTCCGACAGGGCGGGCATGTAGGCGCCTGTGTGGTAGCTGAAGGTCTGCTTACCGGTCTTCGCGCTGATCCCATATGTATTTGTGTCATCGAAGGTTGCGGCATACACGGTGCGGCCAATCACGCTGAGCGATCCGATTACTCGGCCCCCCATGTCGAAGATCCACCGTGCTTCACCGCTCTTGGCATCCAGTGCGTAGACATTGCCGTCAAAGGATCCGATGTAAACGGTTGGCGGAGTTCCGGGCACCTTGGCAACGGTCGGGCCGGAGTAGACCCAGTCTCCTGTGGAGAAAGTCCAGGCGAGGTCGCCTGTGTCGGCGTCAAAGCTGTAGACACGGCTGTCGTTGTTGCCGATGTAAACCCGGCCAAAAGCAACTGCAGGGGTGGAATAAAAGGCGCCCGGCTGCCCGAGGCCCGGTCCCAGGGCCTGCGTCTGCCACTGGATCTCACCGTTAGAGGCACGCACCGCAGTCATGGCACCGCCGTAGTCACCCACATAGAGGGTGCCGTCGTCATACGCGGGGGCACCCTTTATCGCACCGGCGACCGAGGTCTCCCAGACGGACTTGCCGTTTTGGGTCTTGAGCGCGTAAAGCACGCCGCTCTCACAGCCGAAATATAAACGGCTGCCCACTATCACCGGCGAGGATTCGGACCGGCACGGCAGGGTTTTTTTCCAGATTTGCCTTCCGTTCCTCGCGTTCAGTGACATGACCTGACCGGGCTCAAGGTTGACTACGTACAGGCGGCCCCTGGAGTAGGCCGGTGTGGCCGCGCTCAGTTTTGCGATCCGTCGGTTCCACTTTGACTTGCCCGTATCGGTATCGAGAGCGTGGGCATAACCGTCGTTATCCACGAAGTACATCGTGCCGTTGACGATCGTCGGCGGGAACTCGAGCAGCGGCTGATCACCGTACTTCCAGAGGCGCCTGAAGGGTGGGCGGATTCCGTCTACGGGCAAGTACCCGGTCCGCTGCCGGTCGTATCGGAAGGTGGGCCAGTCGATTAGCGCGTCCTTCTTGGGCGCAGGTTTTGCTGCCACCGGTGCCTCGAAGTCGACCGAGGGGTTGCTGACGTCATCGGGGCGTTTAAGCTGGCTGACGGCGACCACTGCGGCGGCCAGCAGCACCAGCACAATCACGCCGATGATCGTCAGCCGACGGCGGTTTTTCGACCAGGTGCCGGAATAGCTCTCCGGCTGGGGTTCGTTTTCCGGTTGGGAATTCATCCGATGAATGGATCATGGTAGGGGACAGTCAAGGCAGGCACTGGAAGATGCGTACGAACAGGAAAGAAATAAAAGCCGTGATCGAGCAGGAGCCCGCCCTTGACCGGGTACGGGTACTTGCCGGTGACACCTCCTGCTATCTGGTCGGCGGAACCGTGCGAGACGCCCTGCTGGGCAGGCCAGCGCTCGACCTCGATCTCGCGGTTGACGGACCCGTGGCAGACCTGGCTTTGCGACTTGACACTGACGCGGTGCTCCATGAGCGGTTCGACACAGCCGAGATTGAAGTTGATGGCAGGAGGATCGACCTCGCCCGGACCCGCTCGGAACGGTATGCGCGGCCCGGAGCCCTTCCTGTGGTCGAGCCGGCCAGAATCGAACAGGACCTGACCCGTCGGGACTTCACGATCAACGCGCTGGCAGCACCGCTGGCCGAGCCGGGCGAAGTGATCGATCCATGCGGCGGCATCGCGGATCTCGAACGCCGGGCTATCAACGTGATTCAATCGAACTCCTTCGTCGACGATCCTACCCGGGCTCTTCGGGCAGCCCGCTACGCTGCCCGCCTCGGGTTCGACCTTGACCATCGCGCTGCCGACCTTTTGCCAACGGTTAATCTCGGTTCCGTTTCCAGGGAGCGGCTGGAGGGTGAACTTGATCTCATCGCCCGGGAGCCGACTGCTCTCGAAGCACTGCGGCTGGCCACTGCCTGGGGTCTGCTCACCCTCCCTGAAGCAGGTTTTGCCCTGCTCGCGGATGCTTTTGAGTTGCTTGAGAAGGACACCTGGGCTGACACAACCAGCCGCACCGCGGTCCTTCTGGAAATCGCCGGGCGTAGCACGAAATCGACTACAGACAATCAGCTGCAATACCCCGGGGCGCCAAGCCTTGCCTGCTCGGTAGCCGCCAGTATGGATCCGGTGGCTCTGGTTTTGGCCAGGGCCGCGGGATCGGAGTGGCTGGACCAGTGGATCCAGGAGTGGAGGCAGGTTTCGCCTGAGGTGTCCGGCAATGATCTGCTCGCCGAAGGCATTCCGGGAGGAGCATCAATTGGCGTCGGACTGGACGCTGCGCTTGTGGCAGCTCTCGATCAGGGGGTCTCTGATCGGGAAGAGCAGCTCGCAATCGCGGTGGCCGCAGCTCGTACCGCTCAGTTGCGAGAGGCTCCGTAGTGAGTCCGGGGAACAAGTGAAACGTTGCTCCAGCAGCGGAGTTGACTGGTACGAGGCTGCACTGCCCGGCGCAATCGTCTGCTTCACAACCCGGCGGGGAGGGGTGAGCGGGGCGCCTTATGACGCCCTCAATCTCGGTCTGCACACCGCCGACGACCGGGGATCGGTTCTTGAAAACCGGGCATTGGCAGCCACAGCTCTTGATCTGAGCGGTGACCGAATCCGGATGGGGCTGCAGGTTCACAGCTCTGAAATACTCGAACACGAGAACCCGGAAGGCCGCGGCGATTACCTTGCTCCTGTGGCGAACCCACCCGAAGCTGACGGTCATCTGACCCGGTCAGCCGGCATCCCCTTGCTCGTGCTGGTCGCTGACTGCCTGCCCGTCGCTGTCAAGGGTCCTGACGGGCTCGCGATGCTTCACTGCGGCTGGCGCGGATTGGCCGGAACACTCGTTCAGGACGCTGTTGCCAAAGTTGATGCGGAGTCGGCCGTTATCGGCCCTGGCATCGGGCCGTGCTGCTTCGAAGTTGGCGACGAGGTCCACCGCGCTTTCGCCAGTCTCGGCAGCGGCATCTTCGAGGGGCGCATGTGCGATCTTCCTGAAGTTGCTTTTCGATTGCTACGGGGTGCTGGGGTGAAGCAGATCGAGACGGCAGGGATCTGCACTTTCTGTAACGAGGATTACTTCTTCTCACATCGGCGCGACGGTGGCGTGACCGGCCGCCAGGCGGGCATCGCGTGGATCAATTGAAAGGCGGCTCCGCAGAGCACCGGCGGGTGCATTACTGACGGGATCGGTGCAGATACTTGGCATCTCGCCACAAAGTGCTCTGGATTCAGCATAATTTGTGAAGGGTTAGTCCCTTCGGGATCGAAACACCCACTACTTATGGCATTCAGAGACTCATGGCACCGCACTCTCGTCTACTTCGGCTTGGCCGAGGAAGGCCATGCCCATGGCGATTATGAGGAGTACGACGATGAGTACCTCGAGGGTGACGAAGACTACGAGCCTCGACGCGACCGTGGCCGGGGGCGTGAGGCCAATGTAAGACGCCTTCCAACAAGCCGCCGGCGCGGTCACGATGAAATCGACGATATTTTTGCCGACGACGATCCTGGCCCTCGCTCAAGAACCCGTACCCTGCGTCCGGTTGACGATGAGGACGACGATGTTCAGGTCCACTTGGTTATTCCGCGAAACTTCAACGATGCCCAGCAGGTCGCCGACCAGTTCAAGCGCAAGGTCCCGGTAATCCTCAACCTCCAGACCACTGACCACGAACTGTCGAAGCGCCTGATCGACTTCGCATCGGGGCTTACTTACGCATTGGATGGCGGGATGCAGCGAATCGCCGAAAAGGTGTTTCTCCTCACTCCGCGCAACGTCGAGGTTTCGGCCGAGGAAAAGGCGCGGTTGATCGACAAGGGCTTCTTCAACCAGTCCTGAACCAGGTTGGTCGATTTGACGGTTCGGCAGTGCAACCGCCGCCGATGAGCCTCTAAGCTTCGCAGCATGGTTGTCGGCTTCATCGGATCCGGAAACATGGCAGCGGCCATGGCTCGGGGATGGGCGAACTCGGGCTCACATCGTCCTGACGAGATGCTCTTTACCGACTCCGGCTCGGGTCGGGCCACGGCGCTGGCCAAGGAGGTCGGCGGAAAAGCCATTCACAAGAACGCCGAACTTGTCACAGCCAGCGACTTCGTGGTGCTCGCGGTCAAGCCTCATTCACTGGCAGGAGTGGCTGAGCAACTGCCAGCTCCACGCGCCGTGCTCTCCCTGCTCGGGGCAACGAAGTTGTCAGATTTGGTCGAGCAGTTCCCGGACTCGACCGTGCTCAGGTTGATGCCGAACCTGGCGGTCGAAGTGAACCGCGGCGTCATCTGCGCGGCCAGAGAGCAAGATGCGGATCCCGAGATAGTCGCCGAAGCCGAGGCATTGCTAAAGCCACTTGGCGAAATTGTGGAGCTCGATGATGACCTTATGAATGCCGCAACTGCTGTGATGGGTTGTCCTCCTGCCTATTTTGCCGCCGCAGCCGCCGCGATCGCTGCTGTGGGCGTCAGTGAGGGACTCCACCCCGACGTCTCCAACTCGATGGTCGCCGGGGCTTTGGCTGGCACGGCTGAGCTGCTCGGTCGACGAACACCCTTCGAGATCCAGGTGGCTGTCGCCTCGCCAGGCGGAAGCACCGAGGCTGGGCTCGAGGTGCTTGAAGAGAAGGGCGGGGTAGAGGCCTTCCGCGAGGCAGCGGAGGCATCCCTCCGCCGGATGCGCGGCCAGTGATCGCCTCTGCCGTCCTGCTTGCTGTCTCCAGGGGGGACGTGGCGAGTTTTGTCAGTGCCCTCTTTACGGTTTACATTGTCTTGATCTTCGTTCGTATCCTCGTCTCCTGGGTGCCGAGACTGCCCCAGAACGCCACCCTGCTGGCGGTGGTGAACTTCTCCCGGCAGACGACTGATCCCTACCTCAACATCTTCAGGCGGGTTCTGCCGCCGGTCGGAGGTGGTGGGCTGGCGCTCGACCTCAGCCCGATGATTGGCCTCATTTTGTTGCTGATCGGCCAAGCGGTGATCGTCGGGATGATCTCGGGTTGATCCGTCGCAGCACCATGATTTCGGTGGCCCTCATCGCCGCCGCGGTGATAGCAGTTGACCAGATAACCAAGGCTCTGATTACTGCTTCGATCGAGCGTGGCGATGCGATTGACGTGATCGGCCCCTTGAGATTCACCCTCACCTATAACGACGGCGTAGCCTTTGGCCTCGCTGGCGGCAGTGGATTCCTTGTGATTCTGTTGAGCATGGTTGCCCTGGTTGCGTTGGGAGCTTTCATCGCGACAGCTCCGGACAAGCTCGGCACATGGCTCGCCGGGGGTCTGATCCTCGGTGGTGCGCTGGGCAACATGCTTGACCGCGTGAGGATTGGCCATGTGACGGATTTCATCCTGTTTCCGAGTTGGCCGGCCTTCAACCTCGCCGACGCTTCGATCACGCTTGGAGTGATTCTGCTCGCCTGGACCGTGATTCGCCACGACGATGGCAAAGAGGGGCAAGATGGCCGCATAAAGGCTGACAGGGAAAGCATCGAAGGCGACGGAGGCGAGGCGGCAAACCATGAATCCTGAGGAGGAGCAAGCGGCCTACCGGATAGTTTTCGGTGACGAGTACCTTGCGGTGATCGACAAATCCGCTGATCTCGTAATCCATCCAGCGCCGTCCCACGAGGGAGTGACCTTGGTAGAGCTGCTCGGGGACGAACTCGCTGGCGGGGACGACCCTGAGAGACCGGGCATCGTCCACCGCCTGGATCGCGGGACAAGCGGGCTGCTGGTTGTCGCCCGCGACCCAGAGGCCCACGGAATGCTCCAGGAGATGATCCGCGATCGCAGCTTTGAGCGCACTTATCTCGCGCTGGCAGACGGCCGCTTCCGATCACGGACCGGCACGATCGACGCGCCAATCGGCCGCGCTTCCAGAAAGCGGCACCGCATGGCAGTTCACGGCGCTGGCTCGCGCGAGGCGCGTACCCACTTCGAGGTCAAAGAAACATTGAGGCGTGAGAGCCTGCTCGAGGTCAGGCTGGAAACAGGCCGAACCCATCAGATCAGGGCTCACATGGAGGCGGTGGGGCACCCACTCGTTGGGGACACCATCTATGGAGGACCAGCCAGATATGGGTTGGAACACCAGTTCCTGCACTCGTGGAGGTTGGCTATCAATCATCCTGCCACTGGTGAAAGACTGGAGTTCGAGGCTGACCTTCCACCCAATCTTGCTGAGGCTCTCCGTGAGGCTAGTGGGCTGAGCTGATCGGGCGTCGTTTATTGCTCCGGCAATCAGGTTGAGCCGGGCGCGCGCCGGCGGAGATCCCTCTACAATGCCGGGCCAACCGTATTCCCAAACCCCCGATGCTCCTGAAACGGCTCCTGCCCTGATAGAGGGTCTCCGTCAAAGGTCGCGGGTGGATCTATTCACACTTATCCAAGGAGATGCATGTCTGAGGTAGGAATCCAGAAATTACTGGAGGCCGGAGTTCATTTTGGCCACCAGACCAGTCGTTGGAACCCGAATATGCGGCGTCATATCGCCGGTGAGATCGACGGGATCCACATCATTGATCTGCTGCAGACCGAGGAGATGCTCGAGGACGCACGCCGTTTTGTCGGCGAGCTGACCAGCGGCGGTGGCAAGGTGTTGTTCGTCGGTACGAAGAAGCAGGCTTCAGGGGTGATCGAGGACTGGGCCGTCCGCTCGAACATGCCTTACGTCACCCGGCGCTGGCTTCCCGGGCTACTGACCAACTTTAACATCGCCTCCGCACGAATCAAGCGGCTCCACGAGCTGACCGAGCTGACCGAGTCCGGTCAGATCGACCTGCTTCCGACCAAGGAGCGCATGAACCTGCAGGCCGAACTGGCCAAACTTGAGTTTGCCCTCGGTGGAGTCCGTGAGATGGATCGCGTCCCCGACGCCGTATTCATTATTGACCTCAAGTCCGAGGAGATTGCCCTGCGCGAGGCGACCCGTCTGAGGCTGCCGGTGATAGCTCTGGTCGACACCAACTGCGACCCCGGGCTGATCGACTACGTGGTGCCCGGCAACGACGATGCCATTCGTTCCTGCGAACTGGTCATTTCGACTGTAGGCGAGGCGATTGAGGAGGGTGCCGGCGCCTGGGCCGTTATCGAGGAGAAACGCCGTGCCGAGGAGCAGGTCCGCCGCGAGAAGGAAGAAGCCGAAAAGGCGAAACGCGAAGAAGAAGAACGCGTGCGCCGCGAGGCGATCGAGAAAGAGCAGGCTGAGGAGAAAGCCCGTGCCCGAGCCGAACATCAGGCAATGGCCGAGGCTCAGGCAGCCAAGCCGGCACCGAAGACTCATCCGCAGGCAGTCCCGGACGACCCGAAGGAGGCCGTCCCTGAGCACCCTCAGGCAGTAGTCCCGGACCATCCACAGGCAGTCGTCCCTGACCACCCACAGGCAGTCGTCCCTGACCACCCTCAGGCAGTCGTCCCTGATCAGGAACCAGCCGAGGAACAGACGAAGGTTGAGGAGCCAGCGGCCGAGGAGCTCGCAGCCGATGAGGCAGCCGAGGTCCCGAAGGAAGAAGCCGCTGATTCGGCAGGTAGCGAAGAGGCTCCAGATGAAGAGGTCGTGGCCACCGAAGAGGCCCCGGAAGCTGAGGGCAGCGAGGAGGAAAGCAAGTGAGCAGTTCGATAACAGCTGCCGACGTCAAGGCACTTCGCCAGAAGACCGGCGCAGGCATGATGGACAGCAAGGCCGCCTTGACAGAGGCTGACGGAGACATGAACCGGGCAATCGAACTGCTTCGGGTCAAGGGCCAGGCTTCTGCCGCCAAGCGTTCTGACCGCGGCACCTCCGAAGGGGTTGTTGCGTCGTATATCCACGCCAACAAGAAGGTAGGTGCGATGGTTGAAGTCCTGTGTGAGACTGACTTCGTCGCGCGCAACGAGGACTTCTCGGAGTTCGCTTACGAAGTGGCCATGCACGTCGCCGCTGCTTCACCGGCCCATGTATCGGGGGATGACATCCCGGAAGATCAGGTCGCTTCCGAGCGCCGGATCTTCGAAGAGAAGGCCCGCGAGGAAGGCAAGCCCGACAATGTCGTCGAGCGCATTGTTGATGGCCAGATCGCCAAGTGGAAGAAGGACATCGCCCTGCTGGATCAGGAGCATGTCAACACCGCCAAGCACGACTCGAAGTCAATCGAGCAGATGCGCGAGGCCCTGTCAGCCAAGGTTGGCGAGAACGTCGTTATTTCCCGCTTCTCCTGCTTCCGGGTAGGCGAGTAGGGACAATCCAGGCACGAGATGGAAGCTTCCGAGCCCAAATTCAAGCGGATCCTGCTCAAGCTTTCGGGCGAGGCCTTGATGGGCGACCTCGACTTTGGCACCGATCCGGCTCAGGTTGAACGCATCGCCCGCCAGATCAGGTTGGTTCGCGAGCGCGGGGTTGAAGTGGCGATCGTCGTCGGAGCCGGAAACATCTACCGCGGCATTGACGGTGCGGCCCAGGGGATGGACAGGGCGACCGGCGACTACATGGGCATGATGGCGACCGTTCTGAATGCGCTGACCCTGCAGGACGCGCTTGAGAAGCACGGCCAGTTCACCCGGGTGATGTCTGCGATTGATGTACGGGAAGTGGCTGAGCCATACATCCGGCGCCGGGCGATGCGGCACCTTGAGAAAGGGCGGGTGGTGATTTTCGCTGCGGGGACAGGCAACCCGTTCTTCACAACCGACACTGCGGCAGCGCTCCGATCTCTGGAAATCCACGCTGAGGCGATCCTGATGGCCAAAAACGGGGTGGAAGGCGTGTATGACGCCGATCCGTCGGTGGAAGCAGGTGCAAAGTTCATCCCTGAAATCACCCATCTGGAAGCGATTGAGCAGGGCTTGAAGGTGATGGACTCAACTGCGCTGAGTCTCTGCATGGACAACGATCTGCCGATCCATGTCTTCAACATGGCTGACGAGCTCAATATCGATAGGATCGTCTCCGGCGAAAAGGTCGGCACGCTGGTGAGTTCTTCAGCGACCGGTTCGGTTGCGTCGGAGCCCGGATCATGATCGACGACCTCCTTTCAGACGCCAAAGAACGAATGGACAAGTCCGTCCACTCGACCCAGGGCGAGTTCGCCACAGTTCGTACCGGACGAGCGACCCCACATCTGTTGGACCGGATCACGGTCGACTACTACGGCGCCCCGACTCCTCTGGCTCAGATGGCCAATATCGCTGCCACTGAGGCCCGGATGCTGGCCGTGACTCCTTTCGACAAGACCGTCATAGGTTCGATAGAGAAGGCCATAATGGAGTCCGATGTGGGCCTTACCCCGTCGAACGACGGAAGCGTTATCAGGCTGAACATCCCTGACCTCACCGAAGAGCGTCGTCGAGAAATGGTGAAGGTTGTCCACGGCGTAGCTGAAGATGGCCGGATCGCCGTCCGGAACGTCCGTCGTGACGTGATGGCCGATCTGCGAGAGCTGAAGAAGGAAGGTGTGGCAGGCGCCGATGACGAGCATCGGGCTGAGTCTGCCCTCCAGAAGCTGACTGACGATGCAATCGGTGTGATCGATTCGCTGCTGAAGGGCAAGGAAGAGGAAATCCTCGAGGTGTGAGTACCCCCCGGTACGTTGCCATCATCACTGACGGAAACGGTCGCTGGGCTCGTGAGCGCGGCCTCCCGGTCCAGGAGGGGCACCGGGCCGGTGCCGACACGGTAAAAGCCCGGCTTCGTGACGCCGCCGAGTTCGGTGTCGAGGAGCTGACCGTCTTTTCGTTCTCGACCGAAAACTGGTCGCGCTCCGAGGAGGAGGTCAATGGTCTGATGCAGATGTTTGCCGAGCGGATTGAGCGCGAGACGCCAGAGCTCGACGCCGAAGGGGTTCGAATGCGTTTCATCGGCAGACGCGAAGGCATCCCGGAGGGACTGGGCACCCAGATGGATGAGGCAGAGTCGAGGACAGCCGACAACCAGCGGATCACGCTTTTCATTGCCTTCAACTACGGCGGCCGTGCCGAAATCCTCGATGCGGCCCGTGGTTTCGAAGGCCAGACAGAAGAAGATTTCAGGCGGTGCCTCTATGCGCCCGATATGCACGACCCGGAACTGCTGATCCGGACCAGCGGTGAGAAGCGTATTTCCAACTACCTGTTGTGGCAATGCGCCTATTCAGAGTTCGTCTTTCGGGATGAGCTTTGGCCAGAGTTCAGCCGTGATGCACTGGCTGATTCAATCGCCGAGTACGGTCGCCGTGAGCGCCGGTTTGGTTCGAGGGCATCCTGATGGGGGAGACAGCAAAACGAGTCTTTGTGGCCGTGCCGTTGATCATCCTGGCGGTTGTAATCGTTGTAGCTGGCGGACCATGGTTCGCCGGGGCAGTTGCCATTCTGGGTCTGATCGGCCTGCGAGAGTTTTTCAGCATGAGCACTGGCTATTTACCCTTCAGGCTGGCCGCTTATGTGGGTCTGATTGGTCTGATTGCAGCTGCCCTCCTGGGAACAGCCTTCAATGTGCTGCTCTTTACTGCGCTTCCGTTTTTGATCGTCTTCTTCGCGGCAGTCCGTCGCTCGAGAATCGAAGGTGTAACCGCTTCGATGGCGGTGACTATCTTCGGGCTCTTCTGGATTGGGATTCCGCTGGTACACGCGGTTTTGCTCCGTGAGCTTCCGGAACATGGCGCCGCGCTGATGATCAACGTACTGGTCGGGACCTTTGCTACCGACACCGGCGCGTACGGCGTCGGTCGCCTGTTCGGCAGTCACAAGCTGGCTCCAAGGCTTTCACCAAACAAGACGGTCGAGGGCCTTGTCGGAGGAATTCTGATCGGCACGATCGCGGTCTGGTGCGCCGGGCTCTACCAGGACTGGCTGTCCGGAACCGACGCCCTCATTCTGGGTGCTTCGATTGCCTCGATCGCAGTCGTGGGAGATTTATTCGAGTCGATAATCAAGCGGGATCTCGGAACTAAAGACACCAGTACGCTGTTCGGACCCCATGGTGGACTGCTTGACCGGCTCGACGCGGTGTTCTTCACGGTGGTCGTCGGTTACTACGTTTCAGTAGCGCTCGTTTACTGAAGACACCTCATCTTCACTCAGCAAAACATGATTCCCCTCGAATGAAAAAGATTGCGATACTCGGATCGACCGGATCCATAGGCCTTCAGGCAATGGAGATCGCCATGTCGAACGAGGGTCTGGATGTCGTCGGTCTCTCAGTTGAATCCAACTGGAGGAAAGCGGTAATTCAGGCACGAGAGTCCGGCGCGGGCACGATCGCCGTCTCAGATCCGGCGGCTGCCCTCGATGCGCGGGCTGAATTTGAGGGCACTGTCCTGGAGGGCGAGAGCGCGGCTCGAGACTTGATCGAGGCAAGTGGTCCAGACATCGTTTTGAACGGGATTGTGGGGGCAGTCGGGCTTGGTCCGACTATCGCGACTCTCAATGCAGGAATTGACCTGGCGCTTGCCAACAAAGAGAGTCTCGTAATAGGCGGGGAACTGGTAATCGAACTGGCTCGAGCCACAGGAAGCCGCATCCTGCCGGTTGACTCGGAACACTCCGCGATATTTCAGCTTCTTGACGGGGAGTCGCGTGATGCAGTTGAGCGAATCGTTTTGACTGCTTCCGGTGGACCGTTCCGTGGTCGCACCGACCTTGCTTCCGTCACGGTGGCTGAAGCGCTCGATCACCCGACCTGGAAAATGGGTGGCCGGATAACCATAGATTCAGCGACGCTCATGAATAAAGGGTTTGAGATGATCGAGGCCCATCATCTCTTCGGAGTCGGATACGAGATGATCGATGTCGTAATTCATCCTCAGTCGATAGTCCATTCCCTGGTTAATCTTGTTGACGGATCCACACTGGCCCATCTGGGCTATCCGGACATGCGGGTGCCAATAGCTTTTGCGCTCGCTTGGCCCGAAAGGATTCCTACCCCGGTGCGGCGGCTGGACCTTGCAACGGTTTCGAGTCTCGATTTTGAGGAAGCGGATCTGAAGACCTTTCGCTGTCTGGATATCGCCCGCAGAGCAGGTATTGCCGGCGGCATTTCACCCTGCGTCATGAATGCCGCGGATGAGATCGCGGTTCAGGCATTTCTGGATGGGAGAGTCGGGTTCCCGGACATAGCTGCCCTGACCGAAAGGGTTCTGGACGACATCGGTACCGGTTCGCCGAGAGATTTCCGTGAGCTCTTCGCTATCGATGAGGCTGCTCGCGAGCGCACCGAAGAGCTGGTTCTGGGGTTAGGTAGAAGATGAGCTTTTTACTCGCATTCATTGCTTTCGTGGCACTGATCGTGCTGCATGAACTTGGGCATTTTGTGGCCGCCAAGTGGACCGGCATGCGGGTCGAGCGGTTTTTCCTGTTCTTTCCACCCAAGTTGATTTCCATCAAACGGGGCGAGACTGAGTACGGGATCGGTGCCGTACCGCTTGGTGGCTTTGTGAAGATCACCGGGATGAATCCGGACGAAGAACTTCCACCGGAGATCGCTGAAAGGGGCTACTACCATCAGCCTGTCTGGAAGCGCATAGTCGTGATCGGAGCAGGGCCAGCCGTGAACCTGGCGATCGCCTTCGTGATTCTCTTCTTCCTTGCGTTTGGCATACAGGAGTCAAACCAGACGATCGAGGAGGTGACGCCTGGCTCACCAGCCCAGACAAGACTCCTGCCCGGCGACAGGATCCTTTCGGTGGATGGCATCACGGGCGACCAGACCAGAATCGCCGATCAGATAAACAGCCACACCTGCAAGGGGGAACCGGTGGACGGCTGCGTGGCAGTGGCCCCCGCGACCGTAGTGGTCGAGAGGGGGGGAGCCCCCCGGACCATTCGGATAAAACCCGAGTTTGATGCTGCGAACAACCGTAATCGTCTGGGGTTTTTATTCGGTAGTCAACCTCTGAATCCTGGACCGGCCGAGGCTGCGAGCATTTCGGCTGACTTCATGTGGATGGTCACGTCCCAGACGGTGACCACGCTCTCTCAGCTCTACCAGACTGAAAAGCGTGAGGAACTCTCCGGTGTAGCCGGGACTTACGAAGTCACGCGGCAGGCAATCACTATTGGCTGGCGGGAGGCCTTGACGCTGATAGCGCTGATCAGCCTTTCTCTCGGCGTGATCAACCTATTCCCGTTCCTTCCACTTGATGGAGGGCACATCTTCTGGAGCCTCGTGGAGAAGTTCCGGGGAAAGCCGGTTCCTTTCGCAGTCATGGAGAGGGCTGGAATGATCGGATTCGTGTTGGTCATTGGATTGTTCTTCATAGGTCTGACAAACGACATCGGACGTCTTACGGGTGAAGGGTTCAATCTCAGGTAGGTTTCATCGGGATCCGCCCGATGTAAAACACGACTAGAGGAGATGAGGAGAAAAGATGCCAACGACTGAGGCCGTAACTGAATTTTCCGGGGGGCCGGGTTACGAACCCGACTCCAAGAATCTCTACGAAGCTTTTCTGAAGACATCTGCCCGGCAGGGTGACTCGGCTGCTTTGGTATCCGAGGAAGAGGGAGTCAGCTATTCGTGGAACGATCTCGCTGCAAGAGTCAGGGCGCTGGCGGGGGGCTTCAACTCAATCGGAATCAGACGTGGCGACACAGTCAGCCTGCTGATGAACAACCGATCAGATTTTATCCCGACGGACCTTGCGGCAGTTGCGATCGGGGCCGTACCGTTTTCGATCTATCAAACCTCCTCGCCAGAGCAGATTGAGTACGTGTTGGCGGACTCAGCCGCCACGGTGATGGTGGTGGAGCCCGAGTTTCTTCCGCGAGTTGAGGAGATCAGGGATCGCCTGCCGAAACTCGAGCACCTTGTTGTGATCGGCGGTGAAGGCGGCACCATCAGTTACGAGGATTTCATGCTGCTCGATCCTGACTTCGACCCGCTTCCTATCGCGTCTGAAGTTGGTCTCGATGATCCGCTCACCCTGATTTACACCTCAGGGACCACCGGTCCACCAAAAGGTGTGACTCTGACGCACGGCAACTTGCTGCGAATGCAGACCGCGGTGATGCAGGGCGTTATCAATCTGCCGGATACCGATGCCCGCGTGATTTCCTGGCTGCCGGCTGCCCACATCGCCGAGCGAGGGGCGAATTATTACTCGGCGGTCATGAAGGGGTTTGAAGTACACATCTGTCCTGACCCAAGGCGGATCATCGAGTTTTTGCCCAAGGTTCGTCCGACTTGGTTCTTTGCCGTCCCGCGGATATGGGAAAAGCTCAAGGCCGGCCTGGAGGCCATGCTGGCCGGACTGCCTGACGATCAGCGTGAGAAGGCTCAGGGGGACCTCGCCGCTGCGATTGAAAAGGTCCGCCTGGAACAGGCCGGAGAGCCTGTGCCCGATGAACTTGCCGCCAGAGTGGCGGCCGCCGATGAGGCGTTGTACGCCGGACTGCGTCACAACCTCGGGCTTGATGAATTCGTGGCGGTCAGTGTCAGTGCGGCGCCAATCCCGGTCGAGGTGCTTGAGTTCTTCCACGCGATTGGAATACCGATCGGGGAACTCTGGGGGATGTCGGAGACCTGCGGCGTGATCACCATTAATCCGCCAGACAGAATCAAGATAGGCACAGTTGGTCCTCCGGTTCCCGGGGTTGAGGTCAAGGTGGCCGAGGATGGAGAACTCCTCTGCCGCAGCCCGTATGTGATGCCTGAGTACCGCAATCAACCTGAGAAGACAGCCGAAACGATCATTGATGGCTGGTTGCACACCGGCGATATCGGTGCCATGGATGAAGATGGTTACGTCAAGATTCTTGACCGTAAAAAGGAACTGATCATCAACGCTGCCGGCAAGAACATGTCGCCGGCAAACATCGAGGCGCATGTGAAGGTTGCTTCTCCCCTGGTGAATCAGTGCGTCGCGATCGGCGATGGTCGCTCATACAACGTTGCGCTGATCGTCCTCGATCCAGATTTCGCGCCAATCTGGGCGGCCAAGAACGGGCTGGAGGGACTCAGCCTGGAGGAACTGGCCGAGAACGAAAAGGTCCTGGCGGAGATTTCTGAGGGAATCGAGCGAGCCGGGACAAAGATGGCCCGAGTAGAGCAGATCAAAAAGTTCAAGATCATCCCGGGGGAGTGGCTGCCAGGCGGTGACGAGCTGACCCCGACAATGAAACTGAAGCGCAAACCGATCTCGGCAAAGTATGAGGCCGAAATCGAATCGCTCTACGCGAGCTGAGGCGGCGCGGCAGGTCGTGGTCAGTCCGGGGGCATTCGAGCACATAGCCATAACCCGGCTGCCGGAGCAGCAGACTGCAGACGGCCTGTTTCGAGCTACGCCCAGAGGTGACCCTGGCGAAAACTACCTTTCCGGTTCCAGTTCACTCCGGGCGGGAGCAATCGTCCTTCTGGGACTACTCAGAGCCGATGAGGTCGGGCTCACTCATCCTTTCTCAACCGGGGCCCTGAGGACCCGGGTACTGGGGGCGCTTGGAGGGGCTGATGCCGGGCCTGGCGAACTTGGGCTGGCTCTTTGGGCCGAGTCACGGGCCGACGGTGGTGCCGTGAACGAGATCTGCTCACTGATCTCTCTCAAGCTTCCCAGGGGATTTGAACGAATACCACTCAAGAAGCTCGCGTGGCTCGTCTCGGGACTGACGGAGGCTTCAGCCCGTGTCGGAGGCGGATCGGAACTTGACTCGCTGCTTGAGAGGGCTGAGCAGGCGCTGCTCTCGAGAAAAATCGCCGACGCCGGTCTGATGGCTGACTATCACCATCGAATCGGGGGTGGCATGACGCCGGTCTCCGGACAGTTCCATTCGCTGACGGCACTCTGCCAGCTTGAACGGGCAGGGCGTGGAGGAGCGGTCAGGCAGGCAGCAGGCGACCTGCTCGAGGGTTTGCTTTCGATCCAGCGCGAGGATGGTTCCTGGCCGGGCATTATTGATCCTGTCCGAGGTGAGGCCGCTTCGCTGTACCCGGTTTTGACGGTAACGCAGGTTGCCCTCGCTCCCGTTGCGCTCAGGCTCTGCGGAGAACTGGGCCGTACGGGTCCTCTCGATGACGCCGTCGGCAGGGGACTGGCGTGGGCGGACGGACAAAATCAGCTGGGCTTCGAACTGGTCCACGAAAGCGAAGCGAGAATTGATCGGGGAATAATGCCAAGTCGAAAATCCGGCGCCGTGACAAGGGGGCTCACGACCGCAGCGAGGCGGCTGCGTGGTCGGCTGCTGGAACCGGACAGCTCCGATCTGATCCTTGATCCTGAAGTGTCCAGCGAGGACTTGGGTTGGCTTCTGGAGGCGTGGGCCGGACGTTGATTTTGACCTCCTCCGGTACCCTGCAGGTGTGGCTTCAAAAAGACAGATCTTCGTAGGCAGAGTTCCGGTGGGAGGGGGCGCTCCTGTTGTCGTTCAGACGATGACCAAGACGGAGACCGCAAACCTTGAGGCGACCATGGATCAGATCGAGAAGGTTGCCGAAGCTGGTGCCGATGTGGTCCGGGTTGCAGTCCCGAGGGACAAGGATGTCGAGGCACTCAAGACGATCGTCAAGCGGTCACCGATTCCGATCATTGCCGACATCCACTTCAATCACACGCTCGCCCTCAAGGCAATTGAGGCCGGGGCGGACTGCATCCGTCTGAACCCTGGAAATATCGGCGGTCGGGACAAGGTTGCCGAGGTCGCCGAACTCGCCAACCTGCGGAAGACTCCCATGCGCATCGGCGTGAACTCGGGTTCGCTGCCCAAGCACCTGCACGCTCTGGAAAACGAGAATCCCACAGAAGCCCTTGTTACCGCAGCGGTTGAGTTCGTAACGCTTATGGAAAGCCTCGATTTCACCAACTTCAAGGTTTCGATCAAGTCAACAAACGTACCGAACACGATTGCGGCCAACCGCCTGCTCGCGGAAAAAATCCCTTACCCCCTTCATCTCGGCATTACCGAGGCGGGAACCAAATGGTCGGGTTCGATCAAATCGGCGGTCGGCCTCGGCGCTCTGCTCGCTGACGGTATCGGTGACACAATCAGGATCAGCCTCTCCACGTTTCATGCAGAGGAGGAAGTCAAAGTGGCTTGGGAGATTCTTAAGGCGCTTCAGCTCCGCGAGCGTGGGCCTGTCCTGATCGCCTGCCCTACCTGTGGGCGACTCCAGTTCGACATGGATGCTGTCGTTGCCGAAGTGGAACAACGGCTCGAAAGCTACGAGGAGGCAATCGAGGTGGCTGTTCTGGGTTGCGCCGTCAACGGTATCGGCGAAGCTAAACACGCTGACTTCGGGATTGCCGGAGCGAAGGATGAGGGTGTCGTTTTTGCTCACGGGAAAGCCTTGAAAAAGGTTCCCACCTCCAAGCTCGTGGATACGCTTTTTGAGCAGATAGACCTTTCTCTGGACAGGGGCGGGGAGGTGCAGTTCGACGAGAAGGCATCTGCCGAGGGTCAAGCCTGGGTCGAAAAGATTGAAGAAGAGAATGCCGGCGACCTGACGCCGGAGAAGATCGCCGCGATGGAAAAGGAGGCTGCCCTCAGCGATGAGGCCGACCGTCTTCTCGTGGACGAACAGGTTTCGCCGACCGCCGGACGGCGCTTCACTCGAGCCTGAGTGAATTTGGCGCAGTCGCCGAGGGGAATGGGAAGGGCGGACCTGCCGGAGGCGTGGGTCCGGGGTGATTGTGGACAGGTAGATTGTCCTCGATGACTCGCGTCTCGCGCACCCTGCTGCCTACTTTGAAAGATGCTCCCGCCGACGCGGAAGCGATAAGTCACCGCCTGCTTGTTCGAGCCGGAATGGTGCGTCAGGTCGGAGCCGGTCTGTGGACATGGCTCCCGGCAGGCTTGCGTGCGCATCGAAAAGTTGAGCAGATCCTGCGGGAAGAAATGGACAGGTCGGGAGCGGCAGAGCTGTCAATGCCCGTGCTGCAGCCAGCTGAACCATGGGAAAAGACCGGCCGACACGGAATCGAAGAACTCTTCAAGCTTGAGGATCGCAAAGGTTCTCCGATGGTTCTGGCAATGACCCACGAGGAATGCATCACCGGACACATGGCCAGGGAGATCCGTTCATACCGGGATCTGCCGAGGATCGTCTACCAGATTCAGCTCAAGGAGCGCGACGAACCCCGGCCGCGTGCTGGAGTTCTGCGAACCCGCGAGTTCGTGATGAAGGACGCCTACAGTTTCGACCGGGACCTGGCTGGGCTCGAGGTCAGCTACGCAGCGATGAGCGACGCATATGAGCGAATTTTCGACCGGACCGGCCTGCGCTGGTACCGGGTTGAGAGCGATGTCGGAATGATGGGCGGGCTCGGTGCCCACGAGTACATGGCCCCGTGTGAGGCCGGGGAAGATACGGTCGTTCTGGCCCCGGGTTATGCCGCAAACCTTGAGGTCGCTTCGGCGTCTCCACCGGACTTCGAGAGGCCACCTGGGATGGCGGCTCCCGAAGAGATTGAAACGCCCGGATTGAAGACTGTCGCGGAGGTTTCAGGGAACCTCGGGGTTCATCCAGGCGCTCTGATCAAGTCCGTGCCCATGATTACCGATGACGGCGAGTTCGTTTTGGTGCTTGTCCGAGGTGACGATCAGGTCAATCCCGTAAAGCTGGCGAACGCCTTGGGTGCTCGCTCACGCACAGCTCGTGAAGATGAGATCGCCGAAAGACTGGGGCCGCCTGGATTTATCGGGCCAGTGGGATCTGATGTCAGGATCGTGAAGGACTCTGCCGTTGGAGGCCCGGGGCTCGTGGCGGGCGCTAACCGGCCGGATTTACACCTGCGCGGAGTGGAGCCGGGTCGTGATTTCAGCTTTGAGGAGGCCGACGTTCGACTGGTCAGGGACGGTGACCTCTTGTCTGGAGGGGAGCAGGTGACGCTCGAACCGGCGATTGAGGTTGGCAATATATTCAAGCTCGGCACGCGATACAGCGAGCCGCTCGGTGCTACTTTCCTCGATGAAAACGGGCAGGAGAACCCGATCTTCATGGGTAGCTACGGGATCGGGCCCGCGAGAATCGTCGCTGCGGCGGCAGAGCAACTGGGAGACGAAAAGGGCCTTTGCTGGCCTGCCTCTCTCGCTCCATGGCAGGTGCATCTCGTCACACTCTCGAAGCCAGATGAACCGGAACGATCGGCCGCCGACACCCTCTACGAAGAGCTGATCGATCTTGGTATCGAGGTTCTCTACGATGACCGTGACGCCGGCACCGGGCAAAAATTAACGGACGCCGAGCTGATCGGTTGTCCGCTGAGAGTGGTCGCCGGGCGCCGCGGTCTGGCAGACGGCATCTACGAGGCGACCGAAAGGCGGAGCGGCGCCGAACATCGGATCCCGGTCGAGAGCGGGGCCGCCGACATCCTTGGACTGATCGGTGCCCTGAACTGATGGGCGAGGCAGCGCCGTTCGGCAGAGGAAGGGTGCGGAAGCTGTTCGGGCTGGACCGCAGTGGTCCCGAACCGACTGCTACCCGAAGCGGCCAGCCGCTCAGACCGTTTACGCTTCCCAATCTGGTCGGACTGATCCGGCTCCTGCTCATACCCGTGTTCCTGGTGGTGGCTTTCGGCAGCGGAGATGGGACCTCCTGGACTGCGGCGGCGATCTACTGGGTTATCTCGGCAGGCGACTACCTCGACGGACTGCTGGCCCGGGTCACCGGCCAGTACAGCCGACTGGGTGCTCTCATGGACCCGGTTATCGACCGCCTGAGCATTCTCTCCGGCGTAGCCGTCTGCTGGTATTTCGAACTGCTGCCCAGGTGGCTGCTGTTGGTTCTGGCCCTGCGGGAGGTAGCGACCCTGATTCTGGCCCGGTGGGGGCTCAGTCAAGGTGCTGACATCGAGGTCAACTGGTTTGGACGGATGGCAGTCTTTCCCGTGATGTCGGCCATTTTCTTCGCTTTGATCTGGCCAGGCTGGTTTCCGACATCTCTTATGGTCATCGGGGTGGCGATGGCGATCATGGCGACAGTTCTCTACGCACGGGTTGGCCGTGATCAGATCCGCGACCTACGTTCACTTGAGGGGTCCGCCAGCTCGGCAGATCCCACCCAACCGTAAAGTCGTAGTTGAAGGTTTGGGTCGAGGGGTATAATCGGCGCATGGCGACCTCCCACTGTCCCGAATGCGGGCATGTAAACCCTGATGCCGCAAACTACTGTCAGAAATGTGGCACCTTCATCGGGATGCGCGAAGGTGGGGCAGATGAACCGACCACGACGACCTACCGGGTAGGGGAGACAGGCGAGCTGGAGGCGATCGACATCGACGCTGAGGTGGAACTCGCAGGCGCAGCTCTGGTCATCCGCAGCGGTGGGGGCCGGGCCGGGGAAACATTTGCGATGAGCGAAGACAGACTCGCCGTTGGTCGCAGCCCCGAAGCCGGCGTGTTTCTCGACGACGTGACCGTCTCGCGGAATCACGCTCTGCTGGTCGTGCGGTCTGACGGTACCTACATTGACGATCTTGGCTCTCTGAACGGCACTTACGTCAACCGCAGCCGGATCGAATCCAGGAAACTTGACGATGGCGATGAAATCCAGGTCGGCAAATACAAGCTCAGTTACCTCGAGAAATGATGGCGGTCTCAGACCGTAAAGAAGTGGCAGGAATTCAGGAGCCTCAGGTCTCGCGTCCGCGGAAGGCGCTGACCATCGGTGCGGTGGCAGCCACCCTCAGCAGAGAGTTCGACGATGTCTCAATTTCCAAGATTCGATACCTCGAGGACCAGAAGCTCGTTTCACCACGCCGTACCGCTGGTGGCTATCGGCTTTACAGTCAGAACGATGTTGAACGCCTGAGGACAATCCTGCGACTGCAGCGTGACGAATTCCTTCCACTCCGGGTGATCAGGCAGGAACTCTCCGGCGGTGCCTCGGTGATTGGCCTTTCAGGTGCTGGCGCCGGGAGTTCAAACACCGCGCGGCGGGCCAAACTCATCGGAACCCAGAGCTCGCGATTCAGTAGTGACGAGGTAGCAGAAGAGACTGGTGCCACAGCAGCTTTCATCAAGGAACTGGGCGAGTACGGACTCGTGGAACCCCGCACGGAATCGGGGGACAAGGTGTTTGATGAAACCGACGTCGAGATCGTCAGAGCCGCCAACGAGCTTGCCAAGTCCGGAGTCGGTGCCCGAAACCTGAGACTCTTCAAGACGTCGGCCGACCGTGAGGTGCAGCTGATCGAAGCTCTTTTGGCGCCCAAGTTTGCTTCCCGTAATCCGCAGCGGCGAAAAGAGGCCACGGAGACCCTTGAGCGGATGGCTTCAGTTCTAAGTGAACTCAAGCATGCGCTACTTGTCCGGGATCTGCGCCGCCTGTCCGGTAACTGAGGACAGCTTCTCTTGCCCTCGGTAACTCGCAAGCGTGTCCTGCGCGCATCACCGGAACAGGTGTTCGATCTGATTTCCGATCCGAGAAGCCTCACCGAATGGTGGCCGCGCGTCGTCCGGGTGGAGCATGTGACCGGAAAGCCCGGTGCTGCGAGGACGAGGTGGACGAATGTTCTCGCCGCTGATTCGGGCAGAAAGCTTCGTCTTGACTACTGCTGCCTGGCATCAAACCGTCCCGATCGATACCAGTGGGAGCACGAACTGGAGGGCACGCCTTTTGCCGATCACCTGCTGAGTCAGGTGAACGAAATCAGACTCGCCCCTCACCCTGAAGGCACCGAGGCAAGGCTCTCGTCCACCCACACTCTGCGTGGGAGTGCGCGACTGGCTGGTTTCGCAATGAAACGCAGCCAGAAGGAAATGCTCGAAAGAGCGCTGACTGGACTTGAGCGTGTATTCGGGGAAGATGGCCGACCCCGATTGGAGAAAAACATCGAGGAAGACGGGTGACGCCAGAGCTGCGACGAGATACACGCTGGTGGGGTTGGGGGGATCCAGCCGAGTCGACTGAACTTTCCGTACGAGCCGAGCGATTGCTTGCTGAACGCGGAATTGAGGTCTCGGAGTCAAGGCGCATTCGCCCGCTGACCGAAGTCGAGCTTCCGGAAGCCGAAGCTCTTCCCGGTGCCTTGCTCGACGTTGCCGGCACGAGCAATGTCTCGACATCCCACGAAGATCGGTTGCGCCATAGCGGCGGTCAAAGCTATGCCGATCTGATTGAGCGCCGCTCTGGAGTTCTGAGTATTGCCCCGGATGCAGTCGTCGCGATTGATTCCCCGGACCGCATTGTCCATCTGCTTGAGGCCTGCAGCAGGCACGGCGTCGCCGTTGTGCCCTTCGGAGGAGGGACTAGCGTCGTCGGAGGTGTGGTTCCCGGGCGTGGGCGGTGCGGGAGTGTGATCAGCCTTGATACCGGGAGGCTTCGGAGCGTCAGGGTTGATCGGACCTCCCAGACAGCAACGCTGGGAGCCGGACTGCGCGGGCCGGAAGCGGAGTCGGCGCTGGCCGAACACGGCTTCACACTAGGCCACTTCCCCCAGTCCTTTGAGTACGCCACGATCGGCGGGTTCGCTGCGACCCGTTCTGCGGGGCAGGCTTCAAACGGATACGGACGCTTTGACACGCTTGTAAGTTCGATCCGTCTGGCTACCCCGTCCGGGATGCTTTCCACTCTTGAGACACCACACACGGCGATTGGCCCGTCGCTTATGGATCTGGTGGTGGGATCCGAAGGAGCGTTTGGAGTCATTCCGGACGTCACCGTGAGGGTACGGCCCATACCCGCAGTCAGGCGGTACGAAGCCTGGTTTGCAGGGGACTTCGATACGGGCAGCGAATTGACTCGATCTCTGGCACAGGCGGACTGCCTCCCTGCTGTGGTTAGGGTTTCTGATCCGACGGAAACAGCGGTTTCACTTGGCATTTCCGGCCCTTCCGGAATTTCAGGCGATCTTCTGAAGCGTTATCTGAAGCTTCGTGGAAGAGAAGGTGGATCTCTGATCATTGTCGGCTTCGAAGGCAGCGAGGCTGGCGTACGGCACCAGCGCAGGAGAGTCGTGCGGACCCTCCGCTCAGGCGGAGCAGTTGCGCTGGGTCAGGCAGCAGGGAGTGGGTGGCTCACGAAGCGGTTCCATGGCCCCTATCTCCGAGAGGCGTTGCTGGATCGTGGGCTTGTTGTGGACACTCTCGAGACAGCTCAGCAGTGGAGCCACCACGGTGAGCTCTACGAAGCAGTACGGGTCGCCATTCAGGGGGAGCTTGATGTTCTCGGCATGAACGGAGTGGTGATGTGTCACCTTTCCCACGCCTACCGTGACGGTGCTTCGCTCTACTTCACAGTCATAGCTTCGCCGGGACCGGACGGGGGGCTGTCTTCATGGCAAAGAATCAAGCTCGCCGCCTGCAGTGCGATGCAGGCAGGCGGCGGGACCCTGTCACATCACCACGCAACGGGCAGGGATCACCAGCCATACCTGCAGGCCGAGATCGGAGCACTGGGCGTCGAGACTCTCCGCGCTGTCAAGTCACAACTGGATCCGAACGGAATCATGAATCCCGGCTGTCTGGTTCCGTAACGCCGGGTTGCCCGTGCCCTAAGCGTTACAGACAGGAAGAATTTCGTCTTTGGCTTCCTGTGGCATTGAAATGGGCCCCTCGAGGACCAGTTCACCGACAAAGTCGGGCAGCTCGGCGTTGCTGCCACCGCTCCGCGCCCGGTTCAGAGTCTTCCGCATCTCGTCGTTTTCGACGCGCGAGAGTCGTACATCGGGAAAGAGATCCCCGGCAATGAAGCAGATCAGTGCCTGGTTAATTGCGACCTGACCCGCGATCGCGCCTGCGTCATCCACCGTGGCCTGATTGATCGGAAAGGATCCACCTGGACCGTAGAGCCAGACCACGTAGCTCTGGCCCTCAACCGAAGGCTGCAGTTCGCTGAACTGGAGTTGAGCGGCCAGTTCGGTGCCGCTGAAGCCGAAGTTCACAACACCACGACCATTTTGACCCTCAACCGGCCTGAGCACTGCGGTGGTGGCAGGAGGCTGCTCCCCGGCTGTGTTGCCTTCGCCATCACCGTCTGAATCGAAGAGGGTGATCGCCAGCAGAACTACGACGATCAGCGTTGCGGCGAGCAGAAGAATCGCCAGCAGTCGACGCTGGAGCAAGGTTAGCCCGGAGAAAAAACCAGTCCTGCGGCCATCTGCAGGTGGTTCGATGCTGTTCTTCCGGGTCCGGTCGGATCGCCCGGCAGACAAACCGACCTTTGTGGGTAAATTCGGCAGGTCAGCACTTGGCACCAGAAGTTTCAACTGGGCTGCGAGATCATCCGCCGTCTCCCGAGCCGCAGGATTCTCAGCCAAAGTACGGGCAGTGCCCGCTCTTTCGATCGGATCGGCCTGTCCAAGGAGGTAGTCGGTCAGATCGGCGTCCCTATCCGGGTCGGAGCCGTGAATGTCAGCCAGCGCCGAGTGGGCACGATCCCGGATATTGGCCTCTTTGACTCCGAGAAGTTCCGCGATATCGCCATAACTCTTGCCACGCGCCAGCAGAAGATGGAGCAATGACCGGCTGTCCTCGCTCAGCGCCATGGCTTGCAAGCCTATGGGTTTATGATCTTCAACAGATGCCAGAGGTCACACTTCCTGAATCCCCTTTTGATGTGCTTCTCGGGACCGAGTTTTTGTCCGAAGATCCGGATGGTGCCAAGGCGCGCCTCAGGATGCGCGACAACCACCGACAGCCGATGGGCATTATGCATGGAGGCGTTATGGCCAGTCTGGTTGAGAGTCTCTGTTCGATGGCAACTGGCAAGGCCGTTTTGCCGACAAATCGGATTGCCATGGGTCAGAGCATTTCGGTGAATCTCCTGCGCCCGGTATCGCGGGGGGACATCGTGGTGGAGGCGGTGGCCATTCACCGTGGACGTATGACCTGGGTCTGGCGGGCTGAAGTCAAGGACGCCGAAGGAAAAATCTGCGCCGTCGCCCAGATGACGATGGCAATACGTGATGTCCCTGACGGACTGGACCTCGGAGTCCTGGTGAAAAAGGATGGCGATGATGATCAAAACGTTGCCTGAAGTCATGCCTTGTTGACAAGCACGGCACGAACTGTAAGGATCGCGAGGTGAGTCGTTTTCTGGTTATAGGCGCAGCTGCGCTCTTGACAACAGTTGCGATGATGTTTTCTGCCAGTGCCTCCGCTCAAAATGCTCAGGATTGGGCAGTGATCGGGCACGATGATGCTGAATGCCTGACAATCGATTGCCAGAATCCTCCGCAGCCCGAGAGTTGTGGATCAGCAGTTGATTGCGAGGCTTCCCCGGACCCGGGTTGTTACGCCGGCCCCGACGCCGGCTGCCTGCCTCCCTGGTGCGACCCAGGTCAATCGATCGAGAACTGTCCTGTAAGACCACCGCACCCGCCGTTCTGTCAAGACGGCAGCGACTACTGCGTCCCGCCACTTCCACCGTGGTGCGAAAGAGTCACCGATGGGGAGGACACCTCAGTCGTATGCGAGCGGCCACTCCCGCCCTTCTGTCAAGACGGCAGCGATGCCTGCAGTCCGCCGCTTCCGCCCTGGTGCGAAACAGTCACCGACGAGAATGGCACGTCGGTCGCGTGCGAGCGGCCGCTTCCGCCGCTTCCACCGTGGTGCGAAAGGGTCACCGACGGGGATGACACCTCAGTGGTGTGCGAGCGACCACTCCCGCCCTTCTGTCAAGACGGCAGCGATGCCTGCAGTCCGCCGCTTCCGCCCTGGTGCGAAACAGTCACCGACGAGAATGGCACGTCGGTCGCGTGCGAGCGGCCGCTTCCGCCGCTTCCACCGTGGTGCGAAAGGGTCACCGACGGGGATGACACCTCAGTGGTGTGCGAGCGACCACTCCCGCCCTTCTGTCAAGACGGCAGCGA
>JBBECI010000053.1:0-28724 GCA_040881895.1 Solirubrobacterales bacterium | reverse complement strand
ACACCTCAGTGGTGTGCGAGCGACCACTCCCGCCCTTCTGTCAAGACGGCAGCGACTACTGCATCCCGCCACTTCCTCCGTGGTGCGAGATAGTCTCCGACGGAGATGAATCCTCCGTCAAGTGCAGCCCTCCTTACCCGCCCCAATGCTCCGAAGCCAGCAACTGCGGGCCCCGTCATCCATGTGACGTCGGGGAGCCATTTGAGGCCTTGCCCGGATGCCCAGGAGTCATCATTGGCCCTGATGAAGACCCGCCTTTCTGCTCGGAGCCAGAGCTTGACGCGCCCGTCGCTGGGAGCGGGTTCAGGGCTGAGACCAACGGGCCGGAACGGGTCGCACGCCAATCCTGCTGTTCGGTTGCCTGTGCCCTGAACGAAAATTCGGTCGCCAATCCGGTAGAGAAACCTCGAGCAGACAGAGTGCGAGAAGCGTACTCGGCCAAGGCAAGGACCAAGGCCAGGGCAAAGAAGGCAAGAACGAAGGCTAAGGCGCGCGCTAAAGCCAGAGCGAAAGCAAGAAAACAGCGTTAGCGGGTCCTGTCTGAGTCGTCGCTTTCCCACGGTCGGTAGCGATTGGTTATCGGCATACGGCGGTCGCGACCGAACCCTTTTGAGGTGATCCTGAGACCGGGCGGTGACTGGCGGCGCTTGTACTCAGCCCGGTCAACCATCGCAATGACCTCGGCCGTGATTTCAGGATCTGCACCAAGCGCAACAATTTCGGCCGGGCCGAGGTCCTCTTCGATGTACAGACGCAATATAGGATCCAGAACGTCGTAGTCAGGAAGGGAATCCGAGTCCTTCTGGTCGGCTCTCAGTTCTGCCGAGGGAGGGCGCGTGATGATCGCTTCGGGAATCACAGGAGAAGCCTGATTACGGTACCGACAGAGTTCGTAGACGAGGGTCTTTGGTGTGTCCTTTATCGGAGCCAGACCGCCGGCCATATCACCGTAGATAGTCGAATAACCGACCGATGTTTCACTCTTGTTGGCGGTAGTGAGAACAAGCCAGCCGCGGCTGTTTGAGAGCGCCATCATCAGGTTGCCCCTGATCCTCGCCTGAAGATTCTCCGCAGCTATCCCGGCGCAGTCGTCCTTCAAAAGATCCGCAAATGCTTCCATTGGTCCACCGATTGGGATCTCGATCAACTCGACTCCGAGTCCGAGGGCCATCTCCCTTGCGTCTGACTGAGTTGCGTCGCTGGAGTGGGGGGAGGGCATAACCACACAGCTGACTCGCTCCGGTCCAAGGGCATCGGCGGCCAGCACCGACACCAGGGCCGAGTCAATCCCCCCGGAGAGGCCAATCCCTACATGCGTAAAACCGTTCTTCAGCACGTAATCACGCAGTCCCGTGACCAGCGCGGCATAGACCTCGTCGAGGTCATTCAGCCACGGCATCACCCGCGAGGAATCTGGCGTTGCACGGGCACAGATAACGAGATCCTCGGTGAATTGACCCGCTCTCGCGATGATCGAACCGTCAGCGTCAATCAAAGCGCTGGCACCATCAAAAATCAGCTCATCCTGGCCGCCGACCATGTTGACCATCGCTACAGGAACAGCGTTGTCAATCGCGACCCTCCTGAAGATTTCCTCACGCTCCCGGGCTTTTCCGCGGTGGTAGGGAGAGGCCGAGAGGTTTGCGATCAGACCTGCGTCGGGTGCAAGTGTCTTTGCTACGTGGGACTCCGGTTCCCAGCAGTCCTCGCAGACCGTTATCGCTACCGGGGTGCCGGCAATGTCGACAACCAGGGGGCCGGAACCGTTTCGGAATGTCCTGTATTCATCAAAGACCCCATAGTTGGGCAGGAGCCGCTTGCGGTAAATCGCCTGAACCTTCCCATCTGAAACAACGGCGACAGCGTTCGCCGCTATCGCGCGTCCTACCGGATGCCCGACGGGTTCTGCGTATCCAATGAGAGCGGTGATGCCCGACACTGTGGATGCAATCTGGGCGAGAACGGCAACATTTGCCGCGATGAAATCAGGCCGGAGGTAGAGGTCTTCCGCCGGATAGCCAGTCAGTGCCAGCTCCGGAAAAATGACAAGCTCGGCATTCGCCTTTTTTGCCTGGAGGATCCAGTCAGATATCAGGACGGCATTCCCATCCAGATCACCGACCGTGGGGTTAATCTGTGCGAGAGCGATTTTTGGAATGCGTTTCACCGTCTGAGTTTTACAGCGAATAGCCATTGAGGTGGGCGGCAGGTTGATTCATGGTCGCCGGGCGTTGCCATACCGCAGTGTTGGCTGCCGCTGTAATACTCCCACTATGAGCAGTCCGGAAGTAATGAATCTCGAGGCTATTTCAAAGGCGATAGACCAGCACAACTCGAGCTGTTTATATCCGGCGGCTGAGGTCAGGATGAGTCCGTTCGAGATCGAAAGACTCGGATGGGAAAAGATCAGAGGTCTTCCCATTGTGGGTGACGCGGATATCGGTACCGGACGTTTCAGAATTGTCTGTTCTCGGGACATGGAAGATGAAGGGGTCGAAGAGGTTGAGGCCGTGGGCAACGAGTTTGTGAGAGTGGGTCCGGCCGGGCCTGATGAGGGGCCAGCAGTGGCACCTTCGGAGATTCCCGATCCCTCTCGCAACTGAGGTAGCGAAGGTGCCGGGTAGCGAGAGTCGTTTTCAGACCTAAAAGTCACTCCAGAAATCAATTCCCAGATCGGTCATCCATGACTGGATTTCAATGTTGATCCGGTAGATCTCACCGGTCCAGATCAGGACACCCATGACGATCAGGATCACACCGCCGATAGCGATGATCGCCCCGTAGTGCCTTCTTACCACGGCGAACGCAGTGGTCATTCGGCCGAAGGCCAATGCTGTCAGGAGAAACGGAATCGCCAGACCGGCTGAGTAGACGGCAAGCAGCAGCCCCCCCCGCAAGGCAGAGCCAGTCAGCGAAGCCGCGGAAAGGATTGCGCCGAGAGTAGGGCCTATACACGGAGTCCAGGCGATGGCAAAAGCCGCACCGGCAACCATTGGGCCACCCTTTCCTGCCCGGTGAATCAGTGCTTCAGGGCGCCATTCCCGGTTGAGCTTGACGACAAAAAATGAAGCGATGAAGAGGACGCCCATGAGGATGATCACTGCGGCAGCTACTTTGTCGAGAAGCTCTCGGTGGTCACTCAGTGCTGAACCGATTCTTGTCGCCGTTAGCCCGAGCAGAATGAAGATCGCTGAAAAGCTGCCGACAAAAAAGAGGGCAGGAACCATTACCCGCCGCCAGTCGGCGTCATCCAGATCCTCCACCGAGACTCCAGAAACGGCAGAAAGATACCCGGGAACGAGCGGAAGAACGCAAGGAGAGAGGAAGGAAACAATGCCGGCAAGCAGGGCAGCGATTAGACCTATTCCGGCCGCCGGATCGGTGGAGGCGAGGACCAATTGCATCTGGACAAGCGTAGAGGCAACGGCCAGTCGGAGTTCGTCTGGTTCTACTCTCTGTAAATTCTGTGATCCGATTTCGAACCGACGGAGGTAGTGAGCAAGGATGAATGATCGTGAGCGGCCCTTGAGTGGATCAGTTGTCGTCGTCACCGGTGGAACCGGCGGAATCGGTTTGGCAACCGGTCGCTCTCTGGTCGCGGCTGGCGCCAGGGTGGCGCTCGGCGACCTTGACGGTGAGAGGGCTGCAAGCGAAGCGGCGGCGCTGGGGGAGGGCAACTTTGGCGGCAGGCTCGATGTGACTGACATCTCGGTCTTCGAAAGTTTCGTTGATCAGGTTGAGGCTGAGCTTGGTCCAGTCGATGCTTTGGTCAATAACGCCGGTGTGATGATCCTGGGCGGACTTGACGACGAGTCAGAGGAAGCTACTGAACGGTCGATCCAGGTCAACCTTTATGGCGTCATCAACGGGACAAAAATTGCGATGCGGAGGATGAAACGCAGGGGAAGCGGTCAGATTGTGAACATCGCTTCACAGGCTGGGAAGACCGGGTTCCCCGGCGGCTCGACTTACTGTGCGACGAAGTTTGCCGTGGTCGGGTTGTGCGAGTCCGTCAGAAACGAGCTGACCGGAACGGGAGTGGGGGTCACCTGCGTTATGCCCGGACCAGTGAAAACAGAGCTTGCTACCGGAATTGGAAACGCGCGCGGGGTTCGCTGGCTGCTGCCATCCGAAGTCGGCGACGGAATAACCAGGGCGATAGTCACTGGTCAGGCTGAGGTCTGGCTGCCGCGAAGCACCCGGTTCCTTCAGCCGCCCACCTCTCTTCTTTCGGCGACTGCGCGGGACAGGCTCATGCGGGTCTTCAATGCTGACAACGTGCTCGCACACAAGGAGACCGACCCCGGACGGATTGCCTACGAGGAGAAGGCACTCAAAAAGGGGTGACCTGACGGAGTGTCGGCCCCGGCGTCGGTGGGGTGGGAATGTTGGCCGAGGGGACAGGTGGCAAGGGTTGGCCTCCGGTATCCTGTCTTAACGGTTCGCCTCGTGGATGGTGTTCCGGACACCACAAAACCGTTCTAAAAAGCGAAGGATGAGCGCGCCGAATCATGACGGCGCCGAATTATGAGCGATTTCACTCCATCGTCCCGCACCAGAAGCGGTCTTTATGACTCCAACCTCGAGCACGATGCCTGTGGTGTCGCCATGGTTGCGCGGCTTGATAATGAAGCTCGGCACGAGGTCGTATCGCAGGGCCTCCTGGCGCTGGAAAATCTTGAACATCGTGGCGCCGCGGGTGCCGACGCCTCCACCGGAGACGGAGCCGGGATCCTCATTCAGATGCCGGATCTGTTCTTTCGCGAAACCGCAGGCTGCGAACTGCCCCCTGCCGGCAGCTATGGGGTGGGGATGTGCTTCCTGCCTCGCGACCCGGACGCTTGCCAGCGACTCAAGGAGGCCATTGCTTCGATAACTGAAGATGAGGGTCAATCTGTTCTCTGCTGGAGGGACGTCCCCATCGATTCAGCTCACGTTGGCGAGACGGCGGATCGGAGCCGGCCGCACGTGGCTCAGATTTTCGTTGGAGCTTCAGGTGCGCTGGACGGAGATCAGGACGCATTTGAGCGCAAGCTTTACGTGATCCGGAGGGTCTGTGAGCGAGACCTTGGAGAAGAGGTCTACGTTTCTTCCTTTTCGTCCCGAACGATCGTCTACAAAGGCATGCTTACCTCGTACCAGGTACCAGGCTTTTTCCCCGAACTGCGGGACGAGCGCGTGCGATCGGCGATGGCGCTGGTCCACTCACGGTTCTCAACCAACACCTTTCCCAGCTGGGACCTCGCACACCCGTTCCGGCTCATTGCCCACAACGGAGAGATCAACACCCTGCGCGGGAACATCAACTGGATGCGCGCCAGAGAGTCCCAGTTGGCTTCGGAGCTATTCGGCGACGATCTGGAGAAAGTCGCCCCGGTAGTTCGACCAGACGGTTCGGATTCGGCGACCTTCGACAACGTGCTCGAACTGCTGATGCTCGCGGGTCGGTCGCTTCCACACGCAGCGATGATGATGATCCCTGAGGCCTACCGCAACCGAACAGACCTCTCCGACGAGTTGCGTGGCTTTTATGCCTTTCATTCCTGCCTGATTGAGCCGTGGGATGGGCCGGCCGCGGTCTGCTTTACCGATGGTCGCGTCATCGGCGCCACCCTTGATCGCAACGGATTACGTCCGGGCCGCTGGGTCGAGACAACGGACGGACTGGTTGTACTCGGTTCCGAAATTGGGCTGCTTGATATCCCGGCCGACCGGATCAAGCGGCTCGGCAGGCTTCAGCCGGGCAAGCTTTTCCTCGTTGACCTTGAAAAGCACCGGATCATTGAGGACGAAGAGGTCAAGCATGAAATCGCATCCCGGCAGCCTTACAAGGAATGGTTTGATCGCGCTTCAGTTCACTTTGATGACCTGCCCACGGCCTATGTGACGATGACGGGCGTTCAGCCGACTCCGGTGAGGCAGAAGGCCTTTGGGTACACCCAGGAGGACCTGCGTGTACTGATCGCCCCGATGGCAGCTACAGGCGCCGAGCCGATCGGTTCGATGGGCAACGATTCAGCACTTCCAGTGCTGTCCGACAGTCGACCCCCGCTGTACAGCTACTTCAAGCAGCTTTTTGCCCAGGTGACCAACCCACCGGTGGACCCGATCAGGGAAGAGATCGTGATGAGCCTCTCTGTAGGGGTTGGGTCTGAGCGGAACCTGTTGACCGAGACCGAGGAGCATGCCCACCAGCTCTGTCTTGACCAGCCGATCCTGCTCAATCAGCAGCTTGAGACGATCCGCCACGTCAACCATGACATTTTCCGCGCAGAAACCATCGACATCACCTGGGATGTGGCGGATGGTCCCGAGGGTCTGGAGGCTCGCCTTCAGGCACTGTGCGAAGAGGCCGAGGAGGCGATTCAGGAAGGCTTCAACATCCTCATTCTTTCCGACCGTCGCACCGGGCCCCGCAGGGTTCCGATTCCGGCACTGCTAGCCGTCGGCGCCGTACATCACCATTTAGTGAGGGAAGGTACGCGACTGAGGGCCGGACTGGTGCTTGAGTCCGGAGAGCCACGAGAAGTCCATCACATGGCTACCTTGATCGGCTACGGATGCAGTGCGATCAACCCCTACCTGATGCTCGACACTGTCGACGAACTTGTCGCGGAGGGCCGCGTACCCGACACAGACTCACCCGATAGAGCCCAGCTAAACGTTGTCAAGGCTATCGGCAAAGGCCTGCTCAAGACGATTTCAAAGATGGGCATTTCTACTATCCAGTCCTACTGTGGCGCCCAGATATTTGAAGCGGTGGGGATCAATCGCAAGGTGATCGACCGGTACTTCACCGGAACGGCTTCGCGGATTGGTGGAATTGGCATTGACGTGATTGCCCGCGAGACACTTGACCGCCACGCAACTGCCTATCCGGGCCGCCATGAGGACCTCTTGCCCGTGGGCGGCCTTTACGCATGGCGTCGCGACGGTGAGTTTCATCAGTGGAATCCGGAGACCATCGCCCTCGTCCAGCACGCTGTACGTGGTGAAGGGGGCGACGCTCAGGAGAAGTATGAAGAGTTTGCTCTACAAGTGAACGACATCTCAGCCAGGAGGGCGACTCTCCGCGGTCTGTTCCGACTCAGGGAGGCCGATGAGCCGATTCCTCTGGAGGAGGTTGAGCCGGCTTCAGAGATAGTCAAGCGCTTCGCGACGGGGGCGATGTCACTGGGATCGATCTCGCGAGAGTCCCATGAGAACCTTGCCATCGCCATGAACCGGCTTGGAGGCAAGTCCAACACTGGCGAGGGAGGCGAGGATCCCGTCCGCTTCGAGCGCGACGACAACGGAGACCTGCGCCGTTCAGCAATCAAGCAGGTCGCTTCCGGTCGCTTTGGCGTCACCATCCACTACCTCTCTAACGCCGACCAGCTGCAGATAAAGATGGCTCAGGGTGCCAAGCCGGGTGAAGGTGGGCAACTCCCCGGTCACAAGGTCGACAAGTACATCGGATCGGTGCGCCACACGACACCTGGAGTCAGTCTCATCTCGCCGCCGCCTCATCACGATATCTACTCGATCGAGGATCTGAAACAGCTTATCTACGATCTGCGATGCGCCAACCCGGAGGCATCGGTCTCAGTCAAGCTGGTCGCAGAGGTGGGAGTGGGGACTGTCGCTGCCGGCGTCGCCAAGGCAAATGCCGACCACGTGCTTATTGCCGGTCACGATGGTGGCACCGGTGCTTCACCGTTGTCATCTATTCAGTCAGCCGGTATCCCGTGGGAAATAGGCTTGGCCGAGACTCAACAGACGTTGATCAAAAATGACCTGCGCTCACGAATTACCGTTCAGACTGACGGTCAGATGAAAACCGGGCGCGATGTTGTCATCGCCGCCCTGCTCGGAGCTGATGAATACGGTTTTTCGACCGCGCCTCTGATCGCGTCTGGCTGCATCATGATGCGGGCCTGTCACCTGAACACTTGTCCCGTCGGGATCGCAACGCAGGATCCGGAACTCCGCAAGCGTTTCGAGGGCCAGCCTGAGCACGTCGTCAACTACTTCTTCTTTGTCGCAGAAGAGGCCCGGCGCCTGATGGCAAAGCTTGGCATAAGGACCATGAACGAACTTATTGGACAGAGCCAGTTGATCGAGGCGGATGAGGCCGTGGACCACTGGAAGGCCAAAGGGATCGACCTGAGCGGCGTTCTCGCATTTCCTGAAGGAGTGGCTTCTGACGCTCCCAGACACAGGATTCGTCCGCAGGAATCGGTGCTTGATGACAACCTTGACTGGAAACTGATTGAGGCTGCCGGCGACTCGCTCGACACGGCCGATCCGGTTCAATTTGAGATCGACGTACGCAACGTCGATCGCTGCGTCGGTGGGATTCTTTCCAATCGGATAGCTACAAAGCACGGTTCGGCAGGGCTCCCTGAAGATACGATCAAGGTCAATCTGCGCGGGTCCGCAGGGCAGTCTTTCGGTGGCTGGCTCGCTCCAGGGGTAACTTTCTCGCTGCGGGGTGAGGTAAACGACTATGTAGGCAAGGGTCTTTCCGGCGGCATCCTCTCCGTTTCACCGCCCACAGGAGCCGCATATCAGGCCGAAGAGAACGTGATTGTCGGAAACACTGCGCTCTACGGTGCCACTCGCGGTCGAGCCTTCTTCCGTGGAATTGGTGGGGAGCGTTTTGCTGTGCGTAACTCAGGTGCGGACGCAGTGATCGAGGGTGTTGGAGATCACGGTTGCGAGTACATGACTGGAGGCAATGTTGTCGTTCTGGGTCCGACCGGTCGGAACTTCGCGGCAGGAATGAGTGGAGGCCTCGCCTTCGTGTACGACCCCGATGGTTACCTGGGCGAGAGAATCAACCCCTCGATGGCCAACCAGATTGAGGATCTCACCGATTCGGACCGCTCCGGACTGCGTAGTCTTGTTGAGGAGCACAGGATACGGACGGGATCAACCGTCGCAGCCCACCTTCTCGAGGATTGGAATGTACAGGTGGAAAATTTCGTGAAAGTATTTCCGATCGATTACAAGCGAGTCTTGGCCGAACTTGAATCCGAAGCCAGTGAGAACGGGTCTACCGGTCTGACGGAACCCACCGCGGTGGCGGCTTCCGGAAGGAAGGAGGGCTGACATGGGCAAGCTAGGGGGATTCCTGGAGGTTGAACGCGCTGGTATTCCGTATCGAGACCCCGCGGAACGTGTGGGCGACTACAGCGAGTTTGTGGTTCATCGCAGCGACGAAGAGCTGGCTGATCAGGGTGCTCGGTGTATGGACTGTGGCGTTCCGTTCTGTCACGACGGATGCCCTCTCGGAAACCTGATACCCGACTGGAACGACCTCGTCTACCACGGCCGCTGGCAGGACGCGATCCGGCAGCTGCATGCGACTAACAATTTTCCCGAATTCACCGGGAGGCTTTGTCCGGCGCCCTGTGAAGCCTCATGCGTTCTCGAGATAAGGGAGAACGAGGCCGTCACGATCAAGCAGATTGAGCAGAACATCATCGATCGGGCCTGGAAAGAGGGTTGGGTCGGTCCGGAACCTCCCAAGCGTGAAACCGGTCACAGAATTGCTGTGGTGGGTTCCGGTCCTGCCGGGATGGCTGCCGCTCAACAGCTTCGCCGAACGGGACACACGGTGGTCCTGTTCGAACGCGACGAGGCTGCCGGGGGTCTCGTCAGATTCGGCGTTCCGGATTTCAAGATTGAGAAGTCGGTCGTCGAGCGTCGTGTCCGGCAGCTCATCGACGAAGGGGTTCAGGTCCGCTGTGGAGTGGACGTCGGGGTTGACCTCACGGTTGAGGATCTGAGACAGGACTTCGATGCCGTTGTGCTGGCGACAGGCTCGAGGGTTCCGCGAGATCTTTCGGTTCCAGGACGTGATCTCGATGGAGTGCACTTCGCCATGGACTACCTCTACACCCGAAATCGGTGGGTGGCCGGTGTCACCGGGCCCGAGCCGATGGCATCCGTCCCCGATATGCCAGCAATCTCAGCCAAGGGTAAGAAGGTCGTGGTCATCGGTGGTGGTGATACCGGTGCAGATTGTGTCGGCAACTCGATCCGTGAAGGTGCCACGCAGGTCGTCCAGCTGGAGCTTCTGCCCGAGCCACCGGAGCGCCGTTCGGACGATCGAACCCCATGGCCTTTGTGGCCACAGAAATACCGGCTTTCTTACGCCATGGAAGAGGCCAAAGAGGTTGAGAAGGGGGAGCAGGACTTCTCAGTGACGACGACGCACCTTTCTGGCGCCGCAGGACAAGTCACCACGCTTCACGCCGCCCACGCTGACAGCGTTGCTCCGTTCGGGCCCGTGGAAGGCACTGAATTCGAGATCGAGGCGGACCTTGTGCTTCTTGCCATGGGTTTCCTCCACCCTGAACCAGAGCTGCTGGACGGCCTCGGTTGCCTCAAGGACGGCCGCGGGAATATCAAGGCCGGCACCTACTCAACGTCAGTCGACGGAGTGTTTGCTGCCGGCGATGCCCGTCGTGGTCAGTCTCTGATTGTCTGGGCAATAAATGAAGGCCGACAGTGCGCACGCATGGTCGGTCGTTATCTCGGAGATCAGCCATCTCCGGAGATACATACCGGTAATGTCGAACCTGCAGATGAGGGCCCGGCAGGACCCCCGCTACACGTCTCGCCCGGCATGGGTCCCGATCCCACCGCCTCAGCCGGTAGCGCACAGGAAACCTGATTTTTCAGTAACCGGAGCGGTCGGAGTCCATCGGTCCGTCTGATTGGTTCCTGATTCCCTAACGGTCGGGAGCCTCTACTGCGCGTTTCTCCACGCGGATGTGGCGGGTCAGAAGGAACACACCAATCAACGCACTGATGATTGAACCGGTGAAAATTCCGATCTTTGAGTACTCAAGCAAGAGCTCCGACTCAAACGAAAGCTCGGCGATGAACAAGGAGACAGTGAAGCCGATACCGCCAAGAGCAGCCACACCCCAGATATGAGAGCGGCTGACTCCGTCTGGGACGCTGCCCCAGCCAAGCCTTTGAGCAATTGCAATCCCGGATCCGATACCTATGATCTTTCCGACGATAAGACCGATCGCCACGCCCCAGAAGATCATGCTTGCGGTCGCTTCCGTCAAAATCGTCGCTGAAATTATAATTCCGGCGTTGGCAAGTGCGAAGAGCGGCACAATGAGCATGCTGGTCCACGGGTGGATGCGATGCTCCAGATCTTCAATCACATGACGCCCTTTGATCGGATGAGCGGGGGTCATCAGACCGAGAATTACACCCGCAATCGTTGCATGAACCCCCGACGAAAGGAACGCCACCCAGATGGCTACGCCGATCACCCAGTACGGCCAGATTCGATCAACACCGAACCGCTGCATCAGGTAGACGACCAGAAGCCCGACCGCACCAACGGCCAGCCAGAGCGTGCTGATGTCGGTCGAATAGAAGACTGCAATAACGAGGATTGCGATCACATCGTCGATGATCGCGATGCTCAGCAGAAGCAGGCGAACCCCGGAAGGAATGCGCTTTCCGAGAAGCGCCAGCACCGCTATCGCGAAGGCAATGTCAGTCGCCATCGGAATCGCCCAGCCAGGAGCACCCAAACCTCCGAAGTTGAGCGAGGCGTAGATCAGCGCCGGAACAACCACGCCTCCGACGGCTGCGAACAGGGGGAGAGCGGCTTTTGTCCGGTCGTTCAATTCGCCAACCACGAGTTCCCGCTTTATCTCAAGGCCAACAACAAAGAAGAACAGGACCATCAGCGCATCGTTCACCCAGTGCTGGAGATCCTCGGTAATCGCAAACTGACCGAACCCGATTGTGAGGTCCGTCTGCCAGAACGATTCATAGGTGCTGCCAAAGGGGGCGTTCGCCCAGATCAGCGCCAGTACGGCGGCGGCAAGCAACACAAACCCACCCGAGATCTCACTTTTGATGAAATCCGAACCGGCATCGCGCCAACTCGTGTCCGGATCCTTAATCCGCCTTAGCAAGGGACTCCTTTTCCAGACTCACTCATGGATCATTACACCGGGGGGCACCCATGGGTCGCTTGGCCTGCACAAGTGTGTGCCGCCGAGACATGAGCCGCCGGAACGTGGTTCGGAGATCCCCCTGCCTGACGTCCGGTTGCGGCGATACGGTTCTGGATGTGAACTGGTTTGAAGGCCGCTTGGCCGCGTACGACATAGAAACCACAGGTACCGATACCGAAAACGACCGGATAGTAACCGCTGCCGTCAGCATCGTGGGAGGGGGAGAGGAAACCATAAGCCGCAACTGGCTCGTCGACCCGGAGATTGACATTCCAGGTGAGGCGATCTCTGTTCACGGCATCTCCAATGAAAAAGCAAAGGCCGAAGGGCAGGATGCACCCAGCGCCGTCGCGGAGATAACTCAGGTCCTAGCTGAAGTGGTCGCTGAGGACATTCCTATTGTTGCCTTCAACGCACGTTTTGATCTGACCATCCTCGATCGCGAAGCTCGACGCCACGGAGTCGAGCCGCTGATTGAAAAAGTCGGAGGCCCAGATGGCCTCCTCGTCATCGATCCATACGTTCTGGAAAAGCGGATTAATAAATTCCGCAAGGGTGGACGAACTTTGAGCATCCTGTGTGAGGACTACGGCATCCCGCTGACCGATGCTCACGACGCCGATGCCGACGCACTTGCAGCTGCCCGTCTGGCCTGGAAACTCGGGCACATCAACCAGGAGTTGGGCGCCTACGACCTTCCTTCGCTCCACGATGAACAGGTTGTCTGGGCTGACGAGCAGGCCCGTTCGCTTCAGGAATACTTCGAGCGCGAGGGTCGCACCGAGACGGTCCCGACTTCCTGGCCGCTGGTCCCGTTCGCCGCCTGAGTCGAATCCCCCGGTCGGCGGATTCAGCCACAATGCTTCCGTGAGTCGAAACGAAGAGTCCTCGGGTGAACCGGATCAGGCCACTGGCGCCACATCGGAACTGGAGCGCAAGCAGGAACTGAACCTGATCGACGAGATGGGTGGTCCTCAGGGGGTCGCTGATTCAAGCCTGCCCGGCCTGCTCTTTGTTGCGGTCTACAGCATTTCCGGACAGGATCTCCAGCTTTCAGCTGTTGCAGCGATCGGTCTCGGAGCAGTCATCGGCTTGGTCAGACTCGTCAGGGGCGAGTCGATCCGTTTTGCGGTGGCCGGATTTATTGGCGTGGCCATAGCGGGGTTCATCGCTACACGAACGGGGAGGGCGGAAGACTTCTTTCTTCCAGGACTTCTGTTCAACGCTGGCTACGCGGTTGCCTACGCAGTTTCAATCGCCGTCGGTTGGCCGCTGATGGGCGTCCTGATAGGTCCACTTATCGGCGACGGGATGAAATGGCGACAGGACCCGGACCAGGTGCGACTGTTCAACCGGATGAGTTGGATCTGGGTGGCGCTGTTCTCAACCCGGCTTGCGGTTCAGCTCCCTTTCTACCTGGCGGGATCTCTTGTTGCTCTCGGAATCGCGCGCACGGCAATGGGTCTGCCGCTGTTTGGCCTTGGCATTTGGCTCTGTTATTTACTTTTGCGTAGAGAGGGAGTGGATCTGAGGGCGCTGAGCCCTAAAGGTTCGCGCAAAGCTGACCGCTAGGGGATCGTGCACTGCTCTTCTTAGCGTCTTTGAAGTAGCCGACCATCTGAAGCGGGTACAATTTCCGGTTCACTTTGTCTTCCACGCCGAGCCCATCACGACAACGAAGGAAAGCCAAGTCGGCCTCTCGGGCTGACAAGGCTGGTCGTACCAAAAAGCGGTCTGAGGCTTCAATCAGGATGAGGGTTGCCGAGCCCGCTGGGAACTACGAATCTGGCTCCCTCGAGATAACGGTCCAGGCTCATCGCCCTGGGCAGCCGGATATATACGAAGACGTCGGTGAGCTCTGGACTCAGGACAAGGGTTTCGGTTCGCGCGGGCGGATCGACACCACCCTCGGGGTAGGCATCGCAGCCGCGGCGTGGTCGCCCCTCAGAAGACTGCTTGACGCAGATATTCCCGAGGGCCTTCGGCTGTCGGATCCTGAGGTAGCCGATCTGCTCGACGGTGCTGCCGAGCGCCTCCAAAGCTCCGGTATCCAGCTGGCTTGGGATCCGGACCTCAACGATTCACTCGAAGCTCGTGTCGTGGTTGGTAGCACCGGCGGACTGAGCCAGAGTGTCCCGGATGTCTTTGACGAATCAGCACTGCAGGGGTTCTCCTGGAAGCTGTACCTCGACGGCGAACCCCTCATTCCAGACGAGCTCGAATCGCTTTCCTACAACAACCGGCCCGTCACCTGGCTTCGAGATCAATGGGTGCTGGTACCCCCGGTAGAGGCACACCGGGCACGTAATCCGGATCTTCGTCCACTGACGGCAATCGATGCTCTCAGCGTCGCACTCACGGGCAGCACCATGATCGATGGGCGCACTGTGGAAGTAGAGGCTGCAGGATGGCTAGCCGAACTACGTGAGCAGATCACTCGCGAAGAGGGAGCCAACGAACCCTCGGAGCAACCGGCGGCGCTGAACGCGACACTCCGTGCCTATCAGCTCGATGGCGTCAGGTGGCTCCATCGGATGACATCGTTGGGCCTGGGGGGCTGCCTGGCAGATGACATGGGCCTCGGAAAGACTGTCATGCTGATCGGCCTTCACCTCCACCGGAAAGGCAATCAAAAGACTGACGGGCCCACTCTGGTTGTTTGCCCGGCATCGCTGCTTGGAAACTGGGAAAGGGAGATCCGCCGCTTTGCTCCGGGGGAGGAGGTGCGCCGCTACCACGGTGGAGGTCGGACGCTGGACGGTGTAGCCAAGGGGTTCGTCCTGACTACTTACGGAACTATGCGGCTCGATGCCCTCAAATTCGGTGCGGTCAAGTGGGGCCTGCTGGTGGCGGACGAGGCCCAGCACGTAAAGAATCCGCGCTCAGCTGGAGCCAAGGCCCTTCGAACCATTCCAGCCCGATCGAGGGTGGCTCTCACTGGTACGCCAGTAGAGAACAACCTCTCCGAGCTTTGGGCAATTCTTGACTGGACAACTCCCGGGCTGCTCGGCTCGCATGCCTCCTTCCGGACCAACTGGGCCGACCCGATAGAAGCCGAGCGCAAAGAGTCAACAACCAGACTTCTGTCCCGGCTGGTCCGGCCGTTCGTGCTCAGGCGTCGCAAGTCTGATCCGGGGATCGCCCCTGAGCTTCCTCCAAAGACGATTACTGATCAGCCGGTCGGCCTCAGTCCGGAGCAGGTAATGCTTTATGAGCGGGCCGTGCGTGACAACATGCTTGAGATTCGCACCAGCGAGGGGATGGGGAGGAGGGGTCTCGTTCTGAAGCTACTTACTTCGTTGAAGCAGATCTGTAACCATCCGGCGCAGTACCTCAAGGAAGAGGATCCCGCGCTCGAGGAGAGATCCGGAAAACTGGAACTTCTTGACGAGTTGCTGGACACGATTCTTGCCGAAGACGGTGCGGTACTGGTGTTCACGCAGTACGTGGCGATGGCAAAGCTGCTGAAACGCCACCTTGATCAGCGCAAAATAGACAGTCAGCTTCTGCACGGCGGGACGCCTGTATCCAAGCGGGAAGGAATGGTTGACCGTTTTCAGGACGGGGAGGTTTCCGTCTTTCTGCTTTCGCTCAAGGCAGCTGGAACAGGGCTTAATCTCACCCGGGCCGATCATGTCATCCACTTTGACCGATGGTGGAATCCGGCGGTCGAGGAGCAGGCCACCGACCGCGCCCACCGGATCGGCCAGACCAAGTCAGTTCAGGTTCACCGACTCATTGCTGAAGGCACAATTGAGGATCGGATAGCTTCGATTCACGACAGCAAGCGGGAGCTCGCAGACGCGATTGTGAGTTCCGGTGAGTCCGCGTTGACCGAGCTGTCGAATGAGGATCTGGCGGACCTGGTCGAACTCCGCAATGCCGGCTGACACCGCTCTCTCCTAAACTCTTCTTTCATGGACCTGACCTTCTCCGAGGAAGAGACCGCCTTTCGCAACGAGCTGCGGCTCTGGTTTGACGCCAACAATCCCGGGGAGGAGCCTCGCGGAGATGACGACACGGTCTTCGAGTTCCGCCGTAACTGGCAGCGCACCCTCTTCGAAGGCGGGTGGGGAGCTGTTCATTGGCCTCGTGAGTACGGGGGTCGAGACGCTTCGCTGATGCAGTCAGCAATCTTTTTTGAAGAGCTGGGTGGGGCCAACGCACCCCTTCCGGCGAATGTGCTGGGACTTCTACTGGCGGGGCCGACCATCATGGCCTGGGGTGACGATGAGCAGAAAGAGCGTTACCTGGCGCCAATACTTTCAGCTGACGAGGTCTGGTGCCAGGGTTTCAGCGAGCCGGAGGCCGGCTCCGATCTCGCTGCGGTAAAAACTCGGGCTATTCGCGACGGAGACGACTGGGTGGTGACCGGTCAGAAGGTCTGGACGAGCGCGGCGCAGTACTCAAAATGGTGCATGCTTGTGGCTCGTACCGACCCCGAAGCTTCAAAGCACAAGGGCCTTTCCTACTTTCTGATGGATATGGAACAGGATGCGGTTCAGGTTCGTCCGCTGGTGCAGATGACCGGGGAGTCCGAGTTCAACGAACTGTTTATCGAAGAAGCCCGAGTGCCCAACGCGAACATGCTCGGAGGGGAGGGGGATGGCTGGAATGTCGCCCTGACCACATTGATGAACGAGCGTTCAGGACTTGGCTTTTTTCTGCAGGTGAGACTGCGACAGTTGCTCGATCGTCTCATAGCCAAGGCCAGTGCCAACGGACGGATTGATGATCCAGTCGTTGCCGAAGCGCTTGGGGAAATGCATGTCCGGACCGAGACGCTGCGTCTCCTTGCCTACCGCGGGCTCAGCTCGATTGAGCAGTATGGGCAGCCGGGTCCTGAGGGTTCTCTTACGAAATGGCTCTGGTCAGAGACAAACCAGATGCTGGCTCAACTCGCTGTTTCGATCTGCGGCGCCGAAGCGCTCACTGAAGGTGATCCGTGGGCTTACGAACTCCTTCGGTCGCGTGGCAACTCGATCGAAGGAGGGACCACCGAAATCCTGAAAAACATCGTTGCTGAGCGGGTCCTCGGACTACCGAGGAAGTGAGCGGAAGATGAGATTCGACTTTACCGAGGACCAACACGAGATCAAGCGCACTGCGAAGGATTTCCTCGCCTCCCGGTTTACGCCTGAAAAGCAGCGTGAGTCTGCGGAGTCCGGTGAATACGATGCCGAGCTTTCACAGGAACTGACTGAGCTCGGCTGGCCGGGTGTTGCGATCAGCGAGCAGTATGGAGGTGGGGGACTCGGCTACGTTGAACTGGCAAGCCTGCTGGAGGAATCCGGCTATGCCCTTCTCAACGGTCCATTCCTCAGCACGGTGACCTGCGCTGCCGCAATTACTGAGTGCGGCAGTTCCGAGCAGAAAGAGAAATGGCTCGGTCGCCTCGCATCCGGAGAAGCGACAGGCGCATTTGGATTGACCGGTGAGATCATTGCCGACGCTGAAGCAGCCGACGTGCTGGTTGTCGCAGACAGAGATTCAGGAACCGCCAGGCTGATCGACGACGGTCAGTTTCCGGCTGTCAAAACGATTGACCCGAGCAGGCGCTACGCCCGGCCCGAGCCGGATCCAGTAGCTGGAGAGGCAATGTCGGGCGATCCTGGACCTGCCCTGGATCTCGCGGCTGTTCTGGTTTCGGCTGAGCTGGTGGGGATCAGCCAGCGCGCGCTTGACATGACTCTCGAGTACGTGAAGGACCGCAGACAGTTCGGTCGCCCGGTCGGGTCGTTTCAGGCAGTCCAGCATCGTTGCGCGCAGATGCTTCTTCAGACCGAGGGTGCCCGGTCGGCCAGTTATTTTGCGGCCTGGGCGGCCGACGCAGATCGCCAGAGGCTGCCGGAAGCAGCATCGCTCGCCAAATCATCTGCCTCAAAGGCGGGTATCGATGTGACAGCCTCGGCTATCCAGGCGCACGGAGGCATTGGCTTCACTTGGGAAGCCAACGTCCACTGGTTTTACAAGCGGGCACAGCTCGACGCGGCGTTCCTCGGCGGGAGCAGCTTCCACAACCAGCGCCTCACCAGGCTGGTCACGCCGCCGGTCTGAGTATCCGTATTCCCGCCTTTCGCCGCGGTAGCCGGAGGGAGACAAGCCCCGCCGCGATCAGGAACGCGCAGGAAACCCAGAGGCAACCGGTCAGCCCCCAGAACTGGTAGACGAGCCCCGAGAGCAGGGTCCCCGTCAGCCTTCCGCCGGCGTTCGCCATGTAGTAAAAGCCGACGTCCATCGAAACTCGTTCGGCCTTCGAGTAGGACAGCACCAGATAGGAATGCACAGCGGAGTTCATGGCAAACAGCAGGCCGAAGAAGATCAGCCCGGTCACCAGGACCAGGGTCGTATCGAAGTCAGCGACCAGAGCGCTCGCAATCAGGGCGGGAAGCAAGGCCAGACCGAAAGCCAGACGGGTTGCCGAACGTCCGTTTGGAGGGCCCTCACCGGCAGCGGCTCGGCGGTCAAGGAATGCGGGCGAAGAGGCCTGCACGATCCCGTATCCGATCACCCAGATCGCCAGAAAGGTGCCGACCTCCCAGAAACTCCAGCCAAGCTCGGTGCGCAGGAATACGGGCAATCCGACCACGAACCAGACGTCCCTGGAGGCAAAGAGGAACACCCGAGCGGCGGCCAGGATGTTGATCGCCCCGCTGCTGGAAAACATGTGGTGAAAGCGGGCCGTAGCGTCCACCGTGCCCAGTCCCCCATGCATCAGGATCGCGACTGTTACGAGGGCAATCATGACCATCAGCATCAGGGCAAGGATCGCCGCCTGAAAGCCGATCAGAGTGAGCAGTAGACCACCAACGAAGAAGCCGACTCCCTTCAGCGCATTCTTGGATCCCGTGAGCACGGCAACCCATCTGAAGAGAGAGGACTCTGAGTCTTCCGGGACGACCAGCTTGACCGCACTCTTCGAACTCATCTTGGTCAGATCTTTGGCGATCCCGGAGAACGCCTGTGAAGCCATCACCCATGGAACTGCCAGCCATGCTTCACTGGGCAGGCCGAGCATTGCCAGGGCGAAGATCTGGACCCCCAATCCGGCGAAAAGGGTTGTCTTGAGCCCGAGACGGGCTGCTATGTAGCCGCCGACCAGATTGGTCAGAAGACCGAAGAACTCGTAGAAGACGAACAGCGTGGCGAGTTCGAACGGCGAATAACCAAGCTGGTAGAAGAAGAACAGGACCAGGATTCGGGTGGCCCCGTCGGCGACGGTGTCAGTCCAGTATGCCGCCGTGACCAGAATGTAGTTACGGAGGTCACCCCGGTTGCCAGTCACCTGGCCTGAGCTCGCCACGAGCTAGCCCGCCCGGCTCGAGATCAGGCGGAGCATGTCCACCAGCCGATTCGCGTAGCCCCATTCGTTGTCGTACCAGGCGAGCACCTTCACTTGGGTACCGTTCGTTACCCGGGTGGAGAGGGCGTCAACGATCGAAGACCTTGGGTCGCCACGGTAGTCACAGGACACCAGCGGTTTCTCTTCGTAGCCCAGGATACCGACCAGGTCACCGCCTGCGGCGTCAGCGAGCAGCCCGTTGATTTCATCGGCTCCAGTTTCCCTCTTCATTTCGAAAACACAGTCGGTGAGGGAAGAGTTGAGTAGTGGCACTCTCACCGCAAGCCCGTCGAGGTGACCCTCCAGTTCCGGGAAGATCATCCCGATAGCGGTCGCCGACCCGGTTGAGGTCGGGATCAGCGAGAGGCTTGCGGCCCTCGCCCGACGCAGGTCCTCGTGAGGCGCATCGACCACCGACTGGGTATTCGTCATGTCGTGAAGGGTGGTGATCGAGCCGTGCTCGATGCCGATCCCTTCGTGGAGGACCTTGACCACCGGGGCCAGGCAGTTGGTCGTACAGGAAGAAGCGGTCACTATGTCATGGTGAGCCGGGTCGTAGAGGTCCTCGTTCACCCCATAAACGACGTTGAGTGCGTCGTCCTTGACCGGTGCCGCCACGAGCACGGTCCCAACACCAGCAGACAGGAACGGCTGAAGGGTTGCGCGCGTGCGGAAACGCCCGGAGCACTCGAGCACAACGTCGACATCATCGCCATTCCAGGGAAGCGAGACCGGCTGTGCCTCCGAGGTGTGGAAGACCCGACTCCCATCGACCTCGAGCGCGTCAGGAGCCGCGCCGCAGGGGACATCCCAGCGGCCGTGCACCGAATCGAACTCAAGCAGGTGAGCCGAAGTGGCCGCGTCACAGGCAGGTTCGTTGACGCCGACGATCTCGATATCCGTTTCGCGATGCGACGCCCGCATCGCCAGCCTTCCTATGCGTCCGAAGCCATTAATTGCGACTCTCATGTTCAGTTCTCCTGTGAAGCTGACGAACTTATGTCGCGAAGCTATCAATTGACAACTATCAATGGAACTGATTAGATGGATTTCGATGAGCTCAGGAATGACACTTACCCCCAAGCGCAAACGCCCTCCTGGCGAGCGATGCTGTGAACCGGTTGTCTATCCGGACGTTGAGCGCAAGGAGGCGGCGCGGATGGCAACAATTGCCAAAGCCCTCGGCGATCCGGTACGCCTCACTCTGGTTGACGTGCTTCGCAAGCACGCAGGTAAGGTTTGTGTTTGCGAGTTGGTGCCCCTGTTTGACCTTAGTCAGCCAACGCTTTCACATCACCTCAAAAAGCTGCGAGACGCCGGCATCGTGGACAGAGAGCGACGCGGGCTGTGGGCGTACTATTACGTTGAACCAGAGGCGCTTGAAGAGCTTGCGACCTGGCTGGACTGAGTCAGTCAGACCCGAATCCGGGTCAGTATGTAAGCATGACCAGAACGGACCCGGACCTTTACTTACCGCCGGGTAGCCAGCTCTCAATCAGGGGTCCAACTTCACCGACCGAGGCATCCAGGATTCCGCCGTGGTCGACGCCCGGGTACGTCAGGTACTCAACATCGTTGCCGGGGAGCCTTCCGAGATCAGTGTTCAGGTTGCTGGTCAGGAACGGATACGTAGTCGAATCTGTCAGGCCCTGAGCAAGCACGATCGGAGCAGCGCTCCTCACCAATGGGTTTTGCTCTGCGAGGAGATCCAGCAGAACATCGGTGTCTGCGCCAGGTCGAACCAGTTGGCTGGGCGCGATACCACCGAGACTGTCAGGCTGGCTCAACTGAGCAAGGCATTCGGTGAGCGTGTCTGGGTAGAGCGACAGGATCGTGTCCGACAGCAGCGCTTCGGTATCAAGCTCCGGGTACACGGAACTGATCCCTTGAACGATCATTGAAGCCAAGGCAGTCAATGAACTCGGACTGGTGAAACCCGAGAGGAGCGGGAGCTGCTCGGCAAGCTGCGAGGCGGGTGCGTAGGCGACGGTGCCCTTGAGCTTGAGGTCCGGTGTCCAGGTTTCAGCTTGGCCGGCTGCGAACAGGGCAGCCTGGCCACCCTGCGAGTGACCGGTGATGACAAATCGCTTCGAGATCGCCGGATTCATCTGGTTGGCAGCACGCACGATGTCGAGGATGCTCCTGCCAGAGGCCTTGCCAACCAGGAAGGGGTGGACTCCGGCTGTACCTAGGCCTTCGTAATCGCTTCGCACAACGGCGTAGCCAGCATCAAGCCAGCTATTCATGATCGTGTCGGTGTAACTGATGTAACCGATTGCCGGGCCTCCAGCGGCATTACGCGAAGGCGCACACTGGTCTGCGATGCCGGTTGTGCCGTGACCGTAGGAGATCACAGGCCAACCGCCTGCGGGCGCCTTGCCCGTGGGAATACTTACTGAGCCGGAGACGGCGATTTTTTGTCCCTTGACTGACTTTGAGCTGTAGAGGATCAGGCGGGTCGACGCAGCTCTCTCGAGCGGAACAAGTCCACTTGCGGCTCGCGACCAGATCAGCGTTCCGTTACGAGCCGGTATTGGTCGTGTCGGGGTGTAGAAACTGAGTCCTGCGGGGCCGCGGAACAGCCTCGCCCGTGCTCGGGCACGCGCCCTTGCCCTTGCCTTGGCTTTTGCTTTCGCCTTGGCTTTTTGTTGCTTGGTCAGAGAAGTCTGGGCTCCAGCGGCAAATGCCCCGGAAGGCTGTGTTGCGGTGACCATGAACAGAGCGATAATCGTGAGTACGACTATCGCGAAGACACTGGACAGGTAACTGGGGCGAGCGATCAAGGTTCTCTCCTGGTTCGGGTCCTTAGGCGCAGCCAAAGTACTCTACTGCCCCGGTCATAGCTACTAACCCGCCCGTCAGCACAAAGTTGCCCTGCGAGACACCAAAAAACGCTGTGTCGGTCTGGGGGAGGGGAATCCTCCAGACAGGGGCTATTGTCAGTGCCCTCCGGATGAGCCTAATTCACCAGCTGTTTCCCGACCTGCACGACTCACTGTCCAGCATCAGCCTGGGGTCCACTCCGACCCCTGTCCGACAGCTTGCCGGGTTGAGCGATGGCCCTGCCGATCTCTGGCTGAAGGACGAGAGCAGATTCGGCGAGGGTGGTTGGGGCGGAAACAAGGTGAGGAAACTCGAGTGGCTGATCCCGGAGGTGAAACAAAGGGGTAGCGTGAGGATTCTTACTGTGGGAGGGCTCGGTACCAACTGGGGGCTGGCCTGCGCCCTCTATGGTCGTGACCACGGCCTCAAGACGATCCTTGCCCTGATCGACCAGCCGATTGACGAACATGTCGAAGCCCAGATGAAGCGTCTCGTTGCGTCCGGAGCCGAAATCCATTTCACCCACTCGAAGACACGTACTGTCGCCATGATTCCGTGGCTGATGATGCGCAACCGTCCGTACTTTCTGCCGGCCGGTGGATCCTCTCCAATCGGAACCTTGGGAGCCGTCGAGGTCGGGCTCGAACTGGCGGCCCAGGTCAAAAGTGGGCAGATCCCGGAGCCTTCCCATGCTGTAACCGCAGTCGGCTCAGGCGGAACGGCAGCAGGACTGTTGCTCGGATTTCAACTCGCAGGGCTCGACACTAAGGTGCTTGCCGTGGTGGTCAACGACACGCTCAGGCTGGACTCGAAAGCGATCCTGAAACTGTCGAACCGAACGGCAGCACTTCTGGAGGACAGAGGCGCTGATCTGGAAGGGCAACGGGTCACCGCTGAACGCCTCATCGTCGTGGACAACCAGCTTGGAAACGGCTACGGATACCCGACCCCACAGGCCAAATCCGCTCATGACCTCGCCGCCGAACGTTCAGGTCTTGAACTCGACGCCGTTTACACGGCCAAAGCCATGGCCGGACTGCTGGAACTGAACGACGGGCGCCTTGGCGACGGAACGGTCGTCTTCATCGACACCAACGGTCCCAGACCACTGACCACCATTGGTTGAGGGGGGCTCCCTAAAAACGCTCAAGACGAATCTTGACCTTTCGTCCCCTGACCAGGCTCGATTTCAAACTGCTGACCAGACCCTTGGCGCAGTCTTCCGGGACGGCAACGAGCGAAAAGTTCTGCCTGATACTGATGGCCCCGATCTGCTCACCTTCCAGACCGCCTTCATTCGTGATTACTCCGACCAGGTCACGTGGGGTAACTCCACCGCCCTTGCCGGCGCCGAAGTAAATGTTGACCACCGAAGTTGACGGCGCCTCCTGCGGTTCGACTGACTCAAAATCGGTCGCTGTAATTCCGACAAGCTCCGGGTCACGAAGGTGCTTGTGGGCCAGATTCAGGATGCGGGGAGGTGTGGTGGCCGAGAAAAGCACTGTCTGGCGTGTTTTTGGAGTTTCATCGAGGATCGATGCGACGTCTCGGGAAGCGCCCGTATTCAGGATTTCATCGGCCCGGTCGAAAACCAGGATCTTGAGCTGTTCGATACGCAGGGTTTTTCGCTTGACGTGCTCCATTACTCGGCCCGGTGTGCCTATTACGATGTCAACACCGTGTTTGAGTGGCCCGATCTGACTGGTGAGGGGCTTGCCTTCGAAGAGGCCGAGGACCCGGGCGGCTGTGCCGCGGGCTGACAGCTGAAAGACGTCCTCATGGACTTGGATCGCCAGTTCACGGCTGGGTACGAGGATCAGAGCCGTGGGGCCGTAGGAAGGGCCATCGCTCAGGATGCTTTCTATGATCGGCAGCGCATAGGCCGCTACATTGGCTGGATCATTGGGGGTCTGGCCGAGGAGATCATGTTTGTCCCGCAGGAGGGGAACCGCCGACGCCTGAAATGGAGTCGGCTGAACGCATCCAAGCCCCCTAACCGTGTCCACGATCGTTACAGGGAGACCCATTCCCTCAAACGTTTCCCCGACGTCCTTCACCCGTTACCGAAGCCAATTTCCTGTGACAGTGCCCTGAGACCAGCATCCGCTGCTGGTTTTCCCCCGATTTCACGGGAAGCCAGATGTACCAACGATTCGGCTAATTCCATGACAGCATTGTGAAAGCTTGTGTACAACTCTTTTCCTTGTATGCGCGATAATGTCTGTTATGTAAACTTCTGTCCGGATCGGACTGCAAGTTGGGAAAGCCTAGATGTATCTATGGGAATTTGTGTCAAGCGATGGTCCCCTCTCCCGGACGAGTCAGGCTGTCTCACCCGACATCAGAGGTGGGCAGATCAACCCGGGAACAGGATTTCTCTCTCTTTCCGAGGCAGGGCCGGATCTGTAGTGCGGCGCGCCCGGTAACCTTCATGAGTATCGATCACTCAATCGGCTGGCAAAAGCCAAGGCGATTCTGACGGAGGCCACTAACTTGAGTCATTACAAAAGCAACGTCCGCGACATCGAGTTCAACCTGTTTGAAGTATTCGGCACCGACGAAGTCCTCAAAACCGGTGCCTTTGGCGATCTCGACTCGGAAACCGTACGCATCATGCTCGGCGAGGCCTCGCGTTTGGCCGAAGGTCCTGTCGCAGCACCGTTCGCCGACACAGACCGTAACCCACCGACGTATGACCCCGAAACTTTTGTTGTAACCCTCCCCGAATCGCTCAAGGAGGCGGTCAGGGCCTGGACCGACGCTGACTGGCTGAAACTTGGGCTTGGCGAGGATGTCGGCGGCATCCCTGCTCCCTCAACTGTCACTTGGGCAATCGCCGAATTCATGGTCGGTGCCCTACCAGCTGGATTCTTCTATCTGGCCGGACCGGCTTTTGCGGAACTACTCTTCGAGAACGGTAATGAGGAACAGAAGCATTGGGCTGCGCTGGCAGTTGAGCGCAGTTGGGGTGCGACGATGGTTCTCACTGAGCCGGATGCCGGCTCTGATGTCGGCGCCGGACGAACCAAGGCGATCGAACAGCCAGACGGCTCCTGGCATATCGAAGGTGACAAGCGCTACATCACCTCAGGTGATTCGGACGATCTGTTTGAGAACATTCTCCATTACACACTCGCACGGCCTGAGGGCGCCGGTCCCGGTACCAAGGGACTCAGTCTCTTCATCGTGCCAAAGTTCCACTTTGACACGGAAACGGGTGAGACTGGCGAGCGAAACGGTGTCTTCGTGACCAATCTGGAGCACAAGATGGGTCTCAGGGCATCAGCCACCTGTGACCTGACATTCGGTGCCCATGGCACCCCGGCACAGGGCTGGCTCGTAGGTGATGTCCATCAGGGCATTCGCCAAATGTTTGACGTGATCGAGTTCGCCCGGATGATGGTTGGAACGAAGGCAATCGCCACTCTCTCCACCGGCTATCTGAACGCACTGGCCTATGCGAAGGAACGGATTCAGGGTGCTGACCTGACTCAGATCATGGATAAGACTGCTCCGCGTGTTTCGATCATGCATCACCCCGATGTGAGACGGTCGCTGATGACCCAGAAGGCATATGCCGAAGGTCTGCGGGCGCTTTACATGTTCACCGCCGTCCATCAGGACAAGACCGCAGCCGAGGTAGTCGAAGGCGTTGACCCCGGTCTGGCAGCGAACATCAACGACTTCCTCCTCCCCCTCGTCAAGGGCGTCGGGTCGGAACGTTCGTACGAGATTCTGAATGAGTCGCTCCAGACTTACGGTGGCGCCGGCTTCCTGCAGGATTACCCGATCGAGCAGTACATCCGCGACGCCAAAATCGACAGCCTTTACGAGGGTACAACCGCGATTCAGGCTCAGGATTTCTTCTTCCGCAAGATCGTACGGGACGAGGCCAAGTCGATGAATCATCTGCTGGGCAAGATGCAGGTTCAGGTTGACGGGCAGGGAGGCGACCTCGACGAGGAACGGGCCTATCTGGCCGAAGCAATCGAAGACATCCAGGCAATGAACGGATCCCTGACCGGATACCTGATGGGCTCGCAGGAAGACCCCGAGAACATCTACAAGGTCGGACTCGGTTCAGTTCAGTTCCTGAAGGGCTTCGGCGACCTGATGATCGGCTGGCTGTTGATCCGTCAGGCCGAAATCGCAGCGAAGGCTCTGGAGGACGGTGCTTCTGAGATGGACAAGCCGTTCTATGAAGGCAAGATCGTGGCGGCGAAGTTTTTCGCGAGGAACATGCTGCCCAATCTCAAGGCGAGCCGGGCAGCGCTTGAAAATATTGAAAACGACGTTATGGAACTGGACGAAGCCGCCTTCTAAAAGGCGTACCGCTCCGCGAAAGCGCAAGGGGGGAAGGGTGGCCTTTGCTGCCTCCCCCCTCGTGTTTCAGTTCAGATCAGTCGCTGTATGTGCCGCTGCGTCCGGCCAGTTCGACCAGGGACGCGGGCGGAGTGAAGCGTTCACCGTGTTTTGCGGCGAGCTTCTGCGAACGGGCAACGAAACCGGCCGGGCCGCCTTCGTATCCGTTGATGTACTGGAGCACTCCACCGGTCCAGGCCGGGAAGCCGATCCCGAAGATTGAGCCGATGTTTGCGTCGGCGGCTGATTCGATCACGCCTTCGTCCATGCACTTGACAGCTTCAAGTGCCTCCACGAACATCATGCGTTCCTCGAGTTCCCTCATGTCAATCTGCGACGGATCATCAACCGACGGGAACATCTCCGCCAGCCCGGACCAGAGCCCGGTGCGCTTGCCGTCTTCGTACTCGTAGAAGCCGTCACCGGCGAGCTTGCCAGCCCGCCCGGCCTCGACCATCGCATCGACGACTGTAAATGCGGGGTGCGGATCCCACTCCCCGCCTTCGGCTTCTACAGCCTCTTGCGTCGCCTTGCGGATCTTGATCATCAGCTCCATGTTGAGTTCATCGCTGAGCTGTAGCACCGGAGCCGGATAACCGGCCTGCGAAGAGGCCTGCTCAATGCTTGAAGCGGGAATACCTTCCTGGAGGAATGAGATGCCCTCGGTGATGAAGGTTCCGATCACCCGGCTGGTGAAGAAGCCGCGGGAGTCACTGACAACGATCGGGGTCTTCTTGATCTGCTTCGCGAGATCGAGCGAGCGGTGAACAGCCGAGTCGCTGGTCTTCTCGCCCTTGATGATCTCCAGCAGTGGCATCTTGTCTACCGGACTGAAGAAGTGAAGTCCGATGAAGTCGGCCGGACGGGAAACACCTTCGGCCAACCCGGTGATTGGGAGGGTCGAGGTGTTGGAACCAAGCAGCGCCCCTTCGGCGAGGAACGGCTCAATCTCACCGAATACCTTGGCCTTTACTTCCGGGTCCTCGAAGACTGCCTCGATCACGAGGTCAGCATCCTTGGCGTCGGAGGCGTCAGCTGTTGGGTGGATCAGTGCGAGCAACGCGTCGCCCTTCTCCTGCGTCGAGCGCCCCTTGGAGATCGCCTTGTCGACGAGATCTTTGGAATAGCCCTTGCCACGCTCGGCGGCTTCGAGTGAGACATCCTTGAGCACGACCGCTATCCCTGCCTTGGCACAGACGTAGGCGATGGCAGCACCCATCATGCCAGCGCCGAGAACAACCGCCTTCTGCGCCTGATAGGCCTCGGCGTCTTCAGGGCGACCTCGACTTCCGTTGACTCGCTGGAGATCGAAGAAAAACGCCTGAATCATGTTCTTGGCGACCTGTCCGGTGGCCAGCTCGATGAAGTAGCGACCTTCGATCTCCTGAGCGGAGTCAAAATCTACCTGCGCGCCTTCGACGGCTGCGGACATGATCGCTACCGGTGCCGGGTAGTTGGCACCCTTGATCTGCTTACGCAGGTTAGAGGGGAAAGCCGGCAGGTTCTGGGCCAGCGACGGCGTCATCGGTGTTCCGCCGGGGATCTTGAAACCCTTGACGTCCCAGGGCTGGACAACCTCGGGGTTCTCGGCGATGAACTTCTTTGCTGCCGGGATCAGGTCTTCCGGCGTGGCGACGACCTCGCTGATCAGTCCGAGCTCCAGAGCCTTCTGGGGACGCAGCGGCTTACCCTGAATCAGGACATTCATCAGCGCACTCGCGATTCCCATCATGCGGACTGTCCGGGTGACGCCACCCGCACCCGGGAGCAGGCCAAGAGTGACTTCAGGGGTACCAAGCTGGATCTTCGAACTGTCCACGACGACGCGGTGATGGCAGGCCAGCGTGATCTCGAGACCGCCACCAAGCGCAGAACCGGCGACCGCGGCAACCACAGGCTTGCCAAGGGACTCCAGCCGCCGCAGTTGGCCCTTGATCTCGCGCAGACCGATAGCGAACTCGGCTGACTGTTCCCTGGTCACGGCGAGCAGATCATTGAGGTCACCACCGGCGAAGAAGGTACCTTTACCGGAGGTAATGATCACACCGGTGATCTCGTCCTTCTCGGCTTCGAGCCGATCCAAGGTCGCCCCCATGGAAGCGACGTAGGCCGCGTTCATCGTGTTGGCGCCCTGGCTCGGATCGTCGATGGTGAGGATGACGATGCCGTCATCGCCACGCTCGTACTGAATGGTGGTGCTTTCGCTCATTTGGTTG
>JBBECI010000052.1:0-13104 GCA_040881895.1 Solirubrobacterales bacterium | reverse complement strand
ATTATCCCGCCCTGACTGATGCCCATGTACTGAAGTCGATTACCGGCACCCCCTGACGTGTCGATGGCTGACTCAAAGTCTTCCTCCGAGCCTTCTTCCTCGTCAAGTTGAAAAGCAGGGTTTAAAGAGAGACCATCTTCATGAATCATGGCCCGCCCGAGGAGCATGAAGTTCACGAATCCCTGCTGCATTCGATCAACCAACTTGTTGAAATTGGATATGTCCTTGAGTGAATCAATGACGCTCAGGAGGTCGCCAGACGAGAATCCGTCCCAGTTTGCCCCACACCAGACGCTGCCTCCGTCACGACCCACGTTCACCGGACCCGCAGAGGTGATCTGCTTGTAGTCACCCAGAAGTCCATGACCATAGACACCGGCCGCGCCGGGCACAACCGAACCGCCCTCGCCCAGAGGCTGGATTGTCTCGGGGATGAAGCACCGGAAAGGCACATTCATGGTGAAGGACGGATTGAAGTTCACATCACCATCACCCTCAAGATCAAAGATTGAGCCCGGAGCACAGCCGTTCTGGTTCAGGTAGCACGGCACGCCTGTGAGTCTGCCTTCGATTACGCGGAGGTAATCGGCTTCGTTTCCAGGCTTTTCAACACCGCCCCCACAGTTTGGACCCCCGTCAATTTTGTCACGGTCGCAGTAGCCGAGGATTTGAAAACCAGGGCTGTCGCCATCGATCAGGCGGTCGGCAAGGTTGCTGTCACCCAGTCGCGAAAAGGCGTCGTCGCGGATCTGGACTGCCCTTCCGGTGATGCTCCTCTCACTGGCGACCGTGAAGTCCCAAGCCATGTAAAGGCTTCCACGACTCAGCCCTGCTTTGGAAACGACATCCGCTATCACCGAACTCATGTGCTGGCGGCGGGCCTCGACCACGGCCTGCCTCGTCCGGAGCCGGTCCCGATAGACGCGGAACCCGAGCGGAGCACTGATCGGACTGTTCTGCGCGTCTCTCAGGTTGCGGAAGGCAACTATGTAGCGATGGCCGTACTCGAAATTTTTTGCCGGCCGAACGATCAGATTCACCTCGTTGGTGTTATCCGGGTCCGAGTTGATCCCGCCAGGGCTACCGTCCGAAGGATCAACGGTCGTCGGATTGGAATCCAGTTCGGCCCAGATCGGGTGGCGTTCGCCGGTCTCGGCGTCGATGACGACAACGGACTGGTCGGGATCCAAGTAGGACCCGGTATCCGTGATCGGCACCAGTCCGCTGTTGTCAAAGGCTTCAGGCGTGTCAAGACCGGGGATCTTGAGGACGATCATGTTGCCAGGGCTGAATCCGTCGCCCCGGTTGATGTCAGTGACTCCGATGTTTGTTCCGTCGATGTTATGCGGGGTTGACTGAAGCTTTATGTCGAGTCGTCGGCCGGTGTCAGTTGACTCGTCCAGCCGTGTGAAGTAGTCGTTTGCGAATGGGTAGAGGCACTCGGTGGGATCGAGAAAATCACAGCGGTCCGGGTTGGCTCCTAGCGGAACCTGGACGAAACACCCGGAGGTCAGAGGCGCGAGCCGGCGACTCGAGGTACTGCGTGCAACGCGCCCACGGCTGGATGAGACGGCCAACACCGTGGCGTCCAAGGCCCCGCAGTTCGAGAGAACTTTGCGCCCCCTGGACGTAAGGCCCAGGGTCACCATTTTTTTGCCCGCCTTATCGAAGCGGACGCTCCCTGCCCGCAGCAGACCGGAGGATTTCCCTGACCCGCGAACCACGGTCTTTCCGGACGAGGGGGACGTCACCGTGACGGTGAGGCCCGAATCCAGCAGCGCCTTCTGGCTTTTCGTGACAATGGAAACCTTGAGTGATCCTCTGGATTCACGCGCCGCATCCGACCTCGGTGCCCCGGCCGCAAACAGAACTGCCATGGTCACCAGAGACACGCCGACACAGAGCATCCGCCTGAAATAACACGCGACCGAAGTTTCCAATTTCCCTGCTCCCCATATCTCTGATTGACGAAAGTCCCTTCCCCAGGGACAACCTAACGATACCACCGAAACTGGCGTTGCCGGATGGTTTCGAATACCGGCACTTTGGCGCACCCTCCGCATGCCTTGATGTGAGAGTGTTTGTTTACTTGAAGGTGCCGGAACCGATAGGTCGCACACGGGGGCTTCGCCAGATGCTGTTTCACGGTCTGGTAGTCGTGCTCGTAGATGCCGTAGCCCTGCTTCTGCTGGCGGCCGTACTTCCCGGCTTCAGGGTCGACGGTATTTTCGCCGCCATTTCGACCGGTGCTCTGCTTGGACTGATCAACGCTTTCGTGTGGCCTGTGCTTTCCCGCTTCACTTTGAGGATCACAGTTCTTACTCTTGGGCTTTTCGGTCTGATGGTTAACGCTCTGATTCTTGCTGCCGCCATTCTTGCCATGCCCTGGCTGCAGATGGACGGGCTCACCGAGGCTCTCATCATCACCTTCTCCCTGGCAGTGCTGACCTCCCTGGTCTCTTCATTGCTGGCCATAGATGAAGACAGCACCTGGTACCTGAACATTGTTCAGAGACAGATCCGGGTACGAGGGCGCCGAATTGAATCGGGGGCGCCCGGAATCGTGTTCCTTGAAATTGACGGACTCGCACACGATGTGTTGCGACGGGCACTGGCAAACGGCAGTGCCCCGACAATGGCTCAGCTCGTGCGTGACGGGGACTTCACTCTCGATCAGTGGGAAACGGACTGGTCATCGCAAACCGGGGCATGTCAGGCGGGGATCCTTCACGGGAACAACCACGATATGCCCGCGTTTCGATGGTGGGAAAAGGACCGCGATCGGCCGATTGTTACCAACCACCCTCGTGATGCTGCTGAAATCGAGCGGCGCCAATCCAACGGGGCCGGACTTCTCGCCGACGACGGAGCCAGCCGGGCGAACATCCTGTCTGGGGATGCCCCCCACTCCCTGCTGACGATGAGCACTGTTCTCGAACGCCGTAAGGGGATAGGAAAAGATTATGCGGCCTACTTTGCGCGGCCATACGCAGTGATAAAAACGGCTTCATTCGCGGTTATTGAAGTTTTCCGGGAGCGTGCCGCCGCGATTCGACAGGAGCGTCAGGACGTTCGCCCAAGGATCAAGAGGAACTGGAGCTATGCCGTGATGCGAGCCTGGGCCACGGTGGTCCAGCTTGATCTTCAGGTTGCTGCGGTCGTCGGTGACATGCTTGCTGGAAGGCCGGCCGTCTACACAACGTTTCTGGCCTACGACGAGGTCGCTCACCATTCCGGGATTGAAAGGGTCGACAGCCTTCAGGCCCTTGAAAAAGTAGACAGACAGATCAGACGAATCATGAGCATTGCTGACCTGGCTCCACGGCCCTATCGCTTCGTCATCCTCTCCGACCATGGTCAGTCTCAGGGCATTACCTTTCTCGACCGCTACGACCAGAGCCTGGAAGCGCTGGTCAGTGAACTGTGTCGTGGGGCTGAAGTTGCGGATGTCTCTGGCGGCGAAGACGATGCGAGGGCGTACATCAGCGCGTCTTTCACCGAATCTTCTACTGACTCAGCGGCTGCCGCAAGACTTGAACGGGCAACCCGGAGCGGTGAGCCTGGCGGCCATATCTCGGAAACTGATGTAAGCAGTCACCAGACCGACAGCGATGGCAAAGAGTTGCCTGAGCTGTCGGTGATGGCCTCTGGCTGTCTCGGGCTGATCAGCTTTCCCCGGGAATCAGGGCGGCTGACCATCGAGCGGATACACGAGCTCTACCCGGATCTGATCCCGGGCCTGGTGCAGCACCCCGGCATCGGCTTTCTGCTGGTGCGCTCGGGCAGGGATGGACCCCTCGCGATTGGTGCTTCCGGCACTCACTTCCTTGGTCGGGATCGCGTGGACGGGGAAGATCCGCTGCTGCCCTTCGGTCCGAATGCCGCCCGACACGTACTCAGGACCGACAGCTTTCCTCACTGCCCCGACCTGATTCTCAACAGCACTTACTGGGAGGATCTCGATGAGGTAGCGGCATTTGAGGAACTGGTTGGCTCCCACGGCGGGCTCGGGGGATCCCAGTCATACCCTTTTGTTCTCCATCCGGTCGATATGGAGTGGCCGGAAGAACCTGTCATCGGCGCTGAATCGGTCTACGAAGTCTTCAAGGACTGGCAGGTTGCTCTGTCTGAGTCGTTTTCGATTCAGTCGAGCGGCGATCTGAAACCGGTGGACTCTCCCGGTGACAGCACACGGACCTCAGTCTCCGGCGAGTAAGCGCCAACCCGGGAAGCGAAATCATGCGGCGGCCGCTCTAGATGATGGCGGCCCCACCTTGCGAATCCCAACGGGAACAGTGTTCCCCAATGAATAGGCACCGCCAACCGGGGCCTCAACAGACCTGTTGCTCGTGCGGCCGTTTCCGGATCCATGTGTCCTGGTCCGAGGGTATGCCCCCAACCCCACACAGGCAGGAGTGCGAGGTCCAGATCCGGCAGGTGAATCGTCATTTCATCGTAGATATCCGTGTCTCCGGCGAAGTAGACCCTCTGCGAACCCTCGACGAGAAAGCCAACTGCTTCACCACTCCTTCCGAATGGCCAGCGGCGCCCATCGTGCCTGGCAGGTACGGCGGTAACGAGCACAGGTCCTACAGCAGCCGAATCACCTACCTCGAGTTCAACTACCTTCCTGAAGCCCTTCCGGCGAAGCAGTTCTCCTGATCCCGACGAGACGATCATGCGCATGTCCTGGCCAAGTCGCCTCAGCGAAGGCAGATCCAGATGGTCAAAGTGCTGATGCGACACGAGAACAGCATCGGGCTGCCGGTCGGCCAGCAGATCTTCCGACTCAACCTGTCGCCTCAGGTGCGCCACCCGTGGCCTTAGAACCGGGTCCGTGAGCAGCCGGATCCCGTCAAGGTCAATAACAGTGCTTGCGTGCCCAACAAAGGTCAACAGGTCGTCGCTATGAGGAGTCAGCGTCATGGGGTCTCTCTCAGGACTAGGGTTAGCGGCCAGTGAAGAGTGACGAGCCGCTCAAGACCAATTATGCCGGGGCCATCTACGGCACCATCCTTTCGATGACCGTGATCACGACCGCAAGCAGCGATGAGGAACTGGGACCGATGGCGATTGCCGGTTGGGCGGTGGCGACCGCATTCGTCTTTTTCCTCGCACATGTCTACTCGTCGATCGTAGCCCGGGGTTTCGCACGACCAGCCAGGGCAGTCAGCCTCATCCGGGAGGAATCAAGGCACGAATGGCCGATGGTTCAGGGAGCCCTCCTGCCGGCTGCGGTGCTGCTGCTTGCGCCGCTCGGCCTGGTGGCCGACGACCAAGCCTCTTATCTCGCTGTCTGGACCGGGGTAGTAATGCTATTCGGCGCCGGCCTGGTGATCGGCAGCAAGGAAAAACTGAGCATCGGACGAAGCCTGATCATTGGAACGATCAACGCAATCATCGGACTCCTGATCGTCTCACTCAAAATATTCATTCACTGAGGCCAAGCGGGCCGAAGTTCAGCTTTGGTCAGATCTGAGGCTCGAAGATTTCGCATACGAACCGAGATCTACGAGGAAAGCGAAAACCACGACGAACCATTCAAAGCCGCTGACGCCGGGGGTTATCTGCCACATGACTATGTAGGCGAGTGTGGTCCAGGGCAGGAGGAAAAATCCCAGAACCGGAAGAAACCAGCCGTCGAATGCCTTTCCAACCCAGTCCGAAAACACGAAGGTAAAGAAGAGCGCAAGACGGGGCGAGATAAGCGCGAACAAGACGAGGAAGCAACCCATCCCAGAAAGCTACATCAACGGATCGGCCGAAACCGGGCGAAACGGACCCGTCCCCAGGAATGGGGACGGGCTGTACAGGATTCCGCGGGTCAGTCTCCCATCCCGATCTTTGCCTCTTCCCAGCGGACCGTAACTGCGTAGAGCACGATCAGATTGAAGGCAATGAAGAGCAGCGACAGGAACGGCTGCGCTGTGAGGGTCAGGAGATTTGTTGTGGCGTGAAAGGCGCAGATGATTATCGTCACAACCCTCGCCCATTCGCGGCCCTGGATAAGGGCAAAGCCGGCCCAGGCCTTTATGACTCCGAGAACGATCCAGAAGATCCCAAGTGCAGTCGTGCTCAGGAGGAAGATGTTGCCATTGGCCGTACCAGTGGCGAAGTAATCGTCGTCAAGCGCGGCTGCAAGACCGGCGATAACACTGAAGACGCCGCTCAGCATCATGATGATGGCGGCAAACGCCACCCAGGTGGCCCAGGTCGTCGCCTTGACCTTGTTCGGTGCGGTGCTTTCGCTCATCTCAGTTCTCCTCTGTTCTGTTTTCAGGATTGATTGGGGAAAAGCTTCCGAAACCGTTGATTCGCCATGGGATCGCCCTCGCCTTCATACGGCAGCAGGACTGGCGCACCTGAACGATATATGGCAGGTCGCACTTTCCACGGTCTCCGGGATACGCGCAGCGGGTCTGTACCTGCTGCAGTAATTTTCCGCGCAGAGGAACGATCCCCCCTTGAGCACTTTCCTCGGGATACCGGTCGCAGGATCGCGGCTGACCTCCACGCCCGGGCCGACTGGATCTCGCGGTGCGCAGCAGGACTTGACGGGCTCACCGTGTCCTTCTTCAAACCAGGTCCGTGTCCACTCCCAGGCGTTTCCAGTTATCTCGTGGAGTCCGAAGCCGTTCGGTTCAAAGCTGCGAACAGGAACTGTGTCGGGTCTCCGTCCTTCACCGGATCCCGGCCTGAAATCCCAAGGAAAAGTCCCCTCCCAGCGGTTCATGCGCTCTTTGCCGCCGGGGGAAAGATCGTCGCCCCAGCTGAATTCGGCATCCTCAAGGCCCCCGCGTGCCGCCCGCTCCCATTGCGCCTCCGTCGGCAGTGACTTCCCAGCCCAGTTCGCGTAAGCATCCGCGTCCTGAAAACAGACCTGTGTGACCGGATGGTCGGCCTTGTTCTCAAGGTCACTGTCCGGTCCCCACGGCCGCCTCCATGAGGCTCCCGGGGTCCATGCCCACCAGACCATCGGGTTGGTCATCTCGACCGGACCGGCAGGCTGGCTGAAGGTGATCGAGCCTGGCACCAGGAGGGACGGATCCGCACCCGGATACATTGCCGGATCAGGAGCCTTCTCGGCGACCGTAACAAAGCCGGTGGCATCGACGAAATCGGCAAACTGCCGGTTCGTTACAGCCGTGGAGTCCATCCAGAAACCCGCTACTTCGACCGGTATGACGGGCGCTTCCTCCGGGTAGTGGAACTCGCTTCCCATGCGGTACGTCCCGCCCGGGATCCACTCCATTCCCGGAAATGGCTGAACATTGGATTCAGTACTCATGCCTCAAGACTAAACCGCGACAGGACAGGGGCTTCAGCCGTTGAGAAAGGTGGCGATTTCACGGGAGAGCCTCCCCCCCTGCCATGACAAAGGCGACTCACCTGGCTCCTCGGTCACCAGCCGCGAATCGGGTATCGCATCGGCATAGCGTTCTGCGACTTCAAATGGATGACCCGGGTCGGCACCATCGCCGGTACCGATCACCAGGACCGGCATCTTCAGCCTCGCCAGATCCTCCATGCTGTTGAAGGGCCAAGAACGGGGGACCTGACGTAGTGCATCGGCGACGGCCGCTGGATGAGCGTGAAGCGCGGCGCGCTCCGTGGCCAGGCGCTCGACAGTCTCCCGGTACTCGGCCCTTTCGATTCCCTCGGCAGCCTCACGGCCGAAAGCGGATGGACCGCCGGATTCCAGTGCGTCCGCTCTTGCGTCCCACCTGGTCAAGTCCGGGCCACCGTCGGTTAGGGGAATGAAAACCGGACTGATCAGGATCAGAGCTACCAGGGAATCCTGACTGCGGAGAGCGTAAGTGAGCGCTGTGTGTGACCCCATTGAGTGTCCGCCAACGACGAGCGAGCCATCTCCTGCCCGATCTCCAATCACACGACCAAGATCGTCGGTCAGCAACTGGTAGTCATATCCATCTGCGCCAGGTTCAGACGCACCGTGGCCACGGGCGTCGTAGGTGTGGACGCGGAAGCCATGTCTCGGCAAAAATCGGGAGCCATGAACGACATAGCTACGCGTCGCACTCAGACCGTGGCAGAGAAAAACATCCTGGCCTCTCCCTGCTGATTCACCTCGCAACAGAGGGCCCTTGCCGGTGACCTCAAAGGCCAGTGGATCGACTCCCTCCGGCGCGATCAAGCCCTTTCCAGTGAGGCCTTTTCAATCACGACAACCTTGGTCGGTTGTTCATCCGGACCCCCAAGGCGGCCGATCTTTTCGACTACGTCCAAACCCTCGATAACCCTTCCGACAAGTGCGTATTCCGGCGGAAGCGACGCGCCACCGGTGCCGGTGACCACGAAGAACTGGCTACCCGAGGTTCCCGGTGCCTCACCGCCCGACTTGGCCATGGCGACAACTCCGGGTTCATACTTCAAATCCGCTGCCGGTTGCTCGACAGTCTTGAAGCCTGGTCCGCCGGTACCGTCGCCCTTGGGATCACCACCCTGGATGACAAAGTCAGGAACGATCCGGTGGAAGCTGAGTCCGTCGTAGAAGCCCTCTTGTGTGAGGTAAGCAAAGGCGTTCGTTGTATTCGGTGACGCGACAGTGTCGAGCTCGATCGTGAAGCTTCCCTCGCTGGTATCCATGACCACTGAAGCCGCCTCACCACCTGCGAGCACTTGCTCCGGAGGATTAAGGTTCCCCTGCTTGACCTTTACGCTGGCCGGTGAGTCGGAATCATCTCCGGAAAGCACAACAGCAGTGACGATCACGGCGAGAAGTAACCCGGTGACCCCGATAACTATCCATTTGGCACGGTCGCTCATGACACCCAAGGCTAGATGATGCCGGCGGGTCGGGTCAGGCCGGCGATACCCATAACCTCCGACAGGTGAGAGGATCAGCAGGTGAGCCGAGACCAGTCAACTCCTGATCGCCGCACAGTCCTGGTTGGCCGGGCGATATCCGGGGTCATAGCCCACGCCCCCCGACTCTGGCCGTTAGTTCACGGTCCCGTGATGAATTTCTTTGACCGCGCCGCGAGAGACTGGGACACCCGTACCGGGGCCGGATCAGTCGAGCATCTCGCTCCACTGGCAGCTGCGGTCCTGACGATTGAAAAGGAACCGGAAAGGGTCCTCGACGTCGGCTGCGGGACCGGAGCAGCGACGCTCTTTCTTGCTCGTGAGTTTCCCCACGCCCGAATTCGCGGTGTAGACATTTCCGCAGCGATGGTAAGCCGGGCTACTTCGAAAATCGGACTGGATCCGGAGGCCAGAGTTGCTTTCAGGCAAGGTGATTCCTCAAAGCTCCCGTGGTCGGATCGAAGCTTCAATCTGGTGACGCTTGTGAATATGCCCCTTTTCTTTGGCGAAATCAATCGTGTACTGCGCCCCGGAGGAACCGTGATTGTGGTTGCGACCCTTGGGGATCAAACACCCTTCTCGACACCTCAGAAAACGATTGAACGCAAGTTCAGCCGCCTCGGGATAGCTCCTGCCCACGTCGGTACTGCCGGCCGGGGCACCTGGTTCGCAGGCAAAAAGGGAGAGGGCCAATGAGCGCCATCGGCCAAGAGACGTACGCCCTCATCGTGAACCCTGTTTCGGGAGGAGGCAGGGCCCTCCGCATTCAATCGGATGTCGAACGGGCCTTTGACAAACAGAGAATGGAGATGCGCGTCGAGAGAACCCGGTCGCGCGACCACGGGATCGATCTTGCCCTGGACGCTGTGGAAGCCGGCGAGATTCCGGTCGTCCTCAGCGGTGACGGCCTTGTTGGTGCGATAGGGGGCGCGATGGCGGGCAGCCACGTTCCACTCGGGATCGTGCCGGGAGGCCGCGGGAATGATCTTGCGCGAGGATTGGGCATCCCGCGGGATCCCGAACTCGCTGTCAGGTCGATTGCCGCCGGACACACTGTGAGCATTGACGTGGGTGAAGCCAACGGAGAGCGCTTTCTCGGGATCGCATCAGTTGGCTTCGATTCAGATGCCAACCGGATCGCCAATGCCTCACACCTGAACGGCCGTCTGGTTTATGCCTGGGCTGCCGTGAGGGCGCTGGCAGGATGGAAGCCGAAACGCTTCACCCTTCTCGAGGCCGGAGCACAGACCCGTTTCACCGGATACACCGTCGCTGTCGCCAACAATGGCTTTTACGGTGCTGGAATGAACGTTGCGCCAATGGCCGACCCTGCCGACGGACAGCTCGATGTCGTCACGATCGGCAATGTGAATCGTCTGCGGTTTCTTCTCTACCTCCCGAAGGTCTTCCGTGGAACCCATGTGAACGGAGATGAAGTGAAGTCGTGGCGGACCACCGCAGTCGAGATCCGCGCCAGCCAACCCATGACTGTTTACGCCGACGGGGACCCACTCACTGAACTGCCTGCGAAGGTGCGAGTACTTCCCGCGGCCCTTCCCGTGATTGTCCCTGGAGATGGAGCGTGATTCGCGCCAAGGCCTCTGTTGCCAGAGGGATAGGGAGCTTGAGTCGAGCCACGGGACGAGGGGGTGGCACGACCCTTCCGGGACGAGTCCTGCTGAAACTTGACCCGAACGCGATTGACAAACTCAGTATGAGGCTTGAGCGTGGCAGCACCCTGGTCAGCGCGACCAACGGCAAAACGACCACCGCCTCGATGCTCGCGACCATCCTGAAGGCCGCAGGGAGAGATCCCGTCCACAACCGGGCCGGCTCGAACATGACCTGGGGAGTGGCTACCGCACTGCTCGAGCAGACGGGTGATGAAGGTCTTTTTGAGGTCGATGAAGCTTGGCTCCCCGAGGTTGCGGCGCGGCTCCAGCCACGAACCATCCTGCTGGGAAATCTGTTCAGGGATCAACTGGATCGGCACGGAGAGACAGAAATCCTGGCCGATGCCTGGGCGAGGATGGCTGAATCGCTGGATCAGAACACAGCTTTTGTACTCAACGCTGATGACCCGATGATTGCCCACATAGCGCGCTTCAGCGGGCCGTCTACGACAATGTTCGGAATAGAGGATCCGTCCCAGGCCCTGGCTGAACTCCAACATGCACGAGACGCCAAACAGTGTCGGGTATGTGGGACAGAGCTTGAATACGAACGGGCCTTTGTCGGTCACCTGGGCCATTACTCCTGCCCTGGCTGCGGCCTCGCCCGCCCGACTCCTGACGTAAAGGCGACAGAGGTACGCCTGCTGGGAATGGATGGCCTCGAAGCCAGGATAGGCACCGGAGAAGGGGCAGCCCTTCTGAAACTTCCCCTGCCAGGTCTCTACAACCTCTATAACGCGCTGGCAGCAATTTCGACTGCCTTGACCCTCGGAATCAGTCTGAGCGATGCCGTCGAATCTCTGTCCGACATGAAAGCTGTATTCGGCAGGGTCGAGCGGGTTACGGTCGGTTCGACTGAGATATCAATTTTGCTGATCAAGAATCCAGCGGGAACCAATGAAGTGCTGCGCACAATCGAGCTCGAGCCCGGTGGCCTGACCCTCTGGCTGGCCTTGAACGACCAGATTGCTGATGGGCGGGATACCTCCTGGATCTGGGACGCCGACTTCGAACTGTTGGCAGAGCGGGTGGAACATTGTGTCTGCACCGGGACCCGCGCTGCCGAAATGGCCCTTCGGCTGAAGTACGCCGGTTGGCCTGAGGATCGACTCACAGTCGTTCGAAACATGAAGGACTCGCTCGAAGCAGTCCTTGATTACCGACCGGACAGGATCTTTGCGCTTCCCACATACACGGCTCTGCTTGAACTGAAAGAGCTGCTGGCCGAAGGCCGCAATGCTGAACGTTTCTGGAAGGCATGAGCACAACGGGTGTTGGTCTCTCGCCAGCCGGACTCTGGCAGCTTGTTGAGTCTGGCGGTTATCAGGTTGACCTCGACATCTGGTCAGATCTGGCGGCCGAAACTCGTGGTCAGGTTCTTGACCTTGGCTGCGGCATCGGGCGGGTTTCTCACCACCTGAACCGACTTGGGCACATCACCACCGGGGTTGACCAAGATCCGAACCTCATAGATGACTTTAACCAGACCCGGCCATCCGATGCCCCAGCTGCCCTCACCGCAGATGTGACCGCCCTGCTGCACCCGGACAGTCCCATCAGAGACCGAACTTTCAATCTTGTGATCGCTCCGCAGCAGCTCCTGCAGATCCTTGGAAGCCCGGAAGCCCGGATGACACTCCTTCAGTCCCTCGCCCATCTCACCGTGGACCAAGCCCTTCTGGCGTTTGCGATCTGTGAGGAACTGCCCGAAGCTCCGATCGATTACCCGAATGTCTCGCCCGATCTCCGTGAAATCGATGGTTGGGTTCACTCAAGCCAGCCGATTTCGATCGAGACAGGTCTCACAGAAGTCACAGCCATAAGACGGCGAACGAGTCTCAGCCCGAACGGGCAGGTTTCGAAGAGTCTGGACAGCGTGACCCTCGAGCGCCTCAGCCGGTCCACCCTCGAGGGTGAACTTGCCGAGGCGGGCCTCCACCCGGTGCGAGCCGCATCGATACCAGTGACTGACCGCCATATGGGTTCGACTCTGGTGGTCGCACGTGCCTTCAGCCCGTAGAGTCTGTGCGGTGAAGTTTCGACTGCTCAGCCTTTACCCCGACCAGATGAACATCTATGCCGATCGGGGAAACATCCTCTTTCTGAAAAACCGCTGCGAATGGCGGGGTATCAAGTTCGAACTGATCCTCTGCTCGACTGGCGACGGGTTTGACCCAGGCGCCCACGATCTCCTCTACCTCGGTGGTGGGCAGGATCGTGACCAGAAACTGGTTGCTGAGGATTTGGTCAGCGGCAAGAAGGAACTGATCCACGCCCATGTCAAAGCCGGCAGTAGCGTGCTGGCGGTCTGTGGTGGATACCAGTTGCTCGGCAATTACTACGAAATTGATTCCGGACAAATCGAGGGCCTGGGATTACTCGACTTTCATACAGTCCGCTCAAAGGAATCTCGCCTGATTGGACCGATCGCAATCGAGACCGAAATGAGCGATGCCAATCAGGTTCTGGCGGGCTTCGAGAACCATGGCGGACGAACGTGGCTGGGTGAAGGTGTTGAACCACTCGGCCGGGTTCTTGCCGGGCACGGCAACAATGGTGAAGACGGCTTCGAGGGAATCCGGTCCGGAAATGTCATCGGAACCTA
>JBBECI010000051.1:0-13113 GCA_040881895.1 Solirubrobacterales bacterium | reverse complement strand
TCTTCGTCGAAATCGCCAATCGCAACCCCGCTCGCCCCGGCAGGTGCGCCCCAGGTAATCGGGTTGGAAAGCAGTGAACCGCCGCCGCTGCCAAGTCCCACCGAGACATTGGCGGACGTCGAACTCGCGGTCACAAAATCAACCGAGTCGTCACTGTTCAGTTGGCCAGCCTCGACCGCAAGGGGGGCATCGCCCACCGGAAAAGGAGCCAGAACGGACGGTGGTGTGCCGGTCGAGGGAGTGAAACTTACCTCCCCCGAACCAGAAGCCGCGTCAATGTTCCCGGCAGCCACGATCAACCCGAGTGCCACGATGGCGGGCGAACTCACCCTCCTCATTCCTGCCCAGCGAAACAACCTGATCGAACTCCTCTTCAATACAACAATGCCCTTCACGCTGAGCGGAACACCATTCCTCAGCGCGACCGTAAAAATGTAGCACCCCATCTGGCCTTGAGTTGCGGTTCCGGCTCAATCGACTTGTCGATGCCGTGCGGGTAACTTAGGCACATGACCAACGCCGAGATAGCCGCCGCCCTCGAGGAACTGGCGGTGCTCTACCAGCTCGATGGCGCCGACCGCTACCGCGTGCTCGCGTACACGAACTCGGCCCGCACGATCCGGGACCAGGGCAGTTCGGTCGAGGAGATGGCGCTCCGCGGCGAGGTGACCGAACTGCCGGGGGTTGGCAAGACACTCGAGGAGAAGATCCTCGCGCTGATCGAAATCGGGCAGATCCCGGCCGCGGTCAAGCTCAAGGAAAAGCTGCCTCCCGGACTGATCGAGATCAACCGCATCCCCGGCCTGGGCCCGAAGACCGTGCGCCGCCTCCACGACGAACTCGGAGTCACCGGGCCGGAAGACCTGCGGGAAGCGGCTGAGGACGGCCGGGTAAGCGGACTGAAAGGCCTCGGTGCGAAGTCGGAGCAGAGCATCCTTGAAGGGCTCGACCGGCTGGATGAGGAGCCCGCCGGTCCGAAGCGCAGGCTGCTCGACGAAGTCCTGCCTCTGGCCGAAAAACTTGTCGCAGCGCTGCGCGAGCACCCTAGCTGTGACCGGGCCGAGATCGCCGGATCGGCACGCCGGATGGCCGACACCTGCAAGGACATCGACCTGATCGCAACCTCAAACAGCCCACGCGAGCTGGCCGTTCATATCGCCTCTCAGGAAGCCGTCGCCTCCGCCGGGAACCCGAGCGAAAACGGCGTCAAGCTGGAAACCCAGCTCGGGGTGAGCGTGGATGTCCGGATCGTCACCCCGGAGGCGTTCGGCAACCTGCTCCAGCACTTCACCGGGTCGGCCGCGCACAACACTGTGCTGCGCGAGGTTGCCGTCAGCGAAGGCCTGCATGTGTCGGAGCACGGGATCAAGGACGACAGCACCGGGAAGACAGAGGCCTTCCGGACAGAGCAGGACGTCTACGAGAGGCTCGGGTACAACCACATCGAACCCGAACTGCGCGAGAACCGCGGCGAACTCGAAGCCGCGCGGGCCGGTGAGCTGCCGGAGCTGGTCGAGCGATCCCAGATCCGCGGTGACCTCCACTGCCACACCACCCTCTCCGACGGACAGAACACGCTGGAGGAGATGGCAACGGCGGCCGAGCAGCTCGGGTATGAATATCTGGCGGTCACCGACCACTCGGCCAGCCACGGATTCGGCGACGGGGTCTCAGCCGGGCAACTTCTGCTTCGGGTCGAGGAAATCAGAGCGTTCAACGAGCAGAAAGGGCGCATCCGCCTGCTGGCTGGCTCCGAGGTCAACATCAACGCCGACGGCACGCTCGACTACGAAGACGACGTGCTGGCCGAACTCGACTGGGTGATCGCTTCGATCCATACCGGCTTTTCGAAGTCCGAAGCGGCGATGACCTCGCGTCTGATCGCCGCGATCGAGCACCCGGCGGTGGACTGCATCGGCCACGCGACCGGACGGCTGCTCACCAGACGCGACCCCTATCCGCTCAATGTCGAGGCAGCCTTCGAAGCCGCCGTCCGCAGCAACACCGCCTTCGAGATCAACGGTGCCCCGAAGCGGCGTGACCTCTCGGACGTCCACGCCCGAATGGCAAAGCAGGCCGGGGTAAAGATCGTGCTGAATACCGACGCTCACCAGACCGGAAGCTTCGAGTACATGCGCTATGCGGTCGCCACGGCCCGGCGCGGCTGGCTGGAGCCGGCGAATGTGCTCAATGCCGGCCCATGGTGGAAATAAGCCGCCCTCAAAGGATCGCCGGCTAGCCTGAAGGCAGGCTGTCCGGCGGGGTCAGTCCTTGGCGGCGTTCCGGGGTGCTTGGGCCGGTCAGTAGGTGGTGAAGCCCGGCGAGCGGATCAGCTTGACGGGCTTGAACGCCGACCCCGGCTCGACCAGAAAGCGGACACCGTCGCGAAGCTCGATCGCCAGGACGGCAGCTTCCCGGTTGCGCCAACCGAGTGCCACCAGCAGGGCGAAGCCGCTGCCGATCACTGCCACCTCGGGGAGGATCAGCCCCGCCACACCAGCCAGCAACACAGCGGCGAGAATCGGCCAGAGCCTCGCAGCGGCGCTCCGTCCGGGTGAAGGCAGCGAAACCCCGGCTGCTCCGGGCTGAACGGTGCGAGCCGCCGCGAGCGTGTTCCGGATCCCTTCGGCCGAACGCTCTGCGCCACCGAAGTTCAGTCCGAGCCAGGTCGCGGCGATCCACCAGACGGCTCCGACCAGCAGAATCGTTTCGTTCTGCTCACGCTGGGCACCGAGCAAAGCAACAATCGCAAGCACCGTCGCACCCCCGGCGGTGAGAAAGACCGTGGCCCGAAGGAGTTCAGAGAACGGCATCAGACCTCAGGTGGCAAGCCCGGTGATCATGTCAATCCACTCGTCAGAGCCGGCCACCACAAGGTCAGCGGTCTCCATCAGCTCAGGCGGGCCTTCATCAGAGTCCACCGCGACTATCAGCAGCTGTTCGATCTGGCCGTCGGACTCCATCTTGCGTAGGCGCTTGACGGCGTCGAGATCAGTCTGATCATCGCCAGCAAAGACGACGGTGGTGATTCCGGTGTCAGATAGCAGCGACTCAACGGCCCCGGCCTTGCCCTCCATGTCGGGAGGCCTGAGTTCGAGGACCTTGCGTCCCCAGTGAGTGACCAGATCTGCAGCGCGAGCGTCCTCGGCTATCTCCCGGACCATCAACTCTGTCCGTTCGCCGGCGCCGCGCCAGTGGAGCGCCTGAATGGGCCCCTTGTTTTCAACCCTGATCTTGGCCGAAACCCAGTGGGGACTGTCGTTTTCAACAATGAAGCGAGCGGCACGAGTGACCTGCTCTCCCTCTAGCACCATCTCCGGATCGTCATTACCGGGCTCGAGCAACTCGAGGCCATGGTTGCCGAAGTAGGTGATTGACTCGGCTCCCACCATCTTTCTGGCAACCCGCGCAGGTCTGCCCGTAACGCAGGCAACCAGAGCGAGTTCCTGGCTGAGGGTCTCAAGGCTGACTCTCGCCTTGACCGGCACTCGCGCCTTTTCGGGACGGTCGACAATCCGGCAAAGCGTGCCGTCGACATCACTCATCAGGGCCGAACGACCCGGTTCTTTCAGCAGGAGCGAGAGCGGTGAGTCCTGGTTCATGGTCGTAGTATCGCCGGGATGGACCGTCGACGAATCTGGAGCCTCGCCTTGATCGGCACGACCGCTGGCGCATTCAGTGGTCTGTTCGGCGTCGGAGGCGGCGCAGTGATCGTGCCGATGCTGATCGCCCTGTTTGCCTACCGCGAAAGACTGGCCACCGGAACCAGCCTCGCTGCGATCGTTTTGATCGCAGTTCTCGCCGTCGCACTTCAGGGTGGTGCCTACGGAAACGTGGACATAGAGACTGGTCTGATCCTGGCAGTACCAGCGATTTTCGGAGTGGTCGCGGGCACCGCAATTCAGCAGCGAATCCCCGAGAGGGCCGTCTCGCTGATCTTCGCCATCCTGTTGATCGGGGTTGCCGCAGAGATGGTGCTGGGCTGATGGACCTCGCTCTGGCAATGCTGATCTGCGCCCTCGGTGGGGTGGTCGCCGGCCTGATCGGAGTCGGTGGCGGAATCGTCTTTGTACCGGCGATGACAGTGCTGCTTTCGAAGGGTCAGGTCGAGGCTGAATCGACCTCCCTGCTGATGATCGCCCTGGTCTCGGTGATCGGTGCGTGGCGTCAGAAGTCCTACGGCAACGTCAACTTCAGGGACGCCATGCTGATCGGCGCACTTTCGCCGGTCGGGGTGGTGGTGGGAGTGGTCCTCGCCAACCTGCTTCCTGAGCGAGCACTCCGAATAGCCTTCGCCATGCTCGCCCTGTACATGGCCTGGAGGCTGCTGAAGCGGGCCTTCGCCTCGGACCATCCCGATCCGCATGTGCCGGAGATAGCCGGTCCGCCCGACCCGGGCAGCCGAAGTTGAAGAACGGAATCGGCCCCCGGGGAGGTCCGTTCATTCCGGTCAGCGAGATCACCCTGCGGGCGTCCCGCTCGTCCGGCCCCGGCGGCCAGCACGCCAACGTCACCGCCTCCCGAATCGAGGCCGTCTTCGACGTGCGCTCCTCGACCTCGCTGACCGAGGCCCAGCGCGAACGGATCATCCGCAAGCTCGGCCCGGTGGTGACCGCGATCGCCCAGGACGCCCGCTCCCAGGCCCGCAACCGTGATCTGGCTCTCGAGCGACTCGAAGCCAAGCTGGCCGGCGCCCTGGCGGTCCCCCGCCGCCGCCGCCCGACCCGGCCAACCCGGTCTTCGAAGCAGAAGCGCCTCGATTCAAAGCATCGACGGTCGGAGACCAAGCGGTCCCGGGGGCGTCCCGCCCTTGATGAGTGATGTCAGAACCATCCCCCCGCCAACGACCTGACAGGGACATCCTGACCATCGCCTAACCTCAGTTGGTTACCAGCGAGACCGGAGAGGAGACGTAGACATGAACGAGATCAAATGTCCGCACTGCGGAGAAACTTTCAAAATTGACGAAGCCGGTTACGCGGAGATTCTGAGCCAGGTGCGCGACAAGGCCTTCACCGAGGCTCTGCACGAACGGATGGATCTCGCCGAGCAGGATAAGAAGACCGCCGTAGAACTCGCCGAAACCAAGGTCGCCAGCGAGCTCAAGGACGCCGCCGTCGCAAAGGACCTGGAAATTGAACGCCTCAAGGAGGCGCTGAAGACGAGCGCCGAACTGGCCCAGGTCAAAGCCACCGGAGAGCTGAGAGACGGCGTTGCCAAAAAGGACACCGAAATTGAACGCCTCAAGGCACAGCTGAAGCAGGCTGATCTCGCCGGGAAGCTCACGCTCAAGGAGTCCCTGGCCGTGGTCGAGAAGGAACGCGATGACCTCGAGCGGACTCTCGAATCCAAGGATGCGGCGCAGGAGCTGCTCGAAAAAACGCTCAACGAGAAGTACGAGATCCAGATCAAGGATCGTGACGACGCCATCGAGCGCCTGAAAGACATGAAGGCGAAGCTCTCGACCAAGATGGTCGGCGAGTCCCTCGAGCAGCACTGCGAGATCGAGTTCAACAAGATTCGCGCGGCGGCTTTCCCGAACGCCGATTTCGCCAAGGACAACGACGCCAGTGGAGGCACCAAGGGCGACTTCATCTTTCGCGAGGCCGACGAGTCGGGCACTGAGTTCGTCTCGATCATGTTCGAGATGAAAAACGAACTCGACGAGGGGGCCAACAAGAAGAAGAACGAGGACTTCTTCAAGAAGCTGGATGAGGACCGGAACAAGAAGGGCTGCGAGTACGCCGTACTGGTCTCGCTACTGGAGCCTGAGAACGAGCTCTACAACGCCGGCATCGTCGACGTTTCACATCTCTACCAGAGGATGTATGTCGTCCGGCCGCAGTTCTTCATCCCGATCATCACGCTGATTCGCAACGAGGCCCACAAGACTCTGAAGCTCAAGTCCGAACTGGCAATGGTGAGAGCACAGAGCATCGACATCACGAATTTCGAGGAAAAGCTCGAAACCTTCAAGACCGGCTTCGGGAAGAACTACGACCTGGCAACACGCAAGTTCGAGACTGCGATCGACGAAATTGACAAATCGATCAAAGCTTTGGAGAAAACCAAGGAGAACCTGCTTGGTTCCGAGAGGAATCTCCGTCTCGCCAACGACAAGGCCCAGGACGTGACGGTCAAGAGGCTGACCCGCGGCAATCCGACGATGGCCGACAAGTTCAAAGACAGCATCGAGGAATAAGAACCGGATTTCGCCCCAGATCCGGTTCCGCAGCCAGAGGGTTCTTCAGCGGGACTGACCGATGCCGTGCTCGAGCGCAGTCTTTACCTGGGCGTCAAGGGCATTCAGGCGGTAGAGGGCGATCGCCTCAGGTGAAGGGAAGTGGCGCAGGCGAAGAGCGTCGGTTCCGTGATGGCACATCACGCAGGAGAGCAGGGCGTCCCGCTCGCCGGCTTCCATGCCGGCTGATGCCTCGGTGATCAGTTCGGCCCCGATCTGGAGGTGCCCGAGAGTTCGACCCCGCTCGCTCAGACCGATCTCGGCGCCATAGGTGAACTCCCCGGTTTTGCCGATGTCATGAATCAGCGCAGCGGCCATGAGCAGGTCTGAATTGAGGCGCGGGTGCAGGGTGCATGTCTCGGTGACCAGAGTGGCGACAGCAACAGTGTGTTCGATCAACCCACCCACATATGAGTGGTGTCCGGCACGGGTGCAAGGCGCGCGCCTGAACTCTTCAGCCGACGGGCCGGTAAAGAGCAGCGTCTCGACCAGGCCGCGCAAACCCTGGTTGTGGACTTCCCGGGTCAAGTGCTCCAGGAAGCCCTCGAGCTCCTCCCGGTTGCGGTAGGCCATCGGCAGAAAGTCCGTCGGGTCGATCTGGTCGGGTTCAACCTTGACCGCCGAGTCGACTTCGGCACTGAGCTGACCGCGAAAGCGCTCGACCCGGCCGCGGACCGTGATCACATCGCCTCGCTCGAATCCCAGGCCGATCCGATCCACCTCCCGAAACAGCCGGGCCGGAATGGTGCCTGTTCGATCTCGAAGCTCGAGGCTGAGGTAAGCCGAACCGTTTTTTGCGGTGAGCCTGTCCTTGCGCGCACAGACATAAGTGCCAGAGAAGGCCTGCCCCGGAGTCAGCTCCGCGACTGGATTCTCCGCGCCCGCTGTTTCCCGTCCGGTTTCGGTTACCTCTCTTTCCACAAAACACATCCTGACCGAACCGGCAGACAGCCTCGATTTACATGCCGGAGTTGCGCCATCCACTAAATTGGACGAATGGACCAACTGCGGTGGGAGATGAACCCGCCGAAACTGAGGGACCCCGTTCTCGTCTGCGCCTTTCGGGGGTGGAACGACGCCGCGTCGGCGGCCTCAACCGCGCTGGAGACCCTCTGTGACTCGCTCGAGGTGGACGTCCTGGCCGAAATTGACCCCGAGGACTACTTTGACTTTCAGGCCAACCGGCCGACGATCGCCTTCTCCGACGGTGCCCACCGCAGGATCGAATGGCCTCGCAACACCTTCATCGCAGGCCGCGCCCAGGGCGCTGAGCGGGACCTCGTCCTGCTCGACGGCACTGAGCCGAACCTCAAATGGCGGACCTATGCGGAGACCATCGTCAAGGTCGCCGAATTCCTCAAGATCGAGACCGTGGTCGTACTCGGCTCGTTGATCGCCGAGGTCGCCCACACCATGCCGGTGCCGATTACCGGCCTCGCCTCCAGCGAAGTACTGGTCAAAGAGCTTGATCTCGACCGCTCCGATTACGAAGGACCGACCGGAATAGTCGGCGTGCTCCATGACCGGTGCCGTGCTGTCGGGCTGCCCTCTGTCTCACTCTGGGCGGCCGTCCCCCACTATGTCGCGGCCGTTCCGAACCCCAAAGCAGCCCTCGCGCTTAGCGAACGGCTGGAGAAGATAACCGGCGTTTCCGCCGACACTTCCGGCCTGAGCGAAGAGACGGCGGCCTATGAGGAGCAGATCGGCCGGGCTGTTTCGGCCGACCCAGAAGTCGAGGAACTGGTCAGCCGGATCGAAAACGAGCAGCGAAAGCGCGGCGAGGAACAGCCTGAGGTCCCCAGCGGCGAGGCCCTTGCGATGGAGTTCCAGCGCTTTCTCAAGGACCGGAACTCCGAGTAACCCTCAGTCAGAGGATCTGCCCGGCCACCTCAGCAGACGCACAAGAGCCGGCGCGATTCCTGCCAGGTCAAGCCTCGGCAGCCGGGCAGACCAGCCGGAAGTCACACCAGCCACAGACATCGGGCGACGGTCGCGGTTCAAAGTCCTGACCGAGAATGCCTTCCCCGACCTCGAGTGTGGTTCGCTCGACCCGCTCGCGGTCATCCGGGGCGGCTGCGACCTCAACCTTCTCGCCTTCGAGCACGTAGTAGTAACTGCCAGCTGCGATCTCCGTATCCCAGGCCTCGCGCGCACCGAGCCGATATAGGGCCAGCTGGATGTCACCTCCGTGACGGCCGGTCTCAACCCGCTGGCCGGTCTTGTAGTCGATCACTTCAAAGCTGCCGTCAGGCCGGCGATCGACTCGATCCACCCGACCGCGCAGAAAGTGCGGGCCAATGCGGAACTCGAACTGCCGCTCCAGCCAGAGCGGCGTCGAGGTCGAGTCCCGCTCGCTGTCCCAGTAGTTCTCCATGGCGGTGACCGCACGATCACGGAACTGAAGTTCATCGTTGGAGTCGCCGAACCCTCCCCGCCGCCAGCCCGCGTCAAGCATCGACATCAGCTCATCCAGCCCGCCGTCGCCCGGTGCCGTCTTTGGGTCATGGAAGCGCTGGAGCACGTTGTGGATCAGGATGCCGAAACGCTGGTTGATCGTCGGTGCCCGCGGGATGCCGAAAACCCTGGCGAACTTGTACTTCAGCGGGCAGGTCAGGTAAAGATCGAGGTCGGAGGCCGACAGCCGCAGGTCCTCGCCGCGCTTCGGCAGGAAAGCGGCCAGTGAAGGCTCTGAGCGCGAGTCGATCAATCCCTGACGAAGGCCGCGCTCGCGCTCGTTGGCCAGCAGGTAAGGGTCAAGCGTGGAGTTCTCCAGCTCGGCCAGCTGCTGCGGTGTCGCAACCTGACCGAGCAGTCCGTTAACGGCCTCTATCGACTCGGCGTCGAGTCCGTCGCCCGGCCGCTGGGCCAGCGCCGCGAGCTTGAGCAGTTCGAGATAGCGGGTGACCGCCCGGTTGAGGTCATTCGGGGTGTCCAGCCGGGGTTCGATCAGCTCACGTCCAGCCCGCCAGGACGCTTCGAGGACTTCGTCGCGCATCATCCGGTAGGTCGAGTGAAGGTCTTCAGCCGGGCCAAAGAGCTCCTCCTGATGAACCTCCTCAATTGTGCAGGCGGCGTTGAAGGCGTCCTCCTGGGGCCCGGACGATCCGCTGCCTCCGGTCTGCTCCGAGGGGATCATCCGGAGTCCTTCAACGTCCAACCGGGAAAGGACTACAGCCTCGTCCGCCGAAGTGACTGCCGCCGCCACGGCGGGCCGCTCGGTGTCCCCGGCACGTTCAAGACCAAGCATGTACACCCGTCGCCAGCTGCCTCCACGCACGCCATCCCACGGCACGACCCGCACCTTGCCGACCGTCGGCATCAGCGGACCGGCCGCAGGCTCCAGACCGGTGTCGGCAAGTGCGGAAACAAAGGCCGTGAAGTCTCTGGTTGAGGCGTCTGGCTCCCGGCGAGACCACGCTGTCGCCACCTCGGCCAGTCTTGACAGCGAAAGCAGCCGCTCCGCCGTCTCGGGCTTGGCGGCGAACATACCTTGCCGCCGGAACCCAATCCGTTCGATCAGCCTCCGGACAAAAGCGTCCGGACGGTGCTGGTCCAAAGCGCCAGACGCTGCCCGATAAAGCCTGAGGAATGCGTCGAGTCGCTCACGTGACTCAGGGGAAATACGGGGGCTCTCCAGCGCGGCCTCACAGGCGGAAACAAGATCAAGCTTGCGGCGCCGCGCGATTACAGTCAGCTGGGCCAGATCAACCGAGCGCAGCTCAACGGGTGGCCGGGTCAGCGCCCGGGTGACCGCGCCACCGTCAGTCTGATCCGAAAGCGCCCGCAGCCAGGCGACCGTATCCCGGACCTCGGGCATGCGAAACAGGGCTGAGCCTCCGGACAGGCTGACGGGCACACCGCGGTCCTCAATGGCCGCACCGACTATCTGACCGTCCCGGTCGGGGTTGGCCACCGCGACCGCGATCGAGTCCGGCGGCACTCCATCGGCAACCATGAGCTCAATCTCCCGCGCGACCCCTTGAGCTTCCGCCTGCGCGGTCTCGGACCTCCAGAACCTGATCTCGCATCCGCCTTCGGATCCAGGCAGCCAGTCGCCGGCGGCGGTCTTCCGGCCAGCAGCGGCCGTAAGTACCGCCCGGGTGACTTCGATCTGGTCGGTGCCAATACGCCAGGCGCGGTCCAGCCGGACGCGGTCGGCACCGGGAAGTGCCTCCTCTACAAGACGGAGCGCCTCACCAGAATCAAGGCCCGAAGAAGGATCGATAACGGCAACCACGCTGGTTGCTCCGGCGCCGAGAGCTCCCAGCAGGCTGGCCCGTACAGGACTGAGCTGCTCAGCCTCGTCTATCAGAAAATGCGGATTTGCCTCGGCCAGGGCCTCCCTGGCCGGGACGCTCGTGGTGATCAATTCCCCTGCGAGGCGGCAAAGATCATTCGAATCCACACAGCCGAGCGCGGCCAGCATTCCGTCGTGGAACGCGATCAGATCCTCGAACTCGGCCCGACGGAGCGGATCATCCTCGAACGCGACCGCGTTGCGCCCGCCCGCTGCCTTCTCGGAATCCAGATAAGCCAGCAACCGGCGCATCAGGCCCATCGGATTGCCTCGGATCTCGTGGTGTCGGAGCGGCAACTGCTCAAACCGGACCAGCAGCATCGCCAGCCGTTCCGCCGGACCGACAACTTCGAAGTCCGGATCAAGGCCAGCTTCAACCGGCCACCTTCGAAGCAGTCGTTCAGCGAACGCCTCCCAGGTCTCAACCACCAGTTCCTCGTACGGTCCGGACAGCCTTTTCTCCAGTCGACGCCGGTGGTTCTCCGACGCCAGCGGGGTCGCTGTGATCAGGGCGACTCGTGAAGGGTCGAGGCCTGAGGAAGCCAAAGCCGTCAGCCGCTGGTCCAGAGCGGCGCTCTTGCCGGTCCCGGGGGCCCCTTCTACAATCAATGCCCCGTTTTTGTGTTCGACGACCTCCGCCTGCATCCCGATCGGGTCGGGGGTCAGCAGAAGCTCTGGCAGATGGTCGCTCACGCATCAAAACTAACTGAACCGGGCAGAAATCTCGACCGGCAGCGGCCGGACCCGGTTCGTCAATAGCATTGGCCAGGTGATCAATCCAGAAGCCGGCGCGACCGGTGGCCACGAAACAGACCCGGCGCTGACCGCTGACTGGCTTGGCATCTGTCGTCGAGTAGTCGAGCGCCAACGAGTGCTGTTCGAAGAAGTGCCAACAATCGCAGCCCGCTACCAGTACGACGGAATCGGTGAAGGAGGTGACCAGACCCTCGTTCTCGACCGCCTCTGCGAAGACATCGTGTTTGAGGAGCTGGACAAGCTGGCTGGCGCAGGCTCAGCCTTCACCGCCATCTCGGAAGAACGAGGATTGGTGCAGTTCAACGGCGGTGGAGAGACGTGGGTCGTGATCGACCCGATCGACGGCTCGCTGAATGTACGCCGGACAATGCCGAACCACAGCCTCTCGATCGCAGTCGCCTCTGCCCCGAACATGTCGGCGGTCGAGTTCGGTTTTGTCTATGACTTCGGAGCCAGGGAGGAGTACTCGGCCCATTCCGGCCAGGGCGCAGTGCTCAACGGCCGCGAGCTCAAGGTCGAGCCAGCCGCCCAGCTGGAAATCGTGGGGGTTGAAGGAGCCGAGCCCGGTGCCTTCCTGCCGATAGTCGAAAACCTGGTCGGCTCGGTTTTCCGGTTCCGCTGCGTGGGCTCTCTGGCGATCACACTCTCTTACCTGGCCGCAGGCCGAATTGACGGCATGGTTACCCCGCACCCATCACGATCGGTCGACATCGCTGCCGCTCAGCTGATTGCCCGCGAGGCAGGGGCCCTGGTCGAGCTTGGTGAAGACGGCCTCGGGGAGGTCGGACTCGACCTGGATCACCGGTTCACGGTCACCGGTGCCAGCAGTGCCGAAGGCCTCGCCACCCTGATCGCCAGCCGCTCCTGAGGCGCCTGGTTTTCCAGCGGTTCACCCCTCCGGTGACGCTTCATCTCCGAAATGATGCCCTCGCGCTCAGCTTTAATGGCTCTGTGAAGGGTTTATCGGAGTGTGACGCTTATCCGTTCCAAATTGGAACATGTGTTCGTATTGACTGCTACACTTGAAACATCCTTAGAAATAAGTAATTTGGTTGCGATAAGAAGGAGCACTAAAATGGCCGAAACAAAGACAAAGAAAAAACCCGCCGCCAAGAAGTCGGCATCCAAGTCTGCCAGCAAGGCGACCGCGAAAAAGGCTTCGTCAAAGAAGGCCGCGGCAAAGGCGCGTACGACCAAGCCACGCACAGCCGCTCAGCTCCACGCCGAGGCCAGAGCCAAAGCCATCCACGCCGACAAACTCGATGCGCAGGCAGCAAAGACCCGTCTTGAAGAAATCGAAGAAGCTGCGGTTGAAGCTGCCCGGACAGCCGTTGACATTCCGGTCGGTGCGGCCCTGAACATCAGCGACCGCGTCGCAGAGATGATCGAGCCGTGGACCGAACAGTCCTCAGCCGAGAAAAAGATGAAGGGCTACCGCGCGGATCTGACCAAGACTTTCAAGCGGGCCGAGCGCCGCGGCACCACCGCCCGCCGCAAAGCCACTCGCAAGGTCACCAAGACCCGCAACTCACTCGAGCGCCAGGTGCGCAGACAGCAGAAGTCAGTCGAGAAGCAGATCAAGGCCACCAACAAGGACTTGAACAAGCAGATCGAGACCCGGGTTGACGGCGTCGCCAAGCGTGCCGGGAAGGCTCAGGCTGAGGTCAGTCGAATCGCCGAGGTTCGTGGCCGGAGAGCTCAGGACATGGTCAACCGCGTCACGGAGCAGCTCACCCAGCTGGTCTAGAAAACACTTAGCCCGGTCCCTCAGGAGAGGGGTGGCCGGAGAAGCCTGCTGACCTCATAACCTCGTCAGCAG
>JBBECI010000050.1:0-13951 GCA_040881895.1 Solirubrobacterales bacterium | reverse complement strand
TTTCCGCCAATGACTATGCTTTGTTCCTTTTTTCGAGTCAAAACCAGCATTGAGGCCCCCCCCCCGTCTTTCGAACATGAACGAGAGATTATTTCGAATTTCTGAGCAATCGTATATTACCCAAAACGGGATACCTAAAATTAGTAGCTTGATCCAGCTGGACAGACAGATTCGCGAGAGATCTGACATGAAAAATAATCGGGTGCGGGGACCAGCTGCGCCGCGCCCCGATGGACCGTCTGGTCAAGCGACGCTCCCGGGGTGTGTTGAATAAACTCGCCGGTATATGTCCAAACGCTCACTACGCCCCCAGCTCAATCAGGTTCGCGCCTGGGTCCGGGAAGGTCGCACCGATGCCTGGATCGCCCATCAACTCGAGGTAAGCGCTTCAGAACTGAAAGAGTTCCGACGGCAGCACGACCTTTCCCCGGATGCCGAGGGTGACTCGGGCGCTGACGTCGACCTGCGAGACGAAATCGAAGCCGAGATCGAAGCGGCAACAGCAGAGGCAGAGGCACTGGCCAAGGAACGCGAGGAAGCTGAAGCCGAGGAGCGTGCCGCGGCAGAAGCGGCTGGCGAGACCGAACCCGGAAGCGAAGGCGAAAGCGTTCAGAGCGAGGATGGCGAGGATGGCGAAGAGTCCGATGGCAGTGAAGCCGAGGGCCGCCCGCGCCGCCGTCGACGTCGCGGCCGCCGAGGCGGTCGCCGCGAGCAGGCGGGCAACGAACTCGAAGGCACCTTTGACCACGGCGAAGATGGTTTCGGCCTTTGGCTCGACCCCGCCGTCCAGGATATTCCCGCCTACAGGGACTTCTGGGCCGATAAGCGCGACGTAACGGTCACGGTCGAAGAAGACCAGATCATCATCAGCCGCAACGACTTCTAGCTCAGCCCGCAGCAAAGCGGACGCCAAGGCCGGCGAGGCCTTCGACCGGGTTTTCCTGCGGGTCAGAAGTCGAGTTCGATGCGGCGGCCACCGGCAAAGTCGCCAGCTGCCTGCAGGTGGAGCCAGAATGCCGCGTCAATCAGATCCTGGAGGTCTGGCAGGGCCGGGTCTACTCCCGGCAGCTGACGTGCCCAGTCAGTGCCGGCACCATAGAGGTCAGCAAGCTCAGCCGCGATGAAGGTGGCACCGAGACGCCGGCGCAACTCGAGCCGCACCGGCAAGGTCACCTGGTCACCCCGCAAAGTGCCTGCGCGCTCAAGATCGCGCAGCCGCTCAATGCCTGCCTCCCAGTTGAACAGAGCATTTTCGAGCGGGTAGCTCAACTGTCCGCCAGTCCGGGGGTGGACTCCGTGCCGGGGCCCAGAGGGTCGCAGGCATTCGGGTCCAGCGACCCGTCAACCCGCCAGACTTCCACCGGCCCGGGACCGACCTCAAGGGTCAAGGCCGGATCGCTCTGAACCCAGTTGCGCTCGGGGGAGAAAATCGACTCGCGATCCCCGTTGAAGTTGAGATACGGCGATGTGACCAGGTAGTCGAGCCCGGCCTCATTGATCGTCTGCCTGAACTCCCGGCATGTACGGATTACATCGAACCCTTCAGATGACTTCTGGCGGCCGATGTAAGTGATCTGATTGGAAAGGTCCTCGCCAAAGAAACCGAACTGCCGGAAGCCGGCGGTGGTGCCAGCCAGCCCGATCTCGGCGTCCTTCACCCCGTTGGCCCAACGGTACGGCTCAGCCAGCCCTGTCTCGGGCTCGAAATCGTCGTAGCGGGAGTCGAGGTAGCCGGTTGCCAGGGGCCAGGACAGAAGCAGGCCCGCCGCGACAGCCACCACCAAAACCCAGGTCAGGAGCGGCTTCTCCGGGCTCAACGCTGACAGCTTTTCCCGGAAATACCAGATCAGAGCGGGCGCGATAACCAAGGCAAGCGCGAAGGCGATGCCAAAGGTCCGGCCCGGCTCGGTCAGCAATCCGTCTTCCCAGCCAGTAGCGAAGAACAGGATGAGGAAGATAAAACCGAGACCCAGTTGCGCGCGGGGCTTCTCGAACCACCGGATCAAGGGAACAAGAACCAGAGCCATCGCCAGAGCCGGCACCAGGAAGCGCAGGTTGATCGAGAAGGCTTCTGGAGAGCCTTCGGGACCGGCCGCGCTGAGTGGAGTGAAAAAGTACGCGGCGATCGCAAACAGAGCGGCAAAGGCCTGAGTCCGGATGAGGCGACCGGGTGAGGGCTTCCAGATAACCAGGACCAGGCCGATTACGGCCACTGCGATAACCAGAGGCCAGAGCATCCCGAATCCCTGCTCGAGGCCGGGCAGAAAGTACTGCCGCCAGATTTCCAAATCACCGATGTAGTGAAAGACATTGAAATCCGGCCGCCCCTCCTGAAGCCGATCCGGGCCTGGCAGATTAACTGGCCCGATGCTCTGTATCTGGGGGATCGGATTTCCGGTCGCGACCAGGTTGCGCAGATACCAGAAGCCGCCGCCGAGGAACGCAGCTCCGAACCAGACTCCGGCCGATCGCAGCCTCGTCCCGCGATGGGCTGCGAAAAGTACAGCCAGAGTGATCATTGCCGCCGGGGCCAGAGCGGTGACTTTGGTTCCCGCCGCCAGCCCGACTGCCAGTCCGCCTGCGGCCATCGCCCAGCCTGGCCCTACCCGTCCCCTGGTGTCTGAAGCGTCTGCGCTGCGGTTGATCATGATCGCCATCGCGGAGAGGATGAGCGCAACCGCGACGATGTCGTTCTTGGCCGTACCGGGTTCCCGTACAACCAGTGTGTGGGTCGTAAGCAGGATGGCGACTGCCAGCAGTGTCAGATGTGGCCGGGCGTACGGTCGGCCGATACACCAGGCTGCGAACAGGGTCAGCCCGAGCCAGCACATATTCAGCAACACCGAGAGAAAGTCGCTTCCTGTCAGAGCCATTCCGACCGCGTGAACCAGCTCCGAGTTCTGCGGGTAGAACCAGTTGAGGAAGACTGTCTCGGGCTTGTAGAAGCCAAGGGTCGAACCCGTCTGGAATATCTCGGCCGAAAACGGCAGGTGGTACCAGACCGAATCGAAGTTTGAAATCCCCGCGTCGAGACCGTAAGAGGTAAAAGCGGCCCACTGGGCGACCACAGCGCCGGTAACGACCAGGGCCATCCAGAACCCACTGGCTGCCACCGGCGGGGCAGGCGGGCCTGACAGTCCGGCAGATCGGCTGGCCTCTGACCCCGATCGCATCCTTGTGAAATATCTCGCGGCAAGGGCTGTGAGGACGCTCGAGAGCACCAGTGCCCATCCCCGCATCAGCCCGAAAACTCCTAAAGCCTCGCTCAGAATTACCAGCAGCCCGATCCCGAAAACAGCTGCGACCAGGTAGCCGACCGCCTCGTCCCAGCCGGGTAGTAACTGCCTCCGAAGGTGAACTGCCGCGTACCCGAGGGCGCCGACGACCAGCAGGACCTGGGCCAGGCCGAAAAAGTAATTGAGCGCAGTCATCCGGTCCTGCCCGGAGGGAAGGGCTTCAGCGGTTGAGGCCGTTGACCACGTAGGCCTGCTCGCCGGGGACGATCATCCCCTGGCGCCTGGCTTCGCTGCGGAGCACCGAATCGCTCTTTGCCCGGTCTGCCAGGCGTTGAAGGCGTTTGTTCTCGTCCTGTACGCGATGGAACTCCTCTTTGACTTCCCCGGCATTCCTGTAGGTAGTCGCAAGGTTGTACACCGGTCCGACATAGAGCAGGCTGAGGCCGAAAACGGCAGCGACCAGAACGATTCGCCCCAGCCTGTCCCACTGAACCCGGCCAGCCCCTTCCTGCCCGGCGTTCCGGCGTGGTGCCGGACGTCGACGGGGCGACCCTGGCTTCCTGGCGATTGAGCGCGAACGAGCTGACACGTCCGACCCTTCTGGGACGGACGGACATTTCCTTCAAGACCCGCGCTTCAGCACCGCCGTACCGCCGAAGCGGGCGGAATCTCCCAGCTCTTCTTCGATTCTCAACAGCCGGTTGTACTTGGCCACCCGATCAGAGCGGGACGGGGCACCGGTCTTGATCTGGCCAGCTTCGGTGGCGACCGCAAGATCAGCGATGAAGGTGTCTTCGGTCTCGCCCGACCGGTGTGAGATCACACTGGTGAAGCCGGCTTCGTCAGCCATACGGATCGCTTCGAGCGTCTCGGTCAAGGTGCCGATCTGGTTGACCTTGATCAGGATCGAGTTGGCGGTGTTGCCATCGATTCCGCGCTTCAGGCGTTCAGGGTTGGTCACGAACAGGTCATCACCGACCAGCTGGACCGAATCACCGAGGCGGTCAGTCAGCAACTTCCAGCCGTCCCAGTCCTCCTCGTCCATACCGTCCTCCAGCGAGACGATCGGGAAGCGCTCGGCGGCGCTCGTCCAGTAGTCGGCCATTTCAGCCGGGCTCAACGAGCGGCCCTCATGCTCAAGCCGATAGACGCCGTTTTCGTAGATTTCGCTGGTCGCAGGGTCGAGGGCGATGAAGACGTCTTCACCGGCCTTGTAACCGGCCGCAGCGATGCCTTCAATCAGGATCTCCAGCGCCGCCTCGTTGGAGGGCAGATTCGGGGCGAAGCCACCTTCGTCACCGACCGCTGTGGCAAAACCGTGGCCAGAGAGGATCTTCTTCAACGAGTGGAACACTTCGGTGCCGATACGCAGGCACTCGGAGAAGCTGGAAGCGCCGGCCGGCATGACCATGAACTCCTGGAAGTCGACCGAGTTGTCGGCATGAGCGCCGCCGTTGAGCACGTTCATCATCGGGACCGGAAGCAGCGTCGCGCTGCCGCTGCCGTACATGTCGCCGAGGTAGGAATAAAGCGGCCGGTTCTCGAGCAGGGCGCCAGCCTTGGCGGCGGCCAGCGAGACTCCGAGGATTGCGTTGGCACCGAGGCGCCCCTTGTTGGCAGTGCCGTCGAGCTCAATCATCAACCGGTCCAGCCCTGACTGGTCGGTGGCATCGAATCCGGTGATCGCCTTCTCGATTTCACCATTTACGTTGGCGACCGCTTTGATGACGCTCCTGCCCAGGTACTCCGGTCCGCCATCACGCAGCTCCATAGCCTCGAACTCACCGGTTGAGGCTCCCGAAGGAACTGCTGCGCGGCCAACCTGGCCTTCCACGAGCCGGACATCGACCTCGACTGTGGGGTTTCCTCGGGAGTCGAGAATCTGGCGTGCGTGAACGGCTTCAATTGAGCTCATCGAGCGCCAGTCTAATGCGACAGGTACCTGACTTGCGCTCATGACCCGGGATGCCGGGTTCCGGGCTCAGTTGCGGGGCGCGTGCTGCTCGGCTACTGCGCGGAGGGCCAGCTCGGGATCAACGCCGCGGCGGCGGGCCTCCGTGACGGCCTCCCAGAGAAGCTTGCCGATCTCGGCTTCGTCACCGTCGCGCTCGGGGTTTTCCGCCCCGGCGTTGGCCGGCCGCTCGACAGGATCCAGCTTCCACTGGACTTTGCTTGCGTAGGTGAGGGCTGGCAGGCCAGGCTTGCGCCAGTCCTTTTCCGAAGTACGGCCTTCGACATCCTGCTTGATTCGATCCCATTGGCGCCGGACGTCGTCAGCGGTCCTGACCGATACCGCAGCGTCTGCAGACACATCCGGGGTCTCTTCCCGTTCCACTTCCGCGGCGGGTGAATCATCTGCAGCGGATGGAGGATAGACATGCGGGTGGCGTCGGATCAGCTTCTCGGTCAGCTGAGTGATGATCGATGCGAGATCACCCTCCCCCTGCTCCTCCAGCAGCAGCGAGAGGAACACCACCTGGAAGAGCACATCACCGAGTTCGTCGCGCATGGAGGCGGCATCACCGCTGCGAGCGGCCTCTGCCAGTTCATAAGCCTCTTCCACGGTGTGAGGAACGATCGAGCGGGCATCCTGCTCGCGGTCCCAGGGGCATTCGACCCTCAGTGTCCTCGTTACCTCGTCCAGCCGGGCCAGCGCCTCGGCCAGATTCTGATTGATCACCTGAGCCTTGCCAGGCCCTTCGAAAACTGGACCTACTGGCCCGGCACCTGTTGGATGCCGCCGGGAACACCGGCAGCACCAGCGTCTTCGGCACCGGCCGGATCACCGGCTGCCACCGGGCCCTGTGGCCTGCTGTTTCCGCCGGCCGCGCCGAACGGATCAAGCGAGTTGCCCCCTGGCGACTGAGCTGACCGCAGCCCGACCGGAGCGGGACAGGATATGGCCTCGTCCGCACCTTCCTCGTAACAGGCCGGATCAGCACTCTCGAGCCGTCCATCACCCTGATAGTTGGAGCAACGGGCGACGAGGAAGTCCTCGGCGCAGAAGGTGCGGGAGGTCCACTTCGAGTTGTAGTCGGTGACGAACTCGGCAAAAGTCTGCTGCTGAAGCGTCGGCAGGAGCTGCTGCTGAATCTGCTGTTTGACGTCATCGAAGGACTGGGTCTCTTCCGGGTTTATTTTCTCGACCCTGAAGAAGTAGAAGTCACCGCCGGCTTCGATCGGTCCCAGCACGGCGCCCTCGTCGGCGCTCATCACTTCCGAGCCGGCCGGATCAGGGAAAGCACCCTCAGTGGCAACGGTCTTGCCACCCTGGCTGCTGCTGCCGTTGTTTGAGAACTTCTTCGCGAGGAGAGCGAAGTCCTTGACTTCGTCACTCTTCTCGAGTGCTGCTTCGATCTGGTCTGCCTCGGCCGGGCTCTCGGTGACGACGAGCCGAACATCGCGAGTTTCCGGGGTGGTGAAGTTGTCCTTTGAGTCCTCGTAGAACTGCTTGAGTTCCTTCTCCGGCACCTCGGTCACGCTTTCATTGATCTGTGCTTCGATCTTCCGGCTCAGAACCTGGAGCCGCACTCGGTCGAGAACTTCCTCCTCGGTGAAGGCACTGTCCTTGAGAAAAGTGTTGAAGGCTGCCTCGTTGGGGAACTGGTCCTGTCGGATTGTCTGGAACTCGTTATCAACCTCGCGTTCGGTCGCCGTGGCTCCGAGTTCCGCTGCTTCTCCGGTGAGCCATGCCTGGTCGAGCAGATCGTTGATGGCGGCTTCTCTGATTTCGGCGTACCGGGCGTTGTCCGGTTTGGGAGCGACCTTAAGGCCACTGCGCTTCGCGGTCTGAAGGAGAGCGCGGTTGAATGCCTTCTGACTGATGTCCCCCTTACCGTCGGGAACATCCTCAACCAGAGCAACGTCACCGGACGGCACACCTGGATTGCCGATGCCTTGAGCGATGGCGACATAGACAAAAAGCAGGACGAGAAGCGCCCCGAAGACGATCAAACCGGACTTGCGCGCTCCGCTCATGCAGTTCCCTCCTGAAGTGGCTGAAAAAAAGACCTCACTACGAAGTCGAGAGCATATCCATACGGACCTCGCTTAGGCAATCGGCCAGTCGGGTGATTGCCTTCAGCCGGGCCAGGGGATCGCCTTCAACCCGGAGCGTAACCTCGTTGGTCTTCCAGTCATAGGCGGAGCCTTCGACCTTGCCCCGGAGAACTTCAGCAGCCTCGGAACTGAGTTCTATCCCGACCACGGTGAGCCTGCCTCCACGGAACTGCACAGCCGTGGCACCAGCTGAACCCAGTCCGATCCGAGCCTGCTGGAGGGCGATCAGGTTGTCGGCCTCGTCGGGTAGGCGGCCGAACCGGTCGGCCATTTCATCCCGGATCATTCGTAGTTCGCCCACCCGGCGAGCGGCGGCGATTCGGCGGTGGACATCGATCTTGGCGGCCTCAAACGGGATGTATGAGGCAGGCAGATAGGCATCGACACCCACATCGAGCCGGACCGGCTCCGGTGCTTCGTCTGCGGCTCCACGTGCGGAGCCCTCGGCCACGGCCTCGTCGATCAGCTGGCAGTAGAGCTCGAAACCGACCGCCGCAACGTGGCCTGACTGCTCGTCTCCAAGCAGGTTGCCCGCACCGCGGATGTCGAGGTCGCGCATTGCGATCTTGAACCCTGAGCCGAGCTCCGTGTGGTCGGCGAGGGTGGCCAGACGGGTCGATGCCTCACCGGTGAGCGCCTCTTCCGAGGGATAGAGCAGATAGGCAAAGGCGCGCTCGCGGGACCGCCCTACCCGGCCACGGATCTGGTACGCCTGAGCCAGCCCAAGGTGGTCAGCGCGCTCGACTATCAGGGTGTTGGCCGCCGGAATGTCGATACCCGACTCGATGATCGTTGTAGCCACGAGGCAGTCGGCCTCGCCGCTCATGAAGGTCAGCATCGCTTTTTCGAGCACCCCTTGGTCCATCTGGCCGTGGGCGACCGTGACCCGGAGACCTGGAACAAGGGCCCGCAGCCGCTCGGCCGCATCGTCGAGTGACTCCACCCGGTTATGAAGGAAGAAGATCTGACCCTTGCGCTCGACCTCTCGTCTTATCGCCCGCTCGACCAGGTCCTCGTCCCACGGTCCAACGTAGGTACGGACGGGCCGCCTGCCCTCCGGTGGAGTCTCGATCACGGAGATGTCGCGCAAGCCGGCCATCGACATCTGAAGCGTCCGCGGGATGGGGGTCGCCGACATCGACAGAACGTCGACCTTGAGCTTCAACTGGCGGAGGAGTTCCTTCTGCTTGACGCCGAAACGCTGCTCTTCATCAACCACGACCAGACCGAGGTCTTTCGCCCTTACATCCCGGGAAAGTAGCCGGTGAGTGCCGATCAGGATGTCGACTGACCCCTCCGACCACTCCTTCACCACCTGCTTCACCTCTGCCGGGCGGCGGAGCCGGCTTACGCCGTCCACCCGAAACGGCAAGTCGGCGAGCCGTTCGCGGAAGGTGCCGAGGTGCTGCTGGGCGAGGATCGTGGTCGGAGCCAGGATCATCACCTGCTTGCCATCAGAGGCAGCCTTGACCGCGGCCCGGATCGCAACCTCGGTCTTTCCGTAACCGACGTCGCCACAAATCAGACGATCCATCGGGCGGTCGGTCTCCATGTCGGCCTTGACCGCTTCGATTGCCTCTACCTGATCGGCCGTCTCGCGGTAAGGAAAGGCTGACTCAAGCTGCATCTGCCACTCGGAATCGGGGCTGAAGGCGTGGCCCGCACGCAGGCGCCGCTCGGCATAGAGGTTGACCAGCTCGCCCGCGATTTCAGCTGCTGCACGCTTTGCACGAGCCTTGAGGTTCTGCCATTTTTTGCCGCCAAGCGCCGAAAGTGTCGGGGCGCCGGCGCCACCTGAGTAGCGGGAGAGCTTGGCAAACTGGTCGGTGGGGACGTAGACCCTGTCTTCACCCTTGTACTCGAGGTAGAGGTAATCCCGGGTGATGCCACCGACCTCACGGGTTTCAAATCCTGCGAACCGGGCGACACCGTGATCCTCGTGGACGACGTGGTCGCCAACCCTCAGCTCGGAGAAGGTCAACTGGCTGCGTACGCCCTCCGGAACAGTCTCGTCAGCTCGCCGGCGACGATGGACCAGTCGCCGGAAGGGGATCACTGCCAATTTCGTCTGAGGTGAGATGAATCCTTCGGTGATCCGAGCCTCGACCAGACTTACCCCGGCGACGGCTGGCAGCCTGCCGGAGTCGAGAATCTTCGCGTCAGTGCGCTCGAATCCGTACCGGGTCCGCTCTGCCTCGCCGCGGGAGTCAAAGGTGACAACTGTTCTGTAGCCAGAGGAGACCAGCTTCTTCAGCTCTGCCTCGGCCTCTGTCAGGTTGCGGGCCGGGGTCTCCGCGAAAGTGGCCCGAAATGGTTCGGAAGGATCCACGGCGCCGTCCGCCGGGGGGCCTTCGTCACCTCCGGAATTGAGGTCGTGGATTCCGTCACCATCCACCGGTCGTGAAATGACAAGCGCCGCGCGCTCGTTCAGGGGCCCGGCGACATCTTCGTAGAGATGACGGGCATCCTCGGCATGCATGGCGGTTGTCGCATCTTCCCAGTGGTCCTTCAGCGCAGGTTCGATCTCCTCCTCTCCGACGAGGATCACTGCCGCGGCCTTCGGGATCAGATCCAGTGGCGCGTGGAACTGATCGACCGGCAGAACCTCGGCCAGGTCCGGTGGGACCCCTTCCTCAAGCGCCTCTGCCACCGCGAGCTCGGCCAGTTCACGGTGCTCGACGTCAAGCTCGGCTGCGGGAGCCAGGTCCAGCGCCTCAGCTTCTCCAAGCGAGCGCTGGGTGAAGGTGGAAAACCACCTCATCGACTCGACCTCGTCCCCGAAGAATTCAACCCTTGCCGCCCGGTCTTCGGTCGCGGCAAACACATCCAGAATGCCACCGCGGACGGCGAACTGACCCCGGCCGGTCACCTGGTCAACCCGCTCGTAGCCGGCCGCTGCCAGATCGTGGGCCACGACGGTCGGATCATGCTCGCCGCCAACCGTGATCCTGAATCCTGCCGGACGCAGGTCGGCCCCCGGCACGGCTTCGGCCAGGGCTATCGCACTCGCAACCACCACTGGTGGTGTCGCCTCCTCCCTGCCAAAAGAGTCGAGTGCGTCAATCCGGAGGCCGATCAGATGCGGCGGCGGACTTACCTGAGAGGCATAGCCGGTGCCACGAGACGGGTAAGAGCGCACTTTGCGTTCACCGAGGTAAGCGCGCAGTGAGTTACTCAACTCCCGGGCCGAGCGATCGTCGGCGGTAACGATCAGTGCCGGACGATCCTCCAGACCGGCCTCATCCTCGAGAATCGCTGCGATCAGGGCTGGACGCAGGGCGGTCGAAACCCGGGCGTGTACGTCCTGACCACCCTCTGTGGCCGCACGGACTCGGCCGGAAAGCGAAGCTACCCGGGGGGATTCAAGAAGCAGGTCTATGGAAGGGCGAAGTGACAGCGGTCAGCGATCGTATGTCAAACGCGACGGTTCGGGCGCTTGACGGGTCAGCCGAGGCCAGGGCCGTGGCGCTGCCACTCGACCTGGCCGCGGCCCTCATCGGCAGAGCGGCCTTCGATGTCATCCCACTTGTGGAGCATGCGCTTGAGGCTGCCCACCGCTTCCGGATCGAAGGCCGCCATCCGGCTGGCCAGATCCATTGCCATGTTTTCCGTCGCGGCACCCGGTGCGATTCGATTGACGAGATTGAGCCTGAACGCTTCATCGGCCTTGATCACGCTGGAGGTCAGCAGCAGGAACTTGGCAGCTGACAGGCCACAAAGGGTGACCAGCCGGGCCGGACCGACCGGTACACCCAGTGCGGCGCCGGGGAAGCGCATCTGCAGGTTCGAGCCACCAACCCGGATATCGCAGGCAACGGCTATCTCGGCCCCGCCCCCAACCGTGTAGCCGTGGCAGGCAGCGACTGTCGGTTTGGGAAATTGGACGACCGCGTCGTAAAGGTCGGCAAACAGCTGCATCCGGTTCACCCGGCCCTCCTCGTCCAGTTCCTCCTTGATGTCGGCACCGGCTGAGAAGCAGCTGTAGTCAGTAGAGGAGAACACCAACGCACGCACGTCCTCATCGTCGCGGGCGACGGCAACATGCATCAGCAGCTCTCCCAGCATCTCGAGGCTGATCGCATTCATCTGGTTGGGCCGGTCCATCTGAATCAGGGCAACATGGCCTTCGACGTGGTACCTGGTCAGGCTCAACTTGTCATCTCCTCTTCGCCGTCTTCGTCGGCATTCAGTTTCTCCACAAGTCCTTGAGTGGCGTCTGCCGCTGATTCGATCAGACCACGGACCTCTTCGCCGCTTTCGGTAAACGGTCCGAGGACGAAGGCGGCCACGCGCTCGGGATCGGTGCTGTCAGGACGGTCAACGCCAACCCTCACCCGCCAGAAATCACTGCCGCCAAAGCCCGTCTTGAGGCTCTTGAGACCGTTGTGTCCGGCCAGCCCACCGCCCATTCTGGTGCGAACCTCGCCAAACGGAAGGTCTATCTCATCGTGAACAACCACTATTCGATCAAGCGGAATGCGACTTGAACCCGCCGCGGGGCCAGCCGACTTGCCGGACTCGTTCATGAAGGTCAAAGGCTTGAGCAGGATCACCCTCGGACCACCGGGTGCGACCCGACCTTCCCCAATCATGCCGCGATACTTCTCCTTGGTGCGGGTGATCCCCCAGCGCTTGGCCAGCTGGTCGAGGACCATGTAGCCAGCGTTGTGGCGGGACTTCTCGTACTTGGCACCCGGGTTGCCCAGGCCGACGACCATCACCGGGCCCGGGTCACCGCCATCGCGGCTTCCGGACCGCCGGAAGAGGGACAGGGCCTAGCCCTCGTCGGAGGACTCTTCGCCGGAGCCCTCTTCGGCCGGAGCCTCGGCGCCATCGCCTTCGGCTTCTTCGCCGACTACTCCGGGTTCTTCTTCGATCTCCAGCTCCGGCTCCTCTTCAACCCTTGGCGGGGAGAGCGTCACGATCGTGATCTCAGCAGGATCATCGGCGACAAGCTCGACCCCTTCAGGGGCAACCAGATCTTCAAGAGTGCGGTTGTCATTGATCTCGAGGTCAGAGACTTCAAGCACGATGCTGTCCGGAATAGCTGCCGGCAGGGCCCTGACGGTCACCTCGCGGGTCACGTGTTCGAGTACTCCGCCCTGCTTTACGCCCGGCGAATCCTCGGAACCTGCAAGCTCCACGGCAACCTCTGCCAGGATCGCGACGTCGAGCCGAACCTTCTGAAGATCAAGATGCTGGAGGTCACCGCGCACCGGGTGATGCTGCTGCTCTTTGACGACCACAGGAACCGGTTTTGAACCTTCAATCTGAAGGTCAAACAGAGCGTGACCGGCGCTCAGGACAACCCGGGCATCACGGCTCTCGACCTGAAAGGACATGGCCTCGGTGCCCTCGGAATAGACGACTCCGGGCAGTTTGCCCTCACGGCGGAGGCGGCGCGTGGTGCGGGAGCCAAAATTTGTTCGGGGCACGGCGTTGAGGACTGCTCTATCAGAAGACATAGGACGGAGCAGCATAGTGAAAGGCGTACTCTTTCCGTATGGCGGATGAAACCAAGATCCCCAAGGGTCGAATTCAGCGCTCAGCCAAACTGGGGTCAATAGTCGGCGCCCAAGGGGCCAAATACGCCGGCACCAAAGCGGGGAATCTGATCCGGGGCGACGAAGCTTCGCAGGAAAAGCTGGACAAACGCCACGGAGAGGCGGCCATGAAGATGGTCGAGACCCTCGGTCAAATGAAGGGCGCGGCAATGAAGATCGGCCAGTTCGCATCCTTCATTGACACCGAGTTCATCCCCGAGGAGTACCGCGAGGTTTACCAGGAGCAACTCGCCAAACTTCGCAACGATGCGCCCTCGATGCCCTGGGAGCAGGTCGTCACGGTGCTGGAGGAGGAATACGACGGCGAGCCGATCGAATCGATGTTTGCGACGTTCGAGAAGGAAGCCGTGGCCGCTGCCTCAATCGGGCAGGTTCACCGGGCGACCTTGCTCGACGGCCGCGTCGTTGCGGTCAAAATCCAGTACCCGGGTGTCGCCGAAGCGCTCGAGTCGGACCTGCGCAACGCCGGGGTTCTGGTCAGGCTGACCAAGGTGCTGGCACCCGGACTCGACGCCAAGTCGGTGATCAAAGAGATGCGGGAGCGCGTCCTGGAGGAGCTCGACTACGAGTTCGAGGCCCAGAACCAGCGCTCGTTCTCACGCGCTTACGCCGGACATCCGTTCATCTACGTGCCCGATGTGATCACCCGGCTCTCGCGCCGCCGGGTGCTGGTCACCGAGTTCGTCGAGGGCCTCGACTTCGAGGCAATCAAGGAATTGGACCAGGATCAGCGCAGCCGCTTCGGCGAAATCATCTTCCGCGGCAGTTTCGGCTCGATCTACCATTTGCAGCACTTCAACGCCGACCCCCATCCCGGGAACTACCTGCTGATGGAGGACGGCCGGGTTGCGTTCCTCGACTTCGGAATGACCAAGAAGCTCGACCGCGAACAGATCAAACTCGAGCAGAAGGCTTTCGACGCCGCCACCCGCGACGACCCGGAGGGCCTGCTGGTCGCACTCCATGACCTCGGCTTCATCAAGAAGCCCTCGAAGCTGGACGCCGAGCGCCTGATGAGCCATGTGAAAGCAATCGGTGGCTGGTACATGGAAGACGACGAGATCGAAGTCGATCCGATCGTGGTGATGCGGA
>JBBECI010000049.1:1698-14667 GCA_040881895.1 Solirubrobacterales bacterium | reverse complement strand
TGGCAATGGCCAACTCCGGCCCGAACACCAACGGCTCCCAGTTCTTCATCGTGACTACGCCCGCAGCCGACTGGCTGGACGGCAAGCACACGGTGTTCGGCACGGTCACCGACGGTATGGACAACGTCGATGCCATCGAGAACACGGCAACCGACGGCCACGACACGCCGCTCGAGCCTCAGGTAATCGAGTCGATCGAACTCTCCGACTGATCGGCTGACCGCCGGCGGTTGGGTCCGTTCCGTGAGTCGATAAAAACGATCCGGTCGCCCGGCTGGAGGGGTTCGCAGCCGGGAGCGCCCGGCCTCAGAACCAGCTGTTCCGGGGTGGCCCCCTCGCCTCCATCCTTGGATGAAGGATCGACGTGCCGTGGCCGCACCACGGCAATAACCGTCTGATCGGGACCGTCCTCGAGGCTCTCGCCTGCTCTGGAGACAGTCCGTTCGTTGATGTCGAGTCCGTCGCCGAAGGTCAGCAGGTCGTTGACGACACGCGCCGCATCGGGCGACTGGGCTGCCATTCCGAGTATGCGCCCGGCCGAGCTCGATGAGACGACCACTTCGTCAGCTCCCGAGGCGGTCATCAGGACCTCGTTCTTCTGTTCGCGGCAGGAAGCTACGACCTTGACCTCCGGGTTCAGCTTCTTCGCGCGAATGACAGTGACCACGGTGTCCTCGTCGGAGTCGAGCGCAATGATGACCCTTGTTGCCGACTCGATTCCAGCGGCCCGGAGGATGTCGCTATCCAGTGACGATCCGAGGACGCCCCCGACCCCCTCCGCGTTGGCTGCCGCGAGGGCGTCTTCGGCCTCGTCGATAGCGACCGCGCTGCAGTCCGGGTCGTTGCTTTTCAGGTATCTGAGTGCCGATCGCCCCTTGATCCCGAAACCACAGATGACCGTGTGGTCAACCAGTCCCTTTTGCCAGTTGCGTCGGCGGATAGTAAAACGGCTTTTGTCTGCCAAGACCTGAAGCGTAGTCCCTACCAGCAGGACCAGGAAGATCACCCTGATTGGAGTGACAACAAGTGTCGTGATCAACCGCGCTTCCTGGGTGGCCGGCACTATGTCTCCGTACCCGGTTGTGGTGATGCTGACCGTCGCGTAATAGAGCGCATCGATGAAGGTGAGCGGTAAGTCACCCTGGCTGTCGGTGTAGCCGTCGCGACCGAAGTAGGTGATCAACGTGACCAGCAGGACAAGAGCGGTTGCCAGAAGCAGGCGCTGGACGATCGCGAGGAACGGGTTGTCGCCGATCTTCAGCAGGCGGCTCTGCCGCAACTGGTTCAGCCGGTAGCGATCCTGAGGCAGGTCGACGGGTCGCGGTGGTTCCGGCCTGTGTCGCGGATCTCTATTCGTCAATGCCAACTCCCGCCAGCATAAAGTGGTCGGCTCCGGTGGGAGTGATTCGTGGGGACGGGATCGCGGCATCGCATGGCCGATGCCAGATACTCTGAAGGGCCGATGTCCCCCTCCTTTTTCAGTCATGAGTGAGTCTCTCGCCGGCGGGTTTCCGTCAGTCTCGTCCGATGAATGGCGCGAGCAGGCGACCAAGGACACTCCCGGCGCCGAACCGGTCACTGAACTCGAGGACGGGATCACGGCCAAGTGGCTCTACACCCGTGACGATCAGATCGCACCTGATCCGGCCGGCCTTCCAGGCAAGGCACCCTTCGTACGGGGTACGAGATCGGGCCGTCACTGGCAGATCCGTCAGGAGCAGACCAACCCCGACCGGACGGTTGCCAACCGCGAGATTCTCGAGGACCTGAACGGCGGCGTCACCGAACTGACTTTGCGCCTGGACCTTGCCGGTCGCCTCGGCTCCGCACCAGGCTCTGAAGCCTTCGCCGACCAGCGTGGGGAGGACGGCATCGCGATCTCCAACCTCGACGACCTGAGTCAGGTTCTCGACGGTGTTTATCTTGACCTCGCTCCGGTGGCCCTCGAGGCTGGTTCTGCCTTCCTTCCGGCCGCTGCCCTGCTCGCCGCACACTGGCGCGAGACGGGAATCTCCCCCGATCAGGCGCTCGCCTCCTTTCGTGCCGATCCGCTCGGCGCGCTGGCCAGTGAGGGTTCGCTGCCGTTCAGCCCGGAAGAAGGCCTGGAGCAAGCGGCTCATCTCGCGGCGCAGGCGAGTCGTGAATACCCCAAGGTCCGGGCTCTCGGGGTCGATTCCACGGTGTATGTCGAGGCCGGAGCCACCGCCGCCTGGGAGCTCGGCATCGCACTTTCGACTGCAGTCGAGCATCTGCGGGCCGGGGACGAGGCAGGCCTGAACCCTTCGCAGGTGGCTCGCCAGATTGAGTTCACCCTGGGCGTCGGGCCGGACCAGTTCCTTGAGATGGCCAAGTTCAGGGCGGTCCGCAGGATCTGGGCAAGGGTGCTTGAGGAATGTGGCGTGGCCGAGGGCGAGCGGCACTCAGCGACTTATGCCCGAACCAGCGGTCGCATGATCACCTGGATCGACCCGTGGGTCAACATGCTTCGGGTCACCACTGCGACTTTTGCCGCCGGAACGGGCGGCGCTGACGGTGTCACCGCGACCCCGTTCGACCGCGCGCTTGGTGAGCCCGGCCAGATCGGCCGCCGGATCGCCCGCAACACCCAGATCGTGCTTCAGGATGAATCCTCGCTTGGCCGGATTGCCGACCCGCTCGCCGGCTCCTGGTACGGCGAGGTGCTGAGCGACGAGGTCGCCCGCGCGGGCTGGCAACGGTTCAGGGAGATCGAGGCTGAAGGCGGCGCTCTCGCAGCTCTGCGTTCCGGACTGATTGCCGACTCGCTGGCCGAAGCGGCTGATCGCCGCGAAGACGAGCTGATCCATCGCGCCCGGGTGATGACCGGCGTAAACGAGTTTCCGATTCTCGACGGTGAAGAAACTGACTCGGAACCGGTTGATCGGGAAGCACTGGCGCGACTCGACGCTGCCCGGCTGGCCGAGCGACCGGAGCTGAAGGGTCTCGATCAACTGGCTGTGGCATCGCCCGAAGAACGCTTCGCCACGGCCGTCTCGCTGGCAGTGTCAGGTGCGAGGATCGACGAGATGGTTGCCGCTCTGTCTGCCGGTGCAGCTGACCGGCCAGGCGCCTCCGGCGCTGCCGATGGCACCGCCGGCCCGGGCGAGGCGAACTCGATCAGACAGATCGAACAGCGCCCTGACGCCGCTCCGTTTGAACACTTGCGCTCTGCGGTCGATGCCTTCGAGCAATCCGGCGGCGCACAGCCCCGGATGTATCTGGCCTGCATGGGCACGGTCGCGGCCCACGTCAATTTCGCCAACTGGGCAAAAAGCTTCTTCGAAGTCGCCGGAATCGAGACCGTCCCAAGCGGGGCGCTTGACGGCAACAAAGCACAGGCAGAGGTTTTCGCTGAAGGCGGCTTTGAGGCAGTCGCAGTCTGTGCCGGCCGCAAGGAAGACCCGGCCGAGGTTGCGGACCTGGTCGCGAGGCTGCGCGAATCAGGGGCTACCTACGTCTACATGGTCAACTCCACGCCCGGGATCAACGAGGCGTCCGGTGCCGACGAGGTCGTAAGCAACGGAGTGGACATGGAGGCTGTTCTGACCGCTGCGCTGGAGCGCCTCGGAGTGCCGGTCGAAAGTCGTGTTCGAAGTGCCGCTGACGTCGGGGGGCAGTCCCGATGAGTATTCCCGACTTCTCGAAGGTCGAACTCGGTGGAGTCGAGACCGCCCCCGCCTCCCCGGAGGATCTGGAGCGCCAGCTCGAAGAGACCGCCGCCACGGACCCCTCCGGAGATCCAGCCGGGTGGATGACCCCGGAGGGAATTGAACTCGACCCGGCCTACACCTCGCAGACCCTTGAGGAGCTGGACTTCCTCGATACGAAACCCGGTTTCGCCCCATACCTGCGCGGGCCGTACCCGACGATGTACGTCAACAAGCCGTGGACGATCCGCCAGTACGCCGGGTACTCGACCGCTGAGGAATCCAACGCTTTTTACCGCCGCAACCTCGCCGCCGGTCAAAAAGGGCTTTCGATCGCTTTCGACCTGGCGACCCACCGCGGCTATGACTCAGACCACCCCCGCGTGCCAGGCGACGTCGGCATGGCCGGGGTGGCAATCGACTCGATCTACGACATGCGAACCCTCTTCGAAGGCATCCCGCTGGAGGAGATGAGCGTCTCGATGACCATGAACGGCGCCGTGCTGCCGGTGCTGTCGCTGTTCATCGTTGCCGGAGAGGAACAGGGCGTCCCGCACGACCAGATCACAGGCACCATCCAGAACGACATCCTCAAAGAGTTCATGGTGCGAAACACCTACATCTACCCGCCGAAGCCCTCGATGCGGATCGTCTCCGACATCATCGGCTACACCTCTCGGGAGATGCCTCGCTTCAACTCGATCTCGATCTCTGGTTACCACATGCAGGAAGCTGGAGCGACCGCTGACCTCGAACTCGGCTACACCCTCTCTGACGGGGTTGAGTACGTAAAGGCCAGCCTTGATGCCGGCCTCGACATCGACGCCTTCGCCCCCCGCCTCTCGTTCTTCTGGGCGATCGGCATGAACTTCTTCATGGAGGTGGCGAAGATGCGTGCCGGCCGCCTGCTCTGGGCCGGTTTGATGAAGGAGTTCGGTGCGAAGAACCCGAAGTCGATGTCGCTCCGCACCCACTGCCAGACTTCCGGCTGGAGTCTCGCCGCCCAGGATCCGTACAACAACGTGATCCGGACCTGTGTCGAAGCGATGGCTGCGACCCAGGGTCACACCCAGTCACTTCACACCAACGCCCTCGATGAGGCGCTCGGCCTGCCGTCGGACTTCAGCGCCCGGATTGCCCGCCAGACCCAGCTCTTCCTTCAGCAGGAGAGTGGCACCACCCGGGTCATCGATCCCTGGGCCGGCAGCTTCTACGTCGAGCACCTGACCAACGAGGTGGCCCGCAAGGCGCTCGCTCACATGGCCGAAATAGATGAGCACGGCGGCATGACCGAGGCGATCGCGGCTGGCATCCCGAAGCTGAGGATCGAAGAATCAGCCGCCCGCACCCAGGCCCGGATCGACTCCGGGAAGCAGACGGTGGTCGGAGTCAACTCGTTCAAGCTGGAACAGGACACCCTGGTCAATGTCCGAAAGATCGACAACAACGAAGTGCGCGCCGCCCAGATAGCCAAGCTCGAGCGCCTCAGGGCCGAGCGGGACGAACCCGCCGTGCAGGAGGCGCTCGACCACCTGACCAACGCAGCTGCCAGCGGGGAAGGCAACCTGCTCGACCTCGGGGTCAAGGCTGCCAGAGCTCATGCGACGGTCGGTGAAATCAGCTACGCGCTTGAAAAGGTGTACGGTCGCCATTCGGCTGAGATCAGGTCGATAGCGGGCGTCTACCAGCAGGAGGTCGGAATGAACTCGGAGTCATTCTCGAGGACCAAGGAACTCGTGGTGGAGTTCGAGAAGGCCGAAGGTCGCCGGCCACGCATTCTGGTCGCGAAGATGGGCCAGGACGGACATGACCGCGGCCAGAAGGTGATCGCCACAGCATTCGCCGACATCGGCTTTGACGTAGACATCGGCCCGCTCTTCCAGACCCCGGACGAGGTCGCCCGCCAGGCGGTCGAGGCGGACGTGCACGCAGTCGGCGTCAGTACCCTTGCCGCCGGCCATATGACCCTCGTGCCGGCACTTCGCAAGGCACTCGACGAAGCCGGGCGTGAGCACACCGCGATCGTGGTCGGCGGCGTTATCCCGCCGGTGGACTTCGAACCGCTGCGCGAGGCAGGCGCCGACCTGATCTTCCCGCCCGGAACCGTGATCGGCGAGGCCGCGGCCGAACTGCTCGCGCTGCTGATCGAGCGGCTCGACCTGGACATCGAGACCACCACCGCCCGATGACCGAGCGGGCTTCAGTCGAAGAACTGAAGCAGGGGGTGATCTCCGGTGACCGCGCGGCCCTGTCGCGGGCGATCACCCTCGCCGAGAGCCGTCTGGCCGAAGACCAGAAGCAGGCACAGGAGTTGATCGCCGAGCTGCTTCCGAGGACCGGTGGAGCCCGCCGGGTCGGTCTTACCGGAGTTCCCGGGGCAGGCAAATCGACGGTGATCGAGTCCCTCGGCCTCTGGCTTATCGAGCAGGGCCTGAAGGTCGCGGTGCTGGTGATCGACCCGTCGAGCTCTCGCACCGGAGGCTCGATCCTCGGAGACAAGACCCGAATGCAGGAGCTCAGCATGCATGAGGACGCCTACATCCGGCCGTCACCTTCAAGCGGCGTGCTCGGCGGTGTCGCCCGCAAGACCCGCGAGGCGATGCTGCTCTGCGAAGCAGCAGGGTTCGACGTGGTGATAGTCGAGTCGGTCGGGGTCGGGCAGTCGGAGGCCGAACTGGCCGAGCTGGTCGACTGTCTCTGCCTGCTGCTGGTTCCGGGAGCAGGAGATGAACTTCAGGGAATCAAGCGCGGAATCGTTGAGATGGCCGATCTGATTGTGGTCAATAAAGCTGATGGAGATCGCATCCCGCTCGCAAAACGCGCCCGCGGGGACTACCGCCACGCTCTGAGAATGCTGCCACCCTCGACCGAAGGCTGGGAGACCCCGGTGCTGATCGCTTCGGCAATCGAGAAAACCGGCCTCGCTGAAATATGGGAGACGATTGAAGCCCACCGCGCCCTGCTCGACGAAACCGGACTGCTGGACGAGCGACGGCTGCACCAGCAGCAGCGCTGGCTGTCTTCGATGATCGAAGAGGCGGTGCTGAACGCATTCCAGCGCAAGGAAGGCGTCGACCACGCGATCGCCGAAGCCGAACGGCTGGTTGCCGAAGAGAAGATCACCGTGCCCCAGGCGACCCAGAACGTGATCAAGGCCGCCGGCCTCGGCGAAGAAGACTGACCCGCCTCCGCGCCCGACCTCGACCGGGCTGAGGTTGACAGTCGGGCAGGTGCCCTGGCGGTAAGCTGACAGCCTGATGATCGGACCTGATGATGTCGAGATACGGGTGCTCGGCTGTCTGGTCGAGAAGCAGCGCGCCACCCCCGACCAGTACCCGCTGACCCTCAACTCGCTGCGGCTGGCCTGCAACCAGTCGACTAACCGCGCCCCGGTGGTTGACTTCGACGAAGCGACCATCCGCAAGGCGCTCGGTGAGCTTGGACGCCGTAGCTGGATCCGCTCCGCTTCGGGCCACACCAGCCGCTCGGCGAAGTACCGACAGCTGATTGATGTCGAGCTCAACCTGCCGGATGACCAGATCTCGATCCTCGCCGTGCTCATGCTCCGCGGCCCCCAGACCCCAGGTGAGCTCAAGCAGCGCGTCGATCGTCTTCACGCCTTTGAGGACCTCGCCGCCGTCCAGAGCACACTTGAAGACCTGATCGAGCGGGATTACGTCGAGCGGCTCGAACGCCGCCCCGGCCAGAAAGAAGAGCGCTACCGCCAGTTGCTCGGAGGTGGAGACGCAAGCGAGGCCGGGCCTGAAGAAGGCGACACCCTCAGGGAAGTGGCTGGCCGTGAACCACCAGACGCCGACCGGATCGAGCGGCTCGAACGGGAAGTCGCCGAGCTTCGCGCGGAACTGGAAGATCTCCGCAGCCGCCTCGACTCCTGAGGATCCGACGGAACCTCAGCCCAGCGGCACGACGCGCATCGCCTGGGCGAGGGTAAGTCCGAGTACGTGGCTCTTGCCGTCGATCCGGATCGACACCGGTCCGTCAAAAGGCTGGCGATCGAACATCTCTACCTCATCACCGACCGAGATCCCGCACTGCGAAAGAAAGGAAAGCATTTCCGGGTTCGAGTCGGAAACCCGGACGAAGCGGGCTTTGGCGCCGGCCTCGAGATCAGCGAGGTTCTCGGTCTCGGTTTCCTTGACGCTGAGGTCGCGGGCCGGGATCGGGTCGCCGTGAGGGTCAACCGAAGGGTCACCCAGCTTGATCGAGATCAGTTCGGTCAGATCCTCCGAGAGGGCGTGTTCAAGCACCTCGGCCTCGTCGTGGACCCGCTCCCAGGGGACGTCCAGCACCTCAGCCAGAAAAAGCTCGAGCAGCCGGTGCCGTCGCAGCACCACCAGTGCAACGCGGGTTCCTTCTGCCGTCAATCTCACCCCGTGGTAGGGCACCCGCTCGACCAGCCCCGCGTCGTCGAGTTTCTTGATCATTGCCGAAACGGATCCGGGCCTGACCCCGAGCCGCTGGGCGAGGTCGTTGGTCGAAGCCGTCTCCGGCCCCCATCCGGTCAGCGAGTAGATCGCCTTGGTGTAATCCTCCACCGCTGCAGTCGGAAGGGCCTGCGCCGGTACTGCGTCACCGTCTGCCTCGCTCTCACGGATGCTGCCCGGGCTCATATTTTGAGTCTAGCCTGAATTAGCCTCGCCCCGGCCTTCAGAGCCGTAAGCGGGACGGTCCCGGCTCAGAACGTTCGGCGGAAGGAGCGCAGGCGCAGGGAGTTGGTCACGACGAAGATCGAGCTCAATGCCATCGCCGCGCCCGCGAGGATCGGGTTGAGGCTGCCGGTCATCGCCACCGGAATCAGCAGCACGTTGTACATGAAGGCGAAAACGAGGTTTTGCTGGATGGTTCTCAGGGTCGCCCGGCTCAGGCGGATCGCATCGACAACGCCACGCGGGTCGCCTGCGACAAGGGTCAGGTCGCTGGCCTCTATCGCCACATCCGAGCCGGTTCCGATTGCGATTCCGAGGTCGGCCTGGGCGAGGGCGGGGGAGTCGTTCACGCCATCGCCGACCATCGCCACTGTCCGGCCGGAATCCTGCTGAGAGCGCACCGCCTCGACCTTCCCGGACGGCAGTACTTCTGCCACAACACTCCTGATCCCGATGCTGGCGGCGACTGCTTCGGCTGTGGTCCGGTTGTCGCCGGTCAGCAGCACCGGCTCAAGGCCGAGTGAACGCAGCTCAGAGACCGCTTCGACGCTGGTCTCCTTAACTGTGTCGGTTACCGAGAACACGGCGCGGGGTTCACCGTCCCAGGCGGCGAGCACGGCGGTCTGGCCCTTGGACTGTGCTCGCTCAAGGGCTTCGGCAAGCTCGACTGGCAGCCCGGCACTTAGGTCCTGCGTGGACCCCAGCTCGGCCCCAGCCCCCTGTTTCGCCAAAATCTCCTCAGCGATCATCGACGCCCGGCCCACCTGCATCCGGTGTCCGTCGACCTCGCCTTCCACGCCGAGCCCTTCGCGGTTTACGAACCCGTCCACCGACGGAAGCTGGCCGATTTCCGACCTGGCTCCGGTGGCGATCGCCCGTGCGATCGGGTGCTCGGAGGCATCCTCAATGGCACCGACCAGCCGCAAAGCCTCTACCCGCGTGGTTGCAGCCGCCGGCGTAACGTCGACCAGCTCCATCACCCCGGTTGTGAGGGTGCCGGTCTTGTCGAGCAGGATGGTGTCGATCCTGCGAGTTGACTCAAGCACCTGAGGTCCCTTGATCAGCAGGCCGAGGCTCGCTCCCCGCCCGGTGCCGACCAGCAGCGCCATCGGCGTCGCGAGTCCGAGCGCGCAGGGGCAGGCGATGATCAGCACGGTAACCGCAGCGCTGAGCGCAAACGCCGCGCCGCTGCCTTCGACCAGCCAGAAGCCGAGCGTAAGCAGTGAAAGCACGAGGACCACCGGCACAAAAACGGCGGAGATCCGGTCGGCCAGCCGCTGGACCGGTGCCTTGCCTGTCTGGGCATCCTCGACCAGGCGGGCGATCTGGGCCAGGGCCGTGTCGGCACCGACCCGGGTCGCCTCGACCACCAGCCGTCCGCCAGCGCTGATGCTCGCCCCCACCACGGTGTCACCAGGCTGCTTTTCGACTGGCACCGACTCGCCCGTCAGGAGTGATTCGTCAACCGCGGATGAGCCCTCGACCACCTCGCCGTCAGTCGCAACCTTCTCCCCGGGCCGGACCAGGAAGCGATCACCGACCGTGAGCTGCTCAATCGGGATCGTCGTCTCAGCGCCGTCGGGTCCGATCACCGAAACGTCCTTTGCGCCGAGGCCCAGCAGTGCCTTCAGCGCATCACCGGCGCGAGATTTGGCCCGCTCCTCGAAATAGCGGCCGGCCAGCAGGAAGGTGGTCACCACGCCTGCTGCCTCAAAGTAGAGGTGGTCGAGGCCGCTGCCGCGCTCGGGTACGAACTCGAAGGGCATCTTCATGCCGATCTCCCCGGCCATGCCGAAAAGCAGTGCGTAAAGGCTGAAGAAGTAGGCGGCCAGCGTTCCGAGTGAGATCAGGGTGTCCATGGTCGAGGCGCCATGGCGGGCGGCCTTCAGCGCCGATCGGTGGAAGGGCAGCCCGCCCCAGAGCACGATCGGGGTCGCCAGGGCAAAGGCGACCCACTGCCAGTAATCGAACTGGAGGGCCGAAATCATCGAGATCAGCACCAGCGGCACAGTCAGCACGACACAAACAACAAGTCGTTGAAGCAGCGCCGACGGGCTCGCCACCGAATGGCTCATGTGGTCGTGAGCGGTGCCTGGCGTCCTGTTCATGTCATGGGTAGCCGACTCGTGGTTGGCTGACGGGGGTTGCGGCAGGCGGGCGGTGTAGCCGGCTGAGTCCACTGCGCGGACAAACTCATCGGGGCCACACAGGTCCGGATCGAAGGTAACTCTCGCCTTCTTCGTCGCAAAGTTGACGGTCGCCTCCGCTCCATCAACTGCGTTCAGGTTCTTTTCAACCTTTGCCACACAGGAAGCGCAGCTCATGTCCGGAACCTCGAAGTCGATTCTTTCCTTCAGCGGTGTCTCAGCCATCAACCACCTAGATTACCCGCGCCAGTGCCTTGCCTAACCGAATAACCGGTCGCGCTCGCCGGTGTCGCCGGGAGGCAGCCTCGTCAGGTCGTCTGTCCAGTCGCCGTCAGTGCGGCGTTCCCATCGGCGGGCGCACCCGGCTAGGCTCGTGGCATGGGTTCCAGTGATCAACCGGCCTTCGCCGACCTGAGTGGCCGGACGGCACTGATCACGGGTTGTGGCAGCGCTGGCGGCATCGGCTTCGCAATCGCCCGGGCGCTCGGTCGGCAGGGAGCGCGGGTGGCGATTTCATCCACCACGGAACGCATCCATGAGCGCGCCGCAGAACTGGCCGATGAAGGCATCGAAGCAAGCCCCCATATGCACGACCTGCTCGATCCAGCTGAGGCGGCAGCGATGGTCGAAGCCGCCACCGCCTGGCACGGCAGCCTCGACATCCTGGTCAACAACGCCGGCATGAGCCAGGTCGGCACCGACGACCTCGGCCGGCCGTTTGCCGAGCTGAGCCACGCCGAGTGGCGGGCCGGAATCGACCAGAACCTTGACCTCGCCTTCAACGTGACCCGGGCGGCGCTGACCGCGATCACCGACTCAAAGCACGGCCGGATCATCTTCATCAGTTCGGTAACCGGACCGCTGGTCAGCGCTCCGGGGAATCCGGCCTACAGCGCCGCCAAGGCCGGCATCGACGGCCTGATGAGATCGCTCGCGGTGGAACTCGGCCCGACCGGCACCACAGTCAACTCGGTAAACCCCGGATGGATCGAGACCGCCAGTTCACTGCCTGAGGAGATCGTCGCCGGCAGGCACACCCCGATCGGCAGGCCCGGCACCCCGGACGAAGTCGCCGCCGCGGTCGTGCTGCTCGCCGCCCCCGAGGCCTCCTACATAACCGGCCAACCCCTGGTAGTCGACGGCGGCAACGTGATCCAGGAAGCCAAAGGGCCCTTAGGCCTGAATCCCGGCCCCGGCCCCGGACTTCACCGGGGGCCGGACCCCACAGTGCTGCCTGGCTGAGCAGGCAACGATTTCGGTCCAACTGGTCTGAGAAACGCACCGCTTGCAGGGTCGGCACCGCGCATCCTCGCCTCATCGGCCTGGCCTCGTGTCAGATTCCGCCGACCTCCACCGACCCTTACAGGGCAAGCGAAAAAAGGAGGAGCGAAATGGCTACTAAGCCACAAGAAGGTGCGACCGTCGGCGGATATCTGAGCGGAAGTCTGACGACAGGCGAGCCGGATGTCACCGGCCCGATGGTGGTCTACCCGGTTTTCGGCCCCGATCCGACACAGGAGTACACCTCGGTGAGCAGGGCCCAGGCACTCGGGCTGACCGTAAAGGAGCAATCCGGCGGCGGGTCAGTGGGTGATCTGATCGTGTCGAACCCGACCGGTTCGGCCGTCCTGATTTACGAAGGTGAAGAAGTCCTCGGCGGCCAGCAGAACAGGACCTTCGACAAGAGCCTGCTGATCGGCCCCGGCGAGAGCCTGACCGTGCCGGTCAGCTGCGTTGAGGCCGGGCGCTGGGATGGTTCGAGGAACCGTGAAGAGTTCCGGTCCTCGCCGCAGACCGCCGACCCAGACCTGCGCCGGCGCAAGGCCCGGGCGGCTAATCGAAATCGGGAATCTGGCCTGGAGGAGCGAGCCGACCAGATGGAAGTGTGGTCGATGATCGCCGCCCGCTCGGCCTCGCTCGGGGTCCACTCCACGACCAATGCTTCGAGCGATGCCTTCGAGACCCACCGCGAGCGACTCCACGCGCGGTCCTCGGAGATCAACCTGCGTGAGGGCCAGATCGGCATGGTCTTCCAGGTTGGCGACCGGGTGCTGGCGCTCGACCTGATCAGCCGGCCTGATGTGTTCGCCGACCTCCACGCGCCGCTGGTCCAGGGCTACTGCCTGGACGCACTGGACCAGAACTACAAACCGCGTGTAGACGGCACCAGCTACGCCGACCGTTTCCTGCTCAAGGTCGTCGGCAACCGAGTCTTCGAGAGCGACGGAATCAGCCTGGGCCGAGGCTTCCGCTTCGAGAACGAGCGGGCCGTCGGCACGGGGCTGGTAGCCGGCGAAGAGCTCATCCAGCTCTCCGTCTTCACCAACCGGCCGGACGATGCCGGGCCGAACGATGCTGGCCCAGCCACACAACCCACCCGTCGAACCAGGATTATCCGCCCATCGAGGCGCCAACCTTGAACTGCGGCAAGGATGCCCGGTCCAGGAACCGGCCCGCGGGCCCCCCCCCCATAAACCGCGCCCCGGGGCC
>JBBECI010000049.1:0-1688 GCA_040881895.1 Solirubrobacterales bacterium | reverse complement strand
GGGGGGGCCCCGCGCCGCCGGTGACGCTCCGCCCTTGAATTCCCGCCCGGCAACCGTTCAGCTTCGATGTCCGTCCGCCTCCGGGGTCAGAAACTTCAGGTCGGCCTCCTGCCGCTCATTCGCCCCTTCCGAGGCGTGATCACGGGCGGCCCTGGCGGGCCTTGTCGCGGCTGAACTCGGCCCAGGGTTCCGGCCTCTTGCTCATGCCCCAGCTGTAGCTCTCCCAGGCCCTGACGTATGCCTTGCCTTTCTCGCCCCTCCAGAGGTACCAGCTGGACGGGTAGTAGGGGTCGCGCCGGCGACGACGGCGGACTTCGGGGGTGCGCAGGCTCTCGCGATCGGTCGGCGCGGCTCCGGCCGCCCCCGGTTCGCAGGGGACGGGGCAGTGCGAGGCTCCGGCAGTGGTTGAGTCAAGCTGCTCGCGCCATTCCGTGACACGCCGGGCGATCACCTCACCCCGGCGCTGCGGACCGACCTGCGCAGCCGCCTCGGCCCGGACATCGATCGGCTGCTCCTTCCAGGAACGAGGCTGATCGAAGTCCGGCCCCAGGCGGGACGCCCCCGTCATTCGTTCTCCTTCCGTGACTTCTCGGACTGTTCCGCCTTCTCACGCGCGGCTCGGGCAGCGGCCCGGCGCTTCAGGGCCTCCAACTGGGCCGGTCCGATCGTCGTAATCTCGACCCGGGGCGGCGGACTGTCGGAGTCCACATTGCGACCGCGACGACCGAGGGAACTTTCCCGCTGAGCGCCGGGCTCACCCTTGCCTGCAACCACTTCGCCGTCGCCAGGCCGGGCTTCCGACCTGTCGTGGCGCTCCTCTGACTGCTCTTCTGACGACATATGACACCTCCATTGAATCGGGCGTTCGCACCGTGTCCCGTGGGATCGGTTGCGGCGGCGTCATCGGGCCCGGACCCTCGACCGCTCTGAATGGACGGTGCGTATGTCGCACCTGATGGAAAGAGTCTGACACCGACCCCGGTTTCTGACAACCGCCAGCGAACGGACCCGGCGTTGCCGATCAGAAGGGCTGCAGAAGGTTGACGCCCTGGCCGTCGCTGAGATCCTGAATGCCTGATTCGAACGTCACCAGATCGACCTCGTGGCAGCGGGCCAGCGTGAGCAGGTGGGCATCAGTGACCTGCCGGTGACCGAACACGTGTGGAAAGTCGGCATCGGCGGGCGAGACGTCATCACTCAGAAAGACATGACCTTCAATTGATCGCAGCGCGGCCAGCACCTCGACTGCCGCTTGGACTCCGATCGGATGGGGCATGACCTTCGGGTTGGCGGAGACCCGCACGAAGCCGCTCTCGGTGACCGGGCAGGTTGCCCAGCCGTCTTCGCCGTTGGCGGAGAACCATTGCCGCATCGCCGCGTGGTGGACATGCGAATCCCACGCCAGCGCAATCAGGGCGTTGACGTCCAGCAGCGCCACCGGTCAGTCTTCGTCCAGCGCGCGGCGCACCATCTCCGGGGTGATCGGCGGGGAGCCTTCCGGCACACGGATCACGGGAAGGTCACCGTCGGTTTCGACCTGGGCCGGGGTCAGTCCGCGCCGTGCCAATTCCGAGATCACCGAACCAAGCGAGCGCTTCTGACCCCCGGCGAGTTCCCGGGCAGCCGCAACCACATCATCATCGAGTTCGAGAGTCGTACGCATCTTTTGATGATAGTGCATCAACGCA
>JBBECI010000048.1:0-14759 GCA_040881895.1 Solirubrobacterales bacterium | reverse complement strand
ATCGCGTCGCACCATCAGGGCGCTCGACTGAACCCAGTTCACATTCGCTGTCTCCTTCCCGCCGCTCTGGACGATCAGGCGTGAGTGGAGGAAGAAAGCTCCGATCAGCGAGGTCCTGACTCCCGGGAACTTCCAGGCGCAGGCGTAAGGGTGCCCGTCGCCGTCAAACAGTTGGGCTCCGGCCGCCCCGGCCTCCGGGTCGGAGTCGAGTGCTTCGACCAGCGCCTCGACCGTCCCGGCCCTGATTTCGGAGTCTTCATTGAGAAGCAGGCAGTAGCGACCTCGGGCACGTTTGAGCAGGGTGGTGTCGTTGGTCGCCTTGCCGGCCTTGGCCCGCTGTGCGATCACTTCGACCCGGGGAAAGCTTTTCTGCACGGCTTCTACCGATCCGTCGCTGGAGAAGTTGTCCAGCACAAGGACTTCAGAATTCAGCTTGGCAGGATGGTTTTCCTCGATTGCAGCGAGGCAGTCGAGCAGGTATTCACGGCCGTCGTTGTTGACCACGCAGTATGTGAGGTCGATGTCCACTGTCTCCCACGATAATCAGGGGATGCGGGTGAAGCTAGTTGACCCCTCGGCGTTCACGCCTCCTTACGACCGGGCCCTGGCCGGCGCGCTTGCTGCCGCGGGCGCGGAGGTCGAACTGATCACCTCGGAATTTCTTTACGGCCCGGTGCCCGAGCCCGAAGGCTATGAGGTAACCGAGTCCTTTTACCGGCGCACTTCCGCCCGTGGTCTGCAGGCGCGAGGCCGCCTTCCACTCAAGATCGTCGAACACCTGCCCGGGATGCTGCGCCTGCGAGGGCAACTCGACGGGGATGTAACCCACTTCCAGTGGCTGACCATGCCGATGCTCGACAGCCTGCTCATCCCCCGCAAAGGCCCGAAAGTGATGACCGCGCATTACATCGCTTCACCCCGGCCGAGGTGGCTGGAGCTGACCTCAGCCCAGCGAACCTTTGAATCAATGGATGCGGTGATCGCACATTCGGAAAACGGCGCGAGGCGACTTCAGGATCTGATCGGACTCCCGGCCGACCGTGTGAGGGTGATCCCCCACGGGGCCTTCGATTATCTGACGCGACTGCCGGAAGAAGCCCCGCTGCCTCCCGAACTGGAAGGTGCCGAAGGACCGGTCATCCTGTTCTTCGGGTTGATGCGTCCCTACAAGGGGATCGACACCCTGCTCGAGGCTTTCGCTGAAGTCAAAGGGGCTGAGCTCTGGATCGTCGGCAATCCCAGGATGGAAATCGAGGCCCTCGTCGAACAGAGCCGTCGTTTGCCTGGACGGGTCCGTTGGCTCCCGCGCTTCATCGAAGACAGTGAGATCCCCGCGATCATGAGAGCAGCGGACGTTCTGGCTCTGCCGTACCGGGATATCGAGCAGTCCGGCGTGCTTTACACCGGCCTCGCCTTCGGCAAAGCGATGGTCCTGTCGGACGTAGGTGGCTTCGGCGAGGTCGCCCGGAAGCATCAGGCAGCGAGGCTGGTAGCGCCCGGTGACCCGGCGGAACTAGCGGGCGCACTGATCGAACTGACTGACGATGAAGAAGCCCGCAGGCTTCAGGAGGTCAAAGCGGCAGAGGCAGCGGCTGGACCCTACTCTTGGTCTGACATCGCCAGAAGCACCATCCGGCTGTATCGGGAGGTCGGCGCGTGACCTTCCTTATCGAGTTCCTCTTCTGGCTTTCAGTGACCCTCCTGATCTACACCCACATTGGATATCCGATCGTGCTGGGAGTTCTCTCGGCGCTGGGTGCCGGCAGCAAGGCCGGTCAGGTCCGTGGCGACCGGGTCGGCAGCTTTCCATCGCTGACTTTGGACGAACCTGATTCAGAAGGGGATCTGCCGCCGATGGTCTCGTTGATCATTGCCGCCTACGACGAGGAGGAGGTGATTGGTGCCAAAGTCGCGAACGCGCTCGCCCTTGAGTACCCGCGAGAGCGACTTCAGATAGTCGTTGCTTCTGACGGCTCCAGCGATGCCACCGCGGCTGTCGCCCGCGAGGCCGGTGCCGACCTCGTGCTTGATCTGCCGCGGGGCGGAAAGATTCCAGCCCAGAACGCCGCCGCCGCCGCCGCCGAGGGCAGTCTGCTCGCCTTTTCGGATGCCAACTCCATCTGGGAGCCCGGCGCCCTGGCGGAGTTGCTCGAGCCCTTCCGCGACCCAGAGGTCGGCTACGTCTGTGGTCAGGTGCGCTTCGTCGGGCCGGACGGCGGCAACCTCGAAGGCGCCTACTGGCGGTACGAAATGAAGATACGTGAACTTGAATCGGAGCTGGCCGGGGTGACTGCGGGTAATGGTGCCATCTACGCGGTTCGTGCCGAGCGCTACATCCCGCTGAAGCCGTCGGGCAGCCACGACCTCTCCTTTCCGTTTGCGCTGGCCAAGCAGGGTTCTTACTCCCTCTACCGCCCCAAGGCCAAGGCCGAGGAGAAGGTCGTGCCCAGCCTTGAAGGCGAGCTGGCTCGCAAGCGGCGCATGATGATCGGGCTCTGGGACATCGTCTTCAATGAAGGCATGACCGACATCCGCGGCTACAGCCCGCTCTACTTCTTCGAGATTGCCTCCCACCGTTTTCTCCGCTACCTGAGCCCGGCCTTTCACCTGGTTGCCTTCCTTACGAACATCGCTCTGCTCGGTCAGGGACCGCTTTACAAGGTCACGTTCGCGGTCCAGCTTCTGGTGCTGCTGGCGGCGATCGCCGGTCGCTGGGCACCGCTGCTCCCGCTGCGTATCTGTCGTTACTACGTGCTGGTCACATTCTCGATAGCGCTCGGTTTCTGGGACCGCTGGCGCAAGGGCCCCCCGGGATACTGGGAGAAAGCCGAAGGCACACGGTGAGTCGTGCGCTGAACATGATCGGGGCCTTGGCGGCGATGGTTTTGACCGCGCCGCTGATGCTGGTCGCAGTCGTTCTCATTCACCTTGAGGGTGGTGGAAAGGCGATCTACCGCCAGACCCGGGTCGGTCTTCACGGAACGGAGTTCCAGATGCTCAAACTGCGAACGATGGTTCACGGGTCGGATCCTGTCGGGGTCGGAACTGTCGTAGGTCGGGACGACCCGAGGGTGACAAAGGCGGGCCGCTGGCTCCGTCGCACTTCGCTGGACGAACTGCCCAACCTCATAAACGTCCTTCGCGGCGAGATGGCACTGGTCGGTCCGCGGCCGACGATTCCGGCGCAGGTCGCCGACTACACCGACCAACAGAAACGCCGGCATGAGGTCCGCCCCGGAATCACCGGCTGGGCTCAGGTGCAGGGTCGGGCGGGCATTCCGTGGGAGGACCGGATCGCCCTCGACATCGAGTATGTGGATCGCCGTTCGACAGCTATGGATCTGAAGATCCTGTGGAAGACGATCTGGTTGACAGCTACCGGCCACGGTCTCGCTCCCGACTGAAAACTCCGGCTTCTCTACCCTTCAGGTGATGCGAATCGGCCAGATCCTGAATTCCCACAGACCAGTCTTCTCGGTCGAGTTCTTCCCTGCCAAGACTGACGAAGGCCGGGTAGGGCTCCTTGAAACCGCTCGGGAGCTTGCCGAATTCGACCTCGACTTCGTCTCTGTCACCTACGGTGCCGGCGGATCAACCCGGGAGGGTACGGTTGACATAACACGGGCACTCAAGGAAGAAGTAGGGCTCGAGGTGGCGGCCCACCTGAGCTGTGTGGGGGAGTCCCGGGAGGGGCTTGCTGAGACGCTCGACAATCTGGAGGCTCTCGGGGTGGAAAACATCTTCGCCCTCAGAGGAGATCCACCTCGCGGGGAAACCACCTTCATCCAACCTGAAGGCGGCTTCGGCAGCGCCGCCGAACTGACCTCATTCATCCGCTCCGAGTACGACTTTGCGATCGGCGGCGCCTGCTTTCCTGAAGTCCACCCCGAGGCACCCGACCTCGAAACCGACCTCGATTATCTGAAAACCAAGGTGGATGCCGGGGCCGAGTTTCTGATCACCCAGCTGTTTTTCGACAACCGGGTCTACTTTGATTTCGTCGCGGCAGCCCGGGAGAAGGGGATCGACGTGCCAATAATCGCCGGCATCATTCCGGTAACCGGCTTCGCCCACACCCGTCGTATCTGTGAACTCTGCAACTCCAGCATTCCGCCGGAACTTGAGTCGGCGATGCTGGCCGCCGAGGGTGATCCCGAGGCTGAGTTCAACCTGGGTGTGGCCTACGCTGCGCAGCAAAGCGCTGAACTTCTGGCCGCCGGAGCGCCCGGCATTCATTTCTACGCCCTCAACAAGGCGCCGGCCACCCGGGCCGTTCTGGGTGCCCTTCGTGCCGCTCAGCCCTGGCGCGACCACCAACCGGACCAGATCACCCCGGCCAGCGAATAGCCCGGCCCGCGGTTCCCTCTTCGGGGTGGTGCCGGCTTCAGGCCCGGTAAGCGGGGAAGAAGTCGCCGTGCGGATCAGCACTTGCTGCGGTGCTGAGGTTCAGGTACGCGGGCCTGTCGCAGATCAACTCCGACGTGTACCACTGCGCCTCCCGGTTTGAGAAGCCGCGCTTGAACTCTTCGAGGCGGTCTCCCGGGCTGATACCACCACCGAGGTTGAGCGGCAGCTGCATCTCTCCGGCGAACTCGATCATGCCGGCGAGCAGGTTCTTCATCGGTGAGTCGCGAAGAAAGTCGTCGGCGGTGCCAGAGAGGTAGTAGTGAAGCAGCCCGTCGGAGGCAGCGGCAATCGAAGCGGCTGCGACAGCTCCCTCTGGTTCCCGAGCTACCACCAGCCAGGTTCGTGGTGAGCTGAGGATGGCATCGAAGTACTCCGCAGAGAAGTAGTAACGATCGGCCGCCTGGGTTCGATCCATTGTCTGGGTGTAGGCCTTGAGGAAGGCCGCCTTCAGGACGGGTTCGGTCTCCGGGCCGGGAGTGACCTCGATCAGATACCCGCGACGCTCGTTCTTGCGAATCTGCTGGCGGTCGCTCATCCGGCTCTTTGCCTCCAGCGTCGGATCAGCCAGCAGGCAGAGGTTGCGCGGTCGTGCTCCGCCAAGTGGGGGATCACCAAGGGCGTGGCGCATGAAGGCTGAGACAAGTCCGGTCGGGCTGAAGTCGATCGCCTCGGGTTCGAGCGGCAGGCCGGAAGGTTCACCCTCCAGGCCAAAGCCCGGGTAGCCGTAAGGCGACGTCGCGTCGATTCCGCCATCCGGGATCTCTCTCACCACCAGCGGTGCCCTGAGGCTGCCCGTCTCACTTTCGATTACCAGTGAATGGCTGACGTTCTCGGCTTCGAGGAAAGCTGCGCAGCGGAAGAACTCGGCTTCAGTCGAGGCTGAGGCCCCGCCATCTTCGATCAGCCTCGCCTCGTAGCTGGCGGATCCCTTTGCTCTCATGGCTTGCCTACTCACCACTCGGCGATAGCGGCGAAGAACTGCTCTGGTGAGGCACCCCAGATCTCGCAGTCGATCAACTCGCCGTTTCGTTCGATGTGGCCGGGCATGGTGCCTTCGTACTGCCAGCCCTGGGCGACGACAACCTTTTTTGCCGCGGCGTTGAAGGCAGGTATGCGCCCGTAAATCCGGTGGGCGCCGAACTCCTTGAAAGCCTTGGTGACGGTCAGTCGCTCAGCCCATCGGCCCACCCCCCGGCCCCGCACTTCGTCACCGATCAGGCACCCGAGTTCCGGAGCCGTCTGACGGAACAGACCGTAAAGAGCGGTGAAACCAACCGGCTGCACGATGTCCGGGACGACTATCGCGTACTTGCGATCCTCGCCCTCGTTGCGGACGGCGGCTTCTGTCCAGCCGCGTGCCTGCTCGATCGAAAAGCTCTCGCGTTCCTCCATGAGGGTCCTGGTTGCCTCGGGGTTGTTGAACCAGCGGTGTACCGCCTCGGCGTCTTCGGGCCGGAATTCACGGATCGAGACCGATGGCTCAGGTCGGGAGGCTTTGGGGGAGTCAGACATGCCCGCAGTTTAGGACCAGTCAGGGCCGACGGCCGGTCTGGACCTCGCTGGCTCAGTCCTTGGCGCGGCGTTCGAAGATCGCGTCAACCTGCTCAAGCGACTTTCCCTTCGTCTCCGGGACGAACTTCCAGCAGAACCAGAGGGTGACCAGGCCGATCGCCCCGTAGAACCAGAAAGCACCGGTTTCGGTGAGAAGTTCGATCAGGCCGAGGAAGGTGAGCGAAACGAGGAAGTTGAAGAACCAGTTAGTCATGGTGCCGGCAGCAGCAGCCTTGCCGCGAACCGCCAGTGGGTAGATCTCTGCGTTCAGAAGCCAGAAGATCGGCCCGAGGCTGATCGCAAACGAGGAGACGAAAAGCATCAGGCTGCCAATTGCCAGCGCGGTGGAGACCACCTCCGGTACACCGTTTATGAAGGCGATGCCGAGGACGAACAGGGAGAACGCCATACCGCTGACACCGATGAAAAGCAAAGTGCGGCGACCAGTCCGGTCAAGCAGGCGCAATGCGACCACGGTCATGAATACGTTGATGATGCCCACGCCAAGTGAAGCCAGGATGGCCGAGCCGGCTGAGTTGATCCCGGTGTTCTGGATGATCGTCGGCGCGTAGTAGATCACCGTGTTGATACCGGTGATCTGCTGGAGCACGGCCAGGCCGATCCCGACCAGCAGGGCGGCCTTGACCGCGGGCTGCCTGAGGTCCCTCCACCGGCTTGTATCGGGGCTGGTGGAAGACCGGATTTCCTGGATTTCGAGGTTGATCGCTTCGGCCCCGGCCGGTCTCACTCTTTCCAGTGCTGCTCGGGCCCCCTGCTCGTCACCTTTCATCATCAACCAGCGAGGACTGCGTGGCAGCCGGACGATTCCGACTGCGAGGATCAGCGCCGGGATCGCGCCAAGGCCGAGCATCCAGCGCCAGCCCTCGTTGACGTCGGTAAAGGCGTAGCCGACGAGATAGGCGATCAGGATGCCCACCGTGATGGCAAGCTGGAAGAAGGTAACGAGGCTTCCACGATTTTCGGAAGGAGCGATCTCGCTGATGTAGACCGGAGTGACCGCCGAGGCGACGCCGATTCCGAGGCCGATCACCACGCGTGAAACGACCAGGATGAACGAGTCGGGCGCCACGGCCGAGCCGACCGCGCCGATAATGAAGACCGCTGCTGAGAGCAGGATCAGCGAGCGCCGGCCGTACCTGTCGGCACCTCGGCTGGCAAACCAGGCTCCCCCGACGGCGCCGATCGGCACCGCGCCCACAACCATGCCGGACTGCAGACTGTTCAGGCCGAACTCCGGGGTAATCGTCAGCAACGCACCAGCGATAACGCCGGTGTCGTAACCAAAAAGCAGGCCAGCGAGTCCGGTGATCGCATCAGTCACCGTGACATTGCGCTTCGCCTTCGCGGCACTGACCTCGCTCCCACTCACAGAGTCATTCTTCCACGAACCACCGGACATTGCCGGAGTCCGCCAGACGGGGTTGGGTCGGGCCAGTTGTGAAGGCCGGCGTTGGGCCAGATAATGGTGTGCAGGTGCTCCTGCGAGTCAACAACACCACGATCACCGGTGCCCGGCGGATCCTCCGAGCCTCAGGGAGGGCAGCGGGTTGATCCGCGGCCGCTACGCGCCCTCGCCGACCGGTCGTCTTCATCTCGGCAACCTGCGAACCGCCCTGCTCGCCTGGCTCTCGGCCCGTTCGAACGGAGGTGAGTTCCTGCTCCGAGTCGAGGATCTCGATTCTGGCCGCTCCCGCGATAAATGGATCGAGGTTCAGCTCGAGGAACTTCGCCAGATCGGAATTGACTGGGATGGTGAGCCGGTCCACCAGAGCGATCGCCACGAACACTATGCCGATGCGATTGACCAGCTCCGGTCCGACGGCCTGCTTTACGAATGCTTCTGCACCCGCGCCGAAATCCATGAGGCCGCCTCTGCACCGCACGGCGGACTGCCCGAGGGTGCCTATCCCGGAACGTGCTCCTCACTAAGTGAAGTCGAGATTGAGGAGCGCCGGGCGATCGGCCGACCCCCCGCACTGAGAGTGCGAGCCGGAAACGCCCCATTTGACTTCGTGGACCGCCTCTGTGGTCGCGTGACCGGTCTAGTTGACGACTTTGTCGTCCGCAGAAACGACGGTGATTTTGGCTACAACCTCGCGGTCACGGTCGACGACTCCGGCCAGGGCATAACCGAAGTCGTACGCGGAGTTGACCTGCTTGAGACAACCGGCCGCCAGCTCTGGCTCTACGAGCAGCTTGACCTCTCGCCACCACTGACTTGGATCCATGTACCTCTGATGCTCGGTGAAGATGGAGTCCGGCTCGCCAAACGCCACGGCGCAATCACCCTCGAGCAGCAGTTGGAAGCCGGTCTGTCGGCCGCTGAAGTCTCCTCGCTACTGCTCGGCTCGGTCGGGCTTGAATGGAACGGAGCCGCCTCCTTTGACTGGGCGTCTGTCCGGTCGATCGACCGTGAGAGGATTGACTGATGGCCCCCGAGATCGAGCGAAAGTTCCTGGTTGCCGAACCTCCGGCGGCTGCCCTTGAAAGCCCCTTTGAAGACATTGATCAGGGCTATCTGGTTTCCGATGGAGGAACCGAAATCCGTGTCAGAAAGAAGGGTCCCCACTGTTTTCTTACGGTAAAGAAAGGTCACGGCGAGGTTCGTGAGGAGACGGAGGTCGGGATCACCGAAACCCAGCTCGAGGAGCTCTGGCCGCTGACGGAAGGCTGGCGCGTCCGCAAGCGCCGCCACCGGGTAAGCCTCGAAGACGGACTCACCGCCGAGCTGGACATCTACCTCGATCGCCTCGACGGCCTTTTTACGGTCGAGGTTGAGTTCGACTCCGAGCCGGACTGCCACACTTTCTCGCCACCGTCCTGGTTCGGCCAGGAGGTAACCGGTGAGGTTGCCTACTCGAATCAGCAGATGGCCCGGCAGGGAAGACCTCCTGCCTGAAACCAGATCATTTACAATCATACAATTGTGTAGTAGTATAGATTCAAACAGGAACTGGAGAACAAATGAGCGAGACAGATCAAAAAATCGAAGTGACCAGCCTCACTACAGCGGCGTTTGACGAGTACGTCGGCAAGGAAGGACTTACGGTGGTCGACTTCTGGGCCTCCTGGTGCGGACCCTGCTTACAGATGGCGCCTCAGTTTGAAAAGGCCGCCGAACTCCGGCCGAACTACCGCTTCGCCAAGGTGAACGTTGACGAAGAACCTGAACTTGCCGCGAAGTATCAGGTCAGCTCGATCCCGACGCTTGCGGTTTTGCGTGACGGGGAACTGCTCGGCATGGCCCCCGGTGCGGTCAAGGCCAGGGATCTGGTCGAGGCTCTGGACAAGCTCGCCGGCTGATCGAATAAAGCCAGGGTCGGGGCAGGCTCTTTCGAGCAGCCGCCGTCTAGGCTCATCCGGATGGCCAGCAACAAGAAGAGTGCCGGGCTGGTGCTTTACCGGTTTCGGGACGACAGGCTAGAGGTGCTGATTGCCCGGATGGGCGGTCCACTCTGGAAGAAGAAGGTCCGGGATGGTCGCCGCGGCTGGTCCATTCCCAAGGGCGAGTACACCGATGGCGAGGAGGCCTTCGACGCGGCCTGTCGTGAGTTTCGCGAGGAAACCGGCTTCGACCCGCCTGACTCGACGGCGACCCCGCTCGGCCAGATTCGCCAGAAGAGCGGCAAGCGTGTGACCGCCTGGGCACTTGAAGGCGACCTCGACCCGGCCAGGGCCAGCAGCAACCTGATCACTGTCGAGTGGCCACCCAGGTCAGGCAGGAAGAAGGAATTTTCCGAGGTCGATCGGGTTGAGTGGGTTGATCCTGACACGGCTCGTGGGCGCATCATCGAAGGTCAGGACGAACTCATGGACCGCCTGGAGGGTCACCTTCGAAGCGAGTGAAGAGAGTCTGGAGATGGAGCTAGCCGGAGTCGAACCGGCGACCTCTTGGGTGCGATCCAAGCGCTCTGCCAACTGAGCTATAGCCCCGCGGGGCCAAAGGATACGGACTCCCGGCGTGCAAAAGGATGGAGGTCACGCCAGTTCCGCCCGCAAACCTCATAGTCTTTACGGGAATCATCATCTTCTGAGCACCATGGGAATCCTTGACGACGCCATCCGGGAGCATCTTGAGCTCAAGCGCCAGCACGGGGCTGATGAATCCGAGGTGGACGAACTCGAAGCAGAAGCCTTCGGTCCAGCTGACAGGCCGGACGCGACGGAGCTGTCGAGCGAACCTCCGGTGTCTGAACCAGAGGCGATGACCCAGGTGATCAGCCCGGGCTCCGCTCTCACGGTCCCGGCCGGAGAAGGCGATCAGCTCGACAAGGTCTTCGAGGCCAAGCGCGAGGAGGAGGCGACTGTTGATCAGCAGGCTGCCGAAGACGCTGAGGCTGATGTCGAGCCTCAAGTCGATCAGCCGGACACCCCGGAACCAGAGGCCAAGGTTGAGCCCGCAGAACCTTCGGTAATTGCTGAACCTGATGAGCCAGACCAAGGCGAGGGCGACGCTGGCGACGCGCTCGAACTCGAGCGCCAGCACCTCGCCGGCCAGCCGACCGAGCATTACGACGTGGACGCGGCAATTGCCGAAGAGGACGAGATCAACCTGCTTAGCGAAAGCAAGCTCTCCGATGAACTGGACCGGGCACTCGAAGGCCCCGAAGATGAGCCTCTTGCCACGGCTCCGCCCGAGCAGGAGTCCGACCCTGAACCCGCGGTCACGGCTGAGGATCCCAAGCTGGAATTTCCGGATGAGGACGATGAGGACGAGTCCTCAGTTGATGATTCGGATTTCTTCGACCAGAACGACCCACTCGAAGGCACCCCTGACTTCCTCGAAGAGACTCCCGAGCACGACCGGCTCTGGTTTGAGCAGAAGGAACCGAAGGACTTCGACTTCGGCGACTGATCAGCCGGTTGGCCGCGTCCTGGCTGCCAGCTTCATCCGCGATCTCCTGGTGCGAACGGCCACGACAGCATCGGTGGCGATGTAGTTAGTCGCCGCCGCCCAGGCACCAAGCTTCAGATCCGGAGGTGAGCCCGCGGCGGTCCGCTCCATCTGCAGGCGGTGCCAGCCTGAGTTCGCCGCTGCACCTGAGAGTCGCCGGATCAAGGTCGGACCACTAACTCTCGGTGCCGGCCTCTCAAGGGTGTCGGTTTCACCACGTAAAAACTCTCCGGCCAGCTGAGGACGCACCGCGAAGGGCCGACCGACACCGACCATCGCGGCGGCGCCCGATTCCAGCGCCTGATCAACCCCGGCTCTCGTACTGAAGCCGCCAGTCAGCATGACCGGTACTTCGGTCGAAGCCGAAACTGCGGCCGCCCCCTCCCAGAACGGTGACTCATGGGCAGACCGGATTTCGGAACCGTCAGCTTTCAGACCAAGCATTGCCGGAGCTTCATAGTTGCCGCCTGAGACTTCGAGCAGGTCAGCACCGGCTTCACCAAGACTGCCTCCGAGCCAGGTGAGGTCATCACTGCCGCCGTCGCGGGCATCGAGCTTGACGCCGACCGCCGCTCCGTCGGGCAGGGCCTGCCTGAGTCCGTCGACGATCTCGAGCAGGAGTTTTGAGCGGCCTTCGATGTCACCGCCGTATTGATCGTCCCTCAGGTTCCGGTCCGGGTCGAGGAAGCAGCTGAGCAGGTAACCGTGTGCGGCGTGGACCTCAACCCCGGCGAACCCTGCCTGAACCGCAACCCTGCCGGCAGAGATGAAGCGGGTCCGGATCTCGGCAATTTCCTCCTCCGTAAGTGCACGAGGCTTGGCGAACAGTCCGGCAAGCTCGACCGCCGGTCCGCCGGAAGGTGACACCGGGCTGGACTGAACGAACCGGGTGGTCTGGCGGCCAGGATGGGATATCTGGACCAGCGCCCGAGGCCCGGCCGCCCGGGCCCAATCCTCCAGCGCCGCGCGATCCGTCTCGGAGTCAAGCACCACATTCCTTGCCCGCTCGAGGTGACGACGGTCAACCATGACATTGCCGGTCAGGATCAGACCCGCCCCACCCGCAGCGTTCGCGGAATAGAGGCGGAAATGCCGCTCGGTCGGATCGTTGCGCCCGTCAGCCAGTCCTTCGGTCATCGCCGCCCGGCCCAGACGGTTAGGAAGTTCGAGGCCGCAGGGCAGCGTGAGGGGGTCAGACAGGGAGGTCACGGTCAGTTCTGTCGGTCAGGGTAGAGGGTGATCACCGCCATGCGCCCGGCCCACCCTTCTGTCCTCCCTTCAACCCATACAATCCTCGGACGGCCGAGAGGCCATGCGGGGCCATAGCTCAGTTGGCAGAGCGCCTGCTTTGCAAGCAGGAGGTCGCCGGTTCGATCCCGGCTGGCTCCACTGTTCAATCCCAGTTCCAGAGCGAAAAGCTGGGTTTCGGGTTTTCGGCCGTAGTCTTCAAATCGTCTTCAAATAGACCAGATTGGACTACGTTTGAAGACTATTTTGAAGACCATGGAATGCTTAGGTAATCCCTCAGAGAGGGTGCCAAAAAGAACCTATGGTCATTTTATGACCGAAGTGGAACGCCTCAACAGGGATCGCTCACTGGTTCTTACGGTTCGGGAGGCAGCCAATGCGCTCGCCTGTTCCGAAGCCCATATTCGTAGCCTGATTGACGCCGGCGACCTGCCTGCGATCAGGATCGGTGACGGTAAGAGGAGTCCGTACAGGGTTACTCGCAAGGGCCTGGAGGACTACATCGCGTGTCGTCTCGACCACGGAGCCCGAGCGAGGGTAGAACGGGTTGGAGCGAAGACAAATGGACGCTCAGGCTCTTCAGCGTCCTGGGCACTCAGCTTCTCTGAAAGCTCATTCCTCGGGGAGCCCTTCGATGGCTAAGAGGAAGCACGGGGCGGGGACCGTCAAGGAAAAGAATGGATCCATCTTCATCGGTTTCAGACCAGCGCCCGGGGCCAAACAGGTCTGGGAAAAAGTCGGGCGGGTAGACCAAGGCACGACCACCGCAGATGCCGAGGCCCTCCTCGAAGATCGGCGAGTCGAGGCGAGAAAAGGACTCATCCCCAGGACCCGGTTGGTACTGGAGGAGGTTGCGACAAAGTGGCGGGAGGAAAGGGCATTTGAAGAGCTGGCCCCGAAGACGCGGGAGGCTGACGCCACGGCCTTGGACTGCCACCTTCTACCGGCATTTGGACTGGACTACTTGGACACGATTACTCCGGATCTCCTTCGCCGCTACATCAGCAAGAAGCTCACCTTTCCACCCGGCCATCCCAAGGCTGCTCCGGTTGCTGGCAAAGTCGCTTCCGCCCGAACGAAGCCTTTAGGCACAACGGCTGTGCGGCAGCAGATACAGACTCTCAACAAGATTTTTGAGTGGGCGCTCGATAACGGAAAGGCCGTCTCCAATCCTTGTCTTCGAGTCGACAAGTCCAGCCTCAAGCCCTCTCTGTCGGAAGTGGACGTCTTTGAGATCGAAGAAGTAAAAGCGCTGCTCAAGGCAGCGGCCAACGAGGAAGAACGGACAATCCTCCTCGTTATGGCCGCCTGCGGCCTTCGTATCGGCGAAGTCTTTGGCCTGAATACGTCGGACTACGACCAGAAGACTCGAACCCTCCACATCCAGCGAACAATTCAGCGGGACGGGGGTTCGACAAAGCTTGGGAACAAAACGAAGACGCATTCCGGCGATCGGTATCTGGTGCTGGAGCCCTCGGTTGGCGAACTTGTAGATAGCCAGATAAGAAGAGTCAAAAAGAAAGCCAGAAACCGTCAAGGCCTCCTCTTTCCCAACCGCGTCGGAAACCTCCGCTGCGCTGGAAATTTTCGCTCAAGGGACTGGACTCGCCTCTTGCGCAAAGCTGGCATATCGGAGGATCGAACTCCGCACGCCCTTAGACACACCTTCGCAAGTGAGCTAATCCAGGCCAGAAAATCAGACACCGACATAGCCTCTAAGATGGGTCACAAGAACGCACAGATCACGAGGACGATCTACGCCAAAACCTTCGCGCGGACCAAAGCGACAGAGGCAGGAGTGGCGGGCCTGTATCTCAACGATGACTGACAACTCGGTTGACAGAGATTTGGACCAGCGCGGGCGCTGACATAAAGGTGAAAGGGGGTTCGGTCTTGATCCGAAACTCCCTGTGTCAGGCAAAGAACAGGTACCGCTGGTTCTATGTCTGACACAGACAAGGAATGGAGCTTTGCTGCCGCATCGTCAGAAACCGGTGATGACCGCGGACTCATGCTCATGTCGCTCATAAGCAAAGGAAGGGAGTCTGAGTATGCGTGTCGCAACGATGGTTATTGCTCTGGTTTTGATGGTCGTGGTGTTTGTACAGTCGTGCGCTGTTTCGGTCGGCGGCTCAATCGCAGAAGACGAAGATATGGCGGGTGGTGGTGCCCTGGGGATAATGCTGGCCCTTACCTGGGTTGTTGGAGCCGGTCTCGTCCTGAGTCGACCGAAGGCAGCCATTTGGGCTTTTGGCGTTGGAGCCTTCTTCGGACTGATCGGAGCTACCGCGGGTGGCTTTTCCGACTTGTGGATCTGGACCTTTGTATCGGTGATCCTGGGCGTGATGAGCTGGCGTGGAATAAGGGAGAGGGAAAAGAAGGAGGCCGAAGAGTCGGCTCGTTATCAGGCAGACATTGCTGCCGGAATTGAACAGGCTCGCAGGGCTGGGGCTGAGCCGACTATCTCTGACGATCAATCGTCACTTTGACCGGTGAGGGTTCACCCGAAAGAGCTCGGGGACGATTGAAGGTGAGGGACCGAGAGGCTTTCCTCTCGATTGAGTACTTCGCAGATATGGTTTGAGGGGCTATGCCCTTTACTACCCCAATTCTAATTTGGAACCGGGGTAGCGCCGAT
>JBBECI010000047.1:0-74419 GCA_040881895.1 Solirubrobacterales bacterium | reverse complement strand
AGGAGATCGTCGAGTCGGTTCACCGCACGATCCCGATGGGCCGGGTCGGCGAGTCTGACGAGATGGCCTGGCTGATCGCCTACCTGGCCAGCGATGCCGGCGCCTTTCATTCCGGCTCGGTGATCACGCTTGATGGAGGTCGCGACAACTGGTTTGGCCCCTGGCCACCGGCTGGCATCGGCGACGGAACGGGCGAGCCACCCGCCGAAGCCCGCCGGCCCTGAAAAACCCCTGAAATCCCAGGTTCACTGGAAGCCGCTAGCGGGAACCAGGCTCTCAGTCATTCGAACGAAGGAGATCAGCGATGCCAGTGACGAATGTTGAGCAGGATCCCGAACGGGCCACTTTTTGAATCAGGTGTACATACCGCCGAACTGGCCGCCGGTGACATTGAGGACCTGACCATGGACGTAGTCCGCCAGACCTGACGCAAGGAAAAGCACCGGGCCGGAGGCTTCTTCGACGGTGGCGGGGCGGCCCAGCGGGATGATCATCGAGGCCATCGCCCGCATCTGCTCCGGTATGCCGAGCTGGATGTCTGAACCGTCGGGAGCCTTTACCGTCTCGGAACCTTCGTCCTTGGCGGCGGTCAGTCGGGTCTCCACAAAGCCGAAGGCAACTGCGTTGACGTTGATCTTGAACTGGCCCCACTCTTTGGCGAGAGTCTTGGTCATACCCACGACTGCTGATTTGCCGGCGCTGTAGTTGATCTGTCCGGGATTACCCATCGTTCCGGAGATCGAAGAGACGTTGATCAGCTTGCGGAAGACCTCTCGGCCCTCAGCGGCTTCAGCCTTGGCGGCTTCACGCCAGTGGGGAGCCAGTGCGCGGGCAACCCGGAAGGGGACGATGGTGTGGATGTCGAGCATCGCCTGGAACTGCTCATCGCTCATCTTGTGGGCGACCCCGTCCCATGTGTAGCCGGCGTTGTTTACGACAATGTCGACCGAACCAAATGCCTCGTGTGCGGCGGCGACCAGCTCTTCGGCGGCTTCCGGTCTGGTCATGTCACCGGCGTACACAACCGTCTCGCCGTCGATACCGGCAGCAGCCTGCTCTGCGGCGTCACCGTCGAGGTCATTGATAAGCACCTTGGCGCCGTTGGCCGCGAAAAGCTCTGCCGTGGCCAGTCCTATTCCGCGGGCCGAGCCCGTGACGATCGCACTTTTTCCATCCAGAAGTCCCATTTGCAGCTCCTTGTATTTGAGGGGCGGGTGCGCCTTCAGCGACGCCGTCGGTCACAGACAGGACTATATGAATTATGCCCCCCGGAGGTAGCGGCTGTGGCTTTCGGTTGGGCGTTCCGGACCTTCAGGATCAGCCCGACCGGCTGAACTCGATCGTGCCGTCATTGAGATCACCGCGAAGCAGTTCGCGGCGGTCGGCGAACCAGTTCTGGTGGAGCATCCACGGAGAAACATCACCGGCCTTCGGGAGGCGGGACTCGGCGCGCCGTACATAGCCGGAGTTCAGGTTCAGCAGCGGCACCGTGGACATGGGTGCCTCCGGCGCGATTGCCATCCCGCTTTGAGCTCCGGCTCTGTCCACTGCCCTGATGAAGCGGCATGCGAAGCGCGAGACAAGCTCTGATTTGAGCGTCCACGACGCATTCGTATAACCGACAACGAAGACAAAATTGGGTACGCCAGAGAGCATGGCGCCCTTGTACACAAGGCGGTCTGAGGGGCTGACCGGAGCACCATCGACGGAGATCGCGATGTCCCCGAAGACGAGTATCTCCAGACCGGTTGCCTTGACGATAATGTCGGCCGCGACCTCTCCGCCTTCGCTGAGGTGGATCCCGTCGGCGCTGATCTTCTCGATACTGCCGGTCTCGATCCGGACTGCGCCTGAAGAAACCGCAGCGAAGTAGTCACCGTCCGGCGCAAAGCAGACGCGCTGAACCCACGGATCGTAGGCCGGGTTCAGGTGGCGTCTGTCGATATCGGGTGGGAGTTGCTTGCGCGCGCCGCTGATGAACAGCCTGCGAAACAGGTTCGGAAAGCGACGGGCAAGGTTGAACTGGGCTATCTCGGCAACGATTCCAGTCCCTCGAAGCACTCGGGCCGCCCTCGCCGGGGAGAGCCAGCGGCGGACTGCTTCTCCGAAGCCTCCGGAGTCCGGCACGCTTAGCACATAGGTAGGTGAACGCTGGAGCATGGTGACCCGCGCGCCGGCTTCCGCCAGCGCAGGAACGACGGTCACGGCCGTGGCGCCGCTGCCGACCACCACTACATCCCTGCCATCTACTTCGAGTCCTTTTGGCCATTGCTGAGCGTGGAAGAGTTCGCCCTTGAAGTCCTGCTCGCCTTGAAAGGGGGGATCAAAGCCGTGGTCGTAGCGGAAGTATCCGGTGCAGCCAACCAGGAACCGGCACCGGAGGAAGCTCTCGGTGCCATCCGATTCGAGGTAGGTGACTGTCCAGCGTGCGGTCCCGCTGTCCCAATCGGCGGCTGCGACCCGGCTGTCGAAGCGGATGTGGCTGTCGATTTCGAACTCGGTCGCAGTGGCCTCAAGGTAGGTACGGATCTCCTCGCCGCTTCCGAAATGGCCCTTTCCGGGCCAGGGCCGGAACGAGTAGGCAAAAGTGCTCATCCCCGAATCCGAACGGATGCCCGGGTATCGGAACAGGTCCCAGGTGCCGCCGATGCGCTCGCGGGCCTCCAGTACCGAGTAGCTGAGGCCCGGGTGCTCGACGCTTATCTGACGGGCCATCGCGATGCCGGATATCCCGGCACCGACGATGACCACGTCCGATTCTTCAGTTGATGGAGGCCCGCTCAACGGACCCGCTCCGAATCAGAGGCCGTAGGAGCGGCCGATCACTTCGAGCATTACCTCGTCGGTGCCGGCACCGATCCGGTTGAGGCGGATGTCGCGGTAGTGCCGCTCCACCTCGTACTCCTTCATGTAGCCCCAGCCGCCGTGGATCTGGATGCAGTCGTCGGCGACCTCGCAGGCCATCTGGGCCGAGAGCAGCTTGGCCATCGAGATTTCCCGCACAGGATACTCACCGTTGGCGAACCTCCAGGCCACCGTGTAGGTGAACTGCTTCGAGGCCTCGATCTTGGTCGCCATAGCGGCGACCTTGTGGCGGATCGTCTGGAACTTGCCGATCGGCCGACCGAAGGCCTCGCGCTCCTTGGCGTACTGGATCGAGGTTTCGAGCAGGCGCTCTGCGCCGGCGTTGGAACCGGCGGCGGCGACCAGTCGCTCTCCCTGGAGTTCCCAGGTGATGTGGTAGAAGCCCTTGCCTACCTGGCCCAGTATCGAATCCGCCGGGACGCGCATGTCGTCGAAGTGGATCTCGCAGGTGTCGGATGCCTCCATACCCATCTTCTCGAGGTTCTCGGCGACCGAGAAGCCGGGAAGATCGTTCCCGTCCTCGTCGCGGATGTCGATCAGCAGCAGGGAAATACCGTCGTGGCCGCCGTCCGGATCGGTCTTGACTACCAGCACGATGAAGTCGGCCCGGGCGGCGTTGGTGATGAAGGTCTTCGACCCGTTGATCACGTACTCATCGCCGTCGAGAATCGCCTTGGTGCGGATACCGGCGACGTCAGAGCCGGCACCGGGCTCGGAGATACCGAGGCAGCCGATGCGCGTACCCTCGATGCCGGGCACCAGGTACTTCTGCTTCTGCTCTTCGGTGCCGAGCATTTCGACCGGCGGCAGGACCATGTCGGTCTGCACCGCAAAGCCCATGCCCAGTCCTCCGGAGCCCGCGTAGCTCAGAGCCTCGGCCCGGACCAGGGAGTAGTAGTAGTCGCCGCCCTGACCGCCGTACTCCTCGGGGAAGCAGAGGCCCAGGTAGCCGAGCTCGCCGGCGCGCTCCATGGCCGAGCTCGGCCACTTGGTCTTCTCCCACTCGTTGCGGTGGGGGTGAAGCTCCTTTTTGACCCAGTCGACCATCGACTCGCGAAGGTCGTCGTGCTCCTGGGTGAAGATGAAGTGCTTCTGCGCGACGTCGAAGTCGGGCTTGATCACAGTCTGGCTCACGGCGTGTACTTCTCCTTGGTCTCGTTGGGCTGAAGTCGGCGGCTAACCTGCCGTTCAAAGTAGAGAGTAACACTTCTCACTCCTCAGTAAATGGTATGTTGCGCCGACTATGAACGAACCGTGCCAGGCATGACCGACACCAGCCAGTCCTTCGGGAAAATCACCTATGAAGTCGCCAACCATGTGGCGACGATCACGCTCGATGATCCGGAGACCCGCAACTCGCTCTCCGACCAGATGCTGAGCGAACTGATCGCCGCCCTGAACATGGCCCGCGACGACTACGCCGTACGCGCCGTCGTACTCGCCTCCTCTCACGAGAAGGTGTTTTCGGCCGGGGGAAACCTGGCTGCCTTTGGCAGTGACAGTGGCACGGTCGAGAAGTTCACCGGGGCCGAACTGTTCGTCGACTGCTTCAAGTTGCTCGGAGAGCTCGGCAAACCTTCGATCGTCGCCGCCCGCGGCCATGTGCTGGCCGGGTCGCTCGGCCTCGCCCTGGCCTGCGACCTGATCATCGCTTCCGACAGCGCGACCTTTGGCACTCCGGAAATCACGGTTGGGCTTTTCCCGTTCATGATCATGGCGCTGATCTATCGCAATGTGCCTCGGAAGAAGACCAACGAGATGCTTCTTCTGGGGGAGCGGTTGACCGCCGAAGCAGCCCGCGAGGCCGGCATCGTAAACAAGGTGGTCCCGGCTGGAGAGTTCGACGACGCAGTCGCCGAGTGGGCCGGCATGCTGGCCGCCAAGTCGCCGTTGGTCATGCGGCTCGGCAAGGACGCGATGTGGCGTCAGATGGACATGCCGCTGGCCGAGGGGCTGGACTACCTGCGTTCTCAGCTGGCGATAGAGCTCTCAACCGAGGACGCTATCGAAGGCGTCAAAGCCTTCTTCGAAAAGCGCGAGCCGGAATGGAAAGGACGCTGATGAGCCCGAGTGAGGCTGAAGACGGGGCGGCCGCAGAGTCAGTGAACAAGCTGCCCGGAACAGCTCCGCTGAGTGAACTCACAGAGCAGCTTCATGAGCGGCGCGGCAAGGCCCGTCTGGGTGGCGGACTGAAAAAGATCGAGGCCCAGCATGAACGCGGCAAGCTGACTGCCCGCGAGCGTCTCGACCTGCTGGTTGATGAAGGTACCTTCAACGAGATCGGCCTCCAGGGCAAGCCTCACTACTCCCAGCCAGCGATGCAGGGCAAGGACGCGCCGGCTGATGGAGTCGTCACCGGATGGGGAGATGTCGACGGGCGCGCCTGCGCAATCGTCGCCTACGACTTCACTGTCATGGCCGGTTCGATGGGCCAGACCGGGGAAATAAAGGTGACCCGCATTCGCGAGATGGCGTTGCAGAAGAGGATGCCGCTGATCTGGCTGCTGGATTCGGCCGGGGCACGGATCCAGGAAGCCTCAGGGTCGCTTTTCGCTGGCTCTGGCCATCTGTTCAGGGAAGAGGTCGAGATGTCGGGAGTGGTCCCGATGGTCGCGGCGATGATGGGCCCGTGTGCAGCCGGAACCGCTTACATACCCGGCCTGTCGGACTTTGTGCCGATGGTGGTCGGGCAGGGCGCGATGGCCCTCGCCGGGCCGCATCTGGTCAAGGCTGTCACCGGCGAGGAGATCGACATGGAGGATCTCGGCGGGGCCAAAGTCCACTGCCGCAAGTCCGGCGTAGGTGACCTCGAGGTGAAAGACGACGCTGAGTGCATTGAGGCGATCAAGAAGTACCTCTCGTACTTCCCGTCCAACTGCGAACAGAAGCCGCCGGTGATCGAGACTTCAGATCCTGAAAACCGCGGCTCCGACAGCCTCCTTGAGTTGATCCCGGAATCCCCGCGAACCCCTTACGACATGTATGAGGTCATCCGCGAGATCGTTGATGACGGCGACTTTTTCGACATCAAGCCCAAGTTCGCCAAGTCGCTGATCACCTGCTTTGCCCGCTTCGGTGGACGGCCGGTCGGCATCGTCGCCAATCAGCCGAAGCATCTCGGCGGAATCCTCGATGTTGACTCGGCTGACAAAGCGGCCCGTTTCATCAACCTGTGTGATGCCTTTTCGATTCCCCTGGTCTTCCTTCAGGACGTACCCGGGTTCATGGTCGGCTCAAAGGTGGAGCAGCAGGGCATCATCCGCCACGGAGCAAAGATGCTCTACGCCGTATCGAGGGCGACGGTTCCAAAGATCACGGTGCTCGTCCGCAAGGCGTATGGCGCCGGCTACTACGTGATGTGCGGCAGGGCATATGAGCCCGACCTGATTGTCGCCTGGCCCGGGGCTGAGATCTCAGTCATGGGAGCGGAAGGCGCCATCAACATCATCGGACGCTCGGCTATTGAAGCCTCGGATGACCCGGATGCCACCCGTGAAGCGATGCTGGACGCGGTCCGCCAGCAGATTGACCCGTATATCGCAGCCGGCAACGCGATGATCGACGACATCATTGACCCGCGCGAGACCCGCCAGACGATCATTCGGGGACTTGAGATGTCGAAGGACAAACAGGTCGAAAAGCCCTGGAAAAAACACGGGGTCATGCCAGTATGAGTCGCTTTGAAGACCCGGTGATCATCAGCAACTCGATCTCCGGAGTAATCGCCAACCGTGATCAGTGCCCGGCGATCCCGTACACACCGGACGAGTACGCAGCTGAAGCCCGGCGCGCTGTCGATGAAGGGGCCTCCCAGATTCACATCCACGCGCGCAAGCCCGACGGCACACCGTCCTGGGACACCGAGGACTTCCAGGCGATAACCGGGGCGATCCGCTCCGAGGTCGGGGACGTGATCATCAACTTTTCCACCGGGGCGATCGGCGTGCCGATCGAGCAGCGGATCGAGTATCTGCGTGCCTGCCGGCCGGATGTGGCGGCGCTCAACATGAGCTCAATGAACTACGCCAAGTACTCCCGCCGTCGCAAGGAATTCGTCTTCAAGGCTGTGTTCGAAAACAGCTTCGACATGATCATCGAGTTCATCACGGCGATGAACGAATTCGGCATTCAGCCCGAGCACGAGTGCTTTGATGCCGGTCATGTGGCCAATGTCGACCCGTTGATCGACATGGGTCTGCTCAAGGAGCCCCTGCAGATCTCCCTGGTGATGGGAGTGACTGGTGGTATCCGGCCGACGCCGCGCAACGTAGGAGTGATGGCTGACCAGATCCCGGGTGGCCCCGATGGCCCAAACAACTGGCAGGTGATCGGGATCTCCCGCGACCAGTGGAAACTGCTCTCCGCAGCGATCGCGCTCGGCGGCAATGTGCGGGCCGGGGTGGAGGACAACCTCTATCTGCCTGACGGATCGATGGCTCGCTCAAACGGGGATCTGGTCGGCAAGGCACGCCAGATGGTCGAAGACGCCGGTCGCCGGGTCGCCACAGTGGCCGAGGCAAGGGAGCTGCTCGGTTTGACCAAGGCGGCCTGAACCCGAGGATGTCGCTGCCGCTGTCTGACATTCGGATCCTCGACCTGACCAGGCTGCTTCCAGGTCCGTTCTGCTCGCAGATCCTCGCCGATTTCGGGGCCGAAGTGATCAAGGTGGAGGACACCGGCATGGGTGACTACATCCGGCTGGCCCCGCCCTTTTATGAGGGAGAAGATGCGAAGGCCGACGGAACCGCGTCGGCGCTGTTCCTCTCGCTCAACCGCAACAAGCAGTCAATCCGGCTCGACCTTAAAAGCGATGGGGGCCGCGAGGCCTTCCTGCGGCTGGTCCAGACGGCCGATGTCGTGCTTGAGGGGTTTCGCCCCGGGGTGATGGACCGGCTCGGCATCGGATACGAGACCCTGATCAAGCTCAACCCCGGTCTGATCTTCTGTTCGATTTCCGGATACGGCCAAGACGGTCCGAACCGGGACCGGGCAGGTCACGATCTCAACTACCTTGCCGCCACCGGACTGCTCGACATGACCGGCCCGGCCGACGGTCCGCCGGTCCAGTCGGCGACGCAGATCGGCGATATCGGCGGTGGTGCGATGTCAGCGGCGATCGGGATAATGGCCGCGCTTTTCGAGAAGCGCCGCAGCGGCAAGGGGCAGATGGTCGACATCTCGATGACCGACGGGGTTCTCTCCTGGCTCGCCCTGTCGTCCGGTCGTTACTTCGCCGATGGCACATCGCCTGAGCGTGGTGACGTCGAGCTGGGAGGCTCTCTCGCCTGCTACCTGACGTACGAAGCCGCTGATGGCTATGTCTCCTGTGGCGCTCTCGAGCCCAAGTTCTGGCAGGCGTTTTGCGAGGGTGCCGGACGCCCCGACCTGATCGAGCATCAGTTTGACCGACCCGGCAGTGAAGGTCATGGCAAGGTCGTCGAACTGTTCCAGTCCCGGACTCGTGACGAATGGAGGGGTTTCAACGACGAGCACAACTGCTGCATCGAGCCGATCCTGACCCTTGGCGAGGCGCTTGAATCAGATCTGTTTCAACAGCGCCGGATGGTTGTTGAGTTTGACCAGCCGGGCATCGGGCCGGTGAAGCAGATCGGCAACCCGATCAAGCTCTCCGAGACCCCTTCACGGGAGCCCGGACCCGCACCGGCCTTCGGTGGCGACACCGACCGCATCCTCCGCGAGGCAGGGTTCAGCGAGGAGCAGATTCGGGCGATGTTCGAGTCGGGTGCGGCGGCCGGACCGGGTGGCGACACAGAGGGCATGGATTTCCGCGCATGAGTGCGATCAACCAGAAAACACGAACGGGCGAGCATCTGCTGAAGATGTCGGAACTGGTTGAGGCCTCTGGGGTTTCGGGCGCGACGATCAAGCATTACCTGCGTGAAGGTCTGCTGCCGGAACCGATCAAGACCAGCCGGAACATGGCCTGGTACCGGCCGGAGACGGTCGAGCGTATCGAAGTAATCAAGCGCCTTCAGGAGGAACGCTTCATGCCGCTCAAGGCGATCCGTACGGTACTTGCAGAAGATCCTGAGCAGGCCAAGGCGATGCTGGAAGTAGAGGACCGGATCATCGACCGTGCCTTTGCTGCGGAGCGTAAGCGGACAAGTGCTTCCGAGGTGCAAGAGGCCTACGGAATGCCAGCCGAAGTGCTTGACCGGCTCGCCGAAATAGACATTCTCACACCGAACAGCCATGGATACTCACCTTCAGATGTGACCATCATCGAGGCGATCTCCCGGTTCCGGGCTGGTGGCTACGACGAGCAGATCGGCTTCACTGTCTACGACACCCTTCGTTACCGACGCGCCCTCGAAGCCCTGGTCAAGGAGGAGGTCGATGTGTTGATGGAGAGGCTCGATGGCGAGGTTGATCCCGATCGTGCGGTTGAACTGATCGAAGCCGGTGCTGAGCCTCTACGGGATTTCATCGCTGCTCTTCACACCAAGCTGATGGTCGAAGAGGTAGAGCGCCGACGCTGATTTTTCGCCCTGCTGCGCGAGGTTTTGGGGTATTCTCATTAACACGGACGGGAGAGTTGTCAAGGGCATCGCTCCGGTCGCAATGCGGTGCTGCGTCTGAAGGGGATTGGGATGAGGGCAAAGGGAGTACTTGTGGCGGTTTCTGTGGTCGGGCTGGGGCTGTTGAGCGCCGGTGGAGCTTCGGCGGATCTTGGCAACCGTGCCGGCGATCCCGTCGTATTTTCCGGCAGGGACGTTCCCGGAATCGTGGGAGCGGCGCCATCAAAGATCGTCGCCTTCGCCTGGCGCGGCAGTTGGAAGCAGATCCCGTTTCAGATCGACGAGCGCAAGATGGTCAGCGTGCGCGATCTCTACCCGACCCCGGCCCCGAGATATGTACGGGCGCCTGACACGACCTTTGACCTCGAGGTCTACGCCGATCGTGGGACCCGAAGCGGCACTGACCCGAAGCCGTGGCTGGATGTCAATGACGAGCTTGCGTTAATGGCTCAGGATGCAGGTTCCCGGGTCAGGCCCGGCAAGGCGAGTGCCCCAGCCGGAACCGTCAGCAACATGGCCAGCGTGGTCACCGTAACCGATCCGCTGAACGGCGATCGCGGCTACATCTACCTCTTCCTTGCCAAGCGAAGGTTCGACCAGTCGGCCGGGCGCAGCTACGTCGATTACGACTTCAATCCGCTCTATCTGAGCCCCGAACAGGACCTCCGCGACGGTTATCGCTACGCAAACTCGCCGAACCCGGAGGACACGTCGGTCAGTACTGCCTTCTACGCGACGCATTCCACCGACCGGTGGATGGATGACGAGATCCGGCTCAAGACCGGCGGGTCCACTGGCGTGGACATCCTCGACCGCGAAGTCGCTCAGGCCACCCGGACCAGCTGCGGCCGAAGCGAGCTGACCTTCTCGGGAAGCTGGACCGAAGATGATCGTGGAAGCGATACCGATGAAGGCACCTTCGTCGCGGTCAAGTCAGGTCCGATCAGGGCGATCCGGGACTACATGGGCGCCAACAGCGGTCCTTACACCCAGCGGCAGCACATCTTCTACGAGCGTCGTGAGGACATGACGACGTTCCTTCGGGTCCACCCGATGCTGGACCTGTACACCTGGACCGACTACTCACCGGCGGCCGCGGGCATGACCTACCGCAACCAGGAAAACCCGGCCGGCGTGCAGGTGGATGGAGCGCCGGATGTGCTCGCGCAGCCCGATACCTCGGATTTCGATTCGGGCAACGTCTTCTGGGAGCAGTTGGTCGGACCGCAAGGTTCGGTCAGCACCATGGCAAGCGTCGAGACCACCATCCCTTCTCCCAGCTTCGGGAGCTACTACCTCGACGACGCAGCTCTTCCGCTGACCGGCAATCGCAGGCAGTGTGCCGGGGATGGAATTTCCTACGGGGCCAGTGGATTCGGCATTCTGGGGCCGATCACCCCGAATACGGACCCCCGTCTGCCTCTTGCCAGCTCACTCACCGTCAAGAGGGTCCGGTACTTCGGCTCGCCACAGGATGGAGCTGCCACAGCTGCTGCGTTTGCCGACAGGGTGCGGTTGCCGCTCAGGATCGCATCGGCAAAGTTCGTAGCGAAGAAGAGTCAGTCTCGCCGCTGAGCGGCGCGGATCAGGAGTGGCCGGTAGGTACTTCCGGATCAGGATCCTGAGGCCTGCGCCGGTCGGCGGAGGAGTCACCGTCTGTACCCGTCTCGTCGGCGTCATCGGGAAGTTTGTACTCAAAGGTCCCCCTCGTGACCGAGAGGATCTGCTCAGCCAGAGTGGCGCCGTCATCCGGATCGACCGGAGTCGCACTGATCTGCAGGACGACCTCATCACGGTCTATCTCGTCCAGCCAGATTGAGGGTTCACGCAGAGTGGGAACAGTAATCGCCTGCTTCAGCATTGCCTGAACGTGCCGAGGGCTGACGTGGCTGTCGAAGCGGGCCTTGATGTCGATTCCCCGGGGCTCGCGAAGCGGCACGATCGCAAGGTTCAGCAGCACGTTGTTCGGGACCATGATCCTGTCGTTGCCATCAAGGATTGAGGTGTGAAAGAGCCCGAGGGAACTGACTGTGCCTTCGATCGCACCGGCCAGAGGACCACCTATCAGCCGAACCCGCTCCCCCACCCGGAACGGTCGGGTGCTCTGCAGCACGACCCCGGCAAAGATGTTGCCGAGGGTCTGCTGCGCTGCCAGGCCGAGCACGACTGCGGTGAAGGCGCCTCCGACCGCGAGGGTGCTGGTCTGAACCCCGGCGATGTGGAGCGAGATTGCCCCCACGGTCACAATCGTCACCAGCTTGATCACGAATGAGGCTGTTCCCGCAGTGCCGGGGTCCATCCGACGAAGGATCGTCGGGGTCAGGGACCGACCGAGGGCGCTGGCGAAGCCCCATCCAAGGATGAAGAGAAGGCTCGCTGTGACTATCCGGGCTTCAGTCAGAAATCCCGGAAAGAGGTCGCGCCTGTTGCTGAACGCAACCAGTACGGCGGCGATAAGCACTGAGAAGAGAATGAGTCGCAACCAGGCCGTGCGCATTTCGGCTGGCTCGAGTTGCTCCCCAAGACCTGCCTTGTGCCAGGCATCCGTCCGGGTTTCGAACATGGACATGGGCATCTGGCTCCGTCCGCGTGGAACCTGGGATCCGGGCTCTGTGCCCTTGCTCTTTCTGGAGGATCTGAACATTCGAGGCGACCGAGGTTAGCGGCGCTCGCAATTCAAGGCTGGACTTGCCGCCCGGCAAGGCGCAGGATTGCACCTTGCCGGAGCAGCACCGGTCAGCCTCTGATCAGTGCCCTAGGGGAAGCCATTCCAACCTGCGGCGTAACAGGGACCGGCGCCACAGGGATTGGTGACCTTGCCGTTGGTGTTAATGAAGTCCGCGATCAGTTTGCGGGCGAGGTTTGACTCCTGGACCACCGTGTCATGAGGGTTCTGGCCGAAACTCCGGCTTGGAGGGATATTGGCCAGGGGTGCGGGATTGGTTCCCCAGGTCGGGAAGCCGTTGACGGTGTTCCCGATAGGGGTGCCGGGCGGGTCGCTTCGCTTTGGTCCCGTATCCCAGATGAAGAAAGCGTTTCCGTCTGCGGCTGGACCACTCAGGTCGCCGAGGATCTCATGGTCATAAAACGGGTTCAGCATCCCCGGCGCCAGCCGGCTTGAGTCCAACGTCGGACTTCTGAGCGGTGCACCGATCGTGCGCGCTTCGACCTCGGTCGCGACGTTTGCGACCTCGTGGTCCCCCCAGGCCATGACCAGCATCACCTTGTGGGGCGGTGTATTGGGCAGGGGGTTGTCGGTCATGTGGTTGGCGTAACCGTTCGGCTCACCCCGGTCCCACACCATCTGCATGAGGGAGAAGATCAATGGCCTTTCGATTTGCCTCTCGTAGGAGGGATAAAGCACTGCCGCATACTGGGTGAAGTCGATGCTGCGTGTAAGCAGCGTGGAGTAGTTCATGCCCGGGACGTACAGCACCGATCTGGTCACATCTGGCGAAATCGCTGTAAAGGCACCCCCGGCGATACCGCCCTGGCTGTTGCCCCAGTAGAAGACGTCCTCGGTGTCGATCACCGATTCGCCTGCGTACCTGAAGGACGGATCGCTGGTGAATCCATCCGGATGGATCAGCAGTCGGGCGAGGTAGGTGAAGTTGAGGAATCCCTGCTGGAGGCGGTCGGGGATCGTCGGGAAAAGAGAAAGATCCTGGAGAGCCGAAATCGCCGTCGGGATGTCGTCGTGGAACGGGTTCAGGTCGTCGCTTGCTGACATCCCGATCCAGTCGGTGGCGCAGTTCATCACCTGGTTCTCGTTGCCCATGGCCCGGACGTTGCCCGAGTTGACCTCAAAGTACTCATTGAAGAGTCCGTGACCGTAAAGGGAGGGGCGGACCGTCTGGTCCACTTCCCCTCCGACGATCGCCGAGTCGGGGATGTTGCACTTGAATCGGGCGGTGAACTCGTTGCCGGGTGTGCGGATCGGGTTCTCATCGGCGTCCAGATCGAAGGTCGAGCCGGTCGGGCAGCCAGGTTCGTTCAGGAAGCATGGAACCTGGAACGTGCCGGTCACTACCCGGTCCAGACCCGTGCTGGGACTGTTATTGACGTCTGTTACCAAGAATTCCGGGGCCTCGCCCTGGATCACTCCGTCATCGAGGTCGGTGTCTCCCAGTATTGTGAATGCCCGATCCCGGATTGACAGCATCCTTCCGGTGAGGTTCTCGGTGCTGGCCACGGTGAAGTCCCAGGCCAGATACAGCGAGCTGCGCCTGACATCGGCTCTTCCCAGTACGCGGAAAATCGACTCGTAGCGGTTCCTCTGAGCCTCGACAACGAGGTTATCGGTGCGCTTGTTGTCCCGGTACATCCTGAAACCGGGCGGCGCCGGTAGGACCGCGCCAGAAGCATTCTTCATGTTGCGGAGGGCGACGATGTAGCGGTGCCCGTCAATCAGGTTCCTGCCGGGCCGGATGATCAGATTTCGATCCTTGTCGGCGGTTGCGTTCGAGTCGAGCTCGCCCCAGATCAGCTGGCGCTCGCCGGTCATTGCGTCAATCAGCAAGGCTGGCTGGTTTGGCTCAAATGCCTTGCTCAGCTCGCCTTCCGGCACAATTCCCGTCTGGCTGAAAGCCGTCGGGTTGTCCATTCCCGGGATCTGAATGGTTATCGACTGTCCCGGGCTGAAGCCGTCGGACTGGTTGAGCGCTGTGACGTCGATGTGATTGTCTGAAGCATTCTGTGGAGTGGAGTCCACGGCGAGGTCAACCCGAAGACCGGTTCCGCTGGACTCGTCGGCCCGGGTGTAGTAATTGTTCGGGAACGGTGCCAGGCAGGGGTTCTTGAAGGAAGCGATGAAGTCGCAGCCCTCGGCTTTGCTCAGGTCTACGTCAAGCGGAACCGTGCAGCGAAAGCTCTCGCCCCTCAGCTTTGGTGTGGTAACGGTGCGCCGCTGGGTCTTGCCGCCGGAGCGCACGCTTGCCATCAGCCTCACCTGGGGGGCTCCACAGTTGAGGGCTATTGAACGAGCAGCTTTGTTCATCGGGATCCCGACGGTTGATGAACCGCCGGTACGAACCTTGATCTTCTTGGTGCCAGCCAGAGTCCAGCCGGACCAGTTCTGTTTGACCTGAATCTTCAGGGTGACGACTGGACGGAAGGCTGATTTGCCGCGGGAGCGCAGCGAGACGTCAACCCGAACCTGTCCACCGGCCACGGCCGACTGGGACTTGGCGAGGATTCCGGCGCTCAGTTGAACCGAGGTGCCGGAGGCTGAAGCGGTCGAAATTGCGGGCCCGGATGCAGACGCCCCGACCGCAGGCATCAGAAGCAGCATCAAAGCTGCCGCGGCAAGCATCGTCAGTGCGAGCACAATCCCGTAATGCCTCGCCGAATGTGTTCCAGCTGCGGTCAAAGTCAAAAGTTCTCCCCCTATTGCCTGTTCGTGACCGGGTCCGAAACCCCGGCGCACCTCTCCAGCGACTTATTTAACCCTCCTTCTCGTCCAAAGTCAAGCCGCCCCGGCCCGTCCGCGTTACCCGAAGCACTTATTTCTTGCGGTGTTATGCTCGAAACGCTCCGAATGCCGGTTCGGAGGTTTGAGAGAGAAACGGGAGACGCCTCGCGCGCCGCCGCAACGATCCGAGAGGAAACATCTTGAAACTGATTCGCCTTCTGGTTGCCGTAGTGGCACTGTCCATGGCTTTCGGTGCCACCGCCACCAGCGCCGGTGCCAGTCCCACCATTGCCCAGCAGGCGAAGAAGAAGTGCCAAGCCAAGACTGGCAAGGCGAAGCAGAACTGCATCAGGGCCACCACCAAGCGGCTCCAGGCCCAGGCCAGACGCGACCGCCAGCGCGAACTCGCGAACCCGCGGGTCACGATTCGGACCACCGAGTACGGCATTCCGAGGATTGTCGCCGACTCCTACCGCGGCCTCGGCTTTGGTTACGGCTACTCGCTGGCCAAAGAGAACATCTGCTCAATGGCCGACATCTACACCACAGTCCGTGGTGAGCGCTCCAAGTACTTTGGTCCAGCAGGCTCCTGGCAGCTGACCGGCAACGGAATTTCCTACACGAACCTCGAGGCCGACTTCGCCCACAAGCGGGTAATCGCCGAGGACACGATCGGGACGGTTCTCGCCAGGGGCGGAATCAATGCCCCCAAGCCCCCGGTCAAGGAAGTCGTCCGCGGCTACGTCAAGGGCTACAACCGTTATCTCGCCCAGACTGGCGTTGACAATCTTCCCGACGAGACCTGCCGTGGCGAGGCGTGGGTCAAGCCGATCACCGAAATCGACGCCTACCTGCGCTTCTACGAACTCGGCACGATGGCCGGCCTCGGCGCGGCCGTTGACGGTACCGCCAACGTTTCACCGCCGCTGACCCCCGGAGCCGTCAGCAGGGCTCAGTTCCAGGCGGATTCCGTGACTGCGGAAGACCTTGAAGCAGTCGACGAGAAGCGTCCCGATATTGGCTCGAACGCTGTCGGACTTGGCAGTGAGGCGACATCAACAGGCAAGGGCATGCTTTACGGTAACCCCCATTTCCCGTGGTCCGGTTCCGAGCGTTTCTTCCAGGCTCAGCTGACCATCCCGGGCGAGATCAACGTCAGTGGCGCAAGCCTGCTGGGTGCCCCTGTTGTGCTGATTGGCCACACGCAGAATCTCGCCTGGAGTCACACCGTCTCGACTGCCCGGCGGTTCGCAGCGTTCCGCGAGGAGCTGGTTCCCGGTCAGCCGACCAAGTACCTGGTCGACGGTCAGCAGAGGGACATGACCTCAACCGAAGTCTCGGTCGAGGTCAAGCAGCCCGACGACTCGATCGAAACCGAGACCCGGACGCTCTACTCGACAATCCACGGGCCCGTTTTCGACACCGTCCAGAAGAGCAAGGTCTTCCCGTGGACCGGGCAGTACGCCTACACGATATTCGACCCGAACTCGCAGGGCCTCCGTTTCATCAACCACTTCTTTGACACCAACCTTGCTCAGAGCGTCGGAGACCTCAGGGACGCGCTCTACACCAACCAGGGCGTGCCGTGGGTGAACACGATCGCGGCCGACTCCAAGGGCAAGTCACTTTACGCCGACGTCGGTGCTATCCCGAACATCGATCAGGCGAGAGTCGACGAATGTGGCACCTCGGGAATCGGGCTCGGTGCCTGGGGCACCCTCCAGCTCGCAGTGCTGGATGGCTCACGGCCTGAATGCGACATGCAGCAGGCGCCAGGCGCCGTAGCCAAGGGCATCCTGCCTCCAAGTGAGCTGCCGCTGCTGATTCGTGACGATTACGTCAGCAACATGAATGACAGCCACTGGCTGACCAACCCCGAGCAGCGGCTCGAGGGCTTCTCGCCGATCATCGGTAACGAGAATTACCCGAGGTCTCTGAGGACCAGAAATGGTCTGGTCCAGATCGAAGAACGTCTCACCGGTACCGACGGCAACCCCGGCAACAAGTACACCCCGGAGCTGCTGCGTGAGTTCATCACCAACAACCGTAACTACGGTGCCGAACTGTGGGTTGACCCGATGGTCACCTACTGCGAGGCCAACCCGACGATCAACTCGGTTGACGTGAGTGAGGCCTGCGATGTCTTGGCCAACTACGACGAGACCGAGAACCTCGACTCGCCCGGAGCTGTGCTCTGGCGTCGCGTCATCGGAAGACTGCAGTCGGTCTCTGGCGGATTGGGTGCTTTCCTCAACTCGTTCTCGCTGGCCGATCCGGTCCACACCCCCAGCGGCCTCGATACGGGCAAGTCGGCAGTGCCGAAGGCGCTGTCTGACTCTGTAGCCGAACTGCAGGGCCTCAGCATCCCGATGAATGCCACCTGGCGGGACTACCAGTTTGTCACTCGAAACGGTGTGGACATCCCGATCCCCGGCGGCTTCGGCGGCCAAGGGACGTTCAACGTGATCACCTCGATCCGAAACAACGCCACCGGCAGGTACGACTCGGTGCGTCACGGCTCGAGCTTCATCATCATGGCCTCACTCACCGGGGCCCGGTGTCCTGACGTGAAGACGATCCTTACCTACTCGCAGGCGGCGACCAATGTGGACTCACCTCACTACTCGGATCAGACCGAGCTCTTTTCGAATGAGGGCTGGGTTGAGGACAGGTTCTGCGCTTCACAGCAGAAGCAGTCACCCGGACTGGAAGTCACTTACCTGAACGGCGGCTCCAAGGCTGCACGTAACGGCTGGTAGGAGCGGTCTGAGGGCAGCTCGGGCCCGGCAACCTATACTCCGGCTGATTGACGTGTCAGTCAACCTTTGATGAGGGTAGCCGGAGCAGATGAGAGCAGCCGTTGTACAGATCAACTCGACAGCCGACCGCGCCCGCAACCTTGAGCGGGCGGCTTTCCAGGTGGAGCAGGCCGCGGCCGCCGGTGCCGAACTCGTCGTCCTGCCAGAGAAATGGCCGATGCTGGCGGCTGGCGAGGAGCTCGCCGAAGGCGCACAGACGGTTGATGGCGAAGCGGTATCCGCCGCCCGCGGATGGGCCCGTGGGCACGGAGTCGCACTACTGGCGGGCAGCTTCACCGAGGCCCATCCGGAAGGTCTGCCGAGCAACACTTCGCTGCTGATCTCGCCTGAGGGTGAAATCTCCGCCAGCTATCGAAAGATCCACATGTTTGATGTTGATGTCGACGGAGTCTCCTACCGCGAGTCCTCATACGAGCAGGCTGGCAACCGGCTTGTCACAGCAGATCTCGGGCAGGCCCGAATCGGAATGGCCATCTGTTACGACCTGCGCTTCCCGGAACTCTTCCGGGCCCTGATTGACCTCGGTGCCAATCTCTTCACACTGCCTTCGGCTTTCACCGTTCCCACCGGCCGTGATCACTGGGAGGTCCTGGTCCGGGCACGGGCGATCGAAAATCAGTCATTCGTCCTTGCTGCGGGTCAGGTCGGAAAAGCCGAGCCCGAATACGACTCGTGGGGACACTCGATGATCGTTGGTCCGTGGGGCGAGGTGCTTGCCGAGGTCGAGTCCGGCGAGGGTTTTGCTGTCGCCGACCTTGACTTCGACCGCCTCATGGAGGTCAGGCAGAGCCTGCCCGCGGTCAACCACCGACGCGGGAATCTCTACACGGAAGGTGGTGCCTGATGGCCCGTGAGGCCGCAGCCGAGCGCCGTCGCCAGATCCTGGATGCTGCGGTGCGGGTTTTTGCGCGGCAGGGATTTCACTCAACCAGGGTGGCTGACATCGCCGATGAGGCCGATGTGGCGTACGGGCTGGTCTATCACTACTTCGATTCGAAGGAAAACGTGCTCGACGAGCTGTTCCGGCAGCGCTGGCTGTTGCTGATCGAGGCGATCAAAGGGGCCGATGCGAGTTCGCAGTCTTCCCCTGACAAGCTCGGTGCCGTGGCGGGCTTCATCATCGATTCCTATCGCTACGACCCGGAACTCATGAAGGTGATCATTGTCGAGGTTACCCGGGCAGCCAATTCATTCGGCCAGACTCACCTTGAACAGATAAACGAGGCGTACCGGCTGATCGCCCAGATCGTTTCCGAGGGACAGGAGGCCGGAGTCTTTCGCCGTGATGTCGATGCCTATTTCGCTTCGATGACCTTCTACGGGGTAATCGAGCAACTGCTCTCAGGCTGGATATTCGGTTTGATCCCGGCGGGCGAAGCTGACTTCGACGGGGCACGGGATCTCGTTGTGACGACGATCTGCGAAGGACTGTACCTGCGCTAGCGACGGGGCAGTATTGGACTGAAGAAGAGCCTCTTGATGGCAGGAATCTCCCGGCTCCCCGGTGGTAGCCAGCGGCGGCACTGCGGTGGGTATTGTGGAGAACACATGGAAAACGAGATCGTAAAAAGACTCACTTGGAGCCTCATGCTCACCGTAAGTGGTGCGCTGGCCACATTAGTTGCCGCTCGCCTGACCGCTGTCGCCTACCGACGCATATTCAACGAGGATCCACCCGAGTAGTCATGGCGCCGCGCGACCCGAACCGCCCCGACTCGCAGAAGACCGTCGGCGAACTGGTCTTCGAAGTAACCGAGAAGGTTTCCAACCTGATCCGCGAGGAAATCGAACTCGTCAAGACCGAGATCAGCGAGAAGATCAGCACGTTGACCCGCGGTTCCGTAGTCGGCATCGTTGCCGGGGTATTCGCGTTTCTCGCTCTGATCCTGCTGATGCTGGCGTTTGCTCTTGGACTCAACTCACTCTTCTTCGAAGATCAGCCCTGGGCCGGTTTCCTGATCGAGGCGGTGATCTTTATCGCCATAGCCGCCGGAGCCGGGGCTTTTGCCTACAGGTCATTTGGAAACACCGGGGTGCCGGTGCCTACGGACGCGATCAAAGAAGCCCAGAAGACAAAGGCCATATTGATGCCCGGTGAGGAGGACCGATGAGCGAGAACAAAAATCCCGAATCACCTGAGCCGTTCAGGCCCGCTGGCTCACCGGGCTCGCCCTATGCGGCACCACGACCAAAGCGAACTTCAGCCCAGATCCGTGCCGAGATGGAACGCCAGCGACAAGATCTGGGGAACTCGGTTGACCACCTTCGTGAACGGGTCACCGAGATCACTGACTGGCGCAGTCAGTTTAAAAAACATCGCCGCTCAATCGTGGTCGGCGCTGTGGCAACCGGCTTCGTAGTCGGTGGCCTGATGGCCCTGCGCCGTCGCTAGAGGCGCCACCTGTCGCTTTAGCGATACTCCTGTCGCCGGAACAGATCGTCGGTTATTGAAGCCACCCGGTCGAGGAAGAGTATGCCGTCGAGATGATCTATCTCATGGAGCACGCAGCGAGCTTCGAAGCCTCCAAGGTCAACCTCGTCGCCGCCGAAAGCGACAGTTGCACGACGTGGACGCCGCACGTTGGCGGTCAGGTCGGGCAGGCTCAGACAGCCCTCGCGACTCACTTTGGATCCTTCGGAGCGACTCGTCACCTTCGGGTTGACAAGCACCATCAGCCCGTGGGGGTCTTTGGCTCGCGGGTGACCGGTGATGTCCACCACCGCGATCCTCAGCGGGTAGCCAATCTGGGGTGCGGCCAGCCCGACGCAATGCTCGAACGCCCGCATCGTGTCGAGCAGGTCTTCGACTGCTTCATCCACTTCCTCCGGCTGGGCTGGCGCGCAGAGCTGCTTCAGAAGCGGGTGCGGGTAGGTCAGAACTTCGCGGACGGCCACGGAAAGGTCAGATGACTTCGGTTTCGAGCTCGGCCAGGTGCGCCTCTACTCCGACGGTACCGCTGAGGTCGGCCAGGGCATCAGCCAGACCGGTGGCCGACGGCGGCACCGAGACTTCAATCAGCATCGAGTAGAGGGGCGCTTCGGAGCCGCCGGTGCGCCTGGTTCTCAGGTCGGTGATGTTGACTTTGCTGGTCGCCAGCAGCGCGGCGATGTCATGAACAATTCCCGGTCGGTCGGCGCCGTAAACGGTCAGCACATGTGTCGGGCCGGCTCCACGGTCAAGTTCTGAAACCGGGCTGACCGTGATCCCGCCGAGATCAAAATCCCTGCCTACCTCTTCGAGCTTCGCCGAAATTCCATCCAGATCGGCACCCTCTGGCACCGAGACGATCAGCATCACGGCGAACTGGCCGTGGAGGATTGACATCTGGGAGTCGTCAACATTGCCGTCGAAATCGAGCAGCGCGCCCGTTATCGCGGCAACGATCCCTGGTCGGTCGCGTCCGATCGCTGTGACCGCGAGATTCAAAATTTGGATCCGACGAGGCCGGTGGGCATGGTGCCGAGGGCGACGAGACCGGGACCGGCATGGCAGCCGAGTACGGTCGACATTTCGTCGAGAAAGGCACCCTCACACTGGAACACCTCCCGGCAGTGGGCGGCGAGTTCGCCAGCCAGTTCCGGCGCCTGAATGTGCTGGGCCGTCCAGGTTGTGTCACCCTGGCGGGCAACTTCAGTGGCCATGTCCTTCAGCCGCTGCATCGCCTTCGCCTGAGTTCGAACCTTTTCCACCGGCTTGACAGTTTCCTGGAGCGTGATGATTGGCTTGATCTTCAGAGCAGAGCCGATCCAGGCCTGGGCGCTGCCAATCCTGCCGCCTTTGCGGAGGTAGTCGAGAGTGTCCACCATGATCCAGGTCCCGAGGTTCTCGCGCGCCGCTTCTGCCCGTCTCGCCGCTTCAGCCGCTGTGGCACCTTCGGCGATCGCGTTGGCGGCGGACAGCACACTCAGTGCCAGTCCGCCAGCGGTGGTCCTCGAGTCCACCACGGTGATTCGTTCGCCGCCCTTGCCGTCTGCGCTCAGCTGAGTGGCTGCCTGTCGGGCGGCCTCGCAGGTGCCGGAAATCCCTGTGGAGATGTGGACCGAGACGATCTCCTTGCCCTGCTCGAGCAGTGGTTCGTAGACCTCCATGAAGTCTCCGATTGAAGGCTGTGAAGTCGTGGTCAGATCGGGACTTTCGATCACTGCCTCGTAGAATGACCTGTAGTCGGTGATCTCGCTCTCCGGACGCTGTACCCCGTTCAGGATCACGTAGAGGCTGACCACGCTGATGTCTAGTCGCTCGCGGTCTTCGGCCGTCAGCGAGGCGGTCGAGTCCGTGACGAGAGCAGTTCCTGATTCGCTGGCCACCGGAAGGTTCTATCAGACCTGAGCAGCCCTGTTGGCATCGAGGCAGCGGGAGTGGACGGTTGCGGCAGCCTGCCCGGGTGACTTATAGGCTGCGCCGATGGCTGACACCGTTCTTTTCAGATGCCCCGCACCGACCGACCGTCTTTGTTCCTGTGGACGTGCTGCCAGGTCACTCAAGCGAGCCGGCGTCGAGTTCGAGACAAGAAGAGTTCCCGTAAGAAAGTCGAAGCGTCCGGAAATTGTCGAATTGACAGGCCAGAAGCGGGTTCCAGTGCTGGTTTACGGCGAGGAAGTGATACACGACTCGAAGCGGATCGTCGAGTTTGTTGAGCGCGAGTTTGGGACGCGCTAACCTCCGTTCATGTCCGAAGCAGCTGAATCAGCAATCACCCTGACCGAAATCGCCGCCGGGAAGGTCGCCGAACTTATCGGTGACCAGACGGAAGGCGAAGAGCAGGCCCTCAGGGTCGCCGTCAGGGGCGGGGGCTGTTCGGGGTTCCAGTACGCACTTGCCTTCGACTCAAAGTCCGAGGACGACCATGTATTCGAGCATCGTGGAGTATCGGTGATCGTCGACAAGGTCAGCATGCCGTTCGTCTTCGGCTCCGAGGTTGACTACGTCGAGGGCCTCACCGGTGCCGGATTTCAGGTCAACAACCCCAACGTTGTTGCCGCCTGTGGTTGTGGCTCGTCCTTTCAGGTAAAGGACGAAGCCGAAGAACCCGCTGCTGTCTGAGCTTCCGAGCCCTCTTTGAGCCTCCCCGATGCGGGAGGTAACAATTCTTCACAAAAAGTTCCCACACGCTTAACAACGGGCGGGTCTTTGGCCCACACTCGTCTCAACTGCATGAGAACCGCTCATGCGATCCATCTGCAAGGAGATAGAGACGAATGTCAGGGACTTCAATTTTTGATGGGGGACAGGCAACGCGAGTTGGTTTGCTCGCAATGGTCTTCGTATTCATGCTTTCGATCGGTCTTTGGCTGGCTCAGCCTGCTGCTGCGGTGCCGATCGGGACTCCAGCGCTCAATGCCGACTCGCCGCCTGAGGATCCCGTATTTGGTGATGTCACCTGCGAAGGCGCAGTCAGGGAGGCCGACCAGTCCGAGCCGGAACCCGAACCCGAGGCCACTCCATCAGGAGCTACCGGGCCCACTGGACCCACGGATGAGGAGGAGGAAGAGGAGCCCCCGTACATCGTTGAAGACCTTTACGAGTACGAGTTCAGCTGTGACAAAGAGGTTTATGCCTATACGGTGGCTACAAATCGTGAAGTCGGTTCTTTTGATACCGAGACGATCGGCCTTCTTCCCAATGGAGATCCTGCCCCTGGCTTGGATGGTGGCTCAGGCCCGGTTGGCGAGGATTTCTTCTGCCTCGGTGGAATTCCAGCCTTCGGAGTTGGCTGCTACGCCTCTCCATCAAAGACTCCTGCTGTCAGGCTGAACATCGGCAACTCAGTCACGGGCAGGATTTCCCTGGACGCACCGCTCTGCAGTGCCTATGACCAACCTCAGTTCTCGGTGGTCGTATTGACTGAGCTCGGTTCTTACAACGACGCCGATACGACAAAGCCTCCCGTGGTGAAGGGTCCCTGGGTCGTAACCTCTGAGCCGATTTCACTAGACACAACAGCGATCGAGTGCGACCGGCTCGTTCTCCTGAAAGGCGAAGTCAGGTCGGCAGTAAGAAGAAAAGGTCGCCTTTATGAGACGGCCCTTCAGTCCTGCGCTGCCGTTTCGAGGTCCACGGGCCGCAAGGCTCGCTCAAAGGCTCGGACTAACTGCGCGAAGGCAACCAAGGCAGCCAGAAGGTTCAAAGTCTGAGCCCTCGTACAGCCTGTCCGTCGCCCTGTGTTTCCCGGCAGGTGACAATCAGCGGCGGCGGGCACGACTTTTCATAAACCAAGAAGAAAAAGGAGAAAAAAAAGATGAAGACCAAAAGAACACTCCTCGGCCTCCTGGTCGCAGCAGTGCTGCTCACCGGTCTGCCTGCGATGGCGCAGGCAGCAACGATTACCATTAGTGGTTCAACTACGGTTGCCCCTCTGGCCACCCTGCTCGCCAAGGGCTATGTGAAGTCCACGGCAGGCAAGGGAACGAAGTTCAAGCTGCTCCAGGGCGGTTCGGACATCGGCGTGGCTGACGTTGCCCGCGGCCGGGTTTCAATCGGGATGTCCTCCCGGATTCCCAAGCCGAGTGATCCCGGTGGACTCGTTTTCAACGAGATTGCCAAGGATGCACTTTGCGTCGCAACCAATCCAAGCAACAGAGTCGCGAATCTCACCCAGGATCAGGTGCAGTCGATCTTTTCGGGTGAAGTCCGTGACTGGAACTCGGTCTCAGGGTCAAGCAAGTCTGGCACGATTAACGTGGTGACCAGGACTGCAGCGGCCGGAACTGATGATGCCTTCAACAAGATTTTCCTGGCTCCGAAGAAGACTTTCGCCGGTGCCTCGCAGAAGGCGTCGAACGGACTGATTCAGCAGCAGGTCCAGCGTGATCCGCTTGCGGTCGGCTACGTTTCGCTGGCCTTCAAGAAGGGCGTAAGCATCTCCAATTACAAGGGAGTGCCCTGCACCCTGAGGGCTGCCAAGGCTGGTCAGTACCCGGGTACGAGGCCACTGTTCTTCGTCACCCGCGGAACTCCCTCGGCTTCGGTTCAGCAGTTCATCAATTGGATCCGGACAAACCGCTCGGCCTTGGCAATCGCAGCCAAGGAATGGGTTCCCTTCAGGTAGGGCATTCCGAGGCGCACAGGAAACAAACACATGTCATCCCTGACCTACGAAGCCACGGGTATCCCCGAGGAGGTAGAGGCCGAGGATCCAACGAACCGGCGCGTCGAGCTTGTGCTCGGCGCGCTGGCTTCGGTGGTCCTGTTGTTCGTCGCTGGGATGGTCATATTCGTTTTCCTCAAGGGCCTGCCTTCGTTTACCAGTAACGGTTTCGCCTGGTTTGGTGCCGGTGGCAACGTCGACCAGCAACTGGCCGACATCTTCAACTCACCCGCCAACCCAGCCGATTATGTCTACGAACTAAGGGCTTGGCCTCTTCTGTGGTCAACCTTCCTGATATCGGGCCTGTCGGTTCTTATTGCCACCTTCATATCGGTTTTTGCGTCGATCTTCATCGTTCATTTTGCGCCGGCTCCTGTCCGGAAGCTGATCGAGCCGGTGGTCAAGTTTCTCGCTGCGGTCCCGTCTGTGATTTACGGGCTGATCGGAATTCTGGTGATAATTCCTTGGATCAATGAGGTTTTCATCACGGAGGAGATGGCAGCTTCTGTTGCCTACGTTATTCAGCTGGATGGGAGCAGTGTGTTGGCCGGGGTGATGATCCTCACCCTGATGATCCTGCCGATCATGATTGCGATCATTGTCGATTCCCTCAGGGCCGTCCCGCGGAACTGGCGGGAAGGTGCCCTCGCACTCGGTGTAAACAAGTGGCGCGCAGTCAGGACCGTGTCAATAAGGGCTATCCGACCGGCGATCGTTGCGGCGGCGGTTCTGGCTACGGCCAGGGCCCTCGGCGAGGCAATCATGCTGGCCATGGTCACCGGTTCGATCGGATTTGCCCCCAACCCGTTTGACGGGTTCCTCTTCCTTTTTGAACCGTCGCGGCCGCTGGCAGCGACGATTGTGGACGGTGCCGAGGGGCTTTCCGTGGCCCCGTTTGGAGAGACCATGTACGCCTTCGCCTTCATTCTGATCGTTTCGACCGGCATCCTGTCATTTGTCGGGTGGGCAGCTCGTAAGTCGCTCGGCCGCTACAGCATCGGAGCCAGGTAAAAGATGGCTGCCAAAGCGACTCGCCGAACTCGAGCCCGAAGGCCTCGTAAAAGGAAGAAGATTACGGCTCGAGGAACTTGGAGCATCGCTGACCGGCTTGGCCTTCTCTTGGCTTGGGCGACCGGTATTTTTCTTTGCTTGGTCGCCTTCGCGATCACCATCTACCTCGCATTGAAAGGAATTCAGTACATCAATGTCGAGGCCTTGACAACCAGACCTGAGGCTGGCGCTGATCAGGCCGAGACCGGGGGGTTCCTCGACCCAATACTGGGCACCGTGATCCTGACGATTCTGGGTGCCGCGATCGCGACTCCCATCGGGGTCGGCATCGCGATCTGGCTGACGGAGTATGGACGACCGACATCGTTGGCCAGGTTTGTTGAGGCAGGGATCGAAATCATCGTCGGAGCCCCTTCAATCGTGTTGGCGATCTTTGGACTCCTTATTTTTCAGAGCTCCGTTATGTCTCCGTTCTCGTTCACGGCCGCGGGGGGTGAGGTATTCGGTCGGTCATTCTTCGCGGCCGGCGCAGTGATGTCACTGATAGCGCTGCCGTTCGTAGTTGGAGGTACCCGCGAGGCACTCAACTCAATCCCGAAGCATGTGCGGGAGGCTTCTTACGCTCTCGGCAAAGATCAGGCATCGACCATCCGGAGAGTCCTGCTTCCGAGTGCCCGCAGTGGCATCGCTACCGGATCTACTCTTGGAATGGCACAGATTGCCGGTGACACAGCGGTTGTGGTTGTCGTGCTTGGCGCCTCTCTTCAGCTTGCTCCCGAAGGTTCAATCCCGGTCATTGATGTCCTTAAGGGGACAGGCAGCACTCTCACCAGCTACGTATTCTCGAATTCTCCCGCCGGTGAAGGTAACGCTCCCGAGAAAGCCTACGCGGCGGCGTTCGTGCTGCTCTCAATCGTCATAGGGCTGAACCTGTTTGTAAACCGGCTCACCAAGAGAGGACAGCACAAATGGGACTAGAGACTGCTGATGAGGGACGCGACGCGGCAGAAGTAGGGATACCACCTATTCAAAGGATAGTGGTCGATGGTGAGATACCACCCGTCAGAGTGGCCCATCAGATCAGGAACGGAGTCTCTTCGGAGCTCGAGGAACAGTTTGTGGTTAAGCAGGATTTCGAGATTCCTTCGTGGGCTGAAGAGCGAATGCGGGTCGAGTCGCTGGGCGTCAGGTTTGGACAGAAAGAGGCCGTCAAGGATGTATCGCTCGAAGTCAACTCAGGTGAAGTACTAGCGCTCATCGGGCCTTCGGGATGTGGCAAGACGACTCTTCTGAGATCTTTGAACAAACTGGTCGACCTGACGCCGACTGCAGTCCGAGGTGGCCGGATCCTGCTCGACGGCAAGGACACTGACCTGATGGACGACACCCTGCTGAGGAAGCAGGTTGGGATGCTGTTCCAGCAGCCGAACCCGTTCCCAATGAGCATTTTCGACAACGTGGCCTACGGTCTACGCGAGCGTGGAACCAAGCGTCCTGGCAAGAAGGAGCTGGAACCAATCGTGGTTGACGCGCTTGAGCGGGCGGGGATTTGGGCGGAGGTTTCCGACAACCTGAACCATCCAGCTTTGTCGCTCTCCGGCGGTCAGCAGCAGCGCCTCTGCATCGCCCGCTCGTTGGCCGTGAGGCCGGAGGTCCTGCTGCTCGACGAACCCTGCTCCGCACTTGATCCGATCTCGACCGCGATCATTGAGGAAACTATCGTTGAGCTTAAGTCGGAGATTGCAATCGTGATCGTGACCCACAACCTTCAGCAAGCCGAGCGGGTAGCGGACAAGGTCGGCTTCATGTATCTCGGTGACTTGGTCGAATATGGCTCGGTTGAACAGGTGTTCAATGCTCCGATGGCCGAGCGCACCAAGGACTACGTCAGGGGCGACTTCGGATGAGGTGGGTGGCTGTCGGTCCGTCAACAGTGGCGACCCTGATCCTTTCCCTTGGGCTGCTCAACGGTTGTGAGTCGACGCAGGAGAAGAGTGCCAAGCTGGAAGCTCAAGGTTCCGAGGTAGCGAAGGTCGAAAAGATCAAGATCGGGGCAACAAACCAATCGATTGATCTTGTGGAAACGACTCTGCTGACCGATCAGTATGGAAGCGCGGTGGTGCTCAGGCTGAAGAACAGCTCGCCGGATACTCAAGTAGAGGTCCCCGTGGGCCTTGTTGTCAAGAATGGGCAGGGCAAGGCTCTGTACAGGAACGACATTCAGGGCCTCGAGGACGGCTTGATCAGGATTCCGATCATCGAAGGCAACAGCGAGAGCTGGTGGGTTCACGATCAGGTTCTGGTCGCTCAGATACCGAAAAAAGCCGAGGTAACCCTCGGCAAACCGGAGACGCGGGCCCCTGCAGGGATTCCCAAGATTGTGGCATCACCTCCAGTCCTTGAGACCGATCCGGTGTCGGGCGTGAATGTGACCGGCAAAGTCACCAACAGGTCGAACGTCGAGCAGATCGATCTTCTCCTCTACGCAGTGGCAACCAAGGGAGGGAATGTCGTTGCTGCCGGACGGGGGCTGATCCCCAAGCTCAAGACTGATGGCAAGCCGGAGTTCTATCGCATCTATTTCATCGGCGACCCGAAAAATGCTGACATCGAAGTCATTGCCATGCCTTCGAACTTCGAGTAGAGGAGAAACGCATATGAACAAACACATGACAGCTCTCGAACCTTCGACCGAAACCAGGGTGCGGTGCACGGGCTGCGGCGCCAGCATGGTGGTTGACCAGAGGTACTGCCTCCAGTGCGGCAAGCGCAAAGGAGAGCCACGCGTTGAGTTCACCGGTTACATGACCGAAGGAATGCCAAACGGTGAGACTCCTCCTCTTGACAATCCCGTTGTTCGCCCCGTCGCCGCCAGTCCCCCGGGGGATCCGCGCCCAGTTCGGGAGATCACTCCCCTCATGGCGGCCAGCGGACTAGCCGCCTTCGCGGTGATTCTGCTTCTGGGCGTAATCGTCGGCCGGTTGGGCGGTGCCGAAAGCCAGACTCCGGTCGTTGCCGCGACCGGTATCCCTGCGACGGCCGCGCCAGCCACAGGCACGGAGTCCTCGACTGATGTGAATGTGACTTTCACGGCCGACTGGCCGACTGGCAAGGAGGGCTTCACGATCGAGCTCGCGACTGTCTCCAAGGATTCCACCGACGGTGCCGGAGTGGAGGCGACAAAGGCTGAGCTCACCGCGCAGGGTGCGACTGAAGTTGGCGCACTTGACTCTGACGAGTTCGCCAGCCTGCCTGTCGGCAACTACGTTTTTTACAGCGGCGTGTACGACGCCAAGCCAGACGCAGTCAAGGCTCTTGCCGCGCTCAAAAGCAGTTTTCCTGACGCCCAGGTGATTGAGGTCAGCGTTGACGCCGCTGGCTCGTTGATTACCGACGGGTCTGAAACCCCTGATCCCGACAAGGCGGTCAAGGCTGACAAGGAGGACCTTGAGGCCCTGAATGGGGCCAGCGCGGAGGATTTTCAGGAGTTGCAGCAGAAGCTTCCACCCACGATTGAAACGACGGGCAAGGCTCCCAAACCGGACAACAAAAAACCCGGTGCCGGTGGCCCGGACGAGATTGAGATCGGCTGAACGATGGCCCCCCGAATGCCCGGAAAGAGAAAGACCACGCCCGAACAGCTGGCGGAAGCTGCCAAGCCAATGACCCGACTGGAAGAACGTCGCGAAGAGTTGCGCGCCCGCTTCACTGAAATGCAGTGGGACCTTGGGGGCGCCGCCTATGAAATGGCAGCTCGGGACTACTTCCGGCTGGACGTTCTGGCTGGCATGGCCGCCAGGCTCCAGACGGTTGATGCCGAGCTGGCTGAAATCGAGCGGATGTCGAGGCTGGAAAAAGCCGGCGCCGAGGGATCCTGCGCGGGGTGTGGCTCGCTCCACGCCCGTGGAGCGATTTACTGCTGGCGCTGCGGTCGGAACCTGTTTGAGGCTCCGGCTCGACCTGCGCTCGTTGCTCCTCAGGAGCCTTCGCCCCTGAAGGTAGAGACCCTGGTCCCGGTGGAGCCCGTTCTGGTCCAGTCGGCCCCGGTGGAGGCGGCGCCGGTCCGGTCGTTGTCGGTGGAAGCGGATACTCCCGCAGAGCCTGAGACCCCGGCACCGCAGCGGCCTTTCACCCGACCCTGGAGCGGAGCTTCGTCACCCGGACAGACGACGGCGAGCGAGTCCGTGACCGTTCCACCGTTTACCGGGGCCACAGAGATCCCCACCTTCGAGCGACCTGTCCGGTCAGAGGAAAGGTCAGAGGCCGACGACGGTGGGGTCTGAGGCAAGTCTGAAGCCCGAGGCTCCACCCGCCGAACCCTCAGCCAAGGGCGGCTGGAGGCTGCCGGTCCGGATACGTGTCCCCGAACGTGATGAGTTGCTGGCGATGGCTCTCGCCACGCTCGCGATGGGCCTCGTGCTCGGGCTGGCCATTGGTCCCGGGCTGGGCAGCGCAGGCCGGGTGCTGCCGATCATCGCCGGGCCACTGGCGCAGATCCCCGCAGCAACGGACTCAAGTGCCGATGGCAACTCTGATACGACTTTGCCCGTACTCTCGGCGCCCGCCGGATCCGACTCCGCAGCTTCCGGCAGCCCGGCTCCCGCGGGGTCGCAGACAGTTGCCGCCGTGACTCCGGATTTCACATCTGTCGAACCCGCTCCAGAGGAGCCCGTGACCACCACTTCGGGCGCTCCACCGGAAACTCCTGAACCGGATCCCGCTCCTGAACCGGCACCCGAAACTCTCCCGCTGGCTGGCACCGTTCTCGCCTCGTCTGTGAACGGTCGTTCGTTTTCGCTGGCTGATCGCAGGGGGAATCTGCAGACCATATTTTCCGAGTTCCCGCCCACAGCGGGAGAGCGGATCAGAACTACAGTTTTGCCGCTGGTGAACGGAACTTTCTCCGAATATGGCGGCCGCCAGAGTCTGGCTGACCGGGACCGCGCAACAGTGCGGGGAATGATCAGCTTTCTCGACCCGGAACTTGGCGTTGTCGTTCTTTCAAACAGGGGCACCTCACTGCCGCTGGACGGCTCAAACCTTCCCGAAGGGATGCTCTCAGCAGTGCCTTCTGACAGCACCAACCCTTCAACGCCGCTTGCTGAAGGTGACTGGGTTGAGGTTGACCTTCTCCTCGTGGAGCCGGACATTGAGCAGGCTTCAACGGATCTGCTCTCCGCCGAGGGGGCCGATCAGGCCCTTTCCCCCGAAGACGCCAGCACCGAACCGGTGCGTCCTGACTTTGGCCTGCTGATCGAATCGCTCAAGTCCCTTGAAGAGACTGCGTCCCGGATAGAGCTGACCGGAAGACTCCTCGAGATTGACCCTCAGGATCGCACGCTGGTGATTTCGGCAGACAGCGTCGGGCTGCTTGAAAGCTCGATCGAGATGACGGCGCCGCAGAGCTTTGACCTCTCTGGCCTGAAGCTCGGAAGGGTCTACAGTGCCACCGTACGCCGCACAGCGGCTGGCGATCTCCGACTGACCGGATTCTCACCTGGTTACTCGGGCAAGGCTGCCGACGACGGCGACTCCGTCTTCGGCGAACAGGGTTACTGAGGACTCAGCCGCTGCCTTCGATTTTCAGAGGAGGGCTCTGGGCAGGCAGGTCCTGAGCGCTCTGTGGCTGTTCTGGCTGATCGGGAAGTTCAGGCTGCTCGACGCCCAGCGCCTTGGCCAGGTCCCCGGAAGCGAACATCTCCTCAACGATGTCAGCGCCTCCGAGCAGTTCACCATTGACGTAGAGCTGGGGGAAGGTTTCCCAGTCGGAGATCTCGGTTGTCACCTCGCGTAGCGGCTGGAGAGCGGGCAGCACGTCGATCGCCCCGTACTCAATTCCCATCTGGTCGAGTACCTGGACGGTTCGCATCGAAAAACCGCAGCGCGGCGCGGCAGGTGTGCCCTTCATGAAAAGGAGCACGGGGTTTTCGGAGATTAACTCCTGGACTCGTTCGGTCAGATCCTGATCGGCCATAAGATTGATGCTAGAACATCGACAGCATCGACCGGGTCAGTCGAGGACCTTGATGGTCAGGGCGTGGATGGTGCCGTCGTCGAAGCGTTCCCGTACAGCCGCCTTGACCATCCGGTGCTGGTTGATCCGGGTCTGGCCCTCAAACTGCGGCGCCCGGACCTCGGCCCGAAGGTGGTCTCCGGTACCGGTTTCATCAATTACCTCGGCTTCGGCTCCCGGAAGGGCAGCCTCGATCATCGCTTTCAGTTCGGTGAGGTCAGCTGCCATCGGGTGTCTCCTCGGGGTGGGGTTTTGAAGCCACGTCAAGCATCTCGTCGACCTTCACGAACTTGACCCGCGGCCGCTCGTGAGGCACGCCCTTGGTCACTTCGGCGTGGTCGATCTTCTGCCAGCCGCTGAAGCTGACGAAGTTGGCCTTGCGCTCGGCCAGGAGGTTTTCGATCGCCGCGGGTCCGGGGTCTGCCGGGTCGAGCAGGCGTCCTTCGGCGGCATCGGCAAGCAGGTGGTCCACGGTCTCCTGAGCATCCTTCTTGTTGGTCCCGATCACACCGGAGGGCCCGCGCTTGATCCAGCCGGCGGTGTAATGTCCCGTCCGGTGCGGTCCCCCATGCGCTTCGAGCACGCGCCCCTGCTGATTGAGGATCGTGCCGCGCTTTTCATCGAACGAAACTCCCGGTATGGGAACCCCGGTGTAGCCGACCGACCTCAGCACCAGTTCGCAAGTGAGCTCCTCGCGTTCCCCTGTATCCCGTGCCCTGAGCGAGCCATCTTCCATGATCAGCTCGTTCCTGCCAATCACAATCGATTCAACTCGCTCACCGCCGCGGATCTCGATCGGAGAGGCGAGGAAGCGCAGCCTGATCTGCTTCGGCTTGCCTTCCGGAGATCTTGTCGAGTACTCCTGCAGAATCTCGACGTTTAGCCTCGCGGTCCTGTCGGCTGCGTCGGAGTCGATCCAGGCCTGGCTGTCTGGGTCGAGTTCGACATCAGCTCGTTCAACGATCACATCAGCCTCCTCAAGCTCCCCGATTTCCTTGATTTCCGGGTTGGTGAAAGCGGCCTGAGCCGGGCCACGCCGGCCCAGCACAACGATTTCCTCGATACCACTGGCATCAAGTACGTCAATCGAATGGTCGGCAATGTCGGTGCGGCGAAGTTCGGCGTCGTCAAGGGCCAGCATGCGACTGACATCCATCGCCACGTTTCCATTTCCGATCACGACGGCCCGCTTGACCCTCTCAAGGCTGAAGTCACGGTCGGCATAATCGGGGTGGGCGTTGTACCAGCCGACGAAGGCGGTTGCGGCGAAGCTGCCGGGCAGGTCCTCGCCGGGTATACCGAGTTCCCGGTCGGCCTCTGCGCCGAAGGTGTAGAGGATCGCGTGGTAGTGGTTCTCGAAGTCTTCGATCCCCAGGTCTCGACCGACTTCGACGTTGCCGAAGAAGCGAAAGCCCTCTTTGGCTGCGGTGCGCTCGTAGACCCGAATTACGGACTTGATCTTCGGGTGGTCCGGTGCGACTCCACCGCGGACCAGTCCGTACGGGGTGGGCAGGCGGTCGAAGAGGTCGACCTGAGAGTGGATCTCGGGATCCTTGAGTATCTGGTCGGCGGCGTAGAAGCCGGACGGACCGGCGCCGATGATCGCAACGCGAAGGGGGTTTTCTGGAGTTCCGGGGGCGGGCATCGGAAGGCTGATCCTAAAGTGATCTGTTCGCGTTCGCGTCGATCTCGGCGACGAACTGCGGCCAGAGCTGTTCGGGCAGATCGTGCGCCATGCCGTCGTAGACACGGAGCTTGGCCCCGGGCACAGCCCGGGCGGTCGCCCGCCCCCCGCGGGGGAAGACCAGCCGGTCAGCCGAGCCATGGATAACGAGAGTCGGCACTCTGACCTCGCCGAGTGCCCGGGTGCGGTCTGGCTGACAGTTGATTGCGTGCAGCTGACGTGCCGTTCCCGCTCGATGAACTCCCCGTTCCCACCCGATCGCAGCGAGCCGGCGCAGCCTCTCCCTGTCAACGGGGTAGCGCTCCGAGCCAATCACATCGAAGAGCATCTCCAGCCGGTTGATGTACTCATCCTCGTCCGTCGGGGTGTTGCGGACCAGGGCGACCATCTCCCTCAGGCCGGGCAATGCGTCCCTTCGGGCTCCTGTGCGCGACATGATCGAACAAAGCGAGGCCGTCCTCTCCGGGTGCCGAATGGCGACCGTCTGCGCAATCATGCCGCCCATCGAGAAACCAGCGAAATGTGCTTTCGCGATCCCAAGGTGATCCAGCACCGCAACTGCGTCATCAGCCATGTCGTGAAGTCCGTAGCGCAGTTGGCGGGGCAGGCCCATCAGCATTGGCACGGTTCCCGGAACACCCTGGTCGTTCAGCACGGTTGAGTGTCCGGCATCCCGACTTTCTATCCGGATCACCCGAAATCCCCTGTCGACAAGCATGTCGGCCAGCATCTCATCGAAGTAGATGAGCTGGTTCCCGAGGCCCGGAACAACCAGCAGAGCCGGGTCATCAGTGCTTCCGCGGTCGTCGAAGGCGATCCGGAGATCGCCCGACGGCGCAAACTGCTCGTTGAGCAATCCGGTAGTCACTCTTCAGGCCTTATGGTTCGGAGTGTGGTGAGGGCGAGATTGGAAAGCGGCAGGTTGGCCATTGTGGCCTTGAAATTATCGGTTGCCGCTCTGCTTTTCGGAGCGGTGATGGTTGCGACTGCCGGAGCGGTTCAGGAGCGGCCGGTGAACCAAGGTGGGAGTTATCTGCCGAAGGTGACGATTCTCGTAGTCCCGCAACGGATCTCGCCCGAAGATCTTTCGCAGGTAGAGGGGGCTGCCGTGGGCCTTTTGAACCCGGCCCTTGGTGAGGCCGGTGCCGCCCAGACCTGGCTCGATATCAGTCAGGGTTCAAGAGTGTTTGAGGCACAGTATGACTCATCGTTGGACATAGTGTCAATTTTACCGCCTTTTGTGTCTGGATGGGCGAATGTAGTCGATCGAGCCGAGGGCACAGGGACTGATATACGACCGGGCCTTTTGGGCTCGATTCTGCGACGCAATGGCCTCGTACCCGCGGTCGCGGAACCAGTCAGCTCAACCGAAACATCCCCGCTGATGCTGGTCAGCCTTGCCGGCCGGTTGACAGCAGCTCCCTTGCGGTGCCCGGGACCGGAATGTGAGTTGCCGGTGACTGTCTCAAGCGCGAGTCTGGAGACTGCAGCCGCGCTTTCGAGGCAGCGAACCCGGGGAGAACTCCTGATGGTGATCGAAAGGCCTCCTGCTGAGAGTGGCGGGCAGCTGGCGATCGCGATTGCCGGTCCGGACTTTGAAGGCATGCTCAGTTCGGCCAGCACCCGTACTCCGGGATATGTGCTCAGCACCGATCTGGCACCGACCGTGCTCGATCACTTCGGCATCGGTGCTCCCCCTGCCATGAGCGGCCTGGTCATCGAATCCGGCGGCGAGGTTGACTTCGATGCTCTGGCCGAGCTCGAGGAGAGATACCGTCAGGTGGGCAAGAGCAGGGGTACGGCACTGCTGATTCCGCTGCTCGCCTGGTTTCTGCTTGCTGGAGCGGTGATACTGATCGGTCGGGGGCGCTACACCGTCCTCGCTCTCAGCACCCTCTGCCTGGCGGTACTCCTTCTTCCGGCTGTCCTTCTGCTGATGGCATCGCTTTCACCGACGACCGGTCTGGAGTCGGCTGCCGCCGGGTTACTGCCGCTGGTTGGGGCCCTGCTCCTGGTCAGGTTCGCTCCCGGCTGGCGTGGGTTGGCGATCGCCTGTGGGATCTCTGTCCTTGCTTACGCTGTCGATCTGGTCGTTGGGCTTGACCTGACTCCAAAAGCGGTTATCGGGCCGAACCCCGGTCTGGGGGCGCGGTTCTACGGAATCGGCAATGAACTCGAGTCGACCCTGATGGTGCTGACATCGATCGGTATCGGAGCTGCTCTTCAGGCATGGGGTCGTCAGATGTCGGTCGGTCGCCAGGCCGGGTTCTTTCTGCTGGCCGGTTTTGCGGGAACTGTCGTTTTCGCTTCGGGGAGGTTCGGCGCCGACGTTGGTGCCGCGATCATCTTTCCGGTGGCGGCGGTGGTCGGCGCCTCGGTGGTCGCCGGAAGGCCGCGACTGATCTGGCTTGGATTTGCCGCATCCGTTATTTCATTGGTCCTCCTTGCTGCACTGGACATGGCAACCGGTTCCGAGACGCATTTCGTCAGGTCGTTGTTCGAAGGGGGATCGGGAGACTCGGCGCTCGACGTGATCCTCAACCGTCTCGACTCGACGGCGGGGAGCTTTACAAGGCTGTCGCGTTTGCCGTTTACCCTTGTGGCACTGGGATTGATCATCTTCGTCTGGGTCCGGCGGGCCCGCCTCGAGGCACTGCTTGAGAGCACCCCCGCGGTACGCGCCGGGATGATCGCCGCAGCCGCCGGATCCCTCGTCGGTGCGCTGAGCAATGACTCCGGCGTGCTCTTCATCCATGTCGGGGTTCTCGTAATTGGCCTTGCAATCCTGTTCGCATGGGCACTTCGCCCCAAAAGGGCCGCAGACTGAGTTATGCTGACGACTCGTGCGAATCGCTCTCGTCAGCCCGTATTCATGGACGTACCGGGGCGGAGTAAACGGACACATCCAGGCGCTGGCCGAAGAGTTCATAGCTCGCGGTCACTACGTCCGTGTCATTGCTCCGGTCGACCCTCCCGATCGTTTTTCCAGGTTCCTTCACCGGACTCCCGCGGAAGAAGTTGAGCTGCCCGACTACCTGATCCCCGTCGGGCGCACCGTCGGCATCGGATCCAACGGCTCGATTTCGAACATCTCGGTATTCCCCGAATCGGCCCGGGCTACCCGCCGTGCGATTGAGGAGGGCAATTTTGACGTCGTCCATCTTCACGAGCCGATCACTCCGGTGAACGGCTGGGACACCTGCCTGTCCAGCGATGTACCGGTTGTCGGCACCTTTCATGCTTATGCGACGAAGCCGGTTCCCCACCGGTTAGCGGCCATGGCCGGTGTGCACCGGGTACTGAATCGGCTCTCGGCAAGGATTGCGGTCTCGGAGGCGGCGGCCTGGACCGGACGGCGCTGGTACGGAGGCAACTTCACGATCATCCCGAACGGCGTCAACATCGACGCGGCACCCACGGGGCAAAAGGCGGAAACCGACCACTTGAGAGTCCTGTTCGTCGGACGCACCGAGGATCGCAAGGGGCTGCCGGTTCTGTTGCGCGCCTTTGAGGGTCTGGTCGAGCACGATGTCCCGGCTCGCCTCGCAGTGGTCGGTTCTGATGCTGGCGATGTTCAGCGACTGGTCGCCCACACCGACATCGAGCGCCACCTCGACCTTCACGGCCGGGTCTCAGGACCGGAACTCTGGCAGCACCTCCATCAGGCGGACCTGCTTTGTGCTCCTTCCCTTTCGGGGGAAAGCTTCGGAATGGTTCTGACTGAGGCGTTCGCGGCCGGCACCCCGGTGATCGCATCCGATATCGCCGGTTATCGCGACGTGGTTACCAACTGGCATGACGGGGTCCTCGTGCCCGCGGCCGATCCCCAGCGGCTGGCCGAGGAACTCCAGCGAGCTCATCAGGAACCGGAGCGCCTCAACCGGATGGGCCGTGCGGCGCGCGAGAGCGCCCGGCGTTTTGCCTGGCCGACCATCGCTGATGACGTCACAGAGGTCTACGAGCGCGCAATCGAGATCCCGGCCGCGACAAATGCGGGAGACCGGATCCGCCGCCGCATCGGGGTTGCCCCGAACGACGGGCTTCCGCGTCAAAGGGCTGAGCGGCTGGCATCAATCGATCCCGTGTCGGCTGTCGGGCCAACCCGGTTCCGCCGTCTTCGCAAGGTTGCGCTTGGTTTGGTCGGGCTGATCGGTGTCGGCATGACCCTCCTCGCCGCCCAGAAGATCGGGGTGGACCGGGTTGCCGGAGCCATGGTCCGGTCTGATCTCTCTTGGGTATTCATCGCGCTGGGGCTGATGGCGTTCTCCCTGTTCGTGCGCGCCCAGTCCTGGTTCTACATCACGAAGGCGGCCATGCCGGGAATCAAGCTCAGACGCAGAGACTTCGCTTCGGCGACCATGATCGGCGTACTGATGTCGGCGACGCTCCCTGCCCGGCTCGGAGAACCCGCCAGGGCCCTCGCACTCTCCCGCCACACTGGCAAGGCAAAGGACAGCCTTCCGGTAGTGGTCGGCACGCTGGTCTCCCAGACGATGTTCAACCTGTTTGCGCTGCTACTGCTCGGACTGATCATCGTCGCCAGCACCGATCTCTTTCACAACAGCACCAAGACCATCTTCACCTTCAGTCTCATCCCGCTCGCGCTGCTGCTTGCCGTGATCATCCTTCCGTCGATTCTCCGAAAGCAGGGGGACAGCAGGCTGGGCAAGCTGGGAAGAGCAATTCACTCGGCCCTTGTAGAGGTCCGCTCCGGGCTGGCGATCTTCAAGCAGCCCCGTCTCGGGATTCCGGCGCTTTTGCTCCAGACATCTGCCTGGGGAATACAGCTGTTGTCCTGCTGGGCGCTGATGTTCGCCCTTGGCCTGGAGGCCGAGGCCGGTCTTGGTGCCTCGGCTGCGGTGCTTTTCGCAGTCAATGTCACCGCAGTAGTTCCTGCCACGCCTTCGAATGTAGGCATCTTTCAGCTGGCGGTCATAAGCGTTCTCACTACCGGATGGGGTGTCTCTGCCTCCGACGCGCTGGCCTACGGCGTGATCCTTCAGGCTGTCGAGATCGCAACGGCGGTCGGCCTGGGTGTTCCCGCTCTCTTCCGCGAGGGTCTTACCTGGAGCGATCTGCGCCTTCAGGCGATCGCTACTGCACCGGTTGAACTGGGTTCGAAAGCGCCCCGCCGTGAGCAGCGCGACTCGCTGCCAGATTTGTTTCGCTGATTTGGGCCTCCCTGAACCTCCTTTGAGCCGACTGCCGCTGAAATGAGTGGTCTGCCGGGAACCGCTCTTGGCTACGACACGCGCTGTCTGCTGCATGACAACGGTTCAATGGTCGTTGATCGACAGCCGGCTGGCTGGATTGAAGTCGATCACGCCGAGAACGCCAATCGGGTCGAGCGGGCCTATGCAGTGCTGGCTGCATCCGGGGTGCTGGCCCGACTTGAAGTCCTTCCTACCCGGGAGGCGACGATTGAGGAGCTTCTGCTGGTCCACACCGAGGCTCATGTCGAGTGGATCCTGGAGGCCTGCGCCAAGGTTGATGCTCCCGCAGCAGCCGGGCATCCGGAAGTGATGCTGGTCGGGCCTGAGGCCAGGGTCGGCCGGGGTTCGAATCAGGCTGCCTTGATTGCCGCCGGGACAGCGATCGAGGCGGTTGATCACGTTTGCCGGGTGGACAGCTCGCAGCCTGCCGCGACCAGCGCTCACCGCGCCTACTCCCTGACCCGCCCCCCGGGTCACCACGCCTCTGCCGGTCAGGCGATGGGCTTCTGTCTTTTCAACAACGCCGCGTTGGCAGTCCGGCACTCCCAGCTGGCTCACGGGGTCGAAAGGGTCGCCGTGCTCGACTGGGATGTACATCATGGTAACGGCACTCAGGCTGTCTTCTACGAGGATCCGAACGTTCTCTTCATCTCTCTTCATCAGGATGGCCTTTACCCGAGCGACGAGGGCCTGATCACCGAACGCGGCGCGGGGGAGGGCGTCGGGGCCAACGTCAACGTGCCGCTGCCGGCCGGCACCGGTGACGCCGGCTACCTGGCAGCACTTGAGCAGGTGGCGCTGCCGGCCATTGCCGATTTTGACCCCGGGCTGATCGTGCTTTCGAGCGGACAGGACGCGGGCGCTTGCGACCCACTCGGCCGGATGAGCGTCACCGCCGAGGGATTCCGGGCGATGACCGCCGACATCGTCGCCCTGGCCGAAGAGTCCTGCGAAGGCCGAATTGTCGCGATCCAGGAGGGTGGCTACAGCCTCGATCACATGCCGTTCTGTGTTCTTGCGACGGTCGAGGTCCTGGCCGGTCTGGAGGCCTCACTGGCCGCGGATCCGGTCGAGATGGACGTGCCGAAACTGATCAGCCCCGCCGAGACCGAAGCGATCCGCAACGCCGCCCGCGCAGCCGGCATCGCCTGAACAACCAGGCTGCCGAAATCCCGACTAGGCTCGATCAGTGGACCAAAGAGGCCTGATCGACGAACTCTCGCGTGAGATCCGTGACCCACGGGTCCTTGAGGCGATGAAAGCGGTACCCCGAGAGCTGTTCGTCACCGAGGAGTTGCGGGACAGGGCGTGGGACAACGAACCACTGCCGATCGGTGAAGGCCAGACGATCTCCCAGCCTCTGGTGGTAGCCAGTATGTGCGAACTGCTGGAGCTGACCGGCTTCGAGCTGGTCCTGGATGTCGGCACCGGGTCCGGCTACCACGCGGCGATCCTTTCGCGCCTGGCTGACCGGGTTATCTCGATTGAAAGGCACCGGGCACTGAGTCGGACGGCTGCGGGGTCGCTTGCCGCTGCGGGCATCGAAAACGTCACTCTGGTGGTGGGAGACGGCTCGCTCGGGTGGCCCGACGCGGCCCCTTACGACGCGATCAACGTTGCGGCGGCCGGGCGCCACGGACCCCCGCAGGAACTAATTGAGCAACTTGCCGACGGTGGTCGCATGGTCATTCCCGCCGGATGCTTTGACCAGCGGATGCTGCTGGTGACCAGGAACGGCGAGGAGGTAACGGTCAACGAGGGGGAGAGGGTCAGGTTTGTGCCCCTGATCGAGGAGGAACCATGATCCGGAAAAGGTCGGAAACCGGCCCCCGCACGGCAGCATTCCGGACTGGCGCGGTTTAAGATTCCCAGATGCCTGAAGGGATAGCAAAGTTCAACCAGCACGCTGCCACCTACGACGCAGCACGCCGTCGGCTGATCCCCTCGTTCGACAGCTTCTACGGAGCCGCAGTGGAGGCCGTCGCGCTGGCGGGAGGTAAGCCGAAGTCCATCCTTGACCTCGGGGCCGGTACGGGGATCCTGTCGGCCTTCGTCCTTGACGCATTTCCGGAATCAGAGGTGACCGTCTTTGACGGTGCCTCACTGATGCTCGATCAGGCCCGTGTCTTGCTTGGCACCGACCGGGTTGAGTTCGTCGAGGGGGATCTCTACGGGGAACTGCCCGCGGGCCCGTGGGACGCTGTGGTCTCTGCCCTGGCGATTCACCATCTGACCGACGAAGGCAAGCGTCACGTGTTTGCGGAAGCTCTGCGTGGACTGCGTCCGGGTGGAATCTTCGTCAATGCCGAGCATGTGCTCGGCCCTACCCCGTTTCTCGATGCCGAATACCGCCGTTGGCACGAATTCGTGGCCCGAAGAGCCGGTATTACCGACGAGGAATGGGTAGCCGCCGAAGATCGAATGGGCGCGGATCACCTCAGCCCGCTTCCGGATCAACTGGAGTGGCTGAGCGACGCCGGATTCGAAGACGCCGACTGCCTGTTCAAGGACCGCGGACTGGCGGTCATGGTCGGTCGCAAGCCGGCCTGACCTTCCCCCCTGCCGGAAATCCGGGTCCGCTCCGTGGCAGCAGGTCGGTCAGGCGCTGGCGGGCTGCTCGCCCGCTACTTCGGCCTCAATCGCGCCATCTTCGGGGTCGTCTTCCGGCGGACTGGCGCTTCGTTGTGAGAGGGCGATCACTTCGTCGTCGGCAGGCCCGTCAGTGGGGATGAACCCTGACTTCATGCCGAAGTAGACCGCCTGAGGGTGATGGCTGATGATCGCTACCGTGGACTGCTCTGGCATCACCGCGAATCCGTCCGAGAGGTACATGCCGATCCGGTTGAGGTCGAGCAGGTCCCAGACCTTGGTGTGCTCGGACTGCTCCGGACAGGCGGGGTAGCCCCAGGAGTAGCGGCGGCCCTGGGCCGGACCGATTCCAAGCTCGCTGCGGACTTCCTGGTGTAGCCACTCGGCCAGACCTTCGGCGGACTGGACTCCGAGTCCGTGGGTGAACAGCTGCTCGGCGAACTCACCGTCGGCTTCGAGCCTGTCCATCAGGTCGGTGACTTCGGAGCCGACGGTCACACCCTGGAGGGCGACCACGTCACGCACGCCGTCGCCACTGAGCGGGCGGTAGAAGTCGGTGATGCAGATCCGGTCGTGCCTGGGCTGGCGGGGGAAGACCAGCCGGTTGATCTCCCTGTTCTGATCGTCAGGGTCGAAGATCACCAGGTCGTTGCCTTCGGCGTTGCAGGGGAAGTACCCGAGCACCGCCTTCGGGTGCAGGTAGTCCTGCTCGGCCCACATGCGCTCCAGTCGCGGGCGAAAGTCTTCGCTGATCAAATTCTTCCAAGCCTCACCTTTGACTCCACGGCCGCCCCAGTGGAGCTTGAAGAGAACATGAAGGTCGAGGTGGTCGAAGATGTCACCAATCTCGACCGGGATCTCGCGTGCGCCCCAGAACGGCGGCTCAGGGATCGGGGCATCAGGGTCCGCTGCCGAGCGAACCGAGGAGTCGGTAACTGGCGGCCCGTCGTCCACCTCCACCGGCTTGTTGCGGAACGTCTCGGCCTCGTCACGGAGTCTCTCGAGCAGGGCTGACCGGGCCTCTGGTTCGACCAGGGCGTCCATCGTATCGAGGCCCTGGAAGGCGTCCTTGCAGTAGATGACCCCGGGCTCGTAGATTTCTTCGGATTCCTTGCCGTAGGGGTAGAGAATCCGGCGGCCAAAGTCACGGTTGATTGCGGCTCCACCGATCAGTACCGGGAAATCATGGCCGCGGTCATGGAGTTCGCGGATCGCAACCGGCATCTGCTTCGAAGTCGAGACCAGCAGGGCAGAGAGGCCGATTGCGTCGGCGTCATGCTCCACGGCGGCGTCGATGATCGCGTCGACCGGAACCTGCTTGCCGAGGTCGATCACCGTATAGCCGTTGTTGGTCAGGATCGTGTTGACCAGGGACTTTCCGATGTCATGCACGTCGCCGAATACAGTTGCGATCACGACCTTGCCTTTGGTGTGGCCTTCGATCCGGTCGAGGTAGTTTTCGAGACGGGAGACGGCCTTTTTCATGACCTCGGCCGACTGCAGCACGAAAGGCAGGATCAACTCGCCGGCCCCAAACTTGTCACCGACCTCCTTCATCGCCGGCAGCAGCACCTCATTGAGAGTCGGCACTGCACCAATTTTCTCGACCGAAGAATCGATCCAGTCCTCGACGCCGTCCTTGCGGCGGCGCAGGATGTGGAAATGGAGGGCCTCTTCCGGTCCCATGCCGGCGGTCGGGTCGGTGGCTTCTTCCTCGACCTCTTCGCCCTTCGATTCGAAGTGTTCAATGAACTTCTCCAGGGCGTCTTCAGACTCGTTGAAGACCAGCGCATTGGTCAGCGCCTTTTCGACGTCGTCGATCTCTCCGTACGGCTTGATGTGGTTCGGGTTGACCATCGCCAGGTCGAGCCCGGCTTCGACACAGTGATGGAGGAAGACCGAGTTGAGCACGGCCCGGGCGGGCTGGCCGACACCGAAGGAGACATTGGAAACGCCGAGTGAGGTCTTGACCCCGGGAATCTCCGCCTTGATCCGGCGGATGCCTTCGATGGTCTCAAGCGCCGACGGCCGCCACTCCTCGTCACCGGTCGTCAGGGTGAAGGTGAGCGCGTCAAAGATCAGGGCCTCCCGCTCGAGTCCGTGCTCGTCGCAGACCAGTTCGGTGATCCGTTGGGCTATTTCGACCTTCCGCTCGGCCGTCTTGGCCATTCCGACCTCGTCGATCGTCAGGGCAATGAGCGCCGCCCCGTGCGCCTTGGCGATCGGGACCACGGTGTCGAGTTTGTCGCGGCCCGCCTCGAGGTTGACCGAGTTGACTATTGCCCGGCCGGGGATCTGCTCCAGCGCCGTCTGGATCACCTCAGGCTCGGTCGAGTCCACCTGGATGGGTGCCGGCTGGGTCAGCGAAATCCGCTTGACGACTTCGCGCATCTGTTCGTCTTCGTCGGCCCGCTCGACCAGTGCGACGCAGACGTCCAACACATGCGCGCCGCCGGTGACCTGGTCCTCGGCGATCTGGTTGAGGGTGTCGTAGTCGTCGACCAGCAGCAGTTCCTTGGCCCGGCGTGAGCCTTGGGAGTTGACCCGCTCGCCGACCAGGGTAGGGCGCGGCTCCTGAACCAGCTGGCTCGCAGTCATCATCGAAGAGACCATGATCTCGCCCGGTGCGGGGCGTAGGGTGGGCTTCAGATCCTTGACACGCTCGGCGATCGCCTCTACGTGCTCGGTCGTCGTCCCGCAGCAGCCACCGACCACACCAACGCCATGCTTCTCGACGAACTCGCCGAGGGCCTCGGCCAGCGGTCCGGGCTTCTCGGGGAAGATCGTCTCGCCCTCGGGCCCCTGCAGCGGCAGGCCGGCGTTCGGCATGCAGTGGACGGGCACGGTCGAGTGCTCGCCGAGGTACCGGATCGCAGCGCGCATGTCTTCAGGGCCGGTCGAGCAGTTGAGCCCGATTACATCGACACGCAAGGCTTCGAGCGTGGTGAGCATGGCCGAGATGTCGGTTCCGAGCAGCATCTTGCCGCCGTTCGGCAGCAGCGATACCGAAACCTGAATCGGCACGGTGCGTCCGACCTGCTCGAACGCGGCCCGGGCGCCGAAGATCGCCGCCTTGGCCTCAAGGATGTCCTGAACGGTCTCGATCATGATCAGGTCGACTCCGCCGGAAAGCAGAGCGGCGGCCTGCTCCGTAAAGACGGTGACGAGTTCCGGGAAGCGGACCTTGCCGAGGGTCGCGTCGTCGGAGGCTGGCAGGTAGCCGGTGGGGCCGATCGAGCCGGCCACGAAACGTTCCGGTCCGGCGGCTCGGCGGGCTATCTCGGCGGCTTTCTTATTGATCTCGACGGTGTGCTCGGCCAGACCCCATTCCTCGAGCTTGATCCGCGAGGCCTGGAAGGAATCGGTTTCAACAACTTCCGCCCCTGCTTCGATCATTGAGGTGTGAAGACCCTCAATGACGTCTGGCCGGTTCAGGACGAGCGCTTCGTGACATTTGCCGCCCAGCCCACCGTAGTCCTCTTCAGTGAGGTCGAACTCTTCAAGCGTCGCGCCGAGGCCACCGTCGAAGACGACGATGTGGTCGGCGATTGCTTCCAGATAGTGACGTTCCGGCATCCGTCTAGGGTACCGAGGCGGCGAAGGCGACCCTCCTGCTCGTCTCGATGTGCATGTGACCCTGTCCGGTTGAAGTCCTGTCGATATCAGCGGTTCAGCGGGCAACCGAAGCAGAGGCCGCCACCAGCGGCACGGTACGCCAGACAGCAGGTACTCCGAAGGTGCTGTTCATCGCCACGACTGTCAAGGCCGGTTTCCAGCGGGATCGTCATCGGTCCGGGGCGGTCAATCAACGCGTGAATCAGCTCACGGGCAAATCCGGGGTCATCAAAGGCCCGGCCAGACCAGACTGCCGACTGGGCCATGCGATCAGCTGCTGCCAGCCACAAAGTCTTCTCCTGCCTGAGCCTGTGCCGGGCCATCCATTCGACCAGCGGCTCGACCAGAAGCATGAAACCTCCCCTCAATTCCTGAGCGAGTTCACGCCATCCCTCGACCCGTGTGATCCCGTGCCCGTCGGCAACTGAATCCGTGGCTGTAACGGTCATTTCGTCGCCAATCACGGCAGTGCCGATGATCAGTCCTCGGCTGGACGTCATCAGCAGATTGTCCGGCTCAAGGGCGGGCAGTCGGCGTTCGGCGATGATGAAAGCAACGCCGAGGTCTGCGATGGCGCGTGTGTAGCTCTCAAACAGCCACTCCGCCCGGATGTAGTCTGCTGGCACTTCGTACATCCCGCGCACCCGGTTGAGCAGGACAGCTGGCGCTCCATCGCTGGCAAACAGCTCTTCGATGGCGAACCAGCCGTCACCCGGGCCCGGTCGCCGCGCGAGGTTGAGCCCGAGGCCATCTGGCCGGACAGCCGTGATCCGGGTCAGGCTCAAGTCGATTGCGGCGGAGCCGTTCACCGGGTCGGTTCAGGTTCGTCTGCGCGCACTCCTGAACCGTAGGGCTTCGGGCCGGGTGAGGCCCGGCGGGGAAGGGGGTTTAGACTTGTCAACCGCTTTGGTTATCGAAGAATTCCTTTTCTCAATCTCGGAGGCGCTGCTCTGGCCAGTGCTGGTCGCGGCGATCCTCGGACTAGCCTGGGCGATCGTTGAAGCGGGCATCCTCGTGGCCGAAATCTGGCGCCGTCGCTGGCGCTCGATGGCGTCGCTGGAAGGTGCCGTGGAACGGGCCGCTGCCGATATCGCCGTTGGAGACGACTTCGGGGCTATGTCGAACCTTTCGCTGGTCTCCTGGAATCGACCGATGCAGGAGACGATGGAAGCGATCGTCTCGCAGAGACGACTTCCGGATGCCGAGAACCGGATCGCCAAGCGCATGGCCGACTATGACTACCGCTCCCTCAAACGCCTGGAGCGAACCCGGATCCTGGTTCGAATGGGCCCGGCGCTCGGTCTGATGGGCACTCTGATCCCGCTCTCACCGGCACTCGCCGGGCTTGCCGACGGCAACGTCACCGAGCTGACCGACAACCTGCGGGTGGCCTTCGGAGTAACGGTTGTCGGACTCCTGACCGGCGCGATTGCTTTCTCTGTGTCCCTGGTCAGGGACCGAATCTATGCTCAGGACTTCTCTGATGTTGAATTCGCTGCGGCAACTCTCGCGCCGGATCGCCAGATCTCCGGCCTGACCCCTTCGACTACCGAGCACGGTGGCAGCACGGTCGTCGCGATGGGCAACCCGTGAGGCCAGTCGGAGGCAAGGTCACGGCCAAGGCCCGCAGCCGGGAGGACCGCGCCGGCGACCCGCTGGACGGCCTGGTCAACCTTTTCGACATCGGCATCGTGCTTTCGGTCGCCTTCCTGCTTGCCGCGCTCTCTTCGCTCGACCTGACTTCGGTGATCACGGAGCGCAACCAGTCGCTCGAACAGCGGGTCGAGGTACCGGCAGATTCGGTCTTCAGCAACCCCGGGGACGAGGTTGAGACGATCGAGATCCAGCCCGGTCAGGAAGTGGTAGGCCGGGGTGAGCCGCTCGGCACGCTCTACCGTCTCGAAGACGGCAGGACGATCGTGGTCAAGCCCGGCGCCACCGGTACTACCTCGCCCTGATCGAAAGAACGCGGCGCCGATCGGCTCGGACAGGGAATCACCTGCGCAGCCGGTGCTGGCTAGAGGCCTAGACGCCGCTTGATCCCGCGGGCGTTGATCAGGCGGGTCAGCTTCCTTACGGAATTCCTGCGAGTAGCGGTGTAGGGGTACCAGAACGGCTCCGGGAGCTTTTGGCTTCGAGCACTGACTATCGCTTCCGAGCGGCAGTATTTGCGGATGCCGGTCTTGCCGTTGCGGTAGCCGATTCCGGAGTCCTTCCAGCCGCCCATCGGCACACCGGGAACCATTGCGTTGGAGAGCACGTCGTTGACGTTGACCCCGCCGCACTCGATCCGGCGCGCGACCTGCTCCGCTTTCCTCTTCGGCCCGAAGACCGTCGCCGACAGCCCGTACCGCGTGTCGTTGGCCAGTCTGACGGCTTCGTCGGCATCCCCGACTTTCATCACTCCGACCACCGGACCAAAGGTTTCCTCGCGCATGACCCGCATCGAGTGGTCGACATCCACCAGCACCGTCGGCTGGTAGTAATCACCAGGACCATCGACACGCCGCCCGCCAACCAGAGCCCGGGCGCCGTGTTCGATCGCCTCAGAGACCTGACCAGCGACTATCGAAGTCTGGTTGGGTGAGGTCATCGCTCCGACTTCGGAACCGAAACTCGGCCCGTCAGGTCCCTGCCGAAGCGCCGCCACCGACTCGGTCAGGCCGGCCACGAATTCATCGTAGACCGGCTCCTCCACGTAGATCCGTTCGACCGACATACAGATCTGCCCGGAATTCATCATTCCGCCCCAGGTAGCGGCCCTGACGGCCCGTGCTACATTCGCGCCTTCGAGCACGAGCATTGGATCCTTGCCACCCAGTTCAAGGCTGACCGGCGTAAGGGTGTCAGCAGCTCTGGCCATGACCAGCTTGCCGGTGCGGTCCGAGCCGGTGAAGCCGATGAAGTCAGCTTCGTCGATCAGCGCGCTCGCAGTCTCGGCCTTGCCCTGAACGACGGCAATCACGTCCGGCCCGCCGATCTCTTCCCGCCACACATCGACGATCTCGGCCAAAGCCATCGGGGTGAACTCGGACGGCTTCATGACAACGGTCGCGCCGGCCATCAGCGCCGGGATCGCATCTCCGAGCGAAAGGATCAGGGGGAAGTTCCAGGGACTGATCAGGCCGACCACGGGGTAGGGCCGGTACTGAATCCTCAGCTTGCGGCTAACCGTCAGCAGAGAGTGGCCGGTGACCCTTTCTTCCCTCAGGAACCTGCTGGCCTTGGCCGAGTAGAAGTTGATCTGGTCGGCGAGGTAGACCGCTTCATTCGCGGCTTCGGAACGAACCTTCCCGGTCTCGGCCTGCATTGTGTCGGTGATCCGGTCGGCGTTGTCGAGCATCCAGTCACGCAGCTTGCCCAGCCACCGCGCGCGCTCACGGAATCCGAGGGCTTCCCAGTCCGACTGGTTCGCGCGCACTCGGGTGACTGCGGTTTTCACCGACTCGGGTGAGTCCTGCTCAACTAACGAGATGGTTTCGCCGGTTGCCGGATTCATTACCGCGATTGTGTCAAGGGCGCCGCCACTAATTTCGGATTCAACCTTGCTCAACAGTCCTTCTCCAGTTCTCTTTGGTGCCATTCAGTCCGGTGCTGTCTGGTCTACCCGAGGGCCAGTCTGTAGATGCCCCCGTAGTTGCTGAACAGGTAGACCCGTCCCCAGGCATCTTCGCCGAAACCATTGAGGTTGGCGCTCATGCCCTGGCCGGGAGGGAGGTAAGCCCCTAGAGAGCGGCGGTTACTCAGCACGGCCCCCGCAGGGCTGAAGGTCAGTAGTTTGTTGACGCAGAAATCCCCAACGATCAGCCGGCCAGTCAGGTCACCCATCGCCAGATCGCGGATAACAGGGCCGCCGATTACCGCGCAGCCTTCGGTGTGAGAGTAGGTGAAGTCCGGCCAGGTGAGACCGGGAGGTATCAGGGCTGGCGGTGCGCCGACGGCCTGTGGCTCGGCACCGTTCGGACACAGCTCCGGCCCGCAGTCATATGGCTCCAACCCCTCGAACATCTTCCAGCCGAAGTTGGCCCCCCTGAGCTCGCTGAGGGGCTGGTTGTTGACCTCTTCGTAGCGGAGCTGACCGACATCGGTGACGATCGCGTGGTAGCCGCCAGTCGCGTCACGATAGATCCTGAAGCCGTGGGGGTTGCGAAATCCGTAGGCGAGGATTTCGTCGCGGCCAGGCTTGCCCACAAACGGGTTTCCGGCGGGAGAACGGTAGCCGCGGCCAGTGCTCTGGTCCGGCCGTGGATCAATCCTCAGGATCTTGCCGCGCAGGCTGGTCAGGTTTTGAGCCTTGTTGAACACATCGCCGGGGTCACCACCGTCGCCTACCGTCAGGTAGAGCATGTTTCCAATCGACTGCATCGCCCCGCCGTTGTGGTTGCCGCGATCGTTGAGGCTGGGAATCCGCAAAACCAGTCTCCGGCTGGACGGGTTGGCGATCAGCGGCTTGCGCAACGAGCGCCTGAACTCCTCAATTCTGATGTCGCCGTTCAGCGAGGTATAGAAGACGTAGAAGCGCCGGGTCCTGACGTAGTGGGGCGGGAAGGCGATTCCGAGCAGGCCCTGCTCCACCCAGTCACTACCGACACGATTTCTGATGTTGAGGAACGGTGTCTTGAGCAGCCTGCCCCGGACGATCACCCTCACCAGTCCACGGCGTTCGGTGACAAAGACGACACCCTTCGGCCCCGGTGCGTAGGTCAGGGCGGTGGGGCTGGTGACCTCGGCGACCGGTTTAAAGACGGGCTTCGCGACTGCCGACTGGTCGGCCACCGGAGACACATCCCCGACCGGCCCGAGCCCATATGCGGCACCCGCAGTCGAGGCCAGGAGTGCCGCCATCAGCGACATCATCAGTGACGCACGTAGTTTCAATTTTGCCTCAGTCTGTAGACGGGTCCGGCGAGCGAGCTCAGGTAAACCGAGCCACCAGTTCCTTGTGCGAATGAGGAGATTTGGGGAGCACTGAGGCCGGTGCTCGTCGTCGAATCAATCCGCCCGACCCTTGGCCGAAGGCTGAGAATTTCATTTCGGCAGAAGTCTGTGAACAGGTACCGGCCGCGAAGCGCAGGGACCGATCTGTCCCCGACCAAAACCCCGCCGATCACCGAGCAGTAACCGTCCGTGTGTGGCAGCACCAGCGAGGGGTCCTGCATTCCAACTGGTACCGGCGGATTGAACTCGCTGAAGCCTTCAAGCCGGTTCCATCCGAAGTTGGCGCCACGGGCGGCACTCAGGTTGAGGTAGTTGATCTCCTCGAAATCGCTTTCGCCCACATCGGCGATCACGATCTTCGGGCGCACGCCCGAGAGGTCGAACTGCCACCGGAACGGGTTGCGAAGGCCGTAGGAGAAGATCTCGTCGCGACCGGGCCGGCTCACAAACGGATTGCCGGCAGGGACCGTGTAGCTGCGCGGACCGCTACGGCGGGGATCAATCCGGAGCATTTTCCCAAGCAGTGAATCGAGGTTCTGGGCGTTGCCATCGGGGTCGCCGCCGCCTCCGCCGTCGCCCGTCCCGAAGTACATGAGTCTGCCGAGGAAATGGATCTGGCCGCCGTTGTGGTTCGAATTGATTCGGTGAGGGACCGTGATGACCCGCCTGCGTGTATTCGGCCGGGCCGCGAGCGGGGTTGCCCGCCGGAACTCGTCGACCTGAATATCTCCGTTGCTGTCGGTGTAGTAGACGTAGAACAACTTCGATCGGCGGTAGTCAGGCGGGAAGGCGACCGAAAGCAGCCCCTGCTCTCCTCCGGACTGAACTATCCGGCTGATATCCAGAAAGGGTTGGGCCAGTTTCCGGCCCCGCCGGATTACCCGGATAACGCCCTCCTGCTCAACCACAAACATCAGCCTGGGGAAGCCTGGAGCGGGCTTCACCTCGATGGGCCGGTTGAAGTCCGCAACCGTCGTCAGTCGAAGGTTTCCGGCGCTGGCACCTGCGTCACTTTCTGTCCCCGTGGAAGCCGTGGTCACATCCGGAGACAGAGGCCTGCGGTCAGGGTCGCTGGCGCAGGCGCTGGTGCCTGCCGTCAGGGCAAATACCGGCAGGAAAAACAGGAAAAGGACGCGAAATGTTCGCATCATCCGGTTTCCCCGCACGGCCAGAAGATCCTTCCTGTCAGTTTGCTTCTTTCAGCTTCAGCTGAAGCTCTTCCTGCGGAGTCAATGGTACGACATTGCCTTGCTCGTCCACCTTGGTCAGGACGGCCTTGTCGGTGATTCGGACCGGCAGGAAGCCGCCAGGGGATTCGCCTGAAGCATCGACTGCTCTCGTATCAAGCCCGAGCCCGGCTGAAAGCTCGTAGCCCAGCCGGTAGCTGCCCGGCTCGACTGCAGTGACCCTCCAGATCATGGTCGCTGTTTCGCCGGCGGGCAGTTCGCCGAAACTGAAAGTGCGGCGGTTGGAGGTGGCAGCGCCGCCTCGTCCGACCGTGCCTGCCAGCTTTGGATAGGTGCTTTCCAGAACCCAGATCGGCCGTTGCGGCTGAGCCAACTCCGGCTGTGGATCACGGACGGCAAACGCCAAGGTCGAGATCCGGCCCGGAATGTCGATCGTCGCAACCATCGCCGGGATGGTCTCATCGCCGGTGTTTCGAGCGCTGACCACCAGATCGTAGGTTTGGGCAACGAACTGCCTGGGCTCGAAGCTGGCATCCACCACCTCAACTGGATAATCGCCGGGGGTTTCGTTGGAGAACTGGTCCCCCTCGCCACCGCCACCGCAGGCTGCGGTGAGTGACACGGAAACCGCGATCAGGGCGAAGCTGAACAGTCGCTTCAGATGTCGGCTCTTCTGCTGCAAGGCGGGCTGAACATACCACGCGTGTGGCGACTCTCACAGATGCCGGGCGATCCCTTAGACTTCCGACCACGGCGGGAAAAGCGTCAACGCCGATCCGACAACCGCCCGGGAGAGATGGTCAGAGCAGTAGCAAACAGGGCTTTCGAGCCCGCAAAGAGCTTCTTCACCGAAATCGGCGAGATGATGATTCTCACCGGCCGGACGATCGGTTCTGCGCTGCGGGCTCCCTACCCCTACGGGAACGAGTTCATCGGCCAGTTCCTTTTTGCTCTGCAGCTCTGCTGGTTCCCGATGCTGATCTCAACCGTTGCCTTTGGCTTCGGGGCTCCGGGTCTGCAGGCCGCCAACTTTCTCTCGCTCTTCGGTGCCCTCGACCGTCTCGGCGGCTTCTTCGTGCTGGCCTCGATCCGCGAGTTTGCTCCCTTCGTAACCGCCGTCGTGGTGGCCGGCGTAGCTGGCACGGCGATCACGGCAGACCTCGGGGCACGGAAGATTCGCGAGGAACTCGACGCCCTTCAGGTGCTCGGCGTGGATCCAATCAAGAACCTTGTGGTGCCACGTTTCCTCGCCTTGATGATCCTCACGGGACTGCTGAACATCTTCGCATTGCTGTTCGGGATAGCCGGCGGCGTCGGCGCGGAGCTGCTCTACCGCCAGCCTCTCGGAGGCTTTTTCGGAACGCTCTTCTCGAATGCCTCGACTACTGAACTGTTCTTTTCCATGGCCAAGACCACTCTCTTTGGCGCGATCATCGCGATCGTCTGCTGCTACAAGGGAATGACCGCCACCGGCGGAGCTGCGGGCGTCGGGCGGGCGGTCAATGAGGCCGTCGTCATTTCCCTGCTCGGAGTCTTTGCCTTCAATTACGTATTCACCCAGGCCATGCTCGCCACCAACCCGCAGCTTCAGACGATCAAGTAATGGGCGGCGGCTGGATGACAGTTCCCCGGGATTGGCTCGAGTCGGCCGGCGAGATCTCCCGTTTCTGCGCCATGGTCATGGGGCAGGTCTACTCGGGTCGGGTAACCAGATATTTCGGGGAAGCTCTGAAGCAGGCCGGAATTCTGATCCTCGGCTCGACTGCCGTTATCTTCGGTCTGGTCTTCACCATCGGCCTCACATGCGGGATCGAGGGTGCGTACTTCAACCGTTCGGTCGGGGCGCCCGCTTACGCTGGCGTGTTCGCCGCCTGGTGTGATCTCCGCGAGGCGATCCCTTATGCCTTTGGCTACATGATGTCGGCCAAGGTCGGAACCGGAATAGTGGCCGAACTTGGGGCGATGCGGATCTCCGACGAGATTGACGCCCTGGAAGTGATGGGCGTGCCGCCGGTCACTTTTCTCGCTGCCACCCGGCTGCTCGGTGCCTGGATGACTCTGCCATTCATGTACATCGCCGCGATCGGGGTCGGTTACATCGCCTCCTACATTGCGGTGGTGGAACAGATCGGCGACGTTTCATCGGGCGGATATCTTTTGATTTTCTGGATGTTCCAGAATCCTCCCGACGTCCTCTTCTCCCTCATCAAGGCGATGACGATGGCTACGGTCATCGTGCTTGTCGGCTGTTACTACGGCTACACGGCCTCGGGCGGACCTGTGGGAGTGGGGACGGCCACGGCGAAATCGATGGTCCTCAACATCATCCTGGTGCACATCATCGGTATGTTGGGAACGCTGGTTTTTTGGGGTGCGAACCCGAGAGCCCCGATAGGAGGATGAGAGCTTGAGCAACGAGAGCCCAGAGGACGAATCAGGCGCCGAGCAGATCGGGTCTCCCGAGGTCGATCGCGCGGTCGATGATCTTGGTGCGACTTCCGGGATCGGACGGGAGATTGAAGCCAGTGATGAGGCGGCCGCCTCGGACGCCACATCGGCACCGGAACTGGCTGAAGACGATGAAACTCTCGAAGAGCAGCAGGAACCGAGGGTTGTGATCAACCGCGAACCGGAGCCCGTGGAAAGTGCTCCTGCCAGCGGTGCCTACGTGGCTGACGACGGGGCGGTACTTGGCCGGGACTTCCTGCTGCCCGGCGTGGGGTCTGATGACAGTGATCCATACCGGTGGCATACGGGTGTGAAGAAAGGTGGCGGAGGGCGAGCCGCGATTGAGATCAAGGACCTCGTCAAGCAGTTCGGTCGCGCCCGGATCCTCAACGGACTGAACCTCGATCTTCCGGACGACCAGATCTCCATGGTGCTGGGCCCCTCGGGGACAGGCAAGAGCGTTCTGATCAAGCACATCGTCGGCCTTCTTTATCCCGATTCCGGTGATGTCCTGGTCAAGGGTCAGTCAGTGCCCGCGCTCAGCGACGACGACCTGTTCGAGATGCGCAAGAAGTTCGGGCTGCTCTTCCAGGACGGTGCCTTGTTCGGCTCAATGAACATCTATGACAATGTTGCCTTCCCACTGCGTCAGCACACCGATCGTGGCGAAGAGGAGGTCGAGGACATCGTGACCCGACGCCTGCGGGAAGTCGGTCTCGGCGAGGCCCACTACAAGATGCCGAATGAGCTTTCCGGGGGTATGCGCAAGCGCGCAGGTTTCGCCAGGGCGCTTGTTCTGGACCCCGAAATCGTCATGTTTGACGAACCTGACTCCGGCCTTGACCCGGTACGGACCGCGCTGCTTTGCGAACTGATCCGTGAGGTCCACGCTGAGAGCGGCGGTTGCTACCTGGTTATCAGCCACGACCTTGGAACTGCGCGAAGGATCGCCGACTTCATTGCTGTTCTCTGGAAGGGACGCATCGTTGAAAGCGGACCCAAGGAAGAGCTGTTCGAGTCTCAGAACGAGTTTGTGCACCAGTTTCTCCGGGCTGACGTGACCGGTCCGCTCGCGATGGATTGAGCCTGACGGCACTTTTCGGAGCGGCGGCGGCCGCTGTAGCACGCCGGCCCTGGCCGGTTTTGGCTCTTCTGTCCGTGCTGGCGATCGCCTCTGCGGTGGGGCTGTCGGGGATGAAGGTCCAGCCGGTCACGGACGCTTTCTTTGACCGTGGAACCGAGGGCTTCCAGGCGACCGAACGGGCTGATGCTACCTTCGGGACTGACCCAGTCGTCGTTCTCGCCCGGGGCAACCTGAATGAGATTGTCACGGCAGAGAACCTCGAGAGCATGAGCGTTCTCGAGACCTGCCTCGCCGGGGACATCAGCCGTGGCCGCGGAGAACTGTTCAAGTCCTGTGAGAGGCTCTCGGAACTCCAGCCAGTCAAAGTCCTTACCGGTCCGGCGACCTTTCTCGGGAGGGCAGTTGCCGGCATCAGCGAGCTTTACGGACAGCAGATCGAGCGGCTTCAGAATCTGCCGAATACGCCGGAAGCTCAAGTCGAGCGCCAGCAGATCATCCTTCTGGCAACCCGGATCATCGCCCGTTACGGACTGATCTCGCCTCCGAGTCTCAACGACCCCGATTTTGTCAATCGGGTCGTATTTGGTCCGGGCGGGACCCGGAACGGACCAAAGCCCAGGCTCTCTTACCTGTTTCCGAATGGTGATTCAGCGCAGGTACTGCTCAGGTTACGTTCGGACCTGACGGACGAGGAACGTCGCGAGGCGATCGGGCTGATCCGGACCGTTGCTGCGGACGAAGCTACTCAGCTCACGACAGGCCCCTTCGTAGTCTCGGGGTCCCCCGCTGTCTTTGAGGGGCTTGGTGACTCGATCCAGATAGGAGTGGCGATCCTCGCCGTTGTAGCGCTGATTCTGATGTCCCTTGCGCTGGCGATGGTTTTTGGCTCCAGATGGCGCCTGTTGCCCCTGCTCATGGCCTTCGCTGCCGCGCTGATCTCAGCCGGCCTGCTGCGACTGTTTGGTGGTGAACTGTCTCTGGCGGCACTCGGTGCGGCCCCGATCCTGATCGGTCTCTCAGTTGACTATGCCGTGCAGATCCAGGCCCGATACGACGAGATCGAGGATGGGAGTGATCCGGTGGAAGCCGCCAGAGCTGCCGCCCGGCTTGGTCTGCCTATGATCGCCACGGCCTGTCTGGCGACAGCGCTCGGCTTCGCGTCACTCGGTCTGTCTCGGTTTCCACTGGTCGCCGAGTTTGGTCTGCTGCTTGGCGCCGGTGTTCTGGTGTGCCTGCTTGTGACCTTTCTGTTTGGCTTCGCGGCGCTCTCGATCCGCGGTCCGGGTGGGGATGGCGAGGTTCGCGCTGGCCGATTCGGGTTGATGAAGGGTGCCCGGGGGTGGGCAAAGTCCGGCCTGGCCCTCACGATCCTCGCCCCGGCAAGGATCCTCCTGATCAGCATTTTGGTCGCCGCCTGCGGCTGGATTGTCAGCACTCAGGGAACGGCCGCTACCGAGGTCAGCCAGTTGCTGCCAAGCAGGAATTCCGCTGTCAAGGATCTTGAGAGACTGGAGAAGGCGACAGGGTCCTCGGGCGAAGTTGACCTGGTTGTGCGTGCTGATGATGTCACCGACCCAGCCGTGGTCGGCTGGCTCGATCGGGTTCGCAACGAGGTCGGCTTGAGTTCCGGTTATCAGCGCGGGTCTGAGTTTCGTTGCCAGGGAGCAGAGCTCTGTCCTGGACCTTCTATTCCGGACTTTGTCCCCGATGGCGGGGCCGGTCTGACTTCGAAACAGATTCGCGATGCGCTTCTGACTCTGCCCTCCAACGAGCGGGCAGCGATCATCGCCGGGGGTCTTGAGGGAGGCCGTGCGGCGACTGAGACCAAGATTCCGTTCATTGTCCGATCCGGATCAGTTGACGGTCAGTCCGAGGCCATTGATCTGATCAGGGATGTCGTCGACTCGTCAGGTGAGGGCGCTGGACTGCCACCCGGAGTGACCGCAGAGCTTGCCGGGTTGCCCGTCGTCGTAACCGAGTCAGTGGATGCTCTGGCAGCATCGCGTTATCTACTTGTCCTCGCGGCCCTCCTGGCAGTGGCTCTCGCGCTGATGGCCATCTACCGAAATCTGCGCCGGGTTCTTGTACCCCTCGTACCGATTGTCGTCGCCGGCGGGTGGTCCTCGCTGGCAGTCGCTTCGCTCGACCTTCCGCTGAACCCGCTTTCGGCGATCCTCTCGGTCATGGTGATAGCAATCTCCACCGAGTTCAGCGTCATCCTTGCCGCTCGCTACTACCAGGACCGGGAGGGGGGGCTATCCATAACAGCGGCGCTGCGTTCAGCGTACGGTCGAACCGGGATGGCGATCGCCGCCTCCGGGGTAACCGCGATCGCCGGCTTTGCCGCTCTGGTGACCAGTGACGTCGGCATCCTCAGGGAGTTCGGCCTGATCGCGGTGCTCGACCTTGGCGTGGCCTTGCTCGGAGTGGCTCTTGTCCTGCCTGCCGTCATTTCCTGGACGGAGCGGCGATGAGGTTACTCCCTGATCAGATGGGAATCGCGGTACGGTGAGCCCCGACGACCGGGAAGACGCGCATCAGAGGGAGATCGATGAACTCCTGAGAGGTGAGGGAGGTGGGTCGGCCGGTAAGCGCCTTGACCGCGACGGTGGTGTTGAAAACCTGCCGGGGAAACCCTCCCAAGGGAGGTTCAGCACCGGGCGACCGCGCGGGAGCGATCGTTCTGCCGGGGTTCCGCCTGATCCGGACACGGAGCCCCGGGCCACGGACCCGCTCGACCAGGCCAGGGGTCCGGCCGCTGTCAACCCGCCCGAGAGTCAGTCTGCTCCCAACCTGTCCGTGAATCCCCGCGACAAAGTCAAGCTGCCTTTGAACTACGGTGCCCTCGTCGGCATCCTGATTGCTTTCGTTGCGGTATTCATTCTCGTCAACGCTTTGAGGAATACCGAGTCCGGTACGGTCGGAATCGGCCCTGTCGGAATCGGCGAAAAAGTTGACCCGTTCGCGGTGCCGATCGCAGTCTCGGATCTCGAGGGGGACGCCAACGTTGATCCTGTCGAAGCCTGCAGGGTGACCGGCGAAGATGTTCTCAGGATCTGTGACTACTTTGACCGGCCGCTTCTTGTCTCATTCTGGTTCACCGGTGGTGCCTCGGAATGCATTGATCAGCAGGATGTTTTCGAACAGGTCGCCGAGCGCTTTAAAGGCAGGGCCGGTGCGATCTCGATCAACGTCCGCGATGACCGCCGGAAGGTCCAGGATCTGGTCGAAGAGCGGGGCTGGCAGGTCGAGGTCGGCCACGACACCGACGGAGCCGTCTCCAACATGTACCGGATCGGTGGCTGCCCGACCTTCCTCTTCGTTCGGGCTGGGGGAGTACTCGAGCAGGCCGAAATTGGCCGCACTACAGTCGAAGAACTCAGTTCACAAGTACGCTCCTTCCTCAATGACCAGGAAGCGAAAGAAGAAAGCGGCCAGAAAGTCTCCGGCCGCTAAGCAGGTAACGGAAGCCGAGTCAAATTCACAGCGAGCACCAAGGCTGGACGAAGAGCCACCCAAAGGTCCGTGGGGCTCATTCCCGCTGACGGAACTGACGGTTCTGGCGGGTCTGATTCTGCTGGTACTCGGGTTGATCACCGGAAGCATGGCCCAGTTGGTCATCGGGCTGCTGCTCGGTTCGGCAGGTGGTCTGGAGCTTTCGATCCGGGAGCACTTCACCGGCTACCGATCTCACACGACTCTGCTCGCCGGGGTTGTGTTCGTGGTATCCGCAGGCGTCGCCTACTTTCTGGCCGGGCTGGTCCTCTGGCAGGCACTCGCAATCGGCCTGCTTCTGCTCGGGCTGTCCTTCTGGCAGCTGAGACGGACCTTTCAGAACGCCACGGGCGGCCTCAGCTACCGGATCCGCTGAGCCGGCAGGCGAGAGGGTCGGCCTGCGCCGATCCCGTTACCGCCAGGCTGAAGCGGTTCCGTCTCAGTGAGGACGAAGCTGACTGACGAGCAGCATGCGCTGGCGTTCGGTCAAGGTCTCGAGCCGCTTGTTTTCACTCAGGCCAACCGAAGCGAGCAGCTTGCGGGTGCGGGTCCTGCCCCAACGGGACTGGCTGCGCAGCAACTCGGAAAGGGTCATGGTTTCGGACTCCCAGGGGCATTTGGCAATCACCCTGGTTACCGGCACTTCGCCGCTCGCGATCGAGCGTTTAAGTGCGGCCCGGGCCAGACGAACCCGGTTGGCTCTTTCCAGGGCCTGCAGGTGCTGGGGAACGGATTGGCCGGGTGCGGGTGGGGATGAAGCGGCTACTTCCAAGGAAAATCCTCCCTACAGGGTCGACATTCTGACTGATTTACATAGCCGGCTCTGAGTGTTTTACTACCCTCACCGAACCCCTCTCCGCCCGGCCGACTGAACGACTCGGACGTTGAGTCCAACCTATTGATTTCGGCGGGGAGGTTCAATGCCGAACGGCTCCAAAAGTCGCAAGTAGCAGCAATTTTTTCGCGCCCGGTCCGAGCGGTCGGTCCTGCCTGCGCGACGCCGGAGTACGCAGGTTGACGGCGGGTGCCGCCTTGAGCTCGCGCAGACCAGCGCGCTGCCGGAGTCAGCCCGAAACGGGTGATGGCAGGTCGTCGAACTGACCGGTGACCTCGCCGATTATCTCGAGCGCCTTGTCCAGATGCGATGTTTCATGGGTAGCCATCAGGCTCGTCCGAAGCAGCGCCCCGCCATGCGGCACGGCGGGGTGAATCGCCACATTGGTGTAGACGCCGGCCTCGAAAAGAGCCTTCCAGATCAGGATCGCCTTCCAGTCGTCGCCGATCACGACCGGCACCACCGGGGTCGTCGCCACCTCACCGTCGGGTCCGGTACCCGGGTCAACTACTTTGAGCCCAAGGGACTTGAGACCCTCCCGAAGGTACTCGGCGTTGCCAAGAAGTCTGGAGTAAAGCGCGGGGCCCTCTTGACGACAGATCCTCACTGCCTCAAGGGCGGCACCGACCGCAGCCGGCACTCCCGAGGCGCTGAAGATGAATGAGCGTGAACTGATCTTCAGGTACTCGATCAGGTCTGAAGATCCGGCGACGAAGCCGCCGCAGGAGGCGAGGCTCTTCGAGAATGTCCCCATTCTCAGATCGACCTGATCCTCGAGGCCGAAAAGCTCGGTTGCCCCGGCACCGCGCTCACCGAGTACACCCACTCCGTGGGCTTCGTCAACCATCAGCCGGGCGCCATAGGCGTGAGCCAGTTCGGCAATCCGTGGCAGGTTGGGCAGATCGCCTTCCATCGAGTAGACCCCGTCGACCACCACGAGGATGCCGCCGCCGTCGCCCTGGGCCCGCTGAAGCATCTTTTCCAGCTTGTCCATCTGGTTGTGGCGGAACGGCCTCAGCTTCGCACCCGAGAGCTTGCAGCCATCGAGGATTGAGGCATGGTCACCAGAGTCGGCGATCACCGTATCGCCAGGTCCGAGGATTGCCTGGAGGCAACCCAGATTTGACTGGTAGCCGGTGGAGAAGACGATTGTGTCCTCGGTTTCCATCCACTCGGCAAGCTCGGCTTCGAGTTCGACGTGTAGTGGTGTAGTGCCATTCAACAGGCGCGATCCGGTGACTCCGGTGCCGTATTTGTCGAGCGCTTCGTGTGCAGCCCGACGGACTCGTTCGTCCCCCGTCAGGCCAAGGTAATTGTTCGAGCCAAGCATGATCGTCTCACGGCCCTCCATCTCGACCACTGGGCCGGCCTGCGAGGTCAGCAGGCGGAAGTACGGGTTGAGATCTGCGGCGTTAGCCGCTTCAAGCTGTTCCCGGCGCTCATGGTTTCGAACCTTCTCGAACAGATCCACTGGAGCCGAAGTCGTCTCGCTCATCCCTTCAGTCTGCCAAAACGGACCGGCGGAGTTGTTTCCGGGGGCCAGAGGGTCCAGCGGGAGCCGATCACTAGGATTGGCCGGTCATGAAAAAAGACCCCGCAAACCTGATCAGTAACGCAAGCGAAATTGAATAACGGAATCAAGGTAGTGGGGCTGGTTCGTCAGTTTAAAAACGGTCCGCGAGCCGTTGACGGAATCGATCTTGAGGTGGCACCAGGAGAGATTTATGGCTTCCTTGGTCCAAACGGAGCCGGCAAGTCGACCACAGTGCACATGCTGACCACCCTGCTGCCGCCGACTGACGGCAAGGCGACGGTCGCCGGTTTCGATGTTGCCACCGAAGGCTCGAAGGTACGTGCAGTAATTGGTGCCGCTCTTCAGGAGGCGGCGCTTGATCCACACCTGACCGCCCGTGAACACATGCGACTCCAGACCGCGCTCCAGGGGCTGCCGCACATTCAGCGCCGCATTCGTGGCGATGAACTGATCGAGCGGGTCGGCCTGACCGAGGCTGCTGATCGGCGGGTTGGTGGCTACTCCGGTGGCATGAAGCGTCGACTCGACCTCGCGCTTGCTCTGGTCCACAACCCGAGCGTGCTCTTTCTGGATGAGCCGACGACCGGCCTTGATCCTCAGAGCCGCTCATCCCTCTGGGACGAAGTCAGCCGACTCTCCCGCGAAGACGGGGTGACGGTGTTCCTGACCACTCAGTATCTGGAAGAGGCTGACCAGCTGGCCGACCGGGTCGGCATCATCGACGAAGGCAAGATCGCCGCTGAAGGAACCCCAGCCGAGCTCAAGTCCGAGATCGGCCGGCCGAGCGTCGAGGTTTCCCCGCGAGAGGCCTCCCGCTGCGCCGAGGCCAAAGTGATCCTCGCCGGATTCGGAGAGCCGATGGCCGGCAACCGCGGAACGGTCGAGGTCCGGCTCAACGAAGGCATCGACGAACTGGTCGGGATCGTCCGTGCGTTCGATGCCGCCGAGCTCGAACTGGCAAGCCTGGTCCTCAACGAGCCGACTCTCGACGATGTCTTCCTGGCCAAGACCGGCCGTCACCTTGAGGGCGCCGGCGAGACCGACACCTCAGAGGAGCCACTGCCTGCCGGAGCCGGGGCGCAGACTTGAGCACGGCCGTTTTGCCACTTCAGGTCGGCGCGATGGCCGGCCGCTCAGTGGTGCGGCTGCTCCGCCAGCCCGCCGCAGTCGTTCCGAGCGTGATCTTTCCGCTTTTCCTGTTGGCGGTCAATACCGGCGGGTTGAACTCGGCGACTCAGATCCCCGGCTTTCCGACCGATTCCTACATCACCTTTGCGCTCGGCTTCACCTTCATCCAGGCGGCGATCTTTTCGACCATGAACGCAGGCCAGGCGCTGGCCCAGGACATCGAAAACGGGTTCTTCAGCCGTCTGGTGCTGACCCCGATGCGTCCGTCCGCGCTGATGGCCGGGCAGCTCACCGGTCTGGTTATTCTTGGCCAGCTGCAGGCCCTGCTCTACGTTGCCGTCGGTTACGCGACCGGGGCTGAGTTCGAGGCCGGCCTCGCCGGCATCGTTGTGCTGGCGGTGCTGGTCTCGATCATTTCAGTCGGCTTTGGGGGAATCGGACTGATCATGGCCCTGAGGACCGGCTCCGGAGAGGCAGTACAGGGAATGTTCCCGCTGATGTTCGTACTTCTCTTCTTCAGTTCCATGGCACTCCCGAGGGACCTGATCGAGCAGGGCTGGTTCCGTTTCCTGGCCACGATCAACCCCGTCAGCTACCTGATCGAAGCAATCCGCAGCCTGATGATCACCGGTTGGGATACTGAAGCACTGGCGCTCGGATTCGGCATCGCGATCCTGCTCGCAGTAACGACGATAACGATCGCCACATTCAGTCTTCGCGGCAGGATGCTGACCAAGTGAGCGCCTACATCTCTTCAGCCCTGGGCATCTCCTGGCGATACCTTCACAACCTCTACACCCGCCCTGCGCTGTTTATCCCGTCTCTGCTCTTCCCGCTGTTTTTCCTTGCCGCTTTCGCGGGAGGGCTTTCAGCGGTGGGGGATGCGCCCAACTTCGATTACTACGACTTCACGGCATTCCAGTTCTGCTTCATCCTCCTCCAGGCATCTGCCCTTGCCGGGGTGTTCGCCGGCTTTTCGATCGCCGGTGATTTCGAGCAGGGGATGGGACGACGCATGATGCTTGCGACCAGGCATCGCAGCGCGATCGTCTTCGGCTACGCAATTGGAGCCGCAGCCCGACTGGGTGTCACCTGGACTGTCATCACCGGGGTCGCTCTGCTCGGCGGGATGCAGGTGTCTGGCAGCGGCGTCAACCTTGCCGGGATGTACAGCCTCGCTCTGCTCTCCAATGTCGCCGCGCTGCTCTTCTCGGCTGGTATCGCGCTTCGATTCAGGTCGCTTCAGGCAGGTCCGCTGATGCAGATGCCCGTCTTCATCATTCTTTTTCTGGCTCCGGTTTATGTGCCACAGGCTCTGCTCACCGGATGGATTGAGCCGGTCGCCTCGGTCAACCCGCTCACCGCCCTCCTGAACGCAGCCCGCAGTCTGATGGCAGGGGAGCCAACCGGAATACTCGTGGCTTACGCAGTCGCATTCGCGATGATCGTCATCTTTGGCTTCTGGGCCATCTCGGGCCTGCGCCGCGCCGAAACTGCTGGTTGACCCGCCGCCAGGAAGTGACTGCTTGCGGGTGATGCCGGTTCCGGTGGTAGTTTCGGCGAGTGCCCTCCCTTAATGTCAGGCCGGTGTCCGGCCGCCGTGACCTGAAGCGGTTCGTCAAGACGCCATTCCTGATCCACCGCGACCACCCGCAGTGGGTGCCCCCGCTGATCATGGAGCGGATGAAGTTCCTCAACCGGGCGAAGAACCCGTACTTCGACCACGCCGAGGTCGAGCTGTTTATCGCCGAGCGGGACGGTGAGCCGGTCGGTCGGATCAGCGTGCAGATCGATTCACGCTGGGACGAGTATCGCGGCGGAAACGACGGTCAGTTCGGCTTCTTCGAGACGGTCAACGACCCCGAGATCGCCTCCGCACTGCTCGATGCCGGCTGCGAGTGGCTGGCTGCCCGAGGTCGCGAGAAGGTCTACGGACCAATGGATTTCACCACTAACGATGAGCTCGGCATCCAGATCGAGGGATCCGAACTCAGGCCGGTGATCCTTGAACCGTGGCATCCGCCCTACTACCAGTCGCTAGTCGAGGCCAACTGCTTCACCAAGGCGATGGACCTGCTGATGTGGCATCTCGAAATGGGCAAGCTCAAGGAAGGACTCAAGTTCCACCCGGCGATCCACGAGGCCGCCCAGAAAAGCCTCGATGAGCACTCGATCACGATTCGCTCGATGAAGAAGTCGGACATGGCGAACGAGATCGCTCGCTTTCACGAGGTCTATAACGAGGCCTGGGGGGACAACTGGGGCTTCGTCCCGATCACCGACGACGAAGTCAAGTTCCACGCTGCTGACCTGAAGTTGATCCTCGACGAGGACTGGGCGATGATCGCCGAGACCGCCGACGGCGAGGTGGTGGGCGCGGCCCTGACGCTGCCCGACATAAACCAGGTCCTGCCAAAGATGAACGGTCGGCTGCTCCCGTTCGGGTGGTACCACTTCCTGCGCGGCAAGCCAAAGATTAACCTGGTTCGGATCCTCGCTCTCGGCGTCAAGAAGAAGTACCAGCACACCGGTGTGGCCGCAGCTCTCTACGTACGCCATATGCAGACAACCGATCCGGACGGGGTCATAGGCGGCGAAGCAGGTTGGATCCTCGAGACCAACGAGGCGATGAACCGAGCCTTGGAGGGCATGGGAGGCGTGGTCACCAAGAAGTTCAGGGTCTACGAAAAGGAACTTTGAAAAGTTCCGACCCCGGTCGGGAGTAATGTTTCGCCTGTGTCTGATCTAGAGGTTGACGGAGAACTGGTTTCAGAAGAGGATGCCGAGGCGGTCGAAACCGACAGCGTCCGCGCTTTGCCTCGTGAATTTGAAGTTCAAAAACAGACTCTGCCTGCGCTGCGTGCCGAAATGACTACCGCCGCGATCGCTGTCGCCGGGGGAGCATTGGCCGGGGCTGTGACGGTCGCGGCCGTCAGGGCCGTAGCCGGAAGCAGTCCCAGACGTCGTGGAATAAGGCTGCCGAAGCGCGCCCGGGCGAACAACGTGGTTGCCAGCCGCTCCTTCCTGGTCGACGTCCACCTGCTCGGACGCTGAGCGGGGCCTTTTGGCTCCGCTTGAGGTTGAAGTTGAAGTAACGCCCGTCTCACCGTTTCGCCTGCCGCGGATGAACGGCAGCGACCGGGTGACTGTTCGCCACGGTACGGGCCTGAAAAGGCTGTTGGTGAAAGACAGCGCTGCGACGATCGTCTCGGTCAGGCCCCAAGGGGACGGCAGCTACCACTTTTCGTCTCTGGCAGTGCCTCCAGAGATGGTTGTCGGGCCGGGCAGGGAGAAACTGGTGGAAGCCGACGAACGGAAGCTCGGCTCGACACTCGCGGATTTCCGGTTCGCCCTCGGCATCGATGAGGACATGGCTCCTTTTCGGAACAGTTTTGCTACCGATCCGTTGCTGGGCCCGGCGATAGCGGCCCGGATTCATTCAAGGCCCCTTCGCCGGGCAGACCCGTGGGAGGCTCTAGCCTGGGCGATAACCGAGCAGTTGATCGAGTACCGCCGTGCTGCTGCGATTCAGCGTCGGATCATCCGGAAGTGGGGCCTTTCGATCGAATCGGATGGCCTGGTTTCGAGTTCATCCGGTGGGGTCGCTTTCTCCCGTTCGACACGCGGCCGCAGTGCGGCTGGATACCGGCTGAGCACGGTCCCGGCCGCGAGCGTCATCGCAGGCGCCGCGCCGGCCGAGCTGCAGGCCTGTGATCTGAGCGTCAGACGGGCCACAGCGATGATCCGGGTTGCCAGAGAGGTGAGCCGGGGTCGGGTGAACCTGAGCAATCCGGACGATGATCCCCGGCTGCTGGCGATCCCGGAGATCGGTCCGTGGACGCTCGCCTGCCTGGCGCTGCGCGGCCGCGGTGATGCGGATGCCCTGCTTGCCGGGGATCTCGGCCACGTCAAGCTGGTAGGGGCTCTGGCCGGCCTCGGTCGACCAGCGGAAATCAAAGAGGTCGAACATTTCTATGAGCCATACGCTCCGTTCCGGGGCGTGGCCGGCGAATTCCTTTTGGCCCACCGTGGCGCCACATTCCGTGGTCCCGGCAACTTCGCCCGGATTCGGGCTGCTGGTCAGCCATGGCCGCACCGCCTGACCGATAACCCCGAACCTGCCCCATGAAACTCTGGCCCGGGACGGTGGGTTCGGGCTCAGCGCGCGTCGACCTCGCCGGTCGGCAGCAGCGCGTTGCTCAGAACGTCCACCGCCCGCTGCGGTGCGGTCAGTACCTCTGATTCAACCGCCCAGTCGATAAAGGTTTGCCACCGTGCGGTGTCCATGTAACCGAACGGCTTGTCACCGTTCCTCTGCGCCAGCAAGGGCAGGGTGACCCTCATCTGCGCGGTGGTCGTCTTCCGGTCGAGCCCCTCGTTGGCGGCGATAACCGTTTCGGTCGCCATGCCCGGCATGGCCACGGCATCAGCTGTGCCCCGCTCCAGCGCCTTGAGAAAAAGCTCGATCGGTTCAGGATCGTCGGCGACCCGGCTGCTGTTGGCCACCAGTACGAGTTCGCTGTAGTTCGGAACGCCCAGTTGGTCAACCGGGCTGATGACTGGTTTGAGTCCGGAAAGTTTCAGATCCACACCCTCGATGTTCCAGAGCGGGCCGAGCGTGGCCTGCGCCCGGCCACTGATTATCGAAGGCAACAGTCCCTGGCCTACGCCAACCTTCTTCACATCCGACTCGGAGAGTCCGGCCCGTTCGAGGATCGTTCCCAGGTATGCGTCCTGGTAGGGGATTCCAGCGGTCGAGATCGTCTTTCCCCTTAGCCCGGCGACATTCCTGATCTTCGATTTATCCAGCCAGATCATTGAGGTGAGTGGCACTCCGACTATGGTCGCCACCGAGACGACGTCGAGTCCCTGCTGCCGGGCCAGCAGTACCTCGGGTTCATAGGAGATCGCCAGATCGGTACGTCCAGCGGCGACCAGTTTGATCGGCAGAGAGGGATCGGTAGGGGAGTCGAGGGAGACGTCCAGTCCGGCATCCTCAAAATATCCACGGTCTTCGGCCACAAAGAACCCGGCATGGTCAGGGTTGGCGTACCAGTCGAGTGCGACGCGGAACTCTTCCCGGACCGGGGTTACGTCTTCGGATTTGGTTCCGCAGGCGGTGATCGCAAAGGCGGCGACGAGGGCGAAACAGAGCAGGGCCAGCTTTTTCATCGGTCTCCGGTCGGGACTAGTTGATCGGGAAGCTCAGGTTATCGCCATCGAAGCAGCCGCCGTTCGAGCACGGTAACCAGGGCGAACAGGGAAACGGCGATAGCAGAGAGCACGAACACTGACGCGAAGAGCCGAGCGGTCATCAACTGGGCGTTGTCCTGAAGCATCAGGTAGCCGAGACCACGGTCCGCTCCGGCCCATTCACCAAAGACGGCACCGATCACTGCGACCGCCACTGCGATTTTTGCTCCGCTGAAAGCGTAGGGAAGGGCGGTCGGCGCCTCCACCCTGGTGAACAGCTGCAGCCGGCTTGCCCAGAGTGTTCGCATCATCTTCACCTTCTCGCGATCAACCGACTGCAGCCCGTCAAGGGTGTTGACAGTAATCGGGAAGAAGCAGATCAGCGCAACAACGGCCAGCTTCGGGCCAATCCCGTACCCGAACCAGACCACCAGCACCGGAGCTATCACGATGATCGGGATCGTTTGAGATGCCACCACCAGTGGATAGCTGGCCCGCCGGAGAAGATCCGACAGGTGGAGCAGGGTAGCTGTGGCGAGACCCAGCACCAAAGCGATCAGGAACCCGAAGACGACCTCTGTCAAGGTCACCCATGCGTTGTCAGCTATTAGCGACCGGTCCTGCCAGAGAACCTCGGCAATCCCGGCCGGCGCTGGCACAAGGAACTCTTCTAGCCCGAGCTGGTCGGCGAGAAAGCCCGTCGAGGCTGCCAGTTGCCAGATACCGAGTAGCAGCAGCAGCAGAAGGCCAGGGAGCAGCCAGTTGGTCAAAGTGACCGCCCGGCGGTGATTTTGCTGAGTCATCCGGTACTCCCGGTCGGCCCCGGCAAACTGCTGCCGCGAGAGCTCTCCTGGCTTGCCGGCGGGTGCTCCATTCCCGGGACCGGGCCAGTCAGCAGTCCGAGGATCCGCTCGCGCAAAGAGGTGAAGCCAGCCGTCGTTACCCGCTCTGTTCGGCTCAGGGATGGATCCCGGGGTGACTCAACCCGCTCGAGCACATGCCCGGGCCTGGCTGACATGACCAGAACCGAGTCGGCAAGGTAAAGCGCTTCCTCGACATCGTGTGTCACCAGCAGCACTGTTCGCGAACCGTCGGCCAGTACGGGCAGCAGCCATTCCTGGAGCTCTGCGCGGGTAATCGCATCGAGAGCCGCGAACGGCTCATCGAGCAGCAGAACTTCCTTTCCCGAAAGGAAGGTCCGCAGAAAAGCGACGCGCTGTCTCATGCCGCCCGAAAGTTGGTGCGGAAGGCTCTGCTGAAAACCGTCCAGTCCAAACTTTCGAAACAGGCCATCCGCTTCCTTGCGGGCGGTGGTGCGTGATCTGCCGCGGTTACGCAGCGCGAGGGCGGCATTGTCGATCGCGTTAAACCACGGGAGAAGACAGTCCTTCTGCGGCATGTAGGCGCAGTGTTCGAGTCGACCCGATGCGGTGGCTTCTCCGGCGACTTCGATACTGCCTGAGTCCGGGCTGCGCAGGCCGCAAACCAGTTCCAGCAGGGTGGACTTGCCGCAGCCCGACGGACCCAGGAGGGCGACGGTTTCGCCGGCGGAGACCTCAAAGTCAATTCCGTCGAGGACGGTCACGCTTCCGAATGAGTGACCCAGGTGCCGGCCCGACAGGGATGGTGTCATCGGGAATGATTCTAGGCGCTCGCGGCGATCAACCTGTCGGGGCTGTTCCTGACGGGTCACTCGATTCAGCTCCGCCATGAGGGTCAACGGCACAGTCATCCGGGGGCTGGTTTACTAGTGCCGTGCGTGTCTCGGCCAAAACTGACTACGCGGTCCGTGCTGCCGTTGAACTCGCTTCGTCACCGGAAGGTCCGGTGAAGGGTGAGCACCTGGCTGAGGCTCAGGACATCCCACTCCAGTTTCTTGAGCACATCCTGCTCGATCTCAAGCACGCCGGGATCGTGCGGGCCAGGAGAGGAGCCAAGGGCGGTTACTGGCTGGCCAAGCCCGCTGAAGAGGTGACCCTGGCCGAAGTGATCCGCTCGGTCGAAGGTCCCATCGCCAATGTGCAGTCGGCGCCGCCAGAGTCGATCTCCTATCGCGGTAGCGCATCCCATCTCCAGCCGGTCTGGATCGCGATGCGGGCCAGTCTCCGCGAGGTACTGGAGAACGTAACGCTTGCTGACCTCGCTTCTGGCAATCTGCCCGATCAGGTGACCAAGCTCTCGGACTCAAAGGACGCCTGGCAGTCCCGCTGAGCCGGACTCCGGGTTGATTGCGGGAAAATCGCCACCCACCTGCGCTAGGCTTTTATCAAGGGAGTTCACATCTTTGAAGCAACTGAAGCGCGGGAGACTGGAAGGATGGGGGAATGAAAGCTGAGAGGGCAGGCAAAGCAGGGTTGACCCGTCGTGACGCCTTGCGAGCAAGTGCGGGAGTAGCGGGTGGAGTCGCTTTCGCTGGCGGGATGCTCGGTCGCGCCCTGGACGCAATGGCCGCGCCGGCTGTGGTCGGAGCCGGGCCTTATGGTCCGCTCAGTCCACCGGATGCGAACGGCATCATGCTGCCCGCCGGATTTACCTCAAGGGTAATCGCTCGAACCTGGTCTCCCAGCGGGCCGGCTGGTCAGGAAATAGGGAAAAGCGGGTACAGGTTCCATGGGCTGCCGGATGGCATGGGCACGTTTCGCACAGACGACGGCGGTTTCATTCTCGTCTCCAACAGTGAGCTGCCGAACAGTCCTCCCATCTGGGAAATCGGTACCGCAGCGATCAGATTCGACCGGAACTTCCGGGTTACAGACGCCTACCCGATCCTCAAGAACACCAACATCAACTGTGCTGGCGGGGTCACCCCGTGGGGGACATGGCTCTCCTGCGAAGAGACGACAACCGGTCGCGTGTTCGAATGTGACCCGTGGGGTAAGAAAGCCAGCCAGGTCCGGCCGGCGATGGGGGTCTTCAAGCACGAGGCGGCAGTGATCGATCCGGTTGGAGGGCACGCGTTCCTGACAGAGGATCTCGGCGACGGCTGCTTTTATCGTTTCCGCCCTGACCGTTATCCCGACCTTTCGAGCGGCAAGCTCGATGTAGCGGTGGTTGGTGACGACGGCAAAGTGACCTGGTCTGAACTTCCTGACCCACAGAACACCGGAACCGTCCCGACCCGTCAGCAGATCCCGGCGGCAACCAGGTTCAGGAGAGGCGAGGGTGCCTGGTACGACCAGGGCATGGTCTATTTCGCAACAACTCAGGACGATCGCGTTTATGCCTACAACTGCGCTGAGGAAGAGCTTGAGGTTCTGTACGACGGCGTTGCCCTGGGCGACGAGGCCCCGCTTCACGACACGGATAACGTCACTGTGTCGCCAGTCTCGGGCGACCTTTATGTCTGCGAAGACGCCGATGACCTCCAGGTCTGCCTGATCAGCATCGAAGGTGAGGCAGCGCCGTTCCTCCAACTGCCTGGTCCCGACCACGCCAATTCGGAACTGACCGGACCGGTCTTCGACCCGACCGGAAACCGTTTCTACTTTGCTTCCCAGCGGGCAGTCAGTGGCGGTGTGATCTTCGAGATATCAGGACCCTTCCGGCGCAATCGTCCGGAGCCATTTCCGGACAGGGCGGGGCCGGTTGCGAGGATCAGGGTTCTTGGCCGGCCAAGTCTGCTCGGTCTGGTCGGCTCCGGCCAGACCTTCGGGATTTCAGTCAGCGATGAGAGCCCACCGGTGAGACTCGATGTCCAGCTCGTAACCCGGCTGAAGCGCGCGGCCGGTAAAGGTTCCCGCGATGTCACGATCGGGCGTGCGAGTCTCAGAATTGATGAAGCCGGTGAGCAGAGGATCACTGTTCGGCCGGCGGCCGGCTACCGGGCAAGACTGAGGAAGCGCGATGTCGCGCAGGCCCGACTCGTTGTCGTCGCCACCGACGCAAAAGGGAATGTTAGAAAAACGGTCAAGTCAGTTCGCTTCGGCTGAGGCTGAGTTTCAGCCGGGGGTGGACCTACCCGATCAGAGCGGATGAGCCTCAGTACCGGTGACGGGTGGTGGGGGTGCGGGGGCGTTCGAGTGTCGGCCGGCCGGCGGCGACGATGTCCACGAACCGCTCAAGGTGTTCGGTCTGCCAGCACTCGAAAACACCGTCGCAGTAGGGGATGTAAGCGTTCATGACCGAGTCGCCGTAATTCCAGTAGAGCGCCGGTTCGGGGTTGAGCCAGAAGGTCCGGTTCGCCCGTTCGGTCACTTTGGCAAAGGCCTCGGCAGCAGGTGGCCGGCCGTTCGTGCGGGCATCTCCCAGCACGATCACAGTCGAACGTGGACCCAGATCGCTGGAGACGTCATCGAGGAACTCCCGCCAGACCCTCCCGTAGTCGGTATAGCCGGAAATATCGGCCACCCCGCCTTCAGAGGTGATGCGCTCAGAAATAGCGGCAAAGTCACGCTCGTCCTCGAATATTCCGGTCACTTCGGAGATTCGCTCGATAAAGACAAAGCTCCGCAGCTTGCGAAAAGAGTCGTGGAGAGCGTGGAGCACCGAGAGGAAGAAGGTCGAGGCTGAGCTGACTGAAGTCGAGACGTCGCAGAGCACGTAGATCTCCGGTTTCCGGGGACGACGTGGCCTGTAACTGAGGTTCAGCGGCACCCCGCCCGTTTCCAGCGAAGAACGCATCGTCTTCCGGATGTCCACGGTGCGGGCTTTCTTTGCGCCACGCGGGTCGTGTCCGATGGTGGCCAGGCGACGCTTCATCTGAGCGACTGCCTTGTGGACCTCGGCCAGATCCTGGGCGCCGCGCATCGGCAAGGCCCGGTTCAGCCCAGACAGCGGTCGGGCCGGGGGCAGGGTGCCCTGGCGGGCAATCTGGCGGCGCTGGAGTTCCCGTCTGAGCTGGCGCTCAAACCGGGCCATCCGGTCGCGGTCGAGCGGCTGCCTGCCCTCATCCTCGCCCTCGCCTTTGCCGTCAGGCCTCAGGCCCAGGCCTCGTCGGATCCGCTGGAGATCCACCCCGACCACGCCGGAGCTCTCTCCATGATGGCCGAATGCCTCGATCGCGAGTCGAGCCAGCTCGTTCATCGCCGATTCATCGCCGGTCTCGATCGCCTCTCGTACGGCCTGGGCCAGCTGCTCGGAGTCGAGCGAGTAGAGGGCCTCCTTCGATATCTGGGAGCTCCTGGTGGGATCAGTTTCGCTTTCGCTGCCATCAGAGTTGTCGAGTGCGGCCTGTTCGGCGGCACGAAAGAAGAATCGGTCGAAGACCAGGTCGAACACTTCACGGTCACGCGGCGACTTCGCCACCGTGGTCGCGAGCGCCTCCTTGAAGTCCACCGGGTTAGTCCACGGGACGATCTCGAGCGCGCGGAATGCATCCTGGATCTCAGACGTACCGACCGCCGAGCCTTCACGGCGCAGTTCCTCGCAGAAGGCGAGGAGCTGCTCGCCCATTCCGGAGGGCGCTGGCACCTCAGCCGCCGTTCTGCGAGGGGCCGGCGCCGTTGCCTCCGCCCCCGCTCCGCTCACGGCGGAGCCGTGGTAACACCTTGTCGGCTACGAGGTCGAGGTCGGTGCGGTGCTTGATGATGATCGAGAGGGAGTCTCGAAAAACCTTCTCGTCGATGTCATCGGCGCCCATCAGAACGAGGGTGCGGGCCCAGTCGATCGACTCCGCAATCGAAGGGGCTTTCTTGAGGTCCAGATCCCTGACCATGTCGATCACTTCGACCAGTCTGGTAGCGAGCGCCTTGTCGATTTCGGGGGCGTGGAGGCGCACGATCTCGATCTCTCGCTCAGCCGACGGGTAGTCGAGCCAGAGGTAAAGGCAGCGGCGCTTCAGGGCCTCGGTCAGTTCTCGTGAGTTGTTCGAGGTCAACAGGACTATCGGGTGGGTCGTTGCCTCGATCCGGCCCATCTCGGGGATGGTGATCTGGAAGTCCGAGAGGAGTTCAAGAAGCATCGCTTCGAACTCCTGGTCAGTTTTGTCGATTTCGTCAATGAGCAGGACTACCGGGTCCGGGTTGGCTATCGCCCGCATCAGCGGCCTCTCCAGGAGGAACTCCTCAGTGAAGATTCCTCCGAGCGCAGTATCAGGGGTATCTGCGCCGACCGGCTCGGCCAGGGCATCAGCTCCACCGCCGCTTGAGGCAGTCGCCTGGATCTGGAGCAGCTGCTTGCGGTAGTTCCACTCGTAGAGGGCTTTTGCCTCGTCCAGGCCTTCATAACACTGAAGTCGCACCAGCTCACGCCCGGTGGCCCTGGAAAGTGCTTTGGCGAGTTCGGTCTTGCCGACTCCGGCCGGGCCTTCGACCAGCACCGGTTTGCCGAGGCGCTGGGCCAGAAAGGCAATCAACGCCGTCGATTCATCTGCCAGGTAGGCGGCTTCGCGGAGGGCATCTCCGACTTCGGCAGGTGAGGTCGGAGGGGCTGCAACGGAATCGGCCATCCAGTAAAGGATACGGGCGTGCGCCAGCCCGCGTTAGATCCCGTCGGGACTACTCGATCGAGATGTCCCGAACCGCCGGGCCGCCGTCGCCATTTGAACTCTCGTCACGGCCGCCCCGCCGAGCCTCTTCGCCGCTGTCGTCACCGGAACCTTCACGCTTTCCCGGTGGGCTTTGTCCGGTCCGCTCGGCGTAGATTGCCAGAAAGGTTTTCAGCACCCCGATCGCTTCGTTCTGGATGGCCTGAACCTGCCCGATCGCCTCGGGCGAGGTGGTTGCTCTGACGATGTCAGCTGATCGGCAGATCGGACACCATTCCAGACAGTGCTGGCTGTCTTCAGGTGGCCCGTCTGGATCCGGAGCCGGCGGCTCCTCCCGGGACCGGGTTCGTCCGGCTTTAGTCTGGGAGAACTGTCCCCAGAAGCGGTCGGCTCCAGGGGGGAGGGTGTCAGCTGGTCGTCGGCCGGAGCGGTTCGGATCGGACATCGTCGTAGGTGATCTCCAGAATTCCATCCTCGAAGGTGGCCCGGCTTGGATCGCTGTCGGCCAGGCCCGAAGGCAGCATGATAGTGCGCCTCACCTCACCGATCCTGATCACCAGTTCTTCTCCGGCCTGCTGGAGCGAAATCTCGTTCTTTTCGACGAAAGGCGCGGCGATTCGGATCACAGTGCCGGACTCGTCTGAGCTGAGCTCCCTGGCCATGCCCGGATGCAGGATCGCGGCCGGGTCCAGGCCGGCGAAAAGCTCTTCTGCGAGCAGGGCGTGCATCTCCTCGCCGAGCACCTCCCGATCAAAGAATCTGGCGGTCAGGATCGGCACCGGGGCAAAGCCGGCTTCTACTTCCTCAAGCTGGGCGGCCTGTCGGTCACGCCACGGGCCAAAGTAAGTACCTTCAACTTCATCCGGAAAGAGTCGGTTGACCACCACCGCATCGGTCGGGTAGCCGTAGAGGCAGAGGTGGGTGTAGGTCCGCCGGGCTTCGTCGATAACCATGCGGTCCGGGTTCATCACCAGCCGGATCGAACTGTTCTCGCCGTCACGCAGGATGGTGTCCATCTCCAGCAGGTTCTCAATCAGTCGATCGACTTCCTCCATCATTTCCGGCTCAGGGAGCGGCAGATCCAGGGCGCGGGCAAGCGGAGCCGCGGCGCTCAGCAGTCCGCTGTTCCACGGAAATGCCTTCTTGACCCACCAACGGGCAACTTCAGGGAAGCCGAGCAGTCGCAAGGTCTCGCCGCTGGGCGCGCAGTCAACGATCAGCACCTCACAATCGTCGTCGTCCCAGTGTTGCTTGATCCGCAGTAGCGAAAACAGTTCATCCATCCCCGGCGGCACGGTCAGCTCTTC
>JBBECI010000046.1:0-75939 GCA_040881895.1 Solirubrobacterales bacterium | reverse complement strand
TCCAGAACGGGGAACCAAAGTCAGCGCCAGCCAGAACCACGTAGGCCGCGATCCCCACGAGCATCAGCAGTGCCGGTACATCAGACAGTTCCATTGCGCCCCTCCTCCGGACCTTCCCCTGAAACGGACCCGGTACCCGAGCCCACGCCGGGCTCGAGGGCTGCGATCTCAGGTGGCAGGGGTGTTCGGGCGAGCTTGCGCAGCACCCAGAGCGTGGCAACGATGAGTGCCACATAGACCACAAACAGTGCCGCGTAGCCAAAAACGATCCCCTCGGCTCCCGAGACCGCCTCTTCGGTTCTCATCACTCCGTACACCACCCATGGCTGTCGACCAACCTCGGTGGTTACCCAACCGGCAATCAGGGCCACCACGGCAGCCGGTCCCGCAACGATCACGGCCCGGTAGAACCACTTCGACTCGGGCAGCCGCCTCTTTCGCCACCAGACAAACAGGAACCAGCCCGCGAGAGCAACGAGCATCGTCCCGATGCCGACCATCGTCTGAAACGACATCCGGACCACGTTGATCGGGGGTCGGTCTTCCGGTGGCACCGTCTCCAGACCCTGGACTGTCGCGTTCGGGTCATGGTAGGCCAGCAGCGAGAGCATTTTCGGGATTTCGATTCCGTAGACGATGGTGTTGTCTTTGGTGTACCAGCCGAAGATCGTCTCTGGTGCACCCTCGGTTGTCTTGTAGAGGCCTTCCAGAGAGGCCAGCTTGATCGGCTGATCCCGGGCAACGGTACGGGCTGACCAGTCCCCGATCAAAACCTGAGCTGGTGCGGCAAGACAGGCGATAGCCAAAGGGACCACCAGCGCGGTGCGGAAGTATGCCCCGCGCCGGCCCTTGAGCCAGGCGACCGAGTAGACCCCGGCGACCAGGAAGCCAACCACAATGAATGCAGCCAGATACATGTGTGTCAGCTGCGGCCAGAGATGTCCGTTTCCGAACAGGGCAGTCCAGGGCTGCACGTTCGTGACCTCTCCGTTCACAAGATCGAATCCAGAGGGATTGTTCATCCAGGCATTAACCGAGATCACGAAGAAAGACCCGGTCAGACCGGTGACTATGACCGGGATGCCAGTCAGCAGGTGCTTTTTCGGCGAGAGCTTGTCCCAGCCGTAAACATAGATCGCGATAAAGATCGCTTCGATGAAGAAGGAGAACCCCTCGAGTCCGAATGCCAGGCCGAAGACATCGCCGAACGCAGACATGAATCCCGGCCAGAGGATGCCGAGTTCGAAGCTCAGCAGGGTTCCTGTGACAACTCCAGCGGCAAACAGGGTGATCATTACTTTCGACCACCGTCGGGCAATCGCTGTGTAATGGGCCTTGCCCGTGCGCAGCCCGAGCCACTCCATGAAGATCACCATCGCCGGGAATGCCACCCCGAAGCAGACCAGGGGAATGTGCATGACAAAGGAAAGTGCCTGCATCTGTCGCGCCTGAAGCAGGTAGTCCTGGTCGACGGTGGGGAAAGCGTCAGTTGCCGGAAAAACTTGGGCAGCAGCGATCAGCAGGTCGAACAAGTATCAGCCGATCGAGACCATACGTTCGATTGGCAGGCGGGCTTTAAGCGCCAGGTCCTCATCCACCTTGACCTCAAACTTGAGGTCTCGCAGCGAATCGCGCAGTTTCGGGAGGGTGATCATCTTCATGTACTTACAGAACGCCATCCGGTTTGCCTCTATCAAGTTGGCTTCCGGAGCCACCTTGCGGATCGGGTAGAGCATACTGTTCTCCGTTGCGATCACGAAGCTGCCCTCGGGCTTCTCCTTGACGTACTCAATCATCTGAGAAGTCGAGAGCATATGCACTCCCTCCGGGTCGATTTCACCCGATGCCACGTACTCCATTGCCTGCGTAGCGCAGCCGCATTCCGGGTGAATCAGAAACTCGGCTTCGGGATTTTCCTCACGCGTTCGCCGGATGTCGTCAGGGCGGATTCCTGCGTGTACGTGGCACTCACCGTCCCAGACGTGAAACCGCGCTGAGCGCAATGGAGCTTCACTCAACCCTGTCTCACGGGCGACAAACTGCCCGAGCCACATATCCGGACCAAAGAGGATTTCGGTTTCATCTCCATGCTCGGCCCAGATGTGCTCGACGACCTTGACTGCGTTTGAGGAAGTGCAGCAGTAATCAGTCTCCGCCTTGACCTCGGCTGAGGTATTGACGTACATGACGACCATCGCGCCCGGGTACTTCGCCTTCCACTCCCGAAGCTGGTCTGCGTTGATCGAGTCCGCCAGCGAGCAGCCGGCATCGAGGTCGGGAATAAGGATCTTTTTGTCCGGAGAGAGGATCGAGGCGGTCTCGGCCATGAAATGAACCCCGCAGAAAGCCACTACGGAAGCCTCGGTCGCGGCCGCCTGCCTGGACAGCCCGAGCGAGTCGCCGGTGAAGTCGGCCACGTCCTGGATCTCGGGCACCTCGTAGTTGTGGGCGAGGATCACCGCGTCCCGGGTTTCGGCCAGCTCACGGATCTCAGCGCTGAGTTCGTCGATGACGGCTGGCTCGAGCTGAGTCGCCATGCCCGAGGGCACCATCGGAAGTTCCTTCATCGCCATAAACGGATTCTACGCCCTCCTGCGACTGGCCCGATCACCGACCACGGAACCTTCTCCTGGCCGGGCAGAATCCCGGAAAACGGTCAACGACCGATAACTCAGACGGGCTTCAGGAGCAGGCTGAAGTCGAGTACCGGCGCCGAATGGGTCAAGCCGCCAACCGAGATGAAGTCGACTCCCATTTCAGCGATCTCGCGAACATTGGAGAGGTCGATCCCACCCGATGATTCCAGTTCTGGCCTCATTCCGGCCGAACCAGAGCCCGCGGCTGACACGCTTTCCTTGTCAGCCCCGGCAGAGCCGAGCCCAACGCGACCGGCTCCGTTTCGGATGACCACCGCAGCCGCAGTCTGCTCCGGGGTCATGTTGTCGAGCAGAATGCGATCGGCACCGGCCGCCAACGCCTCCTCCACCTGAGTCACACTCTCCGCCTCCACCTCGATCATCAACCCGGGCCTGGCCTGACGACAGGCCTCCACCGCCCGGCCGAGCCCCCCGGCCATGGCTATGTGGTTTTCCTTGATCAGCACAGCGTCGTAAAGCCCGATCCGGTGATTTAGCCCTCCACCCTGCAGGACGGCCTGCTTCTCGAGCAGCCTCAGCCCCGGGGTCGTCTTGCGGGTGTCAAGGATACGGGCACCTGTGCCCGCAACCGCCTGAACGAAACGCGAAGTGAGGGTAGATATCCCGGAGAGGTGACCAAGGAAATTAAGGGCGACGCGCTCACCTGCCAGCAACGCACGCGCCGGGCCGTGAATCAGAGCGACATCAACTGGAGTCTCTTCGTACCAATGCCCTTCCAGCGCCACCCCTTCGAACTCAGACACGCCTGCCTGCCGAAAGACCTGTTCAACCACACCAAGACCAAATATGACGCCGGGCTGTTTCAGGACAATCCGCGCGCTCGCCATCGCCCCAGCTGCCACGGTTGCCTCAGCGGTCACATCCCCGGGGCCGAGATCCTCGTTGAGGGCTCTCGTGATCAGCTCGGACGTGCCGGGAGGCAGCTCAGACATGTCGTGAGCCTAGAGAAACCCCACAAGTTGAGACTCCCGTGGGTGACAAGCGGCGGAACCGACGGTTCAGACCGTGCGATTCAGGTACTCGCGAATGAAGCCGTCGATATCTCCGTCAAGCACACGCTGAGTGTCGCCCACTTCGTACTCCGTGCGGTGGTCTTTGACCATCGTGTAGGGGTGGAGCACATAGCTCCGGATCTGCGAGCCCCAGGCAACGTCCTTGACCTCACCGCGCTCCTTATTGACCACCTCGGTCCGCTTACGTTCCTCAAGTTCGATCAGCTTCGACCGCAGCATTCCCATCGCGACCGCCTTGTTCTGGGTCTGCGACCGCTCGTTTTGACACTGAACGACAACCCCGGTCGGTTCGTGGGTAATGCGCACCGCAGAGTCAGTCTTGTTGACGTGCTGTCCGCCGGCGCCGGAGGCCCGGTAGGTATCGATCCTGAGGTCCTTTTCGTCGATGTCGACGTCCACGGTTTCATCGACCACAGGGGCGACGTCAACCTGAGCGAAGCTGGTGTGGCGACGGGCTGAGGAATCGAATGGTGAGATCCGGACCAGCCGGTGCACTCCGCGCTCGGCGGCAATCAGGCCGTAGGCATTCTCACCCTGAAGCAGGAAGGTGGCGGACTTAAGGCCCGCCTCGTCGCCTTCTGAGGCCTCTTTCATCTCGACTTTGAAGCCACGCCTTTCCGCCCAGCGCAGATACATCCGGAGCAGGATCTCGGCCCAGTCCTGCGAGTCGGTGCCACCAGCACCGGCGTGAACAGTGACAAGGGCATCGCCAGAGTCGTATTCACCGCTGAACAACCTCGCCTCTTCAAGCGCTTCCAGCCGCCCTTCGATCGACTCGAGCTGACCAGTCAGTTCGACCGCCATCTCGGCGTCACTCTCGGCCATCTCGGCCATGTCGGCAAGGTCGGCCGCTTCCGCTTTCAGAGCCTGGAAGTCAGTCAGTTTCTTCTGAGCACGGGAATGTTCGGCCGAAACCAAGGCGGCTGCTTCCTGATCGTCCCAGAAGCCGGGTTGCTGCATCTCGTTTTCCAGCCGTTCTACTTCTCGGCCCAGTTCGGTGAGGTTCAGATACTCGCCGAGCAACTCCAGATTCCCGGCGATCGAGGTGATCCGGGCCGGAACGGAGTCGGTATTTGCTGTCTCTGCCACCGGCCCAGACTAGTTGATGCGAGCCGTCACGACACGGCCCGGAGAGGCTTTGGGAGTATTCACGGGATGACCGGCAATGGCGACGAGAACCGCCGCAGAAAAAGGCTGATCAGGATCATCTCGGTGGCGATCGCCGTATCGCTGGTGACGATCTCGATGAAGACCGGTGCCTGGCTGGTAACCGGCTCTGTTGGCCTGCTCTCCGACGCGATCGAGTCGGTGGTCAATCTCGTTGCAGCGCTGGTCGGGCTGGTGGTGATCCTTTGGTCTACCCGTCCTCCGGACGAAGACCACGCGTACGGCCACGAGAAGGCTGACTACGTTTCCGCCGGCTTCGAGGGCGCTCTGATTCTGCTCGCCGCATTCACGATCGCCTACGCGGCGATCGACCGGCTGATCAACCCGGTCGGCCTGACCGAAGTCGGTGTCGGCCTGGCAATCTCGGTTGTCGCGACGCTGATCAACCTCGGCGCGGCGACCCTGCTGATCCGTACCGGCCGCGACGAGCAGTCCCTGACTCTCGAGGCCGACGGCCAGCACCTGATGACCGACGTCTGGACCACCATCGGTGTGGTGCTTGGCGTAGCGCTGGTCTGGCTGACTGGCTTCGAGCGTCTTGACCCCGTGATTGCCCTGGTGGTCGCAGCAAACATTGTGCGGACAGGATCGTCGCTCGTCCGGGATTCGATGTCTGGCCTGATGGACAAGGCACTGCCGGTTGAGGATCTGGAAGCCGTCAATGAAGTCCTGTCCCGCCACTCGGGCAAAAACGTCGAGTTCCATGCCCTGCGCACCCGCAGATCAGGCCGTCGCTCCTTCGTCTCCGTACACGTTCTGGTCCCGGGCGAATGGACGGTCCAGGCCGGTCATGACTTCACCGAAAAAATTGAAGGGGACCTTCGAGAGGCAGTCGGACAGGCCACGATCTTTACTCATCTCGAACCGGTGGAGGATCCCGTTTCCTTTGCCGACACCGAACTCGACCGCGACCACGGGTGATTCGCGGCGGCCGGAGGAGCTGGCTCGGTTCTAGGAAGGTTCCGGTGGGTACTGGCCTTTGGACTCAAAAGCCCGGATCGCTTCCTCGCGATCCTCAAACGGACGCCAGGAGCTGACCAGGCCGTCGCGAAACCCGAACAGCCAGGCCATCTCGTCGGTGGCAGCGTGGCTACCGTCCTCGTCCCAGTGCCAGTGCCGTTCGATCTCGAGGAGCACCTCGGCCCCGCTTTCGCTTGAAGCGCCCACCTCGACCGTCTGCTGGACGCCGCCGGGTGCGCGGGTGGCCCAGGCCCTCGCCGCGTCACGACCCTCACGCAGGCCGCGGTTCGAGTGGATCTCGACGTCCGGGTGGAGCACCTCGTTGAACCCATCCAGATCGCCTTCGTTGAAGGCGCTTACGAACTGAAGGGCGCAGTCCGTCAGGCTCCGTGGCACTTCTTGAACTTCTTGCCCGATCCGCACCAGCAGGGGTCGTTCCGACCGATGTTCTCACGCTCGTCCTTGACCTTCGTCGCGTTGCCGCCACCGAGGATCCCACCGGACTGACCGCCGACGTTCGGCATGCCACCGGGGACGACCCCGGGAATGCCACCGGTCTCGGACGGGCCGGGAGTATTGCCGGCCGCCACCTCGGCCAAGGCTGAAGGCTGGCCCTCCAGCGTGCCGCCGGAGTAGTCAAGGTTGCCGACATTGTCCTCGGCGACCGCAGCGAAGGCACGCTGAACCTCGTTCGGCTCAAGCTCGACCTCGACGTTGAAGACCAGCTTGCTGAACTCCTCCCAGATCGCGTTCATCAGCTCCGAGAACATCGAGTAGCCCTCATTCTTGTACGCGACCAGCGGGTCAATCTGGGCGAAACCTCGGAGGTGGATGCCCTCACGTAGGTAGTCCATGTCGTAGAGGTGCTCGCGCCAGCGATTGTCGATCACCTGAAGCAGGATTGTGCGCTCGATGTAGCGCATAACCTCCGCTCCGAGCTGTTCCTCTCGTTCTCCGTAGGCCCTCTGGGCGTCCTCAACCAGTTCCACCTTCAGGCTTTCGCGGTCCACCGTATTGGCTGGCATGCCAGCCACATCTACGGAGCAGGGCCAAATGAGGTGAAGCTGGGTATCAAGTTCGGGAAGGTCCCACTCTTCAATGATGTCTCCGGGCGTGTACTCGTCGACCAACCGCGTGATCACGCCGTTCAGCTCCTCCCGGGCGATTTCCGAAATGTCGCGACCCTCGAGGATCTCGCCGCGGTACTTGTAGACCACTCGGCGCTGCTCGTTCATGACGTCGTCGTATTCGAGGACGCGCTTGCGAATAAGGAAGTTCTGCTCCTCGACCTTCTTCTGGGCGTTCTCGACGGTCTTGGTCAGCATCTTTGCCTCGAGTGGCAGTTCCTTGCCGTCGTCGTCCACCGGGCCGAGCCGGTCGAGGATGCGGTAGATACGGTCGCCGGCGAACAGCCGGATCACGTCATCTTCGGCGGAGAGGAAGAAGCGGGATGCTCCCGGATCACCCTGGCGGCCGGCCCGGCCGCGCAGCTGGTTGTCGATCCGGCGGGACTCGTGCCGCTCGGTGCCGCAGATGAACAGCCCACCCAGTTCGCGGACCTCATCGGCCTCGGCCTTGCACTGGGGTCGAAGGTCGGCAGCAAGTTCATCGACTGCTTCGCGATAGCCATCATCCTCGGGATTCAGACCTCGCTTGGCGACTATCGGATGGGACATTCCCTCCGGGTCACCACCGAGTTTGATGTCAACACCTCGTCCTGCCATGTTGGTGGCGATCGTTACCGCCCCCTTGCGTCCTGCCTGGGCGATTGTCTCACCCTCCCGCTCGGCATACTCGGGTTTGGCGTTCAGCACAACGTGTTCGACGCCCTCGCTCTTGAGCGCCCCGGAGATCATCTCCGAGGTTTCAACTGAAACCGTACCGACGAGGATCGGCTGGCCGGTCTTGTTACGTTCGATCAGCTCTTGGATTACCGCTTTCCACTTGCCATCACGGGTTTTGAAGATCTGGTCGTTCTGGTCGTCGCGCATGGTCGGCATGTTGGTCGGAACCTCAACCACCGGAACCTTGTAGATCTTCATGAACTCGGTCGCTTCGGTGAGCGCCGTACCGGTCATGCCAGAGAGCTTTTCGTACAGGCGGAAGTAGTTTTGGAGAGTGATCGTCGCGAGGGTCTGGTTCTCTTCGCGAATGGCCACCCCCTCTTTGGCTTCGACCGCCTGGTGGAGGCCTTCTGACCAACGTCGCCCTTCAAGGATCCGGCCTGTGAACTCGTCGATGATCATTACTTCCCCGTCGACCACGGCGTAGTCCTTGTCCTTGCGGTAAAGCGACTCGGCCTTGAGAGACTGAATCAGGTGGTTGACCATGTTGCCGTTCTCGGCCAGGTACAGGTTGTCCACTCCGAGGAACTTCTCGGCGTTCGCGACTCCACGCTCCGTCGGGGCTACAGTCTTGTGCTTCTCGTCGTACTCATAGTCGTACTCGGCCTCCGAAGTGTCACGGGTTTCCCCCTGGGACTTCAGCTTCGTTTTGGCGGGAACGCCGTCCAACTGCTTGGCCAGCCGGGCAAAGGTGAAGTAAGTCTGGGCCGCCTGCTCGGGGGCGCCGGAGATGATCAGCGGGGTCCGGGCCTCGTCAATCAGGATGTTGTCGACTTCGTCGACTATCGCGAAGTCGTGGGTGCGCTGGACCTTGTTCTCGATCGAGTTGGCCATGTTGTCGCGCAGGTAGTCGAACCCGAACTCGGAATTGGTGCCATAGGTGATGTCACAGCCGTACTTGGCCCGTCGATCTTCCGGCTGATCGTCCTCCTGGATCCAGCCCACCGAGCAGCCGAGCATGTCGTAAATCGGCTTCATCCAGAGCGCATCACGCTTGGAGAGATAATCGTTGACGGTGACCACGTGTACGCTTCCGCCGGCGAGCGTGTTCAGCACGATCGCCAGGGTGCTGGTCAGGGTTTTGCCCTCGCCGGTCTTCATCTCAGCGATCGCGCCGTCATGCACGACCATGCCGCCGATCAACTGAACGTCGTAGTGACGCTCGCCAAGGGTGCGCCGGGCGGCTTCCCTTGTCAGCGCAAATGATTCCGGGAGGAGGTCGTCGAACGACTCCCCGTTCCTCGCGCGCTCACGCAGCGTGTCCGCCTCCTCAAGCAGCTCGTGATCCTCAAGGATTTCCATCTCTGGCTCGATCCGGTTGATCGAGTCGACACGCTTCTGGTAGCTCTTGAACTTGCGCCCCTCACCGAGTCTCAGTGCGCGGTCGATTAACTGTTTGGCCATTGACCAAGATTAGCCGCTGTCGCGGATCGGCACCGGATCGGATCTGCCCTGCCGAGGCCTCGTTGCAGCCGGCTAGAGCTGCGAGAAGCCCGGAAATGAACGGAGGCCCCTTTCGGGACCCCCGTGATCAACTCGGCCCGGCACCACTGATCGGGCGCGGAAGGGGCTGTTAGAGACTGGCGGAGGCTCCTCCGGAAGACCTGCCCTGGATTTCATGGACCAGGCGCCGGGTTTCCTTGCGTTTGCGCCGCTTCTCCCGATGCCGCTTGACTTGGCGACGCATATCCTCAGCGAGTTCGTTGACCGTATGGATCATGTCTGGAGTCGCTTCGTGTGCGTGGAGCGTGACGCCCTTGAGATGCAGATTGGCCTCGGCGACATACTTGTCTGCCACGGCCGGGTTCTGCTCCTCCGAGACCACGACTTCGACTCGCGAAAGCGGTGGAACCTGCTTTCCGATCGGTTCGAACCTGTGGGCAACTTGATCGCGCAATTCGTCATTGACTTTGACGTTACGACCACGGATCTCAATTCGCATTGGACCTCCTTGCGGGTTTGTAAACCTGTTTCCGATACTAGCCACCCGGCCCAACCGTGACAAGGGGGTATTTCCGAAACGGCGGCCCTGATGCTTCCGTCAGACCCTGCGGGTGAAACTGAGGGCGGTTACCTGACCCGCCCCGCAGAGCTTCAGAGCCGAGGCGCAGGCGGCAACCGTGGCTCCGGTGGTCACCACATCATCGACCAGTACAACGGGACCGGTGATCCGCGCTGCCGTCTTGATCAACGGTGGCGCAGCAAGCCTTTCTTCCCTTCCGCGACCCCGCTGCCGATCGTGGCCGATTCGCAGGATCAACCCGGATACCGGTGGTGGCGCAACAGCAAGTTCACAGACCTTTCCGGCGAGCAGGCCAGCAGGGTCAAAGCCACGCAGCCGAAGCCTCAGCCGGGAGGGCGGAACCGCCACGACAGTCGCCTCGGCCACCAGCCCATCCAGGTGCTCGGCCATGTAGCCAGCCATCAGCAGCGCGAGGCCCGGCATCCGACCGAACTTGAAAGCCTGCAGCAGTTCCCTCGCAATGCCTTCGTGCCGAAAGCTCGCGACGGCCCGGTGAATGCCAGGGGGCGGACTGCCCCAAACCGGCCGCTCGGCATTGAGTTCACGGACACAGACTGAACACAGTCGTGCCTGAGCACCACAGCGTGCGCGACAGACCACGCAGACGGGAGGGCTGAAAGCCCGTAGAACTGAAGCCGGATCCACGGCCAAAGCATCGGCGACCGGTGCTCAGTTGTGGTTGACGGGAAAGAAGAGACCGTCAACTTATGGCGACGAACGTGGCAAACCGGTAGAGCTGCCGACGGCTTCAGTGGCCGAGCACACCGCCGACAGCGAATGAGCCATCCACAAGTTCAGCCCCTTCGAGCAGGACCGCTTCGCGAACCTTTACGTCGCGCCCGAGCCTGCAGCCCCGGCCGAGGACAACCGGACCGGTGATCACGGTGCCAGCTTCGATCCGGCAGTCGGGCCCGATGAGGACAGGACCCTGAACCTCGACATCCGAGAGATCAACCGTTTCATCGCACCAGACCCCGGGCCGAACCTCTGGCTCCCGGATTTCCAGTGCCACCTCCCGTCTGAGGCCATCAAAGCAGCCCTGAAGGAGTTCACTGATCGTTCCCACATCGTTCCAGTAGGCGTTCACCTCATGCGAATAAAACGGTGTGCCTGACTCCAGCAGCGCCGGAAACACATCCATCGCCCAGTCGGCAAAGCCTTCAGGATCGTCTGGCGAAGCCAGTGCGCTCTCACCGGGGCCAGGGAAAAAGTCGAATATTTCGGGATTGAACATATATATGCCGCAGTTGGCAAGATCAGAAAGGGCCTCAGCCGGGTCGGGCTTCTCCTGGAATCCCTGGATCCTGCCCGCCTCGTCGGTTATGACGACGCCAAACTGGCTCGTGTCGGACACCTTGCTGGTAGCGAGCGTGGCGATGCCGTCATGGCTCTCGTGAAACTCCCGCATCGCCGTGAGGTCGATGTCTGTCAGGGCGTCACCCGAGATCACCAGAAATCCCCCCTCAAAGAAGTTCGAAGCATTCCGTACGCCGCCGGCCGTGCCGAGCAGGGCATCCTCGAAGCTGTAGCTCAGTTCGATGCCAAAATCGGATCCGTCGCCGAAATGATCACGAATAGTCTCCGGAAACCAGTGGAGATTGGCTATCACCTGATCGAAACCGTGACTACGAAGCAGTCCGATGATGTGCTCCATCACCGGACGATTCAGCACAGGAACCATGGGCTTGGGTACTGAGTAAGTGACCGGACGAAGCCTGGTGCCGAGTCCGGCCGCAAGCACCATCGCTTTCATCAAGGAGCCCCGAGCTTCGTCTTGAAGCCATCTATCTCTTTCACTTCAAGCGGGTCCACTCCTCGCTGTTCAGCGAGGTTTAGTGAAATCAGGTCACCGAGCATCACCGACCAGAACAGTCTCTCAGCCCGCGTTTCGCCTTTGGCCTCAACGCTGACAATCGAGGCTCCGGTCTTCGCCAGGGAATCGGCTGTCAGCTCGATCCGGCGGCGCTCGCGAGGGGTCTGGTCACGGTCGAGCAGGAAGACTGCGCCAGGTCCGCCGTCGCCAGTTGCCCAGGCCTCCATCAGGTTGTGGTTGGCCTCCGGCATCTCGACGGCGAAGGCGAACTGCTTCGCATTTTCGTTGATCTGGTTTGCCCATCTCCTGGCAATCGGAACAGTCAGATCCGCCCCGTGGACCACCAGAGGCATATCTTCCATTCCGAGTGTGAGATCGGCGGCGAGATCCTGCAGCTCGGCCTTTGATGAGTCAAGAAAATCCGCGGCTGCTGTCAGTTCGTCCCGCATGTCCGGAGCGACCCCGGCGAGGTTCGCGACCAGCGCCGCTGTCACTGTCATATAGGCGACGGTGACCCGCGACTGGAAAAAGCCAGGGAGCCCGATAAAGCCAATGTCATGCTTCCGTGCGTAGTCACCGAGCTTTCCTCCGGTACCTGCAACCCAGCGATGGGCTCCGACTTCCCCTGCTCCCTCGAACGCAGAAAATGTCTCTTCAGTGTCTCCTGAATAGCTTGAACCAAGCACAGACCACTCCGAGTTGACCCAGCTTGGAAGGCCGTAGCTACGCACAACGACCATCGGGCTGACCAGACGCTCCCCGAGCAGGCCGCCGGCCAGTTCGCCGCCAATCGCAGATCCACCCATGCCGCAGACCACGAACCCGGCCGATGGCCGTGCGCTGAGCCCAGCCGAGTCGGTCCTCCAGATCGCGTCGCGGATGTGGTTTGGAATGTCGAGGATGTCTTCAAGCATCGATGTGCTCACTTCTGCCCAGCACCATATTTGCTACGGCAACGTCCGCCGCGACGGTCACGCCGGGTGAAAAAATAGACCCGTCGATCTGCGCATTCTCACCTATCTGACAGCCTTCGAGCAGGACTGAATTTGTGATGCGTGCCCCGGATCCAACGATGCAGTCCGGACCGATCACAGCCCGAGGTCCGATTTCGGCTCCGTCAGCCACATTCGCTTCCGGTGAGACGAAAATGCCCTGCTCGTTCAACCTGGCGCCGGTTTTGACCCGTCCCTCAATGATGTCCCAGCAGGCCTCGCGGTAGCGGTCGTGGGTTCCGATGTCTTTCCAGTAACCATCAAGAGCCATGCCGTACAGCCCGTCACCAGCAAGCAGGGGGAATACCTCGTGTTCGATCGAGACTTTGCGCCCCTCGGGGATGAGGTCCAGGACCTCACTCTCAATGACATACGCCCCTGCGTTTATCAGTCCGTGCCCGGCACCCTGACGCTTCTCGGTGTAGTTCTGCACCGATCCGTCGGAGCTGATCCCGACCAGACCGAAATCACTCGTATCGTCCATCGGATAGAGGCCGAGGCTCACCCTGGCTTCACGCTCGAGGTGAAACTGCCAAAGCGAAGTCAGATCGAGGTCCGCGAGCGAGTCCCCGTTGAGTGCCAGAAAGCGGTCTCTGAGGTAGGGAGCAGCAAACTTGATGGCCCCGGCCGTGCCGAGAGGTTCCGGCTCCACCAGGTAGCGCAGCTTCGGTCCCCCGGGGGCTCCGTCTCCCAGCACCGCCTGAATCTGTCCTGGCAGAAAGCCACAGGCGAGCACGACCTCATCAACCCCATGGCTGCTCAGCCAGTCGATCATGTAGCTGAAGAATGGTCTGCCGACCATGTCGAGGATCGGTTTGGGCGTGTCTGTGGTCAGCGGCTGAAGGCGAGTGCCGAACCCCCCGACCAGTACCAGTGCCTGCACCAGCTATCCCGTTTCAGCTTCCGGGGGCGGGAGGCCGATGCCCTCGTAGGTAAATCCTTCAGTTCTCAGATGGCCCGCTTCAAGAAAGTTCCTGCCGTCAATCACCAGTGGCCGGTTCATATGCTCGGCTGCCGCGACCCAGTCGATTTCGAGGAACTCCGGCCATTCAGTGACGATCACCGCCGCGTCGGAGCCTTCGAGGGCCGACAGGGCCGTGTCCTTCATCTCAACCCCGGGCAGCAGGTCTCGAGCGTTATCCATGGCCACCGGGTCGTAAGCGACGACCCGTGCGCCTTCACCGCGTAAACGAGCCGAAAGAACAAGGCTGGACGCCTCGCGCATGTCATCGGTATCAGGCTTGAAGGCGAGCCCCAGAAGTGCGATCTGCTTGCCGACCAGATCACCCAGATGGCGACGGAGCTTGCTGACCACCCGGCGCTTCTGGAGTTCATTGACCTCGATCACCGCGTTCAGCAGTTGGAAGTGGTAGCCGCTGTTGCCTGCCAGCAGCTTCAGAGAGCTGACGTCCTTGGGGAAGCAGGACCCTCCGAAACCGATACCGGGCCGCAGGAACTGCGGACCGATGCGGTCGTCGAGGCCCATCCCGCGCGCCACTTCCCCGACGTCCGCACCAACCTCCTCGCAGACGTTGGCTATCTCGTTGATGAATGAGATCCGGGTTGCGAGATACGCATTCGAGGCGAGCTTGACCATCTCGGCGCTGGATACATCAGTCCTGACCACCTCGCCCCCGAGCGGCGCATAGAGCGCGGCTACTTCATCCCCGGCCTGATTGTCCTCAGCAGAGGCACCTATTACAACCCGATCGGGGTGCATGAAGTCTTCAACTGCGGAACCCTCTTTCAGGAACTCCGGGCAAGAGATGTAAGGCATCCCTGACAGCTCGCTACGGAGCTTCTCGCCGGTACCGGACGGAACGGTGCTCTTCATTACCAGCACGTGGCCCGCTCCATCTCCAAGATCATTAACGACCGAGCGCACCCGCGAAAGATCCGCGTCGCCCGAATAAGTGGGCGGGGTGTCCACGCAGACGAACAGAAGGCGGGCACTGTCGAGTACTTCATCCATGGCGGTGGTGAAGTGGAGCCTCTCCTGGTTCCTGCGAACCAGCTCGGCCAGTCCAGGCTCGTGGATTGTTACTTCTCCCCGACTCAATGACTCGACCTTCTCCGAGACGACATCACGCGCATAGACCTCATGGCCAAGCTCGGCAAAGCAGGCCGCAGTCACGAGGCCTACCCAGCCGACGCCGATCACGCCGACTGGCGGCATTCCTGAGGATTCCATCCAGTCTCTCCCTGCTAGTTCGGGGTAAAGACGCGCGTCGCGCGCGCCATTCCCAACATCTGGTTGTTTGTAAGTTTCAGCAGGAGCGAGTTCGAAAGCCAGTAGGTATTGCCGTTTTCGAACCATGTGATCAGCCGGATCTGGTCGCCTTCGGTGTAAACCTTGAAATCCCGACCGTTGATCTGCAGCTCCTCATGTGGTGCCTCGAGAATCGGTGGATCTGCCCAGCCGCGGATGCCCTGAAGCCCGAAGTAATGCGTGCCATCGGAAGCTTCCAGCACCATGACCATTCGGTACGCGGCATGAACATTTTTGTCCGGGTCGCGTATGTGGTAGCTCCGGCTTTCCTTGGAGTAGTAGGCCCCGCTGGGGAGCCTCTTGGTGTACCAGGTGTCGAAGCTGCCCCGTCGAGTCGGACCTTCAATGAGAAGCGCTTCTTCGAGGCCGACCTCGGCCGCGTCAACGAGTTCGTCCGACTTCTTACCCGGGACGCCACCCGAGATTATCGACGGGTTCTTTTTTCTGGCCCGGTTTCCGGACTGCCTGCTTGAACCTCTCTTCTTCTTCTGACCGCTACCACGGTTGAGGCCCTGGTTACCGTTCTTGGAGGTGCCCACGGGGCCAGCCGAATCCTCAAAACCGAGGAACTGGTCGACCGCACCTTGAATCTCCAGAGAAGTGGCTGTCACGTAAGAAGATCCCAGTGTCGCCGGAAACGTGATCTCTACCACCCGGGCTTCACGCGAGTCAAAAAGCAGCTTCAGCAACTCGAGTGACTCCTTGGAGCCCGAGATGTCAGAGCGGGTGTTCTCCGCGAATGCGTCGATTAATTCGTTGCGTCGGTTGATTATCTCCGCGAAGGAGAGTCGGTTGCGAACCTCCCCGATAAGGTCCTGCTGCCGCGAAGCTCGAACGAGATCGGTGTCGGTATGCCTGTAGCGAGCGAACTCAAGGGCGTCGGGTCCACACAGCTTTTGATACCCCGACTGGATGTCAATCTCGGCGTACTGCTCAGATGCCGGGACACCCTCATTCGAATTGTAGTACTCGCGGTCAACATCAACGAAGACGCATCCGATCGCATCGACAACCGCAGCAAAGCCCTGAAAGTCGACGTTAACCACGTGGTTTATCTGGAGCCCGGTAAGCGCTCTGATCGTCTGCAGGGCCAGTTTTGTACCGCCGTAACTGTAGGCAGCATTGAACTTGTCAGTGCCGTAACCAGGAATCTCCACCTTGAGATCCCGGGGGATTGACAGCATCGCGATCTGGCCTGACTCCGGATCAAGCCTCAGCAGAATCGTGGTATCCGAGCGACCGACATCACCCTCAGGGGCACCTCCGCCGGTTCGGGCGTCGGATCCGAGAATTGCGATTGTCTGAGGACCTCCGTTGCTCTCAGGGAGGATGTTGGGACCGATGTTCCGGAACGCAGGGTCCGAAAATCTATCGGTCAGATCATTGACCACACTCAGGACCGATGCTGAAGTGGCGCCCGCGAAAGAGAAGACGATGATCAATGTCGCGAGCGAAAAGCGCCACCAGAGCCGCTTTCCCTTTGGTGCCGGTTCGAAATCGCCTGATACCGGAGGCCGCGGAGGATCAAAGGCCCGACCCGTCTTCCTTGCTGCCTCAAGCACTTGGTGGACCTCACTCCTGGCCGCAGCAGCCAGAATCAAGGTCTGCTCTTCGGTGACTGAGAACTCGCTGGACTCCATCTCATCCGATTCGTCCCAGGCAGCGTCTTCTCCCTCATCGGGTCCGTCCACTTCAACGAACTGGCCTGTGATGGGGTCGACGTCACCTCCGGCCTGGCTGGCTTCAGTCGTGCCTGTTTCTCCAGTGCTCGCCGCCTCGGCTATCTCGCTTTCCGGGCTTTCGAGCAAGGCGGCTCTGAAGACGGGGTCAAGTTCCGGGACATCTTCGTCGGTAGTCAGAACCGCAGAAGCAAAGATCTCTTCGGTCGGTGGGCCTTCTTCACTGCCTCCGGACTGCCCGACCGGCGGCGTTGCCGGCGCGACGCTGTCTCCATCATCTTCAACCGGACCATCCGCCCCGACTGCGTCCGCTACCGGCTCGGACTCGGGGTTTTCGAGCAGGTCATCGTTGCCCGCCATCAGGTGTTCCTCAGTTGACTGGTCGTGTTCTTCGTCACTCATCATCGGGTCCGCTCGTTGGTTTCGCGCTCGCCGCAAGAAATTCCTTCAGGACGCGGTGATAGGTCTCGAGTGAACTCAGGGAAACCCATTCGTCGGGTCCGTGGTGCCCGGCGCCGGTCGGCCCGAACTCCACTGCCGGTATCCCCGCCCGGATGAAAGAGACTGCGTCGGAAGCTCCGTCCCGCCCGATCGAGACGGTGGGACCCTCGTGGTGCAGACTGGCAACCTCCACCAGTCGCTTCACCCACTGCGAATCGGCCTCGGGTTCGACCGGCGGCAGTACGATTATGTCCTCCATCCGGGCAGGACTGAGACCGCGGATCTGTTCCCGGATCCGCTCCGGCCGCTGATGCGGCAGGAACCGTATGTCCACGTCGATGGCGCAATAGTCAGGGACCTTGTTGAGCGCGTCTCCACCCCAGATTCGGCCGAGGCTGACCGAGGGGCGGTCAAAGAGTTCCGAGCTTTCCTTTGCAAAAGGTAGCGATTCGATCGCCCGGAACATCTCGACCGCCCTGAGAATTGCGTTGTCACCAAGCCAAGGGGTGGATCCATGGGCCGAACGTCCACCGACCCCGATGCGCAGGCCGAGTACCCCTTTTGCCGCTACCCCGACATGAAGATCAGTCGGTTCCCCGGTTATTGCGAAGTCTCCGGTCAGCCCTGATTCAACCAGAAAATCACTGCCACGATTGGCACTCTCCTCGGACTCTTCGTCGGCCACGATGCCCAGCCTGACCTTGAGGCCGGGGATCTCCTCCCCCGGCACCGGCATGGCGAGCATCATCCCCGCGAGGGCGGCCTTCATGTCATAAGCCCCACGTCCGATAAGACGATCCCCCTCAACCCTGGGCTCGAACTGACCTTCTTCAGCCGGCACGACATCAATGTGCCCATGGAGCACAACCGTCGTTCCCCCTGCGTCCCCTGACTCCGCCTGGATAACCGGCAGTCCCCGGCACTCCTCATGGACAGCACTTATACCCCTTGCGTCGAGCCAGCCCTTGATGAAGCCCGCCGCCTCGTGGACACCATCGGGACGCGAGGTGTCGTAAGCGATCAGGCGCTGCGACAGAGCGAGCAGGTCAGAGACTGCCTACTCACCCTTCGCTATCGCGATGAAAGCGTTGATCCGTTCAAGATCACGCTCGGCTACCGCCAGAGCGGCCTCTCCGGCCTCGGGATCCTGGCTGCGATCTGTGGCGTCGGCCAGTTCCTCCTCGAGTGAAGCGACATCGAGCTGGTCGGTCGGGACCGCCTCTTCAAGCAGGACCTGGGCGTGATTGGCGAACACCTGAAGCACACCATGCGACTGGGCGAACTCCTGGACTTCCGAATCCGAGATGCGCAGACGGAGCCGATTCGGCTTTAGCCCGGCGAGCACCGGCACGTGATTGGCCAGGATCCCGAGCTCGCCGTCAACCGTCCGGGTCGAGAGCTGGACGACATCGCCTGCGAATACCTCCCCCTCGGGGGTGAGTACGTCAACCGAGAATGTCGACTCGCCAGCCAAGGGTTACGCCGCGCTCTTGCTTTCCGAAGTGACCTGGTCGATCGCACCCTTCATGTAGAAGGCGCTTTCGGGGTAGTCGTCGAGCTCGCCGTCGAGGATCATGCGGAAGCCGCGGACGGTCTCGCCGACCGGTACATACTGACCTGGACTGCCGGTGAACTGCTCGGCCACGAAGAACGGCTGGGACAGGAAGCGCTCAATCTTGCGGGCACGGAATACCAGCACCTTGTCTTCATCGGAGAGCTCGTCGATGCCGAGAATGGCGATGATCTGCTGGAGCTCGCTGTAGCGCTGCAGGATCTCTTGGACGTCAGTCGCCGTCTTGTAGTGCTCCTCTCCGAGAATGTCCGGCTTGAGGATCGTTGAGGTCGAGTCGAGCGGATCGACGGCCGGGTAGATGCCCTTCTCCGAGATCGCCCTGGACAGCGCCGTGGTGGCGTTGAGGTGTGCGAACACCGAGGCCGGAGCCGGGTCGGTGAAGTCGTCGGCGGGTACGTAGACGGCCTGGATCGAAGTCACCGATCCACGCGAGGTCGAGGTGATCCGCTCCTGCAGCTCGCCCATCTCGGTCTCCAGCGTCGGCTGGTAACCGACAGCTGAAGGCATGCGGCCAAGCAGCGCCGACACCTCGGAGCCCGCCTGGACGAACCGGAAGATGTTGTCGATGAACAGCAGCACGTCCTGCCCACCGGATTCACGGTAGTACTCGGCCATGGTCAGACCGGAAAGTGCCACCCGGAGACGGGCTCCCGGAGGCTCGTTCATCTGGCCAAAGACCATCATCGTCTTGTCGATGACGCCGGACTCGGTCATTTCGATGTAGAGGTCCGTGCCCTCGCGGGTCCGCTCGCCGACTCCGCAGAAGGCGGAAAGACCACCGTGCTCCTGAGCGATGTTGTGGATCAGTTCCTGGATCAGAACGGTCTTGCCGACGCCGGCACCGCCGAACAGGCCAATCTTGCCGCCTTTGGCGTACGGGGCGAGGAGGTCGACTACCTTGATACCGGTTTCCAGGATTTCCTGAGTCGGGGTGAGGTCGGTGGCCTCCGGAGACGGACGGTGGATCGGCCAACGCTCGACATCCGCGCTGAGCTCGGCTCCGCCGTCAATCGGCTCACCGAGGAGATTGAAGATCCGGCCCAGGGTCTCGTCACCCACGGGGACGGTGATCGGTCCTCCGGTGTCGACCACGCGGTCGCCCCGCTCGAGGCCGTCGGTGGCGTCCATGGCCACGGTCCGGACCCGGTCGTCGCCGAGGTGCTGCTGGACCTCGCACACGACGCTCATCGCCTCGCGCCCGTTGCCTTCGTCGACCTCGATCACGATCGCCGAGAAAATCTCGGGCAGGTGCTCCGGAAAGAGCACGTCGACCACGACGCCGGTGATTTCTTCGATTCGTCCTACATTTTTACCGTTGTTCTCTGACATATCTCCAGTTTCCAGTTTCGGTTTAGCGTCTGTCTAGCCGAGCGCTTCCGCGCCTCCGACGACTTCCAGAATTTCCTGCGTGATCTCCGCCTGCCTCACCCGGTTCATCTCGAGGGTGAGGTCTTCGATCATGGTTTCGGCATTGTCGGCAGCGCTGCGCATCGCCGTCATTCGGGCACCGAGCTCGGATGCTGCCGAGTCAAGCAGGGTGCGGTAAAGCGAAGTATTGATGTAGTCCGGAATCAGCTGCGCCAGCAGCTTTTCCGGCTCCGGCTCATAATCCCAGAGCGAGTGGTGGTGGGCCACCGCCAGATCGCTTTCGTCTTCGGCCCCGTTTTCATCCTCCGCGCCCTGTCCGACGACCTCGGCTTGCTGGACTGGAAGCAGGGTCAGCTTCTGTACGTACTGGGTCAGAGGTGAGACATAACGGTTATAGACCACCACGATCCGGTCGACCTTGCCGTCGATGTAGGCGGCGGTGAGTTCGTCACCGATGTCCCTCGCATTGGTGAATGCCGGGCGATCAGTGAACCCGGTCCACGACTCGCCGATGTTCTGCTTGCGGAAGGTCATCGCACCGTCGCCACGGCGGCCGACCACGTAGAAGACAACTTCCTGGCCGTTTTCGATTGCCTCGTCGCGGTGGTGGAGGCCTTCGCGGATGATGTTCGCGTTGAAGGCTCCGGCAAGACCACGGTCGCCTGTGATCATCAGGATCGCCAGCCGTTTGACTTCCTTGCGCTCGTCGAGAATTGCCAGATGCGAAATGTTGCCTGCCTCTGCCGCCGCGCGCCGGGTCAGGTTTTGTCTGGCCTGTGAGTAGGGACGCAGGCTGGCGATCCGGTTCTCGGCCTTGCGCAGCCTTGCGGCAGCTACCGCCTCCATCGCGCGCGTGATCTGGCGGATGTTTTTGACGCTGGCGATCTGGGTGGCGACTTCTTTGCGGTTGGCCATCGGTTTCGGTTTCCTCGGGGGAACTGGGCGCGGCGCCTAGACGGCGGTCGCGGCCTCTTCCCCGGTGCTCTCCTCGTCGACCTTCGGAACCTCTGCCCGAGCGGCGTCGACCCTGTCCGACTCCCCTTCAGCGAGAGGCTCGCCGTTGTCGTCGAAGTCCGGACCGAAGTCGTCAACCCAGCCGCTGATCACGCCGGACAGCTCAGCTTCGTCCTCTTCGGGGAACTGGCCGGTCTCGTTGATCCGGTCACACAGGTCCGAATTCTCGGTGTAGAGACGGATCAGCAGCCCCTCGAGGAACTCCTGAACCCGCTCGGTGGCGATCCGGTCGAGGAAGCCTCCGGTACCCGAATAGATCGAGGCGACCTGGTCGGCAACTGAAAGCGCGTTGCGCTCTTTCTGCTTGAGCAGCTCCACCAGGCGCTCACCGCGAGCCAGAGTCTTTTGGGTCTCGGAATCGAGTTCGGAGCCAAACTGGGCAAAAGCTGCGAGGTCGCGGTACTGAGAAAGTTCGCCCTTCATCTTGCCGGCAACTTTTTTCATCGCTTTGGTCTGGGCGTCTCCACCGACTCGGGAAACCGAGATACCGACGTTGATTGCCGGACGGATGCCGGAATTGAAAAGGTCCGACTCGAGGAAGATCTGGCCATCGGTGATCGAAATCACGTTGGTCGGGATGTAGGCCGAAACGTCGTTGGCCTGTGTCTCGATGATCGGCAGCGCCGTCAGCGATCCACCGCCCTCTTCGTCGCTGAGCTTCACGGCCCGCTCCAGCAGCCTCGAGTGCAGGTAAAAAACGTCACCGGGGTACGCCTCGCGGCCAGGCGGGCGCCGGAGCAGCAGCGACATCTGGCGGTACGCGTAAGCGTGCTTGGTGAGGTCGTCGTAGACGCAGAGAGCAGCTCCGCCCTTGTAGAGGAAGTACTCGGCCATCGCCGTTCCGGCGTAGGGCGCGATGTACTTGATCGGTGCGGCTTCGTCGGCGGGCGCGGCGACGATGATTGTGTTCTCCATCGCACCGGCTGCCTCGAGCACCTCACGGACCTGGACGACGGTGGCCATGCGCTGGCCGATCGCCACGTAGACCGAGATCACCCCGGTGTCCTTGTTGTTGATGATCGAGTCGATGCCAACCGTGGTCTTTCCGGTCTGGCGGTCGCCGATGATCAGTTCGCGCTGTCCGCGGCCGATCGGGATCATGCCGTCGATCGACTTGATGCCGGTCTGCATCGGCTCACGCACAGGCTGGCGGCTGATGACACCGGGAGCTTTGAACTCGGCCGGGCGTGACTCGGTGGCGTTAATGTCGCCCTTGCCGTCGAGCGGACGGCCGAGCGGGTCAACCATGCGACCGAGGAACTCCTCGCCGACCGGAATCTCCAGCAGACGGTTGGTCCTCTTGACGGTGTCGCCTTCGACGATCTTCTCCCACTCGCCAAACAGCACAGCACCTACATTGTCCTGCTCGAGGTTCAGCGCAAGACCGGTAACCCCGTGGGGGAGGTCCAGCATCTCGAGAGACATGCAGTTGTCGAGTCCGTGGATGCGGGCGATGCCGTCAGCGATCGAGAGCACGGTCCCTACTTCGGAAAGGTCCGCGCTTCCGGGGTCGATGCCCTCAATGCGCTGGCGCAGGATGCTGGCAATCTCGTCTGGCTTGATCTGCATCACGGTTCTGATCCTCCTTATGCCGCCCGAGCAACGCTCTGGCGGAGTTTCTCCAAGTTATTTCGAATGCTGGTATCGAGAACCATGTTCCCGACCTGAAGCACGAGGCCGCCGATGATGTCCTCATCGACGCGGCTCGTCAGATCGACCTGCTTGCCGGTCTGGCGCTCGACCTCGGCACCCACCTGCTGGGCAACTGCGGGATCGAGCCCGATCGCGCTGGTCACAGTTACTTCAATCCTCTGGTTCTCCTTCTTCCAAAGCTCTTCGAACTGGCTGTGGATGCGGAAGACAGCCGGCATGCGGTGCTTCTCGATCAACAGCTCGAGGAAGTTGAGTAGCTCGGCGTCAGCATCGCTGACCGCGAGATGAAGCCCGTCGAGCTTCTCCTTGGAAGAAAACGAGGGGCTGAAGAAGAAGACCTGCAGGTCGCGGTTCTCCTCGAGGGTGCTGCTGAACTGCCCGAGCTGGTCGCGCACGGTGTCGAGCGTCCCCTTTTCTTTGGTTACGCCAAAGAGGGATTCGGCATATACGCGGGCCAGCTCTTCCATCAGTTGCTCCGGTCTCCTGCAAGACTCGAGAAGTCGACTTCACGCAGGGCCTCTTCGACCAACTGCTTCTGGTCGGCTTCGGTGAGGGTCTTGCGGGTGACCCGTTCGGTTGCGAGCACGGTCAGGTTGGCGACCTCCTTGCGGATGTCATCCAGAGCCTTCCTGGTCTCGGCCTCGATATCACGACGGGCGGCCTCCAGAAGCTCCTCGCGCTTCTCCTGGCCGGCCGATACCGCCTCCGACTTCGTCGCTTCGGCAGCCTTGCGGGCACGCACGATGATCTCATCGGCCTGCTCCCGGGCCTCAGTCAGCCGCTGCCGGTAGTCGGCGAGCAGCAGATCGGCCTCGGAGCGGGTTTTCTCAGCCGAGGTGATTGAGTCGTTGATCAGTGTCTGACGCTCGTCGAGGACCCTGCTGATCGGTGGCCAGGCGTACTTCTTCAGGACGAGCATCGAGACGCCGAAGGCAAGGATCGTCCAGATCATAAGGCCGGGAACGACCTTGACCAGCGGACTCAGGCCTTCTTCGGTGCCCTCCGTTGCCGCTACGAGAAGCGGCGTTGCAGTGTTCAGCAGTTCGCCGAGCATCGGCCTAAACGAAGAAAGCGATCAGGCCGGCGATGAATCCGTAGAAGACGGTCGCCTCGGTGAGCGCGAAGCCGAGCCACTGGATGCTCTGGATCTCTGACTTGAGTTCGGGCTGGCGCGAGACGGCTTCGATCGTCTTGCCGAATATGAAGCCGAGGCCGATACCGGTACCGAGGGCCGCGAGGCCGGTGCCGAGGCCGAGGCCCATGGCGCGGCCGGCAGTCTCTGCGTAAGCGGCGGCGGTTTCGACGTCAGCGGCGGCCAGAATGATTGATGGGTCCACTTGCTTTGTTTCTCCTTAGTGTTCCTCGGCGACGGCGCCGTCGAGGTATATCGCGGTCAAAGTGCAGAAAATAAAGGCCTGAAGCGTAGCCACAAGGCCGATCTCGAACAGAAAGAAAACTACGGCCAGGGCTCCGGTCGCCAGGCCGAGGATGGTCGATCCAATCAGCCCCATACCGAGCAGTACGACCAGGCCACCGCCCATGAAGAGGAGCAGCAGGTGGCCGGCGAGGATGTTGGCGTAAAGACGGACCGAGAGCGAGATGATCCGGACGATGTGCGAAAGCACCTCGATCAGCAGGATCGGACCGACCATGAAGCCTTCGACGCCGGACGGAACCCAGCCTCGCACGTACTTCACCAAGCCCTTGGCCCGGATGCCTTCGAAGTGGTAGGCCACGGTGACCATCAGCGCGAGCGTCAGGGGCATCGCGATGTTTGCCGTGGCTGCGTAGAGCGCGAAGGTCGGCAGTTCCAACCCTAGAATCGTCATCGTGTGCTCCGTATTGAACGGCAGCGGGATGTAACCGATCATGTTCGAGAACCAGATGAAGAGGAACAGCGTTCCGATGAACGGGAACCACCGGGCGGCCATCTTTGGATCGAGGTTGCCATCAGTGATGTTGTCCTTCATCAGGCTGTAGGCGATCTCGACGGTCGTCTGCGTCCGGCTCTCCGGCCTGACCCGCATGGTCCGGGCGATCATCGTGACCACGAGCGTGGTCACGATCGCGGCGATGAAGATGTAGACGACAGCCTTGTTGATCGACATGTCGATTCCGAAGATCTCGATCGAGATGAAGGGTGGAAGCGCAAACTCACCCTCGGGGCTGAATTCGGTTGCGGCGCTGGCCGCCGAGGGAACGAACAGGAAGCTGGCGGCAACGGTGAACCATGCGAAAAGGGCGTACCTGCGGTTCAGACGGCTCATGCCTGATCCGTCGCTTCGGGAGACTCGCGCGTGACGAGGGTGATCACGAGGTAAGTGGTGAACAGGATGGCGGACAGCACCGCGGCAGCCAGTCCGGCCTCCCGCTCGATCAGACCCGCGGTCACGATCGAGATCACGAGGAACCAGGAGCGACCGATGATCGAGCCTGCCATCAGCTGGAAAAATCCCTGCGTATCCTCGGTCCGGGACGCCTTGGCCTCGATCAGGGCCTGAATGATGCGCTGGCCGCTCCAGCCGACCGCGGCTCCCGCCCAGCCCAACAGCGGAAGACCGGTCAGAATGAAGACCGGCAGGGCGATGGCGAGTAGAAAAAGGTCGGTGTACTTGAGCAAGGTCATACCGCGCCCGCCACTTTGGCCCTCTTGGGGTCGTTCTATGGCGAGCGTCGTCAATGGACCTCGACTATATCCGAACGCCGCTGGGATTGCGCTCTGACCCGGCTGGTGGCAACCGTCACTAACCCTTTACCAGAGCCAAACACCGCCCTCCGGGCCTCAACTCAGGGCTCGGAGTCCTGAGTTCGCCTGAGCTTGACGATCTCAAGCACGATCACCAGATACACCGAGGCTGCGACTGCGGCGAGGATGACTGCCGCCATCAGCACGGTCCAGACCAGGTCGAAATTCCCCCGGTTGTCGCTGTACGGCACGAAGCGGAGGGCCAGGGCAAGGAGGGCGAGCACCAGCGTCCAGCCGTACAGGTAGGCGAGCGAACGTCGCTGTGAGAACCCCTTGTTGGCCATGCGGTGGTGGAAGTGCCAGCGGTCGGCCTGGTAGATCGGCTGCCGGTATTTGATCCGCTTGGCCACCACGAATGCCGTGTCCAGGATTGGCACGGCGAGAATCACGAATGGGAAGGCAAGGGCGACCACGGCGTTGGTCTTGAGCGCGCCCTGGATCGAAACGACGGCGATCATGTAACCGAGCAGGTTGGAGCCGGCATCTCCCATGAAGCTCGACGCCGGTGGGAAACCGTGGCGCAGGAAGCCGAGTGCGCCGCCGGCCGTGATCGCGGCGAGGATGCCGGCCTCGGTCCGGTCCAGCGAAAGCGCTATCACCGCCATTGCGGTCGCGGCGATCGCGCATACCCCGGCTGCGAGGCCGTCGATACCGTCGATCAGGTTGATGATGTTGATCACGGCGACGATCCCCAGGATTGCCAGCGGGTATGAGGTCCACCCCAGTTCGAATCCACCGATGAACGGGATTGTCAGTGCGTCGGGGTGGACGCCACTCGCCACCGGAATGGCTGCGGCCGCGATTTGGCCAATCAGCTTGACCAGCGCCGGCAGATCAAATACATCGTCAAGCGCACCGACAAAGCAGATCATGAGTGCACCGAGAAGTATCGAGGTCGCCTCAATATTGTGCGGCAGCCAAACCCAACCCGCGATCTGAACACCAGCGAGTATCGCGATACCTGACATACGCGGGGTCGTCACCAGGTGCTGGCTCCGGGGACCCGGGTGATCCAGCGCGCCGACCCGTACGGCAAAGCGCTCCGCCACAGGAACCAGCGCCCAGGTGATCAGCGCCGCAGCGAGAAAGGCGAAAGCGGCATCCCACGAGTCAACCATGCGGAAAGAGTCTCACTCACGGCCGACGGATCGCGGTGCGGTCAGCCCATCGCCCCGAGAATGCCGTTAACCAGCACCTGTGGGTCGCGTGGGATGCGAGGTCCTGCCTGGTCGGTGCGCTTCACAAGTTTGAACTCGTCGGCATCCTGGAGGACCTCCAGCCGCCCGTCGGAGATCAGCTGCTCATCCACCCCACCCATACGACCTGCGAACGTCGTGTAGACCGGGGTGCCGAGAGCAACTGCCTCGCGGTTCATGGTGCCACCGGCACTCACCACCAAATCACTGAAGGCGATCAGGCTCTGGGCATCAATCGCGTGATCGGGCACCACCAGATTTGAAGAACCACGGCCACTCGCCCGTTCGGCCTGCCCCCCGGTCCGCGGAATCACGATCGCGGTCACGCCGTCGGTCGCAGCCAAACGGTCGAGCACTTTTTCATACAGCGGGTTGTCGGCGTGGTACTCGGAAGTTTCCGGCGGGGGGCGGACAACAACCAGCACCCGCTCGAGGTCAAGGCCCAGTTCATCCAGCACCGCCGGGTCCGGATTGAAGTCAGCAAGGTAGTAGTCCTCTTTCAGACCCGGATAGCGAACCAGCTTGGCACCCTTGGCACCGAGTCTGGCCATGCGCTCCTCCGGGATCGAATCCGGCACCAGAACCCGCCGGGCGATCCGGAAGGCCAGCTGGCGCTGGATGCCGGCGAACTCGTAATCCTGGAGCTGCGCCGACGGAATTGCGAACAGTGCGGAGATCAGTGCCAGATCGACGGAACCATGACCGACCGCAAGATCCGGCCGGAATTTCCAGACGACCCGCGAGAGGGGGACAGATCGTGATCCAAGGGCAAACAGCTTGCCGGCCTTCGAACCGCCTCCGTGGGAGCCGACCACTATGTGATCGATCCCGAGCAGTTCGAGCAGGCCGACGGTCTGGCCGTACTCACGGGCCGTCACCAGCACCTCGGCGCCCTCTTTGGTGAACCTCTCAATCACGGGCCGCAGCACAAGCGGATGGGCCGCCGCGGTGCAGTCGAACCAGACCTTCATCAAACTGACCGGGCCGGCAGCGAAGGCCCCGGGAATAGCCTCAACCGAGCCCCGGGTAGAGCGGATAGCGGTCCAGAAGGGTCCTGGTGCGGGCCAGCAGCGCGTCGCGCCCGTTTTCAAAGCCGTCGGAAAGCGCGCCGGCAATGATCGCCGCCACCTCAGTCATGTCTTCGGGCTCGAATCCCCGGGTGGTAAGAGCTGGTGTGCCGATCCGAAGACCCGAAGGGTTCATCGGAGGACGCTCGTCGAACGGGATCGTATTGCGGTTTACCGTGATGCCGACCTGATCGAGCCGATCCTCGCCGGTCTGCCCGTCGAGGCCGGTCGAGGTGAGATCAACAAGCACCAGGTGGACGTCTGTCCCGCCGGTGACAATGTCGATGCCGCCTTCGATCAGTCCCGCTCCGAGTGCGCGGGCGTTAGCGATAGTGCGGCGCTGGCGCTCTGCGAACTCTTCGCTCTGGGCGATCTTCAGTGCGACCGCCTTGGCGGCGATCACATGCATGAGAGGCCCGCCCTGCTGACCCGGGAAGACCGCCCGGTTTATGTCAGCCTTGAGTTCCTCGCGGCAAAGGATGATCCCGCTGCGCGGACCGCAGAGAGTCTTGTGCACGGTGCTGGTGACGACATCGGCGTACGGCACCGGGTTGGGATGTACGCCAGCAGCCACCAGCCCGCAAAAGTGAGCCATGTCAACCATCAGCTTGGCACCCACGGAATCGGCGATCTCACGGAAGGGCGCAAAGTCGATCTGCCGAGGATAGGCCGAGCCCCCGGTGATCAGCAGCTTCGGTCGGTGCTCCTCGGCCAGCTTTGCCACTTCGTCCATGTCTATCCGGCAATCCTCCCGGGAGACGTGGTACGGAACCGGGTTGTAGAGCTTGCCCGAAATGTTCAGCTTCATCCCGTGGCTGAGATGTCCACCGTGGTCGAGGGCAAGCCCCATGATTGTGTCCCCAGGCTCAAGCAGGGCCATATAGACGGCATTGTTGGCCTGGGCTCCGGAATGAGGCTGGACATTTGCATGCTCGGCCCCGAAAAGTTCCTTGGCCCGTTCGATGGCCAGGGTCTCGACGATGTCAACCTGGTCGCAGCCACCGTAGTAGCGCCGACCCGGGTAGCCCTCCGCGTACTTGTTGGTCAACACCGAACCGGTGGCCTCAAGTATCGACTGCGGGGCAAAGTTCTCAGAGGCGATCATCTCCAGCGTGTCACGCTGGCGGGCCAGTTCACCGTCCAGAGCGGCAGCGACCTCGGGATCGACTTCTGCCAGACGGGCATCGAGGATATTTTGGGACAGGGTGCTCATTTTCGGATGGGCCTTTCGGATTTGTCCGGTGCCTCGCGGGCCGGATTCCCACAATGGAAACGGTTCTTCAGAGTAGCAATACCAGTGGTCAGATCAGGCGAGGGACCGGTTAGAGAGAGCGCTGCTCGACCTCGGAGATCTCGTCTACGCGACGCTGATGCCTGCCACCTTCGAACTCGGTTTCGAGAAAGGTCTGCACAATTGGTCTGGCCTGCTCCGCGCTGACCCGTTGCCCGGAAAGAGTGATCACATTGGCGTCATTATGGCGGCGGGACATCTCGGCCTCATCGGGATCATGAGCGTTGACTGCCCTGACCCCGGCCACCTTGTTGGCGACAATCGCCACGCCGTTACCAGAGCCACAGACGAGCACCCCGCGATCACAGTCCCCAGCGGCGACCAGTTCCGATGCTTTCGCGGCGAAAGGTGGGTAATCGGTCGACTCGACGGAGTGTGTGCCGACATCGACTACCTCGTGACCATCCACCTCGAGGAGACTTTTTACAGATTCCTTGAGTTCGAACCCGGCGTGGTCTGAGGCCATGGCAATCTTCACACGGCAAAGGTTACCGAGCGTTCAGTGGCCGAGTACGGCAACCAGATCACCGCGGCTCATGCCACCCTCGCGAAGTACGGTCCAGACACCATTCTCGTCCAGTTCGGTCAGATCGACCACAGTCGAAGGCAGCCCACTCAGGGTTCCTCCGTCGATTGCCAGATCCACGGCCTCGCGGACCTCCGGCACGACCCCGGCGAAGCTCGATGGTGTCGGCTCCCCGCTCAGATTCGCACTCGTCTGAAAAAGGGGATAGCGCACACCCGTAAGGGGGCCGCCTATCACCCTCACGCCGAGGCGCGACAGATCTTCGCGACAGGCGAGTGGATACCGATGGCGCGGATTGGGAACGATCAAGGTCACCGGCCCCGGCAGGAGCCGCCCAAAGGCCTCGCTCACCCGCTGGCCAAGGTCGCGGACCAGTTCCCGCATAGCAAGCGGCGAGAGGTACATCACCGCTGATGGCTTGCCTTCGTCGCGGCCCTTGATCCCATGGATTCGGGCAACCGCTTTCTCGTTGAGTGGATCACAGGCGAGTCCGTAAACGCCGTCGGATGGGAACAGGGCAACGCCGCCTTTACTGATGCAGCTTTCAAGAGCCTGCCTCGCGGCATCCCCGTCACTCAGTTCGGTAGCGACAACTTTCACCACACAATCATGTCAGGAGGAAGCTGCCTGCCTGCGCCCGGTAACCATCCGTTCCAGGCCGGCCAGATCCGGGTGAATCATGGTCTCGCCAAAGCCGGCTCCCCGTACCAGGGCCGATACCTGCTCACCCTGTCCGTGGCCGATCTCGAGAGCTATCACCGGCGCCTCAATCCCCGAATCAGGCAAACTGGAGAGGACCTCTTCGAAGCATTCCAGGCCTGTCACACCGGGGAACAGGGCGCCAGGCGGCTCCCAGTCCCGGACGTCTGGCGGAAGCTCATCATCAAGGGCAACATAAGGAAGATTCGCGACGATCAGGCCGAAAGAGCCCGAGGCGGGCCAGGTTCCTTCGAAGAAGTGGACTCGGCCAGCAAGTCCAAGACGATCTGCGTTGAGGCTGGCGACTTCAAGTGAGTCCGTCGAAACATCTCCTGCTGTCACCTCACAACCGGGAATCTCGTCGGCGATCGCCAACGCGACGGCTCCGGATCCTGTACCGAGTTCAAGCACTGAATGCGGATCCTCCAGCAGGGCAAACTCGACCAGCATCTCGGTTTCCGGACGGGGAACGAGCACTCGGCGGTCCACCTCGAGTTCGATATGACGAAAGCCCTTCCTGCCGAGGATGTACGCCACTGGCTCGCGCCGGAGCCGTCTGCGCACGGCTTCCGAGAACCCTCGCGATTCAGACGGAGATATCCGCGCTTCCCGATCGGCAATCAGATCAGCCGCGCTGCGACCGGTGACGCCAGCCAGCAGAACCTCCGCATCGATTCTCGGGGTGTCAACCCCAACCGCTGACAGTGCGTCAGTTGCTGCCCCTAGCGCATCGCGGGCCGATGCCCCACCGGAGACCCTCCGCGCCGAGCTGCCTCCTGCCCCCGCCGGGTCCATCGGTTCAGCCGGCCTGTGCCTCGAGCAGCTGGCGCTTTTCTTCGCCTGAAAGTGCCGCAGTGAAATTACTGAGTTCGCCGTTCATGACCGCATCCAGATCATGGGAGGTCAACTTGATCCTGTGGTCAGTCACCCGCCCCTGAGGGTAGTTGTAGGTCCGGATCTTTTCCGACCGCTGCCCGGTACCCACCTGGGCCTTGCGCTCAGAAGCGATCGCGGCCTGCTGCTCGGCCAGCTGACGCTCGTAAATCCTCGCCCTGAGAACCCTCATCCCCTTCTCCTTGTTCTGAAGCTGGGATTTTTCGTCCTGCATCGAGACCGTTATTCCGGTCGGCCTGTGTGTGATCCTCACGGCGGAGTCGGTCGTATTTACGGACTGTCCGCCGGGCCCGGAAGACCGGTAAACGTCGATCTGCAGATCGTTTTGATCGATCTTGACCTCAACCTCTTCAGCCTCCGGGAGCACGGCGACCGTAGCCGTCGAAGTATGGATCCTGCCCTGGGATTCGGTCTCCGGGACTCGCTGAACCCGATGGGTCCCCCCCTCAAACTTGAACACGGAGTAGGCACCGTCGCCACGAATCTCAAAGGTAACCTCCTTGAACCCGCCCTGCTCAGCTGCTGAGTGGGAGAGCATCTCGGTGGTGAAGCCGCTTTCAGATGCGTAACGAGTGAGCATTTTGTAGAGGTCACCGGCGAAGATCGCTGCTTCGTCACCGCCCGCACCGGCCCGGATCTCGACTATGACGTTCTTTTCGTCACTTGGGTCGGTCTCGACCATTGCCAGCCGGATCTCCTCCTCCAGATCAGCCAGCCTGGCCGGAGCTTCCTCCACAACCTTGCGCAGATCCTCGTCCGAGTCGTCTTCCTCGATCAACTCACGGGCACCCTCGAGGTCGTCGCCCAGCTTGCGATATTCGAGCACGAGTTCGTGGGCAGGGGAAATCCGACGGTACTCGCGGCCTACCTCGGCGTAACGGACACGGTCGGCGATCACCTCCGGGTCGCTCATGTCCCGCTCGAGCTCGGCGAAACGCATCTCAATCTGCTTGGCAAGCTTCTGGATCATCGGTTCCGGAGCCTACCCCTGTCGCTCCGTGGAACGGATTACCCCTCAGGCAGCGATCCTGATCGCCTCGGCATTGGAGTCGTCCCCAGGCGACCCGCTAACCCGCGCCGTCTGAACCAAAACCTGTACGCCTCCAGAAACCCGGCGGGCTGTCACACATTAAGGCCGGACTCGACCAGAATCAGGCGGGAAAAGAAATCCTCCGGCGGAGTCGGCCGACTCAGCAGACGGATCAGTTTTCGGCGGCGCCTGTCTTGTCGCGCTTCGCGGCACGACGCTGGAAGCGCTCAACGCGACCCCCGGTGTCCACCAGCTTCTGCTTACCGGTGTAGAAGGGGTGACAGGCCGAGCAGAGTTCCACATGAAGGTCCGACTTCGTCGAACGGGTGTAAAACTGATTTCCACAAGAGCAGTGGACATTGGCGATCACGTATTCGGGGTGGATTTCGGCCTTCATTCGCTCCATTCTAGAGCAACAACACCGACGGCAGCAGACGGGGTGCGCTCCAGGAGAGCGAACCGGCGCTTCAGCCGATGTTGCTTCGCGGTGGAGAATTGGAGACACCACAAATCCAGATATCGAAAAACCCGCGATTTGCGAAAGGTTTTCCGTCCGATGAAGCGAAGACACTTCACATAACCCCCCCCGTGGTAGGAGAGGATCTTCCTTATGGCAAAACAGATATTTGATCAGGCTCAATCCGTCAGTACCAAGGCTCAGCGCTTTGCGGCTGCCTTTGAGGGCTGCGACGAATGGACGATACCCCCTCGGAAGCAGCGCCGAATCGAAGAGGAAGCCCTTTTCGACGCCCAGGTTGATCGCCGCGTCCGCGAAGCTCGGACGGAGTTCCGCCGGGCCGCCTGACCGATCGGCCGCCAACGTCTGTCGATTCCCAACCCGTCCCTTTTCTGACTGCCCGGACGCACGAGAGTCACCAGTCCTTAAAAAAAAGCGGCGCGATTTCCAAACCGCGCCGCTTCTCCTGGCGCGTTCGCGCCTTCAGATTGAACAGCGATCAGGTCTCTGTGTAAAGCGGTCCGTCGCCACCTTCGGGCAGGGTCAGCCGTCCACCCTTGGCCGTGATCGCCCCACACTGAATGCAGTTAGAAGCAGTTACGTGGACGTCGACGATATCGGCGGGGCTATCTAGCTGGTCTTCGGGGATCTCGTAGACCTGTGCCGGGCACATTGAAACCCAGGTCTGGGCGACCTCTCGCGGGACCTCGGTCTGGATGCGTACGTGGTTGGGTGCATCGTCACGGGTCGCGTTTCCGGTGAGGAAAACCGATGAGAGCTTGTCGAAGGTCAGCTCTCCATCCGCCACCGGATAATTGTCGGCAGCTTTGCCGATCTCCATCTTGTAGGTGGCGTCGTCGTGGTTCTCCCAGTGACCGCCCGGGAAGTGTCCGCCGGTCAGGGTCATCGCCGAGGCCAGGGCGCCACCGACAAAGAAACCCTTGGTGAACGGCTGGCTGGCATTACGAACCTTGTAGAGGTCCTTCTCAATGATCGAGTTGTGAACCTTCTCGTCGTAAGCCGAGAAATCGACTGAATCCTTCTCCAGCGCATCGACAATCGCCTCAGCAGCGAACATGCCTGCGTGCATCGCGTAGTGGACGCCCTTGAGCTCGGCGACGTTGACCATGCCGGCACTGTCACCGGCTATACACATGCCAGGCACAGCGAGACGCTTGGGCATTGACCAGTAGCCCCCGGCCGGGATCGTCTTGGCGCCCCAGCCGACCCGCTTTCCGCCCTTGAGGATCTTTTTGATGAAGGGGTGGGTCTTGAGCTGCTGAAGTCCGTCGTGAACCGAAAGCGTGGCATCGGTGTAGTCGAGTCCGACCACCAGGCCGATGCAGATCTTGTTGTCTTCCATCGGGTAGATAAAGGATCCGCCGAACTCCTTGTACTTGGCAGCCTTTCGCAGCGGCCAGCCCATCGTGTGGATGACCCGGTCAAGCGGCTCCTCAACCTCCCAGATCTCCTTTACGCCGAGCTCCCAGCGCTGCGGGTCGAGGCCGTTGATATCGAAATGGTCGAGCGCAGCGTAAGTCAGGTGACCGATCGTGCCTTCGGCAAGGACTGTGGCCTTGGCCATCACGTCGGCGCCGGGCTCGAAATTGCCCAGTTCCTGGCCCTCCTTGCCACGGCCCTTGTCTCCGGAACGCACTCCCTTGACAATCTGGTCTTCCACGAGCAGCTTGTCGGCTGCGGTCTCGGCGAGGATGTACCCGCCCATGTCTTCTGCCTTCTCAGCCAGGAAACGGGTCAGCTTGGAGACTGAAGTGACGTAGTTGCCGTGGTTCTTGAAGTTCGGCGGCATCGGCTTCAGGGGAAGCGCCTGCTTTTCGGTCAGCAGGTAGACCGCGTCTTTGGTCACCTCGCGGTAGACCGGCCACTCTGACTTCGGAAGGTCGGGGAAAAGTTCCTCCATGGCCGACGGACGCATATTCGCGCCGGACATCGAGTGGGCGCCTGCGACCTTGCCCTTTTCAATCACAGCTACCGGAACTTCGCCGAGCTTTTCAGCTAGCTCAGGGCGATCCTCAAGCAACTGGAGCATCTTTACCGCGCAGGCCAGTCCGGCCGGACCACCACCGACAATGGCGGCGCCGACTTCAATGCGCTCATCTTCCGGGTCAGTCGGCCGGGAGATGACGCTCTCGGAATCAAACGGGGGCGGAAACTCAGAGGGCGCTATTGGAGGCATGAACTGTTCCTTTCGAGAATTATGTTCTTTGAAGCCTAGAGACAGGTCCGGGTGGGAGGGAAGCGGAGGCTGGTGACCGCCGCTTCCCTGTCACCCGTTTCAAATGCCTGCCTCAGCCCCTCTTGGCCTTAATGGCTTCGGTGAGCTTGGGCATGATCTTGTTCAGGTCACCAACGACGCCGAGATCGGAGAACTCGAAAATCGGGGCGTTTTCGTCCTTGTTGATGGCCACGATTGTCTCGGAGTTCATCATTCCGACCTTGTGCTGGATGGCACCGGAAACACCGACCGCCAGGTACAGCTTCGGTGCGACCGTCTTACCGGTCTGACCGATCTGGGCGGCATAGGGGTACCAGCCAGCATCGACCACTGCGCGAGTTGCGGCGACAGCACCGTTGTCGAAAGCGCCGGCGAGCTCTTCGCAGGCATCAAAGCCCTCGGCGGAACCGAGTCCGCGACCGCCACCGATCAACACATCAGCTGCTTCGATATCCACGTCGGCGCCGCGCTGCTCGCCACGGGTGACCATCTCGGCCTTGGTTGACCACTCAGAGAGCTCGACATCAATATCGACGATCTCGGCGGTTCCACCGGATTCGACGATATCGAAGGCGTTGAGGCGACCGATGATGATTCCGGGTTCGTTCACGTAGCCAACGTCGGCGATCTGCGAATCCTGCAGGATCGGACGCTCGGACACGAGCTTTCCGTCGACAACCTTGACCGCGGTGACCTCCATGGTCACTCCGGCACCGAGGCGGGCCGTCAGTCCGGCACCGATCTCGAAGCCAAGCAGGCCTCCACCGAACAGAGCGTAGGTGTAGCCGTTCTCGGTAATGATTTTGGCCATTACGTCGACAATCGGCTGCGCCAGACCTTCGGGCACGCTTTTGGCCCGGTAGGCCTTGGTAACGCCGTACTTGCCCAGACCCTGAACGCTTTCGTCAGACACATCTCCGACGACTACAGCTGCTGCCTCGGTTCCGAGTTCACTGGCCAGCTTGGCCGCCTCGGAGAGGGCTCCGAAGGAGTTCTTGTTGAAGTTACCCTCATCGTCATGCAGGGCGTATACGAGGATGCCGGCCATCAGATCAACTTCCTTTCGTCGAGCCAGGCGACGATCTTTTCGACCGTCTCGGCAGTGTCTTCATCTTCGATCATCTCGCCAGCTTCCTTGGCAGGTGGCTGGTTGAGTGCCAGGACGCTTGTCCTGGACCCGGCCTCGCCGACCTGATCAGGGGTAAGACCTACGTCTCCGGCTGACTTGGTGTCGAGTGGCTTCTTCTTTGCGCCCATGATTGCCTTGAGGCTTGGGTAGCGTGGCTCATTGATCGCGTCTCCGACCGAGATCACGGCGGGAAGCGAAAGGGTGACGGTGTCGTATCCGTACTCAGCCTGACGTTCGCAGCGCAGCTTGTCGCCCTCAACATCCATCTTGACCACCTGGGTCAGCGACGGCATCTTGAGGTGATCAGCCAGGACCGCGCCCATCACGTAGCACTCACCATCGTCGGCCTGCTGTCCGAGAAGGACGACATCCGGGCTCTCAGACTCAAGAACCTTGGCGAGGGCCACTCCGGTAGCGCAGACGTCCGAGCCAACCAGGGAGTCATCACAAAGATGAACCGAGCGATCAGCTCCGAGGGCGACGGCCTTCTGCAGCGCGCGCTGGGCCGTGCTGGGCCCCATCGTCACGGCGACGACTTCGTCGACCTGCAGGTCTCCGCCTTCTTTCAGCTGCATCGCAGCCTCGATGGCATGGGTGTCGAATGGGTTCAGATTGTTTTCGCCGCTGCGATCGAGGCGCATGGTGCCGGAATCGATGCGCTTCTGAACTGCGGCGTCTGGAACCTCTTTGACCAGTACGCATATTTTCAAGGGGAGCCTCCTTAGGGCTTGTGTCTGGCTGACTCGCATGAGATTCAACTGACGAGCCGAAACTTGATCTTCAGAAATGAATCTTAGCGAGTGCAACCCGTTGTTGACTGACGAGTCAATCGGGAAGCTTCACGACCAGGCTTTCGCACAGTTCGAAAAGCCGCCTGCGATCCTCGGCCGAATCGTTTGTTCCAGGAATACGATGTTTCAGACGGGGCTTGCGATCCATATAAAATTCGGCTCCGGGAGCCTCTTGCGCAGTTGCCCCGCTGAGCCAGACCGCCGTCTCTCCCCCCTCCTCAGCTGTCCTCAGGATCGGTCCGACCAACCTGTTGAAGGTCGGCAAAGCGTTGCTGACTCCCTCGGTGTCGGCCCAGCCCGGGTGCATTGAGCAGAAGACCGGTCCGCCCTCCGGCTCGCGGTCCTGCCACTCGTCGGCCAGCATGACTTCGGCCCGCTTGCTCTGGGCATAGAACTTCGTCCCGTCGAACTCCCTGTTCTCCAGCTGGGGGTCGTCGAGGTCGAATCCAGACGAGTACATCCCCCCTGAGGACATCATCACGACCCGACCGTTGTCGCTCTGCCGGAGCTTCGGCAGCAGCAGTTCGGTCAGCAGGAACGGACCGAGGACGTTGGTGGCAAAGGTGAGCTCGAAGCCTTCGTCGGTGAGAACCCGTTCGAGGGGTAACACGCCAGCGTTGTTGACCAGCACATCGAGCCGCCCCTCGCCTGCCGCGAAGGCTGTCCCGAACTCCCGGACCGAAGCGAGGCTGGAGAGGTCGCATATGTGAAGGTCAGGTTCGATCCCGCCCTCAAGAGCTATCTCCTCCCGCGCGGCTTCACCCTTTTCAGGATTGCGGCAGACCATGTGCACCTCCGCCCCACGGCGGCTGAGCTCAAGCGAGATCGCCCTGCCGATTCCGGCGTTAGCACCGGTGACCATTACCGAACGGCCATCCAGACGGTCCGCATCCCAGCCGAAAAGACGCTTGCGGGCCCGGTAGCCGATCGCACTGAAACCAGGAACGATGCCTAAGTCAAGCGCCGCGTCAACGACATCCGCTGCCCGTCCTTTTATCAATGCCACCATCAGACTCCTTTTCAAAGCTTGCCGAAAACCCAGCCTACCCACCGGCGATTCGCATGGGTTTCCCTACCTTCCGGGCCCTGAGCGCAACGGTGAATCAGATTTCGCGGCTGCGGCCCTTGACGCCGTCGCGGATGAACTCGACGATCTCGTCGGTCGGTGTGCCGGGGGTGAAGACTCCGGAGACTCCCAGCTTCTTCAGCTCCTCGATGTCACGCTTGGGGATAGTCCCGCCGACGGTCAGCAGCACGTCATCGACGCCCTGGGCTTCGAGCAGTTCGACGATCTTCGGGACGAGAGTCATGTGGGCGCCGGAGAGGATCGAGATGCCGATCGCGTCGGCGTCCTCCTGGATCGTGGTCTCGGCGATCTGCTCCGGGGTCTGGTGAAGGCCGGTGTAGATCACTTCCATGCCGGCGTCACGCAGGGCGCGAGCGATGATCTTGGCGCCGCGGTCGTGGCCGTCGAGGCCGGGCTTGGCGACAACGACCCGGATCTTGCGGTCGATCGTGCCTGAGAGGGCCTCGGTGGATTTACTGGCTGCGGCTTCGGAACTCAACCCTCTGCCTCCTAGAAGACCGGGGTCTCGGTGTAAGTGCCGAACACGTCCTGCAGGGCGATGATCATCTCGCCCTCGGTTGTCCGCGCACGAGCCGCTTCAATTATCGGGTACATCATGTTGCCGTCGGCCTCAGCCACTCTCTTGAGCTCGGCCAGTGCTGCGTCAACCTCGGACTGACTGCGCTCGGCCTTCGTCTTGAGCAGCCGTTCGACCTGCTTGGCCTCGAGTGCCGGGTCGATATGGAGCAGCGGCACTTCCTCCTCGTCGTGGACGTGGCTGTTGACGCCGACGATCAGGCGATCCTTGTCGTCGAGTTCACGCTGGAAGGTGAAGGCCGCCTCACCTATCTCGCGCTGGGGGAAGTTCTGGCGGACCGCCTCGACCATGCCACCGAGTTCGTCGATCCGGCGGAAGTAGTCGTAGGCTTCGGCCTCGAGCTCGTCGGTGAGCGACTCGACGAACCAGGACCCGCCGAGAGGATCGACCGTGTTGGTGACGCCGGTCTCCTCTTTGATGATCTGCTGGGTCCTGAGCGCCACGCGGACAGCCTCCTCAGTCGGCAGCGCCAGGGCCTCGTCGAAGGAGTTGGTGTGAAGCGACTGGGTGCCACCAAGCACGCCGGCCAAAGCCTCAATCGCGGTGCGCACGATGTTGTTCAGGGGTTGCTGAGCGGTCAGCGAGACACCCGCAGTCTGGGTGTGAAAGCGCAGCCGCATCGACTCGGGCTTCTTCGCGCCGTAGGTCTCCTTCATCTCGCGGGCCCAGATCCGGCGGGCGGCACGATACTTGGCGATCTCTTCGAAGAAGTCGATGTGAGCGTTGAAGAAAAACGACAGTCTGGGGGCGAATGCGTCGACGTCGATCCCGCGTTCGATCGCCCGCTCGACATAGGTGAAGCCGTTCTTGAGGGTGAAGGCAAGCTCCTGGGCGGCAGTCGCTCCGGCCTCGCGGATGTGGTAGCCGGAGATCGAGATCGGGTGAAACCGCGGCATGTGGTCGGTGCAGTACTCAACCATGTCGGTGACCAGTCGCATCGCCGGCTCGACCGGAAAGCACCACTCCTTCTGGGCGATGTACTCCTTGAGGATGTCGGTCTGGATCGTGCCGGCGAGCCTGTCCGGAGTAACCCCATGGCGTTCGCCGACCAGCACATAGAAAGCGAGCAGCATCGCCGCGGGGGCGTTGATCGTCATTGAGGTGCTGACCTTGTCCAGCGGAATGCCCTGGTAGAGCCGCTCCATGTCGTCGAGCGTGTCGACGGCGACTCCCTCGCGGCCGACCTCGCCGAGCGATCGGGGATGGTCAGAGTCGTAGCCCATCAGGGTAGGCATGTCGAAGGCGGTCGAGAGGCCGGTCTGGCCGTGCTCGAGCAGGTAGTGGAAGCGTTCGTTTGTCTCCTCGACCGTGCCGAAGCCGGCAAACTGGCGCATCGTCCAGTTACGGCCGCGGTACATCGACTCGTACGGCCCACGGGTGAAGGGATACTGCCCCGGCTCACCAACTTTGTCGGCGTGCTCGCCCTTTACATCTTCAGGACCGTACTTCGCTCGGATCGCCTTGCCGGACATCGTGGTGAATTCCTGCTCGGCGGACCGGTCACGCTCAGCCGCAGCGTCCGTGGCTGCGACTTCCGTTTCGCCGACATCGGCCTTTTTGCCCGTGGCAGGTGTGGAGGCGGGTTCCATTGGGCAGATACTAGAGCGAAAGCCTCAACGGCCAGAGTCGTTCAACGCCACTTTGAGAGGTAACTGCCAAGGCCGCCGAGCAGGGCAGCGATAACTACCGTGCCGGCGACAGCGAGATTACGGCCGAGACGATCGAATCGCATAATCCGCCAGCCCCGTTCCTTGGCGACCTTGGCCAGCGGTGCGTCGGGATTGACCACGACCGAGTTTCCGACCGCCGCGAGCAACGGCAGGTCCGAAACGGAATCCGAATACGCCCAGGAGGACTCCAGGTCCAAACCTTTCTCCGCCGCGAGCTCCTCGATCGCTTCGACCTTGCCTGTTCCGTACACAAACCGGCCGTCAAGCTTGCCTGTATAGACGCCCTCTTCACTGACTACGTACTTCGTTCCGATGCCTCCGTCCATTCCGAGTACGGTGGCCAAGGCGGTCACCATGTCCGCGCCGGCTGCACTGACGATGTACGTCAGTCGGCCCTTGTCCTGGTGAAGGTGAATCTCCGCCAGCATCTCCGGGTAGACCCGCGGGAGTATCCCGGCGAGGACCTCGGGCCACATGCGCTCGATCTCGCGAGCGTCGACGTTCGAGAGCGTGTCGCGCGCGATCCGCAGGACCTCGGCCGTCTGCTCGTCGGTCGCGCCCTTGATCCGGTAGCGCAGGTGATCCCTTCCCCACTTGAAGACCTGAGTCCTGGAAATAAGCCCGCGCCGCCGGGCGACCCGCGCGAACTCCATCCCGCTCGACCCCGCCATCAGAGTCTTGTCCAGGTCAAAGAATGCCGCTGCCGTTGAATCGCTCACCCGAAAAACGGTAGCGATCCAAGTGAGGCGGCCCCTGAACGGGCTGGATCCGGAGGAGGGGCGGGGGCCGACCCTCCCGGCCGGACCGGTGGCAGGACGGGGAGGCCCGTCCGTATGGGTCGGAGGGGCTGGGGGAATCGGCGGGGTTGGCGGGGTTGGCGGACCCCGCCCCCACCTGCCACCTAAACCTCTACGAAGATCGCGTCGCCCTGGCCGCCGCCGGAGCAGATCGCGGCGCAGCCGAGGCCTCCGCCGCGGCGCTGGAGCTCGCGGACCAGCGCGCCGATGATGCGGGCACCGGAGGCACCGATCGGGTGGCCGAGGGCGATTGCGCCACCGTTGACGTTGACCTTGTCCTCGTCGATGCCGAGCATGTCCACGGTGTTCAGCGAGACTGATGCGAAGGCTTCGTTGACTTCCCAGACATCCACCTCGTCGGCTGTGCGGCCCATCTTCTCGAGACCGGCCTTGGCGGCCAGAGCCGGGGTCTTGGCGAGGCAGGCGAACTCGTCGCCGATCTGGCCGTAGCCGACGATCGTGCCCATGATCTCCTTGCCGTTGGCCTTCGCCCAGTCCTCTGAAGCCAGCACCAGCGCACCGGCGCCGTCGTTGACCCCGGGGGCGTTGCCAGCGGTGTGGGTGGCGTCTTCGCCACCAATTGCGCGTAGCTTGCCGAGGCTCTCGTGGGTCGCCTCCGGGCGGATCGCCTCATCAGCGTCAACGACCGTCTCGCCCTTGCGGCCCTTGACCGTCACGGGCACGATTTCCTCAGCGAAGATTCCCGTCTCCTGTGCTTTGACCGCCAGTTCGTGGGAGCGGGCAGCGAAGCGGTCCATGTCTTGGCGCTCGACTCCGAGCGCATTCGAGACCTCACTGGCCTCGTTGATCATCTGGAGGTGTGTGAAGGGGTTGGTCAGACCGTCGTGGGTCATCGAGTCAACCGTCTGGACGTCACCCATCCGGTACCCGAAGCGGGCTCCGGGGAGCAGGTACGGGGCGTTGCTCATCGACTCCATGCCACCGGCAACTCCGACCTCTACATCACCGGCGCGGATCGCGAGGTCGATCAGGCCGACCGCCCGCATTCCGGAGGCACAGACCTTGTTCACCGTCTCCGAGGGAACCTCCTTCGGGATGCCGCCCTTGATCTGGGCCTGACGCGAAGGGATCTGGCCCTGACCGGCCTGAATCACCTGGCCAAAGCTGACCAGCTCGACCTCGGAAGGGCTGACTCCGGCCCGCTCGAGGGCACCGGCGATCGCAACACCACCGAGCTCGGTTGCGTCTACCGGAGCGAGGGCCCCGCCCATCTTGCCGAAGGGGGTGCGTGCGGTGGAGAGGATCACTGTGCGGGGCATCTGCCGCCTTTCATAAATTGGAGAAGTTGAAGAACATCGCCAAGATACCGCCCGGAGGTGCCTCCGCGGTATCTAGACTGCCGGTCATGAAGGCCTACGCAAGCGATGTTGCCCTGTCCGAGCTCGACGCTGACCTGGTTGCGGTCGGCCTGTTCGAAGGCGATGCACTAAGCGAGCCTCTAGGCAGCACGCCAGGCGCGAAGGATGCCTCAGCCGACTTCAAGTCTTTGGTGACGGTCTTCCCGGGCAAGCCCGAGCGAGTCGTGGTGATCGGACTTGGAGCGAAGGAGGACTTCACCGCCGAGCGTGCCCGCATCGCCGGAGCGGTCGCTCACTCGGCGCTGAAGAAGGTCAAGGGTGAAGCTCTCGGCTGGATCCTGCCCGAGGCCGGAGATGACGGTCCCGACGCCGGGGCGATCGCCGCCGCGCTGGTCGAAGGCGCGGCCTTCGCCTCGTTCAGCTTTGACCAGTTCAAAAGCGGATCCGATGGTGAAGAGGCCGCGCCCGAACTGAAGGCAGTCGAGATCTCCTCTGCCGCTGACACCAGCGAAGCGGTCAGGATCGGCGAGGTGGTCGGCAACGCCGGCAACCGCGCCCGATACCTGCAGAGCCTCCCGGCCAACGTGGCCACCCCCGAATACCTGGCCGGCAGAGCAAAGGAGATCACCGACAGGTTCGACTCGGTGGAGGTAGAGATCCTTGACCGCAAGGGGATCATTGCAGCCGGAATGGGCGGCCTCGAGGCAGTCGCCAAAGGCGGCGAAGACGTCGAGCCCCGCCTGATCACGCTCAAATACACCGGTCGTGGAAGCGGTGAGAAGCTCGGCCTGGTCGGCAAATCGGTCACCTTCGACACCGGCGGCATCTCGATCAAGCCTGCGGCAGGCATGCATGAGATGAAGATGGACATGTCCGGCGGTGCGGCTGTGCTGGAGGCGGTCGCTGCTATCGCCGAACTCGGCCTCGAGATCGACTTGATCGCGGTGCTGCCAGCTACCGAGAACATGCCCTCAGGCACCGCGCTGAAGCCCGGCGACATCATCACCCAGCTCAATGGCAAGACGGTCGAGGTCACCAACACCGACGCCGAGGGCAGGCTGATCCTCGCCGACGCCCTGGTCCACTGCGCCCGGCAGGGAGCCGACCGCATGGTCGACCTCGCCACCCTGACCGGTGCCGTCCTGGTAGGTCTCGGCTCGACCTACGCCGCCCTGATCTCCAACGACGACGAACTCGCCGCCGAGGTCACGGCCGCCGGCGAGCGGTCGGGTGAACTGGTCTGGCGTCTGCCGCTCCACGACGAGTACAAGGACCTGACCAAGGGAGAGGTAACCGATCTGGTCAACGCCTCCGCCCAGCGCAAGGCGGGCACGATCTACGCCGCCTCCTTTCTCGAGGAGTTCACCGAAGGAAAGCCCTGGGCCCACCTCGACATCGCCGGGACCGCCTGGGACACCGGCCGCGAGTACTGGGGCAAAGGCCCGACCGGCTTTGGAGTCCACCTGCTGGTCGCCCTGACCAAGGACCTCGCCGCCAGGGACTGAGCCGCGGGCAGGCCCCACCGGCGAGCCCATTCCACGCGAGTGCTTCCCCGGGGCCTCCTGAGCGCGGCTGGCAAGGAGTAAAGCGAAGCTGGTGAAGGGAACGTACTTCTGTACGTGACCGAACCTGCGAGCGTCGACGCCGTCCAGCCGGGCTCAGGTGGTTCCGGGGGAGTGCTCGCCTCCCGTCCCCCGCAATGGCGGCTGCCCGGGGTGAGGCAGCATCCATAAGATTCGCGACATGAACTTCGACCTCACAGATGAACAGCGCCTGATCAGAGACACAGTCCGCGACTTCGCCCGCAACGAGGTAGCCCCGGTTGCCGAAGAGCTCGACCGGACCAAGTCCTTCCCGTACGAGATAGTCGAAAAGATGGCCGGGCTCGGTCTGATGAGCATCCCGTTCTCCGAGGAGTACGGCGGAGGCGGAGGCGACATCCTCTCCTACGCGATGGCGGTCGAAGAACTGGCACGGATCGATTCCTCTGTCGGGATCACGCTGGCAGCCCACACCTCGCTTGGCACCGCGCCAATCGATAACTGGGGCACGGAAGAGCAAAAACAGCAGTGGCTGCCCGACCTCTGCGCCGGACGCAGGCTGGCAGCCTTCGGCCTGACCGAGCCCGAGGCGGGCTCCGACGCCGGAAATACCAAGACCCGGGCGAAGCTTGAAGATGGCGAATGGGTGATCAACGGCGCCAAGCAGTTCATCACCAACGCCGGGACCGACATCACCGGCTGCGTGACGATCACCGCCGTGACCGGCGAAGACGAGCGTGGCCGCCCCGAGATCTCGAACATCATCGTTCCGAACGGAACCGACGGCTACGTGATCGGCGAGCCCTACCGCAAGATGGGCTGGAACGCCTCGGACACCCGGCCGCTCACCTTCGAAGATGCCCGGGTGCCGGAGGGCAACCTGCTCGGGCCGCGCGGCGAAGGCTTCAAGCAGTTCCTTCAGATACTCGACGGCGGACGTATCTCGGTCGCGGCGATGGGCGTGGGCCTGGCCCAGGGAGCGCTCGACGAAGCGCTCAAGTACGCCAAGGAGCGTCAGGCCTTCGGTAAGTCAATCTCCAAGTTCCAGGCGATTCAGGCAAAGATCGCCGACATCTCCTCACAGCTCGAAGCAGCCCGGCTGCTGACCTACCGGGCAGCGATCGAGAAGGACAGTGGCCAGGACTTCAGTCTGACTGCTGCCCAGGCCAAGCTGATCACTGGTCGCCTGGCGGTGCGCGCAGCCGAAGAGGCGGTCCAGATCCACGGTGGCTACGGCTATATCGAGGAGTACCCCGTCTGCCGGTTCTACCGCGACGCCAAGATCCTCACGATTGGCGAAGGCACCGACGAGGTCCAGCAGATGGTGATCGCCCGCGCCCTCGGCTGCTAGGCCGGCGGGACTGCTGTGGTCGCGCCTTCCGGTCGACCGGCTATCTCGGCACCGCGGCCGACCGTCTCCGGGATTCCGTAATGGTCAAGAACCAGCTTCTCCTGCTCGCGGTTGAGCGGCAATGTTGGATCCACGGCAGGGGCGTCGCGGATCACTTCGCGATCATGCGGGACCCACACCCGGCCAGCTGCTGCGGCGCACTCCCTTACTGAGACCGGAACGGTTTTACCGAATCGCCCCAGCTTGACCAGCACCCAGGCTGGCTCACCGCTCTCACGGTCAATGAACAGCCCTTCGACCTTGGCAACACCCTGACCGGTGATCTCATCGAGCTGATAGCCCTCCCAGGCCTTGACATCAGCGGCCGAAGGCAGTGTGGCAGGAGCAAGGCCCGCAGATTCCGAGGGGTGGGAGGACGCAGTTCCCCCGGTTTCCGATTCGTTTCTAAACATCGATCTCTCCTTCCAGTAGTTGAGCTGCCGCGGACGACGGATCGAGCTCGCGGTTCACGACACGTTCAAGCAAGTCGGACACAGCCGGATCATTGTGGATCACGGCCTCGAGCCGTCGGCGCAACCTTGCCGTCGCGATTCCGAGGACTTCACTCCGAAGGTTGCGAGCCCTTCGCTCGGCGAGCGTGCCAGCCTGCTCGATGAAGGCCCGGTGCTCGGCGATCCTGGCAGCCAGCTCCTCGATGCCCTCCCCCCTCGCGGCTTCGGTCCTCAGGATCGGGACTCGCCAATCGCCGGGCTCGTGGGCGAGGGAAAGTGCGCCTCGGACCTCGCGGATCATCGTGTCGGTCATCGGGTGATCGGCCTTGTTGACGACAATCACGTCGGGAATCTCCATCACCCCGGCTTTCAGCGCCTGGATCGAGTCACCCGAGCCGGGCATGAGCGCGAGCACGATGGTGTCGGCGTGATCAACGATGTCGATCTCGCCCTGGCCGACGCCGACAGTCTCAACCAGCACGTCATCTTTGCCCGAGGCGTCCATGACGAGCGCCGCCTGAAGGGCAGCCTCCGAGAGTCCGCCGAGGGCGCCCCTCGAGGCCATAGAGCGGATGAAGACGCCTTTGTCGAGGAAATGCTCGCTCAGTCGGATCCTGTCTCCGAGAAGCGCGCCCTGAGTGAACGGACTTGACGGGTCAATCGACAGCACGGCCACCTGGCGGTCCTCTTTGCGGAGCTCGGCGGTAAGGGCGCCGATCAGAGTGCTCTTGCCGACGCCGGGTGGTCCGGTGAAGCCGGTGATGCGTGCCTTGCCGGTTAGCGGAAAGACCTCTCGGACGAGATCCCAGCCGGCCGGGTCATCGGACTCAATCAGGGTGATTGCCCGGGCCAGAGCACGCTTGTCGCCGGAGACGAGGCGCTCGGCGAGCGGCGAGAGTTCGGTTGCGGATCCGGGCATTTCTCCAGCCAGTGTAGAACCTCGACCGGCAGGCGAATAAAGTCCCGGTCGTCTTGATGCACTCAATCTTCTTCTTCGCCCGGCAACGGATGATCACGCCCAGATACGCGCGGCTGCTCGGGCGCTACCTCTGGCGCCGGTTCTTCACGCACTCGGGGCGTAGCTGGCACACCGACGGGCCGGTCTTCTTTGGCCGCAGCCTCCAGCTCCAGACTGGCAAGGACGCTTCGATCAGCTTTGGCCGATTTGTCTGGATCGGCGACGACACCAAGATCCGCTGCCACGAGGGCCGGGTCGAGATCGGTAGCAAGACTGTGATGGGCCAGGAATGCACTATCTCCGCCTACCGCCATGTAAAAATCGGCGAGCAGTGTGTGATCGCCGATCGCACCATGTTCATCGACTTTGACCACGGCGCGGTCGAGACTGAGCGCCCGATCCGCCAGCAGGGCATCTACATGGAGAGTGTCAACATCGGCTCCAATGTCTGGATTGGCTACGGCGCCTGCGTCCTGCGGGGGGTGTCGGTCGGAGACAACTCGATCATCGGCACCAACTCGGTTGTGACCAAGGACGTTCCCGCCAATGCGGTGGTCGGTGGGGTGCCGGCCCGGATCCTGCGCATGAGAGACGAACCAGAGCACCTGAAGTGGCCCGACCCGGTCGAACCGAAACCCGGCGACCCCGGCGTGCTCGAGATCCCCTGAGGCCCGTACAGCGACCCCCGCCGGCCGCCTCATCGGCCGGGGAGCCCTCGCGGATCCACGTCAGACGTTTGCGATCGTCAATGAGCGTGGTCGGGCTGAACCAGGATTCCGGAGGGCCCGTCAGGTGGGATCGGCGACGGCGGTTACTTCGCCGTAGAGGGCGAGGGTCTGGCGGGCGACGTCGGTCCAGTCGAAGAGGCGGATGTGAGAGAGGCCTTCTTCGACCATGCGGCGGCTGAGGTCTTCGTCGCTGAGGACCTGGATCGCGGCCTCGGCCAGGTGCTCGGGGTCGCTGGCGCGGAATCGCAGGCCGGCGCCTTCGAGCGGTACGACTTCCCGCAGTCCGCCGGTGTCGGCGGCGATACAGGGGCATTCCGATGCCATCGCCTCGAGCGCGACCAGGCCGAAAGGCTCGTAGATCGAAGGGACCACCGTCAGATCTGCGATCCGGTAGAGCAGATGGAGCACGTCGTCTCCGATCCAGCCGAGGAAGGTTCCGTGCTCCATCAGCCCGAGTTCTTCGGCCTGCTTGTGGAGTTCGGCTTCGTGGGTTCCGGAGCCGGCGACCAGGAAGCGCGTGTTGGGGACCTTCGAGATCACTTCGGGCATCGCCTCGAGTGCGAGCTGGAAGCCCTTTTCGTAAACGAGGCGGCCGATCAGCAGGACCAGGTTCTGGTCCGGCTCGGCGAACTCGCTGCGCAGGGCGGCCAGCGCGGCAGGGTCCTCCGGGGGGAGGTCTTCCGGGTCGATGCCGTTCGGGATGACGGTCACCTTTTCCGGCTCGACGGCGAAGATCTCGGAGACCTGCTCCTTCATGAACAGTGAGCAGGCGATCACCCGGTCGGAGCGGTTGGAGATCCACTTCTCGACGCCGTGAATGTGGGCCTGGGGATGCTTTTCCACCCAGCCCTGATGACGACCGAACTCGGTCGCGTGGATCGTGGTGACCAGCGGGGTGCCGTAGCGCCGGGCGAGATGGTCGCAGGCCGAGGCGACCAGCCAGTCGTGGCCGTGAACAAGATCAAAGTCGTGCCGGTCCCCAAGCTCAACGCCAGCCGCGAGCATGTCGGAGTTCATGCGCTCGACCCAGGTGACGAACTGAGCGAGGTCGGTTGGCCGCTCGGGTTCGACGATCCGGTGAATCTGAACGCCGCCCGTCTGCTCCTCGATCGTCGCCTGCTCGCCACCGCGAGTGAGCACATGGACCTCGACTCCGAGCCCGACCAGTGCCTCGGAGAGCTTGCGCACATGGCGCGCCAGACCACCCTCAATCAGCGGTGGGTATTCCCAGGAGACAATAAGAATTCGGTTCATGAGGTCTTCTTTGGCGCTTCAGGGGACCAGCAGGGGAGCCAGGTCCAAATCCGGGGCCAGCGAGCGTACCCGTGATTCGACCGGAGCATCACCGATGGAGTCTATGGCCTCAAAGGCGGCAGCAGCATGGCCAATCGACCTCTCGAATGCATAATCCCCCGCCTGCCCGCGCCCGTCGATGAAGGCCCAGTCGCTCGATTGCACGGCCAGCAGTTCCCTCACCGCCCGCTCGGCGCGATCGCGCCTGACGCCGGAGGCAACGGCTCGGTTCACGGCCAACTCAAGCCTGCGCGCCCCGCTTGCGAGATCAGCGACAGCGGGTGAGTCCCACGTGCGAAAGTCCTTCTGCTCTCCCCAGGTCGATGCCCGCATCCGATTTGACCTGAGTGGCCTGACTCCGGCACCAGGCTCGTCACCAACCCTCTCTTCGCCACCGGCAACTGATTCCCCGCCAGATCGCGCGGCTGCGGCGTTGCCGAGAGTCGTGAGCTCGATACCGTGGGATGCGGCGCCTTTGAGCACGGCGTCGAGCCAGACTGGGCCCTCGGCCCACCAGTGACCAAGCAGTTCGCAGTCACAGGCGAAGACCATCAGGCCGGTGGATCCGGTCCGGTCCCTGAACCCCTCAAGCCGCTCGGCGGCGGCGGCAAGGAACCCCACCGCCTGCTCACGGGCATGCTCGTCTGCTATCTCACGGTCGTAAGGCTTGCCGTCAATCCGGAAGATACGCACCCCGTTCATCGAAAGTGAGTGGAAGTCCAGATACCCCGGCCAGGAGGGATACCCGCTCATATCCCAAAGCCAGGAGACTGCCGGCCAGTCGATCGTGAAGGCGACCGGACCGGCATCCGTACCGACCGGAACCAGAGCTTCGTCGCCTTTGTCAAAGGCGCTCTGATCGGTACAGAACCACTCGACGCCGTGACGGACGAGCCTGTCCTCAAGGCCCGGCTCGTAGGCGCATTCCGGCAGCCAGAAGCCGCCGGACCACCCGAAGCGCCGTCGGTGGGAAGCTATCCCGGTGCCAACCTGAAGGTCCAGGCCCCGGTCAGTCGCCAGCATCGGGAGTACAGCGTGAGTAGCGCTGGAGGCCATCAGCTCGACCCGGCCCGACTCGGCTGCCTCCAAAAAAGCATCCAGCGGCTGACCCTGGTGGGCGTCGAGCAGCTCGAGAGAACGTGAGTAGCGTTCCCGGCCGGCTGCCGAAGCCTCAGTGAAGGCGGAGTCACAGGTGTTGACGTCCTCGACCGCCGCATCAATCCGGTGCTCGACCAGAAACTCCCGAAGGCGTGCCGACACGCCGTCGGCCTCGAGCTGGTCGGCAAGCACCGGCGTTACGGTCATCGTGATGTCCCGCGCAACCTCCAGCACCGGCAGGTGTGAGTGGATGACAGCATCGAACAGCCACTCCTCGCCGAACGGGTACGTGCCGTATCCCTCGACGTACGGCATGTGGGAATGAAGAACGATCGCCAGCTCACCAACCGCAGCCGGCCGGGCCGGTGCAGACGGCTCAGGCATGGCAGACGGCGATGAAATCCAGTGAGCTCTCGAGGCTGGTCGGGCTGAGCAGGAAATCGCTGGTGGAGATCGCCGGAGTGAACCAGTCATAGAACGGGGTTGTGACTCCGAACGCCGCATGGATCCGGTCCCAGCCGAGCGAAAGGGCCAGGTCATGCCACCGGAGCTTGGCTGTGTGTGAGAGGCCGAGGATTTCCACCCGGGAAAAATGGGGCTCAAGCAAGGCCCGGTACTCCTCCAGCCGGTACTCCTTGATGTGCCACGGGTTGTCTGACTTCTCGGCACCGGGCGGCGCGAGGGTCAGCAGGTTCGGAGTCGAGATGTATGAGACGGGGGCGATCTTCGCGAAGCCAGCGAGCAAGGGGGCCGGGTCTTCGATGTGCTCAATCGTCTGCAGAAAAACGACTGCATCCCGCGGGTCGTCGAAGTTCTCAACGAGGTCACGACGGAAGGAAAGCCCTGGCCGGGTGTACTTGGCCTCGGCGTGGGCGAAGGCGTCCGGGTTGGCGTCCACCCCGATCACGTCGGCCGCCGAACCGGCAAGTACGGAGGAGCCGTAGCCCTCTCCACAAGCGAGGTCAACCACCTTCAGACCATTGACGCGGCCAGCGATCCATTCGTAAATCACAAGATGACGCCGATACCAGTAGTTCTCCTCGGGTACGTCGGGCAGGGTGCGCTCGCCTGTCAATTCGAGCGGCGGAACCCCGTCGGGTTGGTCGTTCTGAATGTATGTATCGGTCAAGGGAGGCGATTCTTCCGTATCTTTCGCCGTCATGCCTGCCTCCCCAACAGCAACGCCCGAACACATCAAGGATGTCAACACCCGCTACCACGACGCGGCGGCTGGATCCTACGACGCCAAGTGGGGCATTGACTTCGGGCCAGTTGGCCAGGAACAGGTCGCGGCCAAGCTCAGGAAAGCGCTGGGTACAGACGCCGCCCCGGTACTGGGAGATGCGCTGGAGATCGGGGCCGGAACGGGATACTTTTCCCTCAACCTGGCAACTCAGGGTCTGATCGGGAACCTCACCGCTACCGACATCTCCCCCGGCATGCTCTCTTCATTGAGTGACACGGCAAAGCGGTTGGGAGTCCCCGTGACGACCGTGGTTACCGAAGCCGAGAGCCTGCCCTTCGACGACGAGAGCTTTGACGTAGTCCTGGGCCACGCCGTGCTCCATCACATTCCCGACCTCGACCGGGCCTTCTCCGAGTTTCTAAGGGTGCTTCGGCCCGGCGGCATGATCGTCTTTTGCGGGGAGCCCTCCCGCTACGGGGACCGGCTTGCCGCCGTACCCAAGCGGCTGGGCTCTTTCGTCGCACCGGTCTGGCGGAAGGCGGTCAGCGCCGACCGACTGGTCCACACTGCCGAGGAGCTTTGCGGCGAAGAGCACGGTCTTGAACCTGAAGTGGATGTGCACGCCTTCGTCCCATCTGACCTGCGCGCGATTCCTCCGCGGGCGGGCTTCGAGGAAACCGTCGTCAGCGGCGAAGAGCTGATTGCCAATGTCTGGGGCTGGGGAATGCGCTCGATGGAATCGACCGCAGTCCCGGACTCAATACCGACTCGGTGGCGCTACTTTGCCTTCCGAAGCTATATCGCCTTTCAGAAGGTCGACGTAGCAGTGCTGGAGCCGCACCTCCCCGCTGAACTCTTTTACAACCTGCTGCTTTCCGCACGCAAGCCGTCATAAGCAGCCTCTGCCGGGGGGAGGCCCGTCGGACCAAGACTCTCAGGCGAATGCCACAGCTCCCCCACGACGGGGATCTCCGCCGCCACCGAGCTCTCCAGTGCCCGGATCGCGGGTGACAACCTGCACCCCGCCAAAGAAGAGGTTGCGTTCAGGCCAACGCACAACATTTTCGCCACCGGCAACGATCCGGTCAAGCAGGTCGGGGTCAATTCCCGGCTCAGCCTGAATTAGTCCACCCTCGACGTGCACCCTTGCCGCATCCACCGCCTGCTGCGGGAGCATTCCGTGCGCCAGCAGGTTGACAATCGTCTGGAGGACTGCCGAACGGATCCGGTTTGACCCGGCGCTGCCCAGACCTGCCGTGACCTCTCCGTCCCGAAGAACCAGTGACGGGGCCATCATCGAACTTATCCGTGTGCCAGGTGACGACTGATGAAAACCGAGCGGGTTGAGATCCTCCTCACCCAGCATGTTGTTCAGATGGACCCCGGTGCCGGGTACTACCATGCCCGAACCGGTGCCGTTGGAACAGGTCACGGAAGCACAGAGACCTTCGCTGTCCATGACCGCGAGGTGAGTGGTTGAGCCGAGGTGATCATCGCGGCCGAGCGCCTTCCGAAGTGAATCTTCGCCAAGGAACTCAGCCGCGAAGTCTTCCCGCTTAAGCCCGGTGGCGAACTCCTCTGCACGGGCGCGGTTGGCAGCTGATAGGGCCCGGATGATGCTCTCCGTGTCACTGGCTCCGCTGCGCTCCAAAAGGGCAAGGCTGTACGCGATCAGGATGCCCCCTGCCGATGGGAGAGGGTTGCTCAGGATTCGGTTGCCGTTGAACGAAGCAGATACCGGTTCACGCTCGATCGCCTCGAACGCCGCCAGGTCAGCTGTTGAAAGGATGCCACCGCGTGAGCAGACGTAGTTTTCGATCGCCTCCGCAACGTCACCCGAATACACAGACGAACTTCCTTCATCAGCGAAGCGCTCAATCGCCGTAGCCAGATCGGGGTAGCGGAACACATCACCCTCACGCAGGATGTGCCCCTCAGGTGCATAAATCTCACGTGCCGCTGGTTCAGCGGTATAAATCGGCTCGAGAATTTTCAACACGTAGGCCTGCTGTCGGTTTAGCGGAGCTCCGTCACGGGCAAATCTCACCGCCGGACCGATGAGTCCCGAGAGCGGCACCGACCCGAACCTCTGGAGGGCGAGAGAAAGTCCGGCGGCGGTTCCCGGAACCGCGCAGGAAACGGCACCTGTGTTAAAGATCTGAGTCGTCGTGCTGTCGAAATGAACCGGCACCGGCCTGAGCTGATCGCCCAGTTCATGCCCACCGAGTCCCGGGGCCGCGACGAAAAAGTCGATCAAAGTGGCAGGTTCGGCTGGCCCCTTCACGGTCATGAAACCGCCCGCACCGAAACCGGTCAGGGCACTCTCAACCGAAAATGAAGCCAACGCTGCCGCGACCGCAGCGTCGACTGCGTTACCACCATCCCTTAGGACTGAAACACCAGCTTCAGCGGTAAGTGGGTGCCCTGCTGCGACGACCCCGCGGGAGGCCAACGGATCAGGAAAGAAACTCGGGCACGTCGCCCCCGCCGGCCCCGGGAGCGGAGCCCCTCGAACTGCCTGGGTCCTCACGCCGGCCCCGGTCGCTTTCCGAAGCCGACTTCCTGTCTGCTGCCGGCCTGCTGCGAGCTCCTGGCTTTGCGTCAAAGCGGGTTGCCACGACGGTGATCCAGATCTGGTCATCCAGTTCCTCGTCGACGTTTGCTCCGAAGATGATGTTGGCGTCTGGATGGGCGGCCTCACCGACCAGACGAGCCGCCTCTGAGACCTCAATCAGCGAGAGGTCAGAGCCACCAGTGACCGAGAGCAGGATCGAACGCGCTCCGTCCATCGGGGTCTCGAGCAGCGGGGACGAGATTGCCTTTTCGGCGGCGATTATCGCGCGATCCTGACCAGATCCCATGCCGATACCAAGCAGAGCCCGCCCGGCATCGGACATGATCGAACGCACGTCTGCGAAGTCGAGGTTGATCACCGATGGCAAAGTTACGAGGTCCGATATTCCCTGGACGCCCTGACGCAGTACGTCGTCGGCAACCTGGAAAGCATCGACCATCGGAGTTGACTGGTCAAGCACTTCGAGCAGTCGGTCGTTGGGGATGACGATCAGGGTGTCGACCTCTCCGGCGAGTGCCTCGATGCCCTTCTCGGCCTGCTTTGCCCGGCGGCTCCCCTCAAAGGTGAAGGGTTTGGTGACGATGCCGACGGTCAGAGCACCGATGTCACGGGCGAGCCTGGCCACGACTGGTGCGGCTCCCGTCCCCGTCCCGCCACCTGCTCCGGCCGCAATGAAGACCATGTCCGAACCCTTGAGCAGGCGCTTGATCCGATCCTGCTCGTCAAACGCAGCACGAAATCCGAGCGAAGGATCAGCGCCCGCGCCCAGGCCCTTGGTTTCCTCGGCTCCGATATGAACCGTCACGTCCGACAGAGAAACCTGGAGCGACTGGAGATCGGTATTCACCGCCATGAACTCGACACCCGGAATCCCGGCTTCGATCATTCGGTTAATCGCGTTTACACCACCGCCACCGACACCCACTACCCGGATAATCGGTGTGTGCGGGATCCCCCCGCCCGAACCGCCTGAAGATTCCTGCCGGCCGTAGCGGGGACCGTCATCACGCGCCGGCGGAGGGGTTTCGGAAAAGATCCTGCGGAGCCTGTCCTGTGGGTCGGGGGCGTCGTCCGGTTCCGATGGTGGCTCGGGGGCCTTGAGCGGATCCCGGGGTTCGCGCGGAGATGATGCGGCCCTCGGAGGTGGCGGATCGCTCTCCATTGGATCCTCTCGACCGAAGCGGCCGGCTGCGCTGGGATCCAGGCTGCCGGCTGCGGGCTGTTCGGCCTGATCGACGTGCTCGGCGCTTGAGCCCTGTTCGTCAGTTGATTCGTCTGAGGTGGATCGAAAAAGATCCGCCAGGGGACCTTCACGCATACTGGCGCGCTTACGACGAGCCATTACTCAGGACCTCCTTGGCAAGGTTTCGGTAGTACGAAGCTGCACGGCTCTCCGTATCGTACTTAAGCACGCTGGTCCCCCGCACTGGGGCCTCCGCGAACTTGACTGCCTTGCGAATCCGGGACTTGAATACGAGGTCGCCGAAGCTTTCCTCCAGCATCGCCACCGCCTCCCTCGCGTGAAGGGTGCGTGAATCAAACATGGTCGGCAAAATCCCGGCGATTTGGACGTCCGGATTGAGGTTTTCCTGAATCATGGTGAGGGTGTTCTGAAGCTGAACGAGGCCACGCATCGACAGGTATTCACACTGCACCGGGATGATCACCTTGTTCGAGGCAGTGAGAGCATTGATCGTGAGCAGTCCCAGGCTCGGCGGAGTGTCGATGCAGATGTAGTCGTAGTCGCCCTGGACTTCAAGCAGCGCCTTTTCCAGCGACCGCTCGCGGCCGATCTTCGTACTCATCGCGATCTCAGCACCAGCAAGGTCGAGTGAGGCCGGAGCGATGTCAATCTCACGATGCAGGATTATCTCGCTGATCGGCAGATCATCGACCAGAACGTTGTACATGCTCATTTCGATCTTGTCCGGATCGATTCCCTGACTCATGGTCAGATTGCCTTGGGGGTCCAGGTCCAGACAGAGAACACGGTTGCCAATCTCGGCAAGTGCCACAGCAAGGTTGAGGGTCGAGGTGGTTTTGGCGACTCCGCCCTTCTGATTGGCAAAGCTGATCACCTCCGCCGTATCTACCGGGGCCACGGGTTCAGCCTTCTTGGGCCGAGCCTTGTCGCGCTGAGTGGGTCCGAGCAGGTCGGCGGCCTTGAGGCGGATTTCGGTTTCCTCCGCAGCAGCCTCCTCCTCGACACGGGCGAGTTCCTCCTCGACGGGCGGTGCCGGTTCGGTGGTCTTTGTGGCAGCGACACCTGATGGCGTCTGATCCGGAACTTCGGCAGTCGGTGCCGGAGCGTTGGACTGTTCCGGAACGGGCTGTGCTCCCGTCTCGGACTTTTCGGCGTCGCCGTGGATACGGTCTTGGTTCTTGCGGCTGAGAATTCGCATTTGTGGCGTTATTCGGATGTTTCAGGTGTTTTCCTCCATTGCGACCGTGTCGGGAACATAATTCCGCTTGAATGTCTGGATCCTTGATTATCTGGACAAGCGACTGGTGTTCGTCACTGGCAAGGGTGGCGTCGGCAAGTCAACTGTGGCGATTGCCATGGGAATCCGTGCGGCCATGGAGGGCAAGCGGACGATCGTGGTCGAGGTTGCTGCGACCGAAAACACCTCGAGAATCTTCAGGCAGGAGGAGGTCGGATACCGCGAGGTGGAGGTCTCAAACAACCTCTGGGCGATCTCGATCGATCCCGATGATTCGATGCGTGAATACGTGCTGCTTCAGCTCAAGGTCAAGGCGATGCGTGATCTGCTGTTCCGAAGCCGAATGTTCACCTACCTTGCCGATGCGACACCGGGCCTCAACGAACTGGTCACTATCGGCAAGGTCTGGGAGCTGGCCCAGCCCGACCGCAAAATCAAGCACGGCCGCAGATACGACCTGGTGATCGTTGACTCGCCCGCTACAGGCCACGGCATCAGTTTCCTCCAGACCCCGCGAACCTTTGCCAACATTGCCCGGGTGGGGCCGATGCACACCCAGGCTCGCGAGCTGGAAACCATGATCTGCGACCACAAACTGACTGGCAGCGTAATCGTCTCTCTCCCAGAGGAGATGCCGGTAAATGAAACGGCGAGCCTTGAGTCGGAGCTGATTGGTGATATCGGAGTTTCAGTGGATCGCGTGATCATGAATGCTCTTTACCCGGAACGCTTCCCGAAAAAGGAAATCAAGGAACTGGAAGTACTCGACCGCAACAAAGACCCCGAACTGCGATCCGTTTACCGTGCGGCCCTGACCCAGTCGCGCCGCTCCGCGGCACAGCAGGAACAGCTTGCCCGTCTGAACAAGATGGTTTCGACGCCGATTTCCACCCTGCCCTTCATATTCGAGCCGGAAGTAACCCTGAAGGCCGCCCGGCGGCTGGCTGAGGGACTGTCCTGATGCCTTCCATCGACCAGATTCTCGAAGGTCGCACGATCTGCGTCTGTGCCGGATCGGGTGGGGTAGGAAAGACGACCACTTCAGCCGCCATTGCCCTTGGCATGGTTGACCGTGGCCTCAAGGTATGTGTCCTTACGATTGACCCCGCCAAACGGCTGGCCGACTCACTGGGACTTGCGGAACTCGGTAACGAAGCGACGAGGATAGCCCCCTCACTGCTCAAGAAAAACGGCATCGAAGGCAACGGCGAACTCTGGGCGATGATGCTCGATGCCAAGGAGACTTTCGATGATCTGGTGGCAAGGCACGCCGAAGATGCGGAGGCCCGGGACCGGGTGCTGGGTAACCGGATTTACCAGCAGATCTCAAATGCCCTGGCCGGATCACAGGAATACATGGCCATGGAGAAGCTGTTTGAACTTCACAGTGAAGGCCGCTTCGACCTGCTGGTGCTTGATACGCCGCCCAGCCGTAACGCACTCGATTTCCTCGACGCCCCGACCCGAATGACCCAGTTCATCGAGGGCAAGTCACTACAGCTCTTCATCAAACCGACAGGGTTCGCCGCAAGGGTCGCCGGTCGGGGTGTGAGCGTTGTGCTCTCGATCCTCAAACGGATTCTGGGTTTTGACCTTCTGGCTGATCTGTCTGAGTTCTTCACGGCCTTCAGTGGCATGGTTGACGGCTTCCAGGACCGTGCCCACAGGGTCAACACCTTGCTGCGAGCAGATGAAACCGCCTTTGTAATCGTCTGCGGACCTCAGGCGGAGCCCCTTGAAGAGGCCGTCTACTTTCACTCGAAACTGGTTGAGGCGAATATGAACTTCGCCGGTGCCGTGGTCAACCGGGTCCGGTACCGGCTCGGTACGAAGGCGCCAAAACTCAAGTCCCTGACGGCAAAAATCGAAGCCGGGTCAGTGAAGCCCGACTTGGCCCAGAGAGCTGCCCGCAACCTGATCGAGTACGACCTGCTGGCTCGCCGCGACAGCGACAACATCGCCGGCCTCTCAAAGAAGCTGGGTGGTGATCCAGTGATCCGGGTGCCTTACTTGGACACCGACGTACACGATGTCGGCGGACTTTGTGAAATCAACCAATTCCTCTTCGCCGACGAAGAGACCCGGATAAAGCTGGCGAACGGCTAAGCAGCCCTTGGGGGCGCTGTCCGGTCGCTCGCCGCCTGTTCAGCTCGAACGGCGCCTGTGGTAATCAAGCTCGCTGACTGACCACTCCGTGGTGCCAGGGCTCGGGAACAGGCTGCTGTCTCGCGGAGGGTGGCTGTCTCCCCGGGAAGGCTGGCTGCCGGTCGAAGGTGTCGCCGGCCACTCGATGGTTGATCCGCGACGGGACTCGCTCAGCCAGTCCTCCCGGAGGCTCGCTCCGATCTCGTGGGCAGCGGAAACGGTGATCTCACCCGGGTCGGGGACCGGCTCAAGGAGACGGCCGTTACCGTGCTCCGAATTCCCCGGCTCGCCGGTCCTGGAGGTGGCTGAAGAGTGAGGGGTGATTCCAAGTGCGGCCTCGATCTCGGGCATCGGTTGGAAACGTTCGAGCGACTCAGGCTCGAACTCGGGAACCGATCCGAACAGGGGGTCAACCCCTGCCTCCACCTTCGGACCGAAGTCTTCCGCCTGAGGCGGATGAAGTACGTGAATCTCTGCTTCCTGAAAACGCTCTTCGATCAGCTCGGTAGCAGCACCGGGGGAAATCACTTCCCACTCGGCAGTTGAGCCTGTCTGGACCGTGTTGACTTCACCGGAAAGCAGCCCGCCGGTTATCAGCGTCTCTTCCGCGGCAACGTTGATATTCGATCCGAAGTTGCCCAGCACCGCTTCGCGCAGGATGTGGCGGGCAGAGTCCTCGACCCAGGCCGCGAGATAGGCAGCAGATTCGTCTCCAGCAGTCATGGCGTCCTCGCCGTTGATCAGGGAGAGCTCCAGATCCATCGCCGCTTCAATCCGCGTACGGGCCCTGTCGTTGTCGGCGGTGCCGGTGATCAGAGCAGCTGCCCGGGCCGAAAGCGGAGCGTCGATCATGCCTTCCCCTCCCAGCGCGGAACGAATAGCGAGAAGGTGGTCGCTGAGCGCATCGAGCGGACGCGCCCGTTCCAGACCGAAGTGGAAACGCTGCTCGGCAAATGCCAGCCGCTCAACTTCAGGTGCCTCGTCGGCGAGTCTTCGCATGAACTCATCAAGTCGGGGAACCTCCGACTCAATCAGGAAATAGCTGCCCGGCCGAGTTGGGGCGGCTCCAGTCTCAATCCGACGCCAGGCGTCCTCTCCTACCGGGGCAAAGGCATACGGTCCAAGACCTGCACTGCCCTCCTTGAAGATCCTCAGGGCGCGGACCAGTCCGTTCATGGCGGCGACTGCAGTCCGTGGGCCGTCAGGACTTTCGGAGAGCGGGACCATCGCGAGGTAGGCCGGCTGCCATGCGCTGCGCTCGGTTCCTTCGCTCGATGTCGCTTCGAGCGGCGCATCGACCGCATCTGACTGAACGATCCGAATACCACCGGCGAGTTCAATTTCTGTCGGGGTCATCTCGAAACCGGTCAGCGGCGCGATCAGAACTTTGGCTTCGCGAATATCGCGCGCGGCCACTTCGAGCCTGCCCAGAGCGCTTTCCACTCGACTCAGATCGAGAGAAAACTCGGTGACTCCCTCCCACAGTTCCCGGATGAAGACTTCAAGCATCGCTTCAGCTCGGATTTCGGGATCAGAGGCAACGGAGAGGCCACGAGCCTCCAAATAGGGCGAAGCGACGCCAGAGGCGACGACTACACCCCGGGCCGGCCCGTAACCAGGGAGAGACTTGAGCTCGTCGGTGTGGCAGTCGATGAAGTTCGAGGTAAGCGGGACATACCTGTAGAAGTGAGAGCTGTCCTCGTTGTTTTCTGCGACATCAAACGGAATCTCGTCACCGGTCGCGACCAGCGACGTGAAACGGATGGACGCCTCGGCTGCCAGCCGCTTCAAAGCCTCGTTCAGTACCGAATCTTGCATGACGAGGCTTTCCCCGAAGGCTGACGGCATCCTGCCTGTGCAGGTTTGTTTGCAGTCGACTCAGGCCGGAACGGGGTGCTTCGCAGAAGCCTGGAACTCATCGCCGAGCCACTGGCTGCCGTAGGAGCGCATGTCCTCGATCAGAGGGACCAGGGCCTCACCTTTTTCAGTCAGCGCATAGGTAACCCGCGGGGGTACTTCAGGAAAAGTCTTGCGCTCGACGATGCCGGCATCCTCGAGCGTCCGGAGGCGAAGCGAAAGCGTCCGCGGACTGATGCCCTCAAGCGAGCGCTCTAGCTCACAGAACCGGCGGCTGTCTCCCGCCAGATCACGGATGACCAGCAGGGTCCACTTCCCGGAGATTACCTCGGCAGTGCGACAGACAGGGCACATATCGTTCTCTTCGGAGCTCATTGAAACATCACTTCAGCAAGTATAGGCACAAAGCTTCATTTACTGAAGCGAGTCAGAAAGCCGCAGCTAGAGTTGGAACGAAGCCTGCCGCCAGAAAAGGTGCCAGCGGCAGAGCAACCTTTGAGGGCCTCCGTCCAGTGACCAGCGAAATCATCAGCCCGGCCAGTCCGGCCAATGCCAGCCCGGTCAGCAGGACCGGCCAGGCATTCCAGCCAAGGTAAATGCCGAGCACTGCGACCAGTTTCACATCACCCATCCCCATCCCGTTCGGCCGCGCAAGCGAAAGCAGCAGCAGGGGAAAGGCGAGGATCAGACCGGCTACGAACGCCAGGATCAAGGCTCCCGGGCCACCGGGGAAAGCGAGGGCCAGTCCGGCGACCGTCGCGGCCAGAGTCAAGGTATTCGGGACGATGCGATCCCTGAGGTCAGTGATTGAAGCGATCGTCAGAACCAGAGCGAGAACCGCGGCTGCTTCGTGGGACATGGTCCAAAGCTAGGCCGGTCCTGCTGACGCGACTGCACCAACTGCCACAAAAGCGCACCGTCCCGGTCAGGCTCATGCAAAAAAGAGAGGCGACGAAATTTCGTCGCCTCTCTGAATCTCTTGCCGGCGGCCGCTTCCCGTCAGGGCCGCCGGAAACTCAACTCAGGTTGCCTCGCGGAGCTTCTGGGCCTCATTGAGGCTCTGGAGCTTCTTCAGCGACTGGTTTTCAATCTGACGGATCCGCTCGCGGGTCACGTTGAAAGTGCGTCCCACTTCATCGAGCGTTCGCGGATGCTCACCGCCGAGTCCGTAACGCAGTTCGAGCACACGGCGCTCGCGGTAGGAAAGGTTCTCCAGCGATTCCTTGAGTGCCTCTTTGGTCAGCAGGTCAGCAGCCCGGTCAAACGGCGACTCGGCCTTTTCGTCAGCGATGAACTGGCCGAACTCGGACTCCTCCTCATCTCCAACCGGCTTTTCCAGTGAAACCGGAGACTGGGCGGAACGCTTGATCGAATCAACCTCTTCAGGATCGATGCCGGTCACATCAGCGATCTCTTCCGGTGTCGGCTCGCGGCCGAGTTCCGTGACGAGCTTACGCTCGGCTCGGCCGATCTTGTTGAGCTTTTCGACTACGTGAACCGGGATCCGGATGGTCCTGGCCTTGTCGGCCAGGGCGCGGGCGATAGCCTGGCGAATCCACCAGGTCGCGTAGGTCGAAAACTTGAAGCCCTTGCGGTAGTCAAACTTTTCGGCCGCCCGGACCAGACCGAGCGTGCCTTCCTGAATCAGGTCCAGAAACGGCAGTCCCTGGTTCCGGTAGTTCTTGGCGATTGAGACGACCAGACGGAGGTTCGATTCGACCATTTTCTGCTTGGCATCGAGGTCGCCGCGCTCGATCCGCTTGGCGAGGTCAACCTCTTCCTGAGCGGTCAGCAGGCGGACCTTCCCGATGTCCTTGAGAAAGAGCTGCAGTGAGTCGGTCGTCATGTCCGGCTTCAGGTCTAGCGAGTCCTTCTTGCGCCGACGACCGCGGCGACCGTCGGAGCGCTCGTTCTCGGCCGAAGTCTTCAGGGCTGGATCGACATCCTCGACCAGTTCAATTCCCTGCTTCTCGATGTGGCCGTAGAGATCCTCGATATCGGACTCGTCGAGGTCAACCTCCTTTACTGCGGTGGCGATGTCTCCGAAGGTGAGCACGCCAAGCTGCTGCCCACGATTGACAAGGGTCTTGACTTCTTCCAGTTCCTGCAGTTCCGCTACGAGCATCTTTTCCCTATCTGATTTCCCTGATGGACAGGGTACCTGTGTGGCGAAGCCGGATGATCCGACTTCCAAATTTTTGTGTTGACCCACCTGCCGGGGTTCGCCAACGATACTTTTGCTCTAGGCAAGCGCTGCTGAGGGGCAAGTGGCCGAACGGGTGATCAGATGATAGCCGCTTCACTTAGTAAAGTCAATTTCTCTGACTGTCACCTGTATAAACGTGGTCGTGGGCGATGAGTTGCGCTGACTGCGACGAGGATGATCTCGGGAACCGGGCTACCGGAGGCGTTCAGCCGCCCTCTTCCTGGGGACGTTTCTACCTGATTCAGGCCTTCTGGACCAGGGCCTACCGGGAAAACATCACCGGCCTTTCAGCAATGGTCGCCTACAATCTGCTGCTCTCAATCTTCCCTTTCGTCTTCCTCGTCCTCTTCATTTTCAGTCAGGTTCTGAGAATCGAAGGTGTCGATGCTGGCGTTGTTGCCGACCTGCAGCGCCTCTTTCCCGACGCTGAGCAGCAGACCCTGGACAATGTGCTTCAGAGTATCCGGTCAAACTCGGCAACAATCGGCATTGTCGCTGCCCTCGGGTCCCTGTGGATAGGCGCCTCATTCTGGGGGGCTATGGACACTGCTTTCTGCCGGATCTATCACGTTCAGTGCCGCGGCTGGTGGGAGCAGAAGCGGTTCTCGCTGGTGATGCTCTTCGTCGTCGCCCTTTTCATTGTTGGATCCGTCGTTCTGCCGGCTCTGGAAGGTGCCCTTCTCCGATCAACCGAGAATCTCCCGTTCGGCCTTGATGAGGTTCAGAGTCTTGACAGCGTGGTTCTTGTCGCGGTCACCCTCACCCTGAACTTTCTGGTCTGCGCGATGATCTACTGGCTGGTGCCGAAAGGGCATATGCCCTGGCGGGCGGTTTGGCCGGGCGCTCTTTTCGCAACTCTGGTCGCAGGCCTTGCCAACTGGCTGTTCCCGGTCTATCTGACCAACCTTTCGACCCTCTCCAGATTTGGCTCGACGCTTGGATTCATACTGGTTGCGCTGCTGTGGTTTTATCTGGTCGCGCTCACAATTCTGGCTGGCGCCGTGATCAACTCGATTCGCCACGAGTACCACGAAACGGGCAGTCTGCCCTACGGCATCCTCAGCAGAAGTGCCGCCCTTCAGGCGGGACCGCCAACGGCCGAGATCGACCTGCCAATGGCCGCTGAGCCCTACCGTTCTCTGACCAGCCCTCCCCCCTTCGGGACGAGGGGCAATCCTCGATCGACGAAGTTGCAGCACAATCGGAGCATGAGCAGATCACCATCCGCACCGGCAGGGCCCGGGGCTGACCACCGGCTGTGAGCGTAGAAATTGACCTCATGCCGGATCCGGTCCGGCGGGGACTGGCCACTTCCGGTCCAATTGGCTGTGTTCAGAGCGCTTTGATCACGGTCGAAGACGATCTGTTCGAGCAACTCTGGACCCCTCCCACGCTTGAACTGCTCGCACGCGCCTATTGGAGCTTCATCCGCAAGAGGTCCTTTGGTCTGATCCGGATGGGGTACGAACCCGGCTCCCGATCCGTAAACCTGATCTCAAAGCGGATCCCGCTTCTGCGTTTCCATGAGCCCGAGTTCGAGAGCGGCACCGATCACGGCTGGGTTAAATGGCCGATTGACCGGGGGCTGCTGGTGGCGGCCGAAGGGCGTGGGAACGGTTATCTCAAGATTGAAGCGCGACGAGACCCCGAAAGATCCACCCGTCCGGGCTTCCAGGCGATGACCGTTACCAGTGAGGTGATGAACTTCTACCCGTGGCTCAGAGGCAGCGGCTGGTTTTCACGAATGGGTACATGGATTTACTCGCAGACCGAACTGCGTATCCATCTCTGGGTAACTCGCGGTTACATGCGTTCGCTGGCCGATCTGCCCGCTTCAGTGATTCGCCAGGGTACCGACCCCGGCGCTCATTCCGGCGAAGACTGACACCGGCTTCAGGCCTGAAACCCGACCAGTTCCGCTACGGCTGAGTCCATCGCCTTTTCCATGCCTGTCGGCTGGATGGTGAACATGGCCATGCCGCCTTCATCAGAGATGATGGTTTCCGTCGAGAGGCCTTCCACCAGGGGCCGGACGACTCCCGTGTCCACCGGAGTGACCAGCCCGATCCAGAGCGAAGAAAGCCTAGGCGTCAGGACAGGGATCCGGATCATCAGTGGACGCCGCTTGCCCATCGAATCTGCCATCACTTTCATCATTCCGCCGTAGGTTGTGATGTCCGGTCCGGCTATCTGGATTTCCTCACCCACCCACGGGCCGGGCTTGCCGGCCTGAGCGAGGTACTCAACAACATCATTGACCGCGATCGGCTGTGTTCGGGTCGTGGTCCATTTCGGAGTGACCATCGCCGGCAGCCGCCTGACCAGGTGATAGACGGTCTGGAAAGACTCGCTGCCTCCACCAAGAACCACCGCAGCCCGAAGGTAAGTCAACGGGACTCCGGTCGAAGTCAGAGCCTCGGCAGTTTCATGCCGGGATCGGAGGTGTTTGGACTTGCCTTCACCCAGCCCCCCGAGATAAACGATCTGGCCAACCCCGGCTTCAGTTGCCGCTCTGGCGAAGTTGAGGGCCCCCTCGAGATCCAGCTTCTCGAAGTCACCATCTCCACCCCGCCCCATCGAGTGGACCAGGTAGTAAGCAACATCTATTCCCTCGAGGGCAGGGCCCAGTGTGGACGGATTCAGAACATCGCCCTTCACAACCTCGCAGCCGATCTCCATGAGTCCGGTGGCAGAATCGGGTCGGCGCGCCATACAGCGCGGCATCTCTCCTGCCTCTACCAGCCGCTGGGCCAGTTTTCCTCCGATATAGCCGGTGGCTCCAGCGATCAGGATCTTCTCAGCCATAAAGCCCTCCGGTTACCTCGCGCAGCTTTGCCCGATCGTGGCGAGCACCGATCTTGCGTACGGTGCCGGACCTTGAGCGCATGATCAGAGACTCGGTTGTGGCGAAGCCCTTGTTGCGCCGAACTCCATCAAGAAGGTCGCCGTCAGTCACACCGGTCGCCGCAAAGAAAACATCGTTGCCGCTGATCAGGTCGGCTGATGTCAAAGTCTTTTCGAGGTCGTAGCCAGCGTCGATAGCGGCCTGACGTTCGCTGTCGTCGCGCGGCCACAGCTTGCCGATGATCTCACCACCCAGGCACTTGATAGCGGCCGCAGCGAGTACGCCCTCGGGAGTGCCGCCGACCCCCCAGAGAAGATCGATACCAGTGTCCTCTGACACTGCGAGCAGCGCCGCCTGGACGTCACCATCCGTGATGAAGCGGATGGTCGCCCCGGCCTCCCGGATTTCGGCGACGACATCACTGTGTCGTTTCCGGTCGAGGATCGTGAGAGTTACGTCTTCCGCACCGCCCCCTTTTCGCTCGCCGATCTTTCGGATCAGATCCCCGATCGGTTCATCGAAGCTGAGCAGGTCGGAAAATTCAGAGGAACTCACCATCTTTTCCATGTAGACACACGGGCCCGGGTCAAACATCGTCCCGCGTTCCGCCAGAGCAATCACAGCAAGGGCTCCTCCGAAGCCGCGAGCGGTCAGCGTCGTTCCCTCGAGAGGATCAACGGCGATGTCAACGACAGGCGGACTCCCGTCACCGATGTTCTCGCCGTTGTAGAGCATCGGAGCCTCGTCCTTTTCACCCTCACCAATGACCACAACACCGTCCATCGGCACGGTGTCCAGCAGCAGCCGCATGGCGTCCACGGCAGCACCATCTGCGGCGATCTTGTCACCCCGGCCGACCCAGCGCGAAGCAGCCAGCGCTGCTGACTCGGTAACCCTGACGAGCTCCAGGGCAAGGTTTCGATCAGGCTTCGTTCCTGAACGAACGTCGTGCGAGATAATTCCCATTGACGTGAAGGCTACAACGGTGAGGCGCATCACGAGTGGGTCAGACCCGCTTCTTGAAGAAGGTTCGTCCAATAACGAGACTTAATGTCCCGGCGCCGGAATGTAGGGTGAACCGGTGACTGCTTCCAGATGGGGACTCACCCTGCCGCTTCCCGGCACATCACTTTCCGATCACCAGCCATTCGTTGAACAGGCGGAGGCGGAGGGGTATACCGATCTGTGGACTGGCGAAACTGGCGGACCCGATGGCTTCACCCCACTCGCCCTGAGCACAGCGTGGACTTCGAAAATTCGGCTCGGAACCGGAATCGTCGGGGTCTTCCAGCGCGGCCCGGCACTGCTCGCTCAGCAGGCCGCCGCGATGACTGATGCTTCCTCCGGAAGGTTCGTGCTCGGGATCGGCGCGTCTTCCGACCGTATGGTGGCAGGCTGGAACGAGATTCCATTCGAAAAGCCGCTGAGCAAAGTAGAGAAAACGGTTGACTTCCTGCGTGTCGCTCTGGCTGGCGAGCGAACCAGGACTGGCTTCAAACTCGAGACTGCACCGACAAGCGAGACACCGATCGTGCTCGCCGCACTACGGGGCAAAATGCTGAGGCTCGCGGTCAACAAGGCCGATGGAGCATTCACCAACTTTCTGCCGATCGGTGGGCTGCCGAAAGTGATTGAGGGCATTGAAGGGGCCGCTCCCGGTTTCGAACTGCTGTGTCGGTTCTTCTGCATCCCCGGTGAGCGCGAGCAGGTCGAGCCGCTGGCCCGGTTCATGTTTTCGTCGTACGTGACGGTGCCGGTCTACGCCAACTTTTTCCGCTGGCTCGGCTACGGCGAAGAAATCGAAGCGATGTGCGAAGCCTGGGCCAACAAGGACCGCCCCGGCGCCGCAGCAGCCGCCCCATGGGATCTGATCGAGAGCACCTTTCTGCTCGGTTCCCCCGAGCAGATCAGGGAACGTCTGGACGAGTATGTGGCCGGAGGGATCACTTTGCCCGTCATCACACCGATCACCACGCCGGAGAACATGTCGCCGTTGATCACCGCCCTGGCTCCCTGAAAAAGGTTTCGTAACGGCCCGCGCTCCCGGGCTGGAAGGGCAACTCACCCGGTGCCCTCGGACTCGGGCTCATACCAGACAGACTTCCGCCACGGTGGGGTGATCGGGTCGAAATCAGCCGGGCGAACAAGCGAGCCACCCTGGATGGATTCCAGCGGGATCAGCCGGATCAGCCGGGCCGGAGTGCGGGTCGGGTAACGACCCTCGCTGATGGACCCGCCAACGTTTCCGGCATGGCTGCCGCCAGCTACGAGCAGAGTCCGGCGCGAGATTCCCCAGCCACCACGCTCCCTGAACCCCGCTGCCTCGGTGATCTGACGGATCAGGCCCGACCCGATGTCCGAGCCCCAGTTGGCCGCCGAGCGGGTGTGGTTGTACCCGGCGTGAGATGACGCCCGTTGGTCAACCTTGCCGTCCGGGCCGATCCGGAACTGAACTGATTCCCAGTCATGGCGGTGGTATCCCTGCTCCTCCAGCACCGGAAGGCCCCGCAGCGAAGCGCTTTCAGGGTAGTAGGCCCAGTACTGGAGATAGATGTTGCCTTCCGCCTCGGCCGTGCAGCCAGACCCCGCAACGCCGTCCGAACCATCTGGATCAGCTCGCCGACCGTCGCGACAGTCGACTACGCGGGTGAAGAGGGTCACGGGCTCACCGGCGGTTGACTCCCCGATGACGCCCTCGTCGGGAGGGTCCGCGCAGGCAGGCGAGCGGCAGGATCTAAAGTCGACCGGCAACCCGAGCAGGTCGGGCCCGAAAAAAAGATCCGGCGTGTTGGCCCGGATCATTGCCGCCACTTCCGCTCCGTATGCCTCCTCGAGCGAACCCTCACTGAAGCAGTCAGTTGAGAGAGAGGCGGCGCACAGGATCGAACGACTCACCGAATGAACCAGTGCCGTACCGGGAATCGATCCGGCGACGAGCGCCAGGGCTGCAAAGAGTGCGGCCGTGAGAGTGACCAGGCCGACCCATTCGACAGTCGCCTGTCCGGCGTTACCCGAGCCAACCCGTCCAAAGGTGGTTTCCGCCGAAACGTTCGGCTCGGATTCGGTTCTCATGGCAGGACGCTACGTCCGGCGCTCGAACGAATGTGGGCCTCAGGTCACGAAGGCTCAACGGGGCCGCAGCAAGAACTGACCAGCCGCCTCCTACGCGGGCTTTTCCAGCTCGTCAGGGAGAAGTCGCCGCCGGGCGATCTCGACAGCCTCGGGGTTCGAATCCACAAGGAGATACTTGCGATCAAGTTTCGCCGCCACCGCACCCAGAGTGCCACTGCCACAGAAGAAATCAAGGCACCAGTCGTCCACCCGGGTCGACGCCTGAACCATCCGGCGCAGAACGCCCTCCGGTTTCTGAGTCGGGTAGCCAGTTTTCTCGGACCCGTTGGTCGGGACAATCGTGTGCCACCAGACATCGGTCGGGAGCTTCCCGCGAGCAGCCTTTTCCGGAGTCACGAGTCCGGGTGCCATGTACGGCTCTCGGTCGACTGATTCGGAATCGAAGTAGAAGGCTTTGGGGTCCTTCACGTAAACGAGGATCGTGTCGTGCTTGGCGGGCCAGCGCCGCTTTGTCCTGGCTCCATAGTCATAGGCCCAGATGATCTCGTTGAGGAAACATTCCCGGCCAAACATCTCGTCGAGCAACAGCTTGCAGTAATGGGCCTCGCGGTAGTCAATGTGGAAATAGAGAGTGCCCGTTTGATCCAGCACCCGGTGAGCTTCTTCCAGCCGCGGGGCGAGAAAAACCAGGTAGTCGTCAAAGCTGTCCCGGTAAGACGATCTCTGCAGCAACTCAGATCTGTAACGCCGTCCCCCGAAGCCGGTGCGGTCGCCATCCTCGTCGGCCACGGTTGCGAAGCTCCGGCGGGTCTGGCTGACACCGGTATTGAACGGGGGATCGATGTAGATCATCTGAAACCACCCGTCTGGCAGGCCAGCAAGCACCTCAAGGTTTTCACCAAGGATCACTTCACTTTTTGTCAACCCGGAACCCACCTCGGCCACGATACGCCACCGCCCCTGTACCGCGACCGACTCACCCGACGGGCCGAGATTCGCGCAGGCACCTCATGGCATCAGGAGCCACGGTTCGTTTGTGAAGTGACCCGACTCGAGGCAAAGGCCCTCCCCGAACTGGTCTTTTTCGATTTCCCGGCGGCTAGAGCGAACCGAGTTCGCTGACGATGTCGGAGACGATCGCCTTGGCATCTCCGAAGACCATTGAGGTCTTCGGGTTGTAGAAAAGGTCGTTGTCTATCCCGGCAAAACCGGGGCTCATCGAGCGTTTGAGCACAAGGACCTGCTGGGCTTCATCGACCTCAATGATCGGCATTCCGTAGATCGGACTTGATTCATCCGTCTTGGCAGCTGGGTTGGTGACGTCGTTGGCACCGATCACCACACAGACATCGGTCTGCGGCAGTTCGGAGTTGATGTCTTCCATCTCGCGGAGTTGCTCGTACGGCACATCGGCCTCGGCCAGGAGCACGTTCATGTGGCCGGGCATGCGACCGGCGACCGGGTGGATTGCGTAGTTGACCGTAACGCCTTTCCTGCTCAATTCATCGGCCATCTCCCTCACGGCGTGCTGTGCCTGAGCTACTGCCAGGCCGTAGCCCGGCACGATCACGACTGAGTCGGCATAGGCCAGTTGGATTGCAGCATCCTGGGCGGTCATTGATCGATGGGGACGCTTCTCTCCGGAACCCTCCCCGGCGCTTGGCGGGGCGCCGAACCCGGCGAACAGGATATTCGGCACTGAACGGTTCATCGCGGTCGCCATCTCAAGCGTGAGGATGGTGCCTGAGGAACCGACAAGCGTTCCGCCAACGATCAGCGCAGTGTTGTCCAGAGCGATGCCCGCAGCTGCTGCCGAGAGCCCGGTGAACGCATTGAGCAGGGATATGACGACCGGCATGTCAGCGCCGCCGATCGGCAGAACCACCATCGTGCCCAGCGCAGCTGCCACCAGCAGCATCAGGATGAAGACCGTCTGGTTGAGTCCCCCGAGATCGTTGTTGATGCCCAGATAGACGCAGCCGGCTATAAGCACGAGCAGCAGCAGTCCGTTGATGACTTTTTGACCCGGCAGGCCCATCGGCTTGCCCGGGATCAGCTCCTGCAGCTTTGCGAAAGCGACGTTTGATCCCCAGAAGGAAATTGAGCCGACAATCATCGCCAGCAAGGTGGGGATGAGAACTTCCAGTGGGACCGAGACCGTGATGCTGAAGTTTTCGAGGACCTTGCCTGCGAGGCCCGCCTTTTCCGCCTCGTCGATGCCGTTCTGAAAACTGTCTCCGGATGACGAAAGCAGATTCTCGATGTGAACCCAGTGGCGATATTCAGCCCAGGCGATAAGGGCGATTGCGCCACCGCCGAGGCCGTTGTACAGCGCGACCATCTGTGGCATCTCGGTCATCTTGACCCGCTTCGATGCCACCGCACCGATCAGCGAGCCGACGACCAGGCCACCGATGATGATGCCCCAGTTGCCGATGCCCTTCTGGGCCAGTGTGGTGGCGACGGCGATCGCCATACCGACTGCTGCCAGGCCGTTGCCACGGCGGGCGGTAGTCGGATGAGTGCCAAGCTTGATGCCGTAGATGAAAAGCGAGAACGAAACGATGTAGAGCAGGCCGACGACGGCCCCGGTCGGGTCGAGCGCGGCGAACGGAATCACTTGGAGTCTCCCCCGGAAGCCGCTGCGTCAGAGTCGTCTCCGTTGGTTTCGGCCGTGAACGGAGCCGCTTCAGGCTTCGGCTTCTTTTTCTTCTTGCTGCCGAACATTTCAAGCATGCGGTCCGTGACCATGAAGCCGCCGACGATGTTGACCGTGCCGAAGACGATGGCGATGAAGCCGATTATTTCGTCGAGGGTACTGTTGGAGTAGCCGACTACGATCAGTCCGCCAAGCAGGACGATGCCGTGAATCGCATTGGTCTGCGACATCAGAGGCGTGTGCAGGGTTGCCGGAACCTTAGAGATGACTTCGAAGCCGACAAAAGCCGCAAGAACCAAAATCGTTATTTCGGTGACGAGGTCCATTACTTCGCCGTCCTCTCGCCGCGGAGTTCACCTTTGTGGGAGATACAGGCCGCGTCGATGATGTCGTCCTCGAAGTTCAGCTCAAGCGCACCCTCATCCGTAATCATCAGGCCGAGCAGATTCTCGAGGTTCTTCGCGTAAAGCTGCGAGGAATGGCCAGCGAGGTCCGAGGGCAGATTGCTCGGACCAACGACCTTTACTCCACCGGACTCAACGATCTTTCCGGCTTCGGTCAGCTCGCAGTTGCCGCCGGTCTCGGCGGCGAGGTCGACGATCACAGATCCGGGTGCCATGTTCGCTACTGCTTCAGCCGTGATCAGGATCGGAGCTGCCCGACCGGGGATGGCAGCTGTGCTGATGATGATGTCCTGTCGGGTCGCATTCTCGGCAATCGCCTGACGGACCTGCTCGTTTTCCTCCTCGGTCAACGGACGGGCATAACCACCCTCGCCCTCAGCGTCAGGAATGAAGTCAAGCTCAAGGGGTCGGCCTCCGAGTGAAGCTATCTGCTCCCAGGCGGCGCGTCGAATGTCAAATCCGGTGACCACTGCGCCCAGCCGTTTAGCCGTGGCGATCGCCTGGAGACCGGCAACTCCGGCCCCTAGCACCAGAACCTTGGCCGGACGAATGGTGCCCGCAGCCGTAGTGAGCATGCCCCAGAATCGGCGCGACTCACGAGAGGCAATCATGGTTGCGGCGTAACCGGCAGCGTTCGCCTGAGAGGAAAGAGCATCCATGGCCTGAGCACGCGTGGTTCGAGGGATTGCCTCCATGGCGAAGGCTGTGACACCGGCTTCGGCCAGCGCTCGATTCGTTTCAGCTGAAGTCAGGAAAGCAAGGTGGCTGATCAGAACCTGGCCCGACCGAAGGCTTGCTATCAGATCGGTGTCGGGTACAGCCACCGCCAGCAACAGGTCGCAACCCAGAACCGCGTCTCGGCTGCTCACTTCAGCTCCGGCCTCGATGTACTGCTCATCGGGATGGCCGGCAGCCATGCCTGCTCCGGATTCGACCACAAGTTCGACTCCCTCCCTCTCGGCGAGCGGGCGTACGGAATCGGGCACCAGGGCTACCCGGCACTCCCCTTCTGCGGTCTCTTTCGGTACACCGATCTTCATCGACACAACCGACTCAGCTTAACCGAACAGGCTCGGCCCGGTAGCGAGGGGCACCGTTCACCGAGTGAGCTCGGCGAGCCGGGATACGGTATGGCGCATCTGGTCCGGATCCGGATGAACCGGAGTCGCAATCAAACGGTCTATTCCGTTCTCCCGGAACCTCGAAAGACGTTCGGCGACCTCGGCCTCGGTGCCGATCAGCGAGACCGCATTCACAACCTCGTCGCTGCAGGCCTGGAACGCGCCCTCTTTGTCACCGGACTGGAACTTGGCCTGGACTTCATCTGCGATCTCTCCATAGCCGAATCGATGGGCAAGATCGACATAGAAGTTGGTCTTGCGAGAACCCATCCCGCCGAAGTAGAGGACCAGCCCCATACGGACCATGTTTCTCGCGGCTTCAAGGTCACCATCGATTGCGACCTGTACTGATGGGGAAATCTCAAGGTCGGAACGCTGTCGGTTGCCCTTGGCCAGACCGGTCTCGATGTGCTCGCCCCATGCAGCTTCGAACTTGTCTACGTCAAAGAAGATGGGGATCCAGCCGTCGGCGATCTCGGCCGTTATCTCAACTGACTTACGACCGATCGCACCCAGAAACACAGGGATGTAATCCCGCTCAGGATGGAAGTTCAGCTTCAGTGGCTTGCCCTGGCTGTCTGGCAGCGGAAGCTGGTAGTGCTCGCCCTGGTGGTCGAGCTTGGACTCCCGGGCGACGATCTCACGCACTATCTCGACGTACTCGCGGGTGCGGCCCCAGGCCTTCGCGTACGGGACGCCGTACCAGCCCTCTGAAACCACCGGACCAGAGGGACCAAATCCGAACAGGAAGCGTCCGTTCGAAAGCTTGTCGATTGTCGCACCGGCCATAGCGGCCGCAGCGGGTGGGCGGGCAGGGACCTGCATGATTGCCGCGCCGAGCTTGATCTTTTCGGTCTGGCCCGCAAGCCAGGCCAGAACGCTGACGACGTCAGAGCCGTAGGACTCCGCCACCCAGACCGATTCAAAGCCAACGCCCTCAGCGAACTTGACCGCTTCGAGTGCATCATCACCCTGGGGACCGATGCCCCAATAACCGAGGTACAAACCGAGCTTTAGAGACATCACGCAACCATATATGGATCACCCGGCTACCCGTCCGGCTCTGTCGCGGGTCGCCGCCGATACGACTGGATCGCCAGCGCCAAGTCGGACGACCACCAAACAGGGGAGAATCATCGCGTGTCTGAAACTGAAACACAAGTACCGTCGTCAGGCGACCAAGGACTCAGTTCGGCCGAAGCAAAGCAACGCCTGAAAGAGCTTGGGCCGGCCCAGCCTCACTCCTCACGATCGACCTCAAGCATCGTCGCCGGCAACGTATTCACACTGTTCAATGCGATCATCGGGGGCTTCTTCGTCCTGATTCTCTCGCTGGGACTCTTCGCAGACGCGATCTTTGGCCTGATCGCGATCATCAATTCCTGGATCGGCATCCGTCAGGAGATGAAGGCAAAGGAAACTCTCGACCGCCTGGCTGTTCTGGTCGCGCCACGGGCCGTAGTGGTTCGGGATGGTCGGGAGGTGAACCTTCTGACCGAGGAAGTTGTACCGGGGGATCTGATCCGGCTTGTTCCCGGCGACCAGTTGGTCGCCGACGGGCGGATGATCTCGTCACGAGGGCTGACAGTCGATGAATCGATGCTCACCGGTGAGTCGGACGGGGTTCCCAAAGCCGAAGGGGAAGAGGTTCTGTCCGGCGGTTTCGTTTTGTCAGGGTCGGGCTACTGCGAGGCCACTGCGGTTCGTGAGAACAGCTATGCCGGTCAGATCGCGGGAGAAGCAAAGACCTTTCGTCACTCCCCCTCACCCCTTCAACACGAAGTAAATCGTTTGATCGTCGCCTGCACATGGGTTCTTATTCCGCTCGCTGTCCTGCAGATCGGATCTCTTTTTATCCGCAAGGTGGAGATTGTCGAGGCTGCGCAAACCGCGACGGCAGGGCTGATAACTCTCATCCCGGAGGGGCTCGTGCTGCTGATGAGTGTCACCTTCGCGGTTGCGGCGATCAAGCTCGCTCGTCGTAACACGCTGCTTCAGCAGATGAGCGCAAGTGAGTCGCTCGCTTCGGTCGACACGATCTGCGTCGACAAGACCGGAACCCTTACCGACGGCAATCTCAGCCTGGTCGGAATTGAGACCGCTTATGTCACCGACAGCAGGCTCGCCGCAAGAGAGCTGGGTACTTTTGCCGCCAGCGCCGGTGAACGCAACCGCACCCTCGAAGTTATCGCTGAGGAATTCCCAGGTGCTCCCGAGCCGGTGCTCGACGAGATCGCCTTCTCCTCCGAATGGAAGTGGAGTGGTATCAGTCTGGACCGCGAAGGAGAGCGGTTGACGCTTGTCCTTGGAGCCCCCGATGTCCTGGTTGAAAGCGGAGCTCTGATTCTTGCGGCCCCGATGGCTGCCCGGCTCGAGGCTGAAACGGCTGCCGGGCACCGGGTCATCGCTCTTGCTCAGACTGCCGAGGTTCTGCCGCGAGGGCCCGAGGACGGGCCGCCTCGCAGTCTAGAGCCGATTGCCCTCGTGGTTCTGTCTGAAAATCTGCGTGAAGGAGTCGTCGAGACCCTGGAACTGATGCGCAGGGAAAATGTCAGTCTGAAGTTGATCTCTGGAGATGCCCGGGCGACAGTGGTCTCAGTCGCAGGCGCGGTCGGAATCCCGGAGGAAGCCGGTGTCGTGCTCGGCTCGGATCTTCCTGAAGATCCCGAAGAGCTGGCCACCATTGTCAAAGAGAACACGATTTTTTGCCGGATCAAACCGGAGCAGAAAAAGAGACTGGTCGCGGCTCTGGTTGACTCAGGTTGCTACACGGCGATGATTGGCGACGGGGTGAACGACGTTCCGGCACTGAAAAGAGCAGATATGGCGGTTGCGATGGGCTCTGGCAGTCAGGTGACAAAGAGCGTTGCCGATGTGATCCTGCTCAAGGACGAATTCTCGAAACTGCCGGAAGCGGTCGCGGACGGACGCCGAATCGCTCGCAACATCCACCGGCTGGGCCGGCTCTACCTGACCAAGACCGTCTACGCCGCTGCACTGATCCTGCTGGTTTCAGTGCCGGGATTTGCCTTCCCGTTCCTGCCTCGACACCTGACCCTTGCCGCATTGCTCACGATCGGTATCCCTTCTTTCGTCCTGGCGCTGGCACCGAGTGACGGGCCGCTCTATCGCGGCCGGCTGCTGCGGGCGCTCGCAGCCTTCGCCATTCCGGCAGGCCTGGCAACTGCCTTCGCTTCGATCCTTTCGTTTCTTCTTGTTGACGCGGTGTTGGGTGGAACTCTTGAAGATGGCCGAACCGCAGCGACCACCACCCTGATTGTGCTCGGCCTTTCCTTCATCCTGCTGCTGGAACGAGGCCCTGGCCGTGACCACATAGCGATCCAGAGCTACATGCTGGCAATGGTGGCGGGACTTGGTGCCCTCTTCGCAGGCATCCTTGCGGTCGGGCCACTGCGCGAGTTCTTCGAGATGTCGATGCTGACCGCCGATCAGTGGTTCATCACTTTGACGGCCGCTGCGCTTGGACTGGTAGCGGCGAGCCTGATGTGGAAGCTTCAGATAATCCAGGATTGGGAAGCAACTGACAACGAGGACATCCCACCGCTAGAGCGTTGATGCAGCAACGGCAGAACGCTGCCGGTAATTCCGGATCCGGTTCAACTCCCGGGAACGGGCAACTTGCGCCCCAGCCAGGGAGTCAGAGTGTCCGCGTACGTGGCAGACATGTGGTAGGTGTCCCGATAAACAAGCACGTTGCCGATGACCGCCGGGCAGATTGAATTGGTGCAGAGCCTTGAGACCGGGCTGATCAACTCGATCCCCGTCTCCTTGGCCGCGCGTTTGTCAAAGTAGCGGCTAGGACGCGGATCGTTCGGGAAAGCACATTTGCGAAGGTTCTGAAGGTTTTCACCGACACACTGATCGGGCAGGGTCGGGGCCTGGATCTGGTCACCCATCATCACCAAGGTGGCACCGGTCTTCTTCAGTACGTTGATCGTCCGAATCATTCCCTCTTCGTGGAATGGCAGG
>JBBECI010000045.1:0-15614 GCA_040881895.1 Solirubrobacterales bacterium | reverse complement strand
CCGCCGAGGAGGCGCTGGGTCTCGGGCTGCGGTCGCGAAAGGGGTGGTTCGTCGGCTTTTGCCAGACACGCCTTCAACGAAACCTTGGCATTTATCGCTGGCTGGATGATCCTCCTCGATCTGCTGATCGTAATTGCCCTGGCGGTACTTACCGTCCCCAGTTATCTCGAGCCGTTCACCGGCGACCTCGACGGCAAGATCTGGGGCAGCGCGATCATTCTTGCTGTCGTCATTTACGTAGCTGGAACGAACGTCATGGATTTACCCGCACGACGCCGGCCGTGGTTCCTTCTGGTTCTGGCCGGGGCTGATCTGCTGGTTCAGTTGCTGGTCCTTGCTGTCGGGCTTTTCGTCGTCCTGAACCCCTCGCTCCTGGCTGACAGCATCGACCTCTGGACCAGTCCTGGCATCGAAGACGCCATCTACGCGGCGGTCCTGGCGATGCTCGCATACGCCGGAATAGAGGCGGTCGCGAACCTGATCCCGGATTTCGATTTCGATGCAAAGCAGTTCGGCAAGGTGGTCACACGGACCATCTGGCTGGTGCCGGTGATCTACGCCGGAATCGCCGCCATCGCCTTGATGGCCCTGCCGGTCCTGCCCGGCCCCGACGGCCCCTCGACCGAACTCGGCACCACCTATCTGGATGCTCCGGTACTGGGTGTCGTCTCGGCCTTCGAACCGGCATGGCTGGCTGACGGGATGAAATGGCTGGTGGCCCTTGTAGCCGCGATTACTCTGATCTGGGCAGCAAATACGGCCATGCTGGGTGTGTCGCGCCACATCTACTCGCTGGCTGTTAATCGGCAGATCCCGACATGGCTCGGACAGTTGGGAAACCGCTATGAGACGCCCTTTAAGGCAATCCTGATCTGTGCGGTAATCGTTTTCGGACTGGCGATGACCGGAGACATCGAGATGCTGGCCGGTCTCTACGCATTCGGGGCGACGCTTGCGATCACCATTGCCAACCTCTCTGTGATCAGGCTTCGCTTCAGTCGCCCCGATGCCATTCGCCCCTTTTCCATACCGATGTCGGTGCCGTTCAGGTCCGGTTCCTTGCCGCTGCCTGCTGTGGCAGGCGCTGCGCTCGGGGCGCTCGCCCTGGCTTCGGTTTTGCTGCTCCACGACTCCGCCCGCTGGGTTGGCTCCGCATGGCTGGTTGCGGGGCTCGGTGGATACGCGATCTACCGCCTCGGCTTTGAGCAGATCGGGTTGAACCGTCATGTAACGGTTGATCCACGCTCGCTGACCCGACCGCACCTCAAACCTGGTTTGGCCAGAATCATGGTCCCCATTTTTGGCACTGAGCTCGATGAAGACATCGTCAGTACCGCCGGGCTGCTGGCCATGGATGCGCGTGTTGGTGGCAGTGAGGGCGGGGCGGAACTGGTCATCCTCTACTCGATAGAGGTGCCGCTGTCACTTGGCATCCATGAGCCGCTGCCGGAAGCGATTGAAGAGGAAGCCAGAAAAGCGACCAAGCGGGCGGCGGACATCGCCAGTGAGTACTCCGGGGTAGTGGTTAAGACCCAGGTTGCAAGAGTCCGTCGCACCGGATCAGGGATCGTTTTTGCTGCTGGAGAGATGAGAGCTGATGCGATTGTGCTCGGGGCAGAGCCCCCCAACCCTGTCCGTGGTGGAGCCCGGCTCGGAGGTGTGGGAGAGGACCGTCCGCAAGAGGTCGGTCCGGTAACCGCCTATGTTCTCAAGAGGGCACGATGCCAGGTACTGCTGACCGCTCCGCCGACTGACGAAGCGTAGGATGCAGCCCATGTTTGTTCTGATAGTCGGCATCGGCAGAGTTGGGTCCAGCCTCGCACGCAAGATGCTCAGCCAAGGACACACGGTCTCCTGCCTCGACCGGGATCCGGAAGCCCACGCCAGGCTTGGTGTCGGTCTTGATGGCGAGTGGGAAGATCAGAACGGAATCTTCACGGTCGGCGCGGCGCTCGAATCGAGCGCACTTGAGACGGCTGGCATCGAAAGTGCCGATGCCTTTGTAGCCGCAACGAACGGTGACAATACGAACATCGTGATTTCCCAGATAGCCGCTCAGCGATACAGCGTTGACAGGGTGGTGGCCAGGATCCTCGATCCTGCGCGGGCTGAGTTTTACCGTGGTCGTGGCATGGAGATCATCTGCCCGACCCGAGTGGCTATCGAGATGCTTGAAGAGAGTCTCGGCGACTTGTCCGGGAAGGGCTGACCGTGTACCTGATCGTCGTCGGTGGAGGAAAGGTCGGAGTTAATCTGAGCAGGGAGCTGGAGGACCAGGGTCACGAGGTGACGTTGGTCGAAAACTCCAGGCGACGCTACATCTCAATCGAGCAGGAATTTGAGCATCGTGTCCAGTACGGCGACGCCTCCGAACTCTGGGTCCTCGAGCGGGCAGGCATCGTGCGGGCCGACATGGTCATTGCGGTCACCGGTGATGATGAGGACAACATCCTGATCTGTCAGGTCGCAAAGGAAAAGTACGGGGTCGAGCGGATCATCGCCCGTGTAAACAACCCCCGAAACAGGGAGCACTTCGACCTGCTCGGCATCAGCCCCGTGGTTTCTGCGACCGGGCTGATCCTCAACCTGATCGAGCACGAGGTGCCCCATCACGACCTGGTTCGGCTGCTTGACCTCGAGAGTGAAAAGATTGAAATCATTGAGCTCCGCATCCCTGAAGGCTCGAAGATTGCCGGAAGCCGAATCCTGGACATTGAGACGCCTGAGCGCACTCTTCTGATTTCAATTCTTCGCGAGGGCACCGGGTTCGTCCCTGACGCAGAGTCAGTCCTGCGGGAGGGGGATGACATCCTCGCCGTTCTCGATCCCGCCAAGGAAGAAGATCTGAAGCAGTCCCTCGGCCTCTGATCCGGCTGCGCTGCTCTCAGCAGCCCTGCAGGCAGAGGTTGCCAGCGGTTGGGCCCGCGTCAGTCCGAAAGGACGGGCGTGAAGGCTGCGGGGCAGGGACTCGAACCCCGATTTCACGGACCAGAACCGCACGAATTACCATTATTCTACCCCGCAGCGTGGGGCCGAAAGGATACCGTTGCGTCATCTTTCGTGCCATCCCGGCGGACCAACGGACGGGGCTCGCGACCGCTTCCTCTGTTACTTTTGGCTCATGTCGCGAACAATAAAATCGGCTGTTTTCCTCTTCCTCCTCGTGCTCGGCCCAGTCGGGATTACCGCCTGCGGTAGCGAGGAGGCCGCGCCAGTCACGGAGACGGAGCCACCTCCACCGGCACTGACTCAGGCTGACCTGATCAGCGCGGGTGACGGCATCTGCGCTGAAATCAATGCTGCTGTGGGCACTATTCAGGCTTCGGAAACCTCTGATGAGACGATCAAGGCGACTCAGATCGCAGATCTCTACTCAGGCTTGGCCGAACGTCTCGAAAGCCTCGGCAGCCCGTCTGACGGAGCTCCGCCGGTGGACGTGATCGCGACCGCCGAAGACCTCGCCGATCCGGCCGCCACCGACCCAGAGGCTGCTCTGGCTGAGTTTCAGCAGGCAGCAGCTGAATATGGCTTTTCGGACTGCGCCAAGTCACCTTCGGCTCCGATCTCGACGGGAACCGACACGGGGACGGATACCGGAACGGGGACGGATACCGGAACGGGTACCGATGGCGGAGTTGAGCCCACCCCTGAACCCGTTCCGGAGCCTGAGACACCTCCCACGGGTGGAGGCGTAGTGCCTGACACACCCTCCGGTGGCGGTGGATCTGGCGGTTCCAGCGGTGGAATAAGTCCTGGCTGAGCCTGGCCGGCCTCAGCCGGTCCAGGCTGCGTAGAGCTTGCTGTAGAGGCCCTTGGCGTTCATCAGCTCCGAGTGGCTGCCGGTTTCAGCGATTCGCCCATGGTCCAGCACCACAATCCGATCCGCCCTGCGAACAGTTGACAGACGGTGAGCGATGACGATCGCCGTACGTCCGCTCAACATCCGGTCGAGAGCAGATTCGATGGTTCGCTCGGTCTGGGTATCAACCGAAGAAGTGGCTTCGTCGAGGATCAGGATTCGGGGTTCGGCGAGTATCACCCTGGCGAAGGCCACCAGTTGCCGCTGGCCTGATGACAGCTGGATACCGCGCTCGCCTACCTGGGTTGCGAGCCCGTTGGGGAGACGCTCGATGAAAGCCGACGCTCCAACTGAATCGGCCGCCGCCGCGATCTCTTTCTCGGCGGCGTCGGGTCGGGCAAAGGCAATGTTCTCGGCAATCGTCCCCGAGAACAGGAAACCTTCCTGAGGCACTATTCCCATCTGACCGCGAAGTGAGCGCTGACGGTAGGAGGGAAGGGGCTTGCCATCGATCAGCACTTCGCCCTGCTGAGGGTCGTGGAATCGGGTGATCAGTTTTGCCAGCGTCGATTTTCCGGCGCCTGTGCTGCCCACCAATGCAACCGTTTCGCCGGCCGGTATTTCGAGGCTTATACCCCCGACCGCCCACCTGTCACCGGCACCGAAGGATGATGACCCCCGCGCTTCAGCGTCATAGCTGAACGAGACATCTTCAAGCCTGATTTCACCATTCAGACGTCCGGGTTCCACCGCCTCCGGGCTGTCCACGATGTCGGCTTCCGTATCGAGCAGCAGAAAGATCTTGTCCAGAGCTGCCATCCCCTGCTGGTAGGTGGCGTAGAGCTGGGCCAGTTGCTGGATGGGGTCGAAGAAGAGCTGCAGGTACCCGATGAAGGCAATCACGATTCCGATCATGATCTCGCCGTTTATCGCCTGATATCCACCGAAGAGAAGGATTGCAGCCGTGCCGAGCGCTGTGAGGAGTTCGGTTGCCGGGAAGTAGGTGGCGTTCAGGTAGACGGTTTTCATATTTGCGTCACGGTTAGCCTCGTTGAGTACGTCCATGCGCTCAACATGGCGCCTCTCCTGACCGAAACTGCGAACCACCCGCACTCCACTGAGGGTTTCCTGGAGATGGGCCGATATCGCGGCTATGCGTTCGCGGGTCTGGCGGAAGACGCCCCCCGAATAAGTGCGGAAGACAATGCTTGTGATCAGCAGGAGCGGCAGTACCGAGAAGGTGATCAGCGCCAGGCGCCAGTCGAGCAGAAGCAGGATCGCGACCACGCCAAACAGCGTGAGCATGTTTGAAAAAAGGGTGACGATGCCATCGCTGATCAATTGGTAGAGCGCCTCGATGTCATTGGTCATACGGGAGATCAGTGTGCCGGGCCGGTTGCGGGTGAAAAACCCGACCGACATCGTCTGGACATGCTTGAACACCTCCTCCCGCAGGTCCTGGAGCACCCTCACACCCACCCATCCGACCAGATAGGTCTGGAGGCAGCTGGTGCCCGCATAAAGGGCCGTGACAACAACGAATGCTGCGGTTACCCAGGCAAGTACCGTGGCGTCACCCCCCACGATGCCTGAGTCGATCGCGACGCTAACAAGGTAAGGCGGCGCGAGGGAAGTCGCACTTGCGGCAACTACGGCAAGGGCCATGATGACGATGCGGCTTCGGTAAGGCCGGAGCAGGCCGAGCACCCAGCGCACTTTGCGCCCGCGTCCTCGCTCGCCGCGAAAGCGCTCAGGCCAGCGCCGGGCAGCCGGTACTGAGGGCGCCGCATCTGCCGGCCCCCCGGAGCGGCTGTTCAAAGGGTCACCTCGACAGCTTCGTCGATGTAAAGATGCTCGACTTCATCCTCGGTGCTGATCAGTTGCCGGTACAGGTCAGAGCGCTCCAGCAGTTCGTCGTGGGTTCCGGCATCGGTGATCCGCCCGTCTGCCATCAGCACTATCCGGTCGGCCAGTGAAATGGTCGAAAGGCGATGACCAATGACGAATGTCGTCCGGCCGCGCATCGCTTCATCAAGGCCGGCGCGGATGCGCTGCTCGGTTGTTGCGTCGAGCGAGGATGTCGCGTCGTCGAGGATCAGGACTCTCGGGTCCGCCAGTATCGCCCGGGCAATCGCGACTCTCTGGCGCTGACCTCCGGAGAGTGTGAGTCCGCGCTCACCCACCACGGTGTCATAGCCGTCCGGGAGCTCTGTGATGAAGTCATGGGCCTGCGCCAATTTTGCCGCCCGTTCGACATCCTGGCGAGAGGCATCGCCCCGCGAGTAGGCGATGTTCCCGGCCACCGTGTCACCGAACAGGAAGCTGTCTTCAGATACGTACGCCATCTGACTGCGGATCGACTGGATATCTACTTCTCGCAGGTCCGCTCCGTCAACCGAGATGCTTCCGCTCGAGGGGTCGTAAAGCCTCGCGATCAACGAAACAAGACTCGTCTTGCCCGATCCGGAGGGCCCGACAAGCGCAACTCTGGAGCCGCCCGCTATATCGAGATCAATTCCGCTGAGTGCCTCCGGAGTCTCTGGCGAGTAGCGCAGGGAAATCCCGTCGAGCCTGAGGCTTCCGTCACCGGCCGGGAGCGGTGGAGCCCCTTCTGGTGAGGTGATTTCGGGATCCCGGTCAAGCAGCTCGAACAGCCGGTTGCCCGCGGCGATCGCTCGCTGTCCCATGCCGAGGGCCATGCCGACCATACGCATCGGGGAGGCCAGCATGATCATGTAGGTGTAAAAGGCAGTGAACTCGCCCAGGTCGAGATTGCCGTTGATCACGGCTGTACCCCCGACAAGCAGCACCGCAGCAGCACCCAGCTGCGGCAAAGCGCCGATCAAAGGGGAGAAGAACGCCTGTATCCGGGTTGATTTGATGCTCTGGTCGAAGAGCCTTGAAACGGATCCCTGAAATCGCAAAAACTGCTGGTCCTCCTGGGCAAAGGCCTTGATGACCCTGATGCCGGTCACGCTCTCCTCAGCCTCGGCAGTCATTTCTGCCATGCGCTGCTGCACCTCCTGCATGGCGGGCCTCGATTGCCGGGTGAACCGGACGGCCGTCAGGATGATGAAGGGTGCCGGAGCAAGGGCGATGGCCGCCAGCCAGGGGTTGAGCACGAACATCACCGCCCCGGCTAGAACTACTGTCAAGAGGCTCTGCGAGAAGAAGATCAGGCCGTAACCGAGGAAAAATCGAATCGCCTGGAGGTCCACGGTGGCTCTGGACATCAGCTGGCCAGTCTGCTGATTGTCGAAGAAACCCAGTTCGAGACGCTGCAGGTGGCCGTAGAGCTTCCGGCGCAGGTCGAACTCCACCGCCAGTGAGACCTTCCCGGCGACAATGCGCCTGACCATCGTCAGGCCGAGCCGAAGCACGGCTGCGCCTAAAATCAGCCCGACCAGGGGCACAAGCCCCTCCTCATCACCGGATTCGATTACGTTCACAGCCTTACCTATCAGCAGCGGGATCAGTACCGTCATCCCCATCGCCAGCCATGCGAACACAAGCGAACCCCAGAGCGCACGGCGATGGGGTCGGAGGAAACCGAGCAGTCGGCGGAAGGTTGGCATCCCCATTACTATACAAAGTGAAGTGAAGCTCTCTTGCTAGCCCAAGCAGTCAGTCTCCTGATTTGTCCTCACTGTGGCGGGGATCTCCGGCAGAACGGTGCTTCCCTTATCTGCAGTGGGGGCCATACTGCGAACATCGCCCGTCAGGGCTATGTGAGCCTGCTCGGAAAGTACGCGGGCACCCACACAGCCGACTCGGCCGAAATGATCGCTGCGCGTGAGCGTGTGTTCGGGGAGGGTCTCTTTGAACCGCTGTCCGGAGCAATCGGGGCGGCGGTCTCGGATCCCCGACTCGAAGGGGTAAAAGGGGCGGTCGTCGATCTCGGCGCAGGCCCGGGACTTTACCTCGAGCGTGCCCTTGAGGCTGCGCCCGAACGGATCGGGATTGCGATCGATAACTCAAAGTTCGCGGCCCGACGCGCCGCCCGCTGTCATCCCCGTGCCGGGGCTGTAGTGGCCGACATCTGGGACGAGATACCGCTACGTTCGGGCTCGGCAGCAGTCATCCTGAACGCATTCGCTCCCCGAAACGGCGAGGAGACCCAGCGCGTCCTTGCCCCCGGGGGACATCTGGTTGTCGTGACCCCTGGCCCTGAACACCTGAAGGAACTGATCGAGCCGCTTTCCATGATCTCGGTCGACGTGGACAAGGAAGAGCGCCTGCATGAAGCCCTCGGCCCGCTCGCTAACAGCCTCGAGACTTCGACGCTGGAATGGAACCTGAAACTGCGTCGGACAGAAGTCGCCGATCTGGTTCTGATGGGCCCCAGTGCCGGTAGGCTGGATGCTTCGGAATTTGAGTCGGCCCTTGAGCGGCTTTCGTACCCACTTTCGGTGACAGCCTCGGTAATCGTCTCTACGGCTGTCAAAACCTCGACTTCCGAATCGAACCATTCCTGATCGGGCAGCCAGGCCTGACCGCTGGCTGAACCAGCCCGCCCGGATCAGTCGTCAGCCTGGATCGGAGTGGTCAGTTACTGAATTACCAGGAATATCCAGATTGCTGCGGCGGCAAGTGATAAGCCGATAATCCGATTTCCGAAAACGCTGCCTTCGTGACGCAGATAAATCCCGAATCCGAGGCCTACAAAAGGAACCAGCACCGCCAGGAGCAGGCCAGCGTACTCATTGGAACTGATCGAGCTGCCATCACGATTCCGATCGCTCTTCTCTCGTCCCATCCAATCAGCATAATGAGCGCGCGGGCAGCAGGCAAAGCCGGCGCCCCGAGGGGACACCACCATGAGACGGAGAGACATTGACCGACCGTAAGCCAGCAAGTGAATTCACTCTCGCCGCCAATCGCGGCCTCATTGAGAGTCTCCCGTTTGAGGACGAGCGGGATTTCGTGGAGGCAAGCCGTGGCTTCATCGCACCACTGCCCGACGGACACGTGCTCAAGCCCAACGGCGAGTTTGTCTTCGATCCGGCCCGGCTGGACTTCGCGAAGGGTCGCGAGCAGGCACCCGAAACCGTCAATCCGAGTCTTTGGCGCCAGGTCAGGCTGATCGCGGAAGGCGGTCTCTTTCAGGTTTGCGAGCGCATCTATCAAGTTCGTGGCTTCGATATCTCGAACCTGACCGTCATTGAAGGCGACTCTGGTGTGATCGTGGTTGACCCACTGATCTCGGCTGAGACCGCCCGGGCTGCCCTTGACCTTTATTTCGAGCATCGTCCGAGGAGGCCCGTGGTCGCCGTGATCCACTCCCACAGTCATGTTGATCACTACGGTGGCGTGCGCGGCGTTGTGGACGAAGCCGACGTCGTCTCCGGCAAGGTCAAGATCATCGCTCCAGAAGGCTTTCTTGAAGCGGCAGTCTCAGAAAATGTCATGGCTGGTACAGCCATGACGAGGCGCGCGATGTACCAGTTCGGTGTTCTCCTTGCTCCTGATGACCAAGGCACCGTCGGGACCGGACTCGGGTCCGGGATTTCGCTCGGCACGGTCACGCTGATCCAGCCGACGGACGAAATAACCGAGGACGGACAGCGCATGGTGATTGACGGGCTTACCTTTGAATTCATGCCGACTCCCGACACCGAAGCTCCGGCAGAGATGCATTGGTACATCGAGGAACTCAAAGCGCTGACCGCAGCGGAGAACTGCGTCCACACAATGCACAACACCTACCCGATTCGTGGAGCACAGGTCAGGGATCCGCAGGCCTGGTCCATGTATCTGAACGAAACCATTGAACGCTGGGGAAGCAGGGCTGAGGTGATGTACGGGATGCATCACTGGCCCTCGTGGGGAGGTGAGCGCATCGTCGAGATGTTGAGCAAAGGTCGTGATGCTTACCGCTACATCAACGACCAGACTCTGCGGCTGGCCAATCACGGTCAGACCCCGATTGAAATAGCCGAAGAAGTCCGCCTTCCCGATTCACTGGCCCGTCACTGGGCGGTCAGGGACTACTACGGAACCATCAGTCACAACGTGAAGGCGACCTACACGCGGTATCTGGGCTGGTTCGATGGCAACCCGGCCAACCTGCACCCGCTGCCACCGGTCGAGGCCGCGGAGAAATACCTGGACTTCATGGGCGGGGCAGAGGCTGTGACCGAACGCGCGCGCGGCTGCCTGGAGGCTGGCGAGTACCGCTGGGTAGCCGAGGTCATGAAGCACGTCGTTTTTGCCGACCCAACCAATCAGGGCGCCCGGGAACTCGCAGCCGACGCGATGGAGCAGCTTGCCTATCAAGCGGAGTCTTCGACCTGGCGAAACGCCTACCTGACCGGTGCCCAGGAGCTCCGCTTTGGCTCTCCGGTTATGCCGCAATTGGTGGACATCGCCAGCGTCGAAACGCTTCAGGCACTGACCCTTGAGATGGTCTTCAACTTCCTCGCAGTGAGGCTGAACGGCCCCGAAGCGGCTGGTCATGAATCTACGATCAACTTTGTCTTTCCGGATACAAACGAGACTGCCTGGCTTCGCCTGGAGAACTGCGCGCTCAGTCATTCGGTAGAGCGAACCGCCCCCGACCCTGATGCGACCGTGACTCTCAACCGCGAAACCTTCAACCGGATTGTCTCCGGTCAACTGGATTTCGAAGCGGCGATTGAGGCGGGCGAGGTAACTGCCGAGCCGGATGCTACGCCTCTGATTACGGTTCTTTCACTGCTGGACACCTTCAGTCCCTGGTTCGCAGTAATCGAGCCGTAGACAGAGGCCCTACCGCGACCCTGGCGTCCTCGTCACAGTTTGTGGACCAGAAGGGCCGGGTATGACCGAAGGATGGATGAAAACTCCCCCGAAGCACCCGCGTCAGGCTCAGGCTCGATCAGCGAAGCCGTACCCCCGGCGGCGGCACGCCGAGTGCTGCTTGTCGCAGATGAGCGCTTCAGCGGTCACGACCTGATTGATGAACTGCAGGCACAGCTGAACGGCAAGTCCGGACTGGTGGAGGTGTTCGTGGTAGCTCCTTCTCTGGCAGGCTCGGCGATCTCGGCCTGGGTCATCTCCTCACGGAAGCGCATCCGAAGGACGTCTCGCTCGCGCTCAGAGAGGTCCGCCGCAGCTTCGACCAAAACCTCATGGTCTTCGACGACCGAAAACGCCCCGTCAACCTCACCAATTCTCTCGGCGGCCGTGAGATCGGGCGCCTCGCTGGACTGAGGGGCATCGAAGGAGACCGTCTGGCGACTGCGCTTTGCCTCCATCGCTTCTCTGACATCCTCCTCGCCGGTACCCAGTTCCTCGGCAATGTCAGCCAGACTCGGTGTGTGGCTGGTTTCGGCGCCAAGGTCACTCGCTGCGGTGTCAACTTCAGAAATTTGCTCGTACAGGCTTCGCGGAATGCGAACCAGCGAGGATTTGTCTCTGAAGTGGCGCTTGAGCTCCCCGTCAATAGTCGGCGCTGCAGATGCCTGGAAGGGGCTACCACGGGAAGGATCAAATCTGTTGATCGCATTCAGCAGCCCCAAGTAGGCGACCTGAATCAAATCGTCGGTGTTATTGGTACCAGAGTTAAACTTTAAAGCCAACCCCTTGGCAATATCCATATGCCGCCTCAGTAAACCCACAAGCCCCGCCGACTTTCGCCCGGAGTTGTCGGTTCAGCTGGCATTACGGCGCTCAACCATTTATCCACTTCGTCCTCACCCATCGGAGTTATCGGCTCATTCCTGGGTCGCCTCCAGGCAATCGCACTATTGTGAGCGAATGGAAAACAGACCGGAAACAGAAGCAGAAATTCAGGAAGAGATGAAGGAACTGGGAGTTGACAACGACGCCTCCGGTACGCCGGAGGTGATGATGTCGGGAGCGCTCGTCCGGACCGTTGCCGGCGTCCTGATACTCCTGCTGCTCGCCGGTCTGGTGCTGCTCGTCTTCTGAGCCTTCTCTACGGCCGGGTCAGCTCGAAGGCCATCTCCCCGAACGCCTCGACCCAGCGGTCAACCGCCTCGTCGGAAGTCGTGCGGTTGATCACCTTGGTGGTTCGCTCAAGCGCTCGCACAGGGAGATTCCAGCCGACGGCGAGTTCGGCCTCGGTCCGTGGGTCACTATTGATACCCGGCGTTTGAAGCCAGCCGCTGTCAGGAGTGCTGGCCGGGTACCACCACGAGGCAGCTCACCGCGTGATGGTCAGACATTGTTTCCGGTGGAAACATAAGCGAATCTGATGCGGTCAGTCCTGGCCCGACCGCGATCTTGTCGATCATCTCTTCATTGGTAACCACGGTCAGATCTGCTTCCGCCAGCGCGTTGGCCCAGGCTTGACGGACCTTGTGGGTGCCATAGGGCTTTGGTTGGTCGCGCTGGTTGATGTCGCCGGCGACGATTACCGGCAGTCCGGCCGTTCCTGGCTCGGCGCGCTCCCGGCGAAGGAGCTCTCTCAGCGAGATCAGGTAGCGCAGGTGGTCTTCCCAGACCTTGCGGTTCCGGCTCCCACCGCTTACGTGTGCGTTCGACCAGGGCACGCAGACCGCGTGGACGCGAACCGGTCCCCGGGGGGTCTCTGCCGTCGCGCAGACATGGCGACCACCGGGCTCGGAGATCTCGCTGGAGACGTTGGTCAGCGGCCAGCGCGACCAGAACACGACCTTACGGCGACCGGGTTTCGTTTCATAACCCCAATCAGGTCCACCCTTAGCCAGATAGCCCCCCTCAGGGATCAGGCCGGGTGTTGTCTCGGTCAGGATCAGGAAGTCGGCGTTCAGTTCGGCGATCCGTTCGCGTGATCGATCGAAGTCTCGGGACCGGCTCGAGGTCCATCCGACATTCCAGGTCGCTACACGGATCGGGTCCATCGCCTGAGGCTAGTTGAACGGAAGCAGGATCTGCGCTTCATCCCATCCCGCGAAAGATCAGGGTCTCGCTGAAAGCGGACCCGGAGAGTTCCGTTTTTAGAAGTGCCCCTTGGCGCTCGCACCCGTGGATCAGTCTTCTTGCGTACACACAGAAATCCCGCTCAAGCAGGGCTTTCGCAAGTACCGGGGGAGAGACTCGAACTCCCGACACGCGGATTATGATTCCGCTGCTCTAACCAGCTGAGCTACCCCGGCAGGACTGTTCAGTCTATTGGAACCGGCCCAAAGTACGCCGGGGCACAAGCGGCTACTTTTCGCGCTCTTCGGCCTTCGTGAGGTCGGACCTATTTTCCCTGAAGGTGCCCCACAGGGCTATGAAGAGGGCGATGAAGATGAAGCCGAACGGAAGCCAGTAGAAGGGCGACGCGGCAGCAATGATTGGAGTCAGGGTTTCCATGTTCAGAGGACTTTGGTTGGATTGTCAGGACAAGGACCCAGCTCGCACTCAACCGCTGTAGTGAAGGCATTTGCTGCCGAGAGGGCGATTCCGACAACAAGAGCAGTCACTGCCACGAGGCTCACAATCTTGGCCGCTCGGCCTGTCGGCTTGTCGAACTGGCGATGAAAGAACAGCACGGTTGCGATCACGATCACCATTGCCATGAAGACGAGAAAGGCCCACGTGTAGAGGTGAAAACCGAAGACGGCGTCGCCATAGGAACCGGTCCCAGGAACGATGTGAAGGGCGATGTTCCTCAAGGAGACGAGAATCCCGAAGATAGCGCCCAGCAGAGCGAACCCGTAGTGAATTGGCTGCGGCCCGTACAGCGCGTTGAGAACCAGGCCAAATCCGGTAGCCAGCATGCCGATGCGAATCAACAGGCAAAGAGGACAGGGCGGCTCGAGGAAGATGAACTGGATTGCGTACGCACCGATGACCACGCTGAACATTACGAGGGCGCCGATGCCGTTGAGCAGCCGGACAAAGTTGTGGGTGTCCCAGGTTCCAGCCAGCATCAGAGGCTCAAGGTGATGTTCTCGGCAACGTGGTAGCGGAACATCGCGAGGGAGAGGATGAGCGCGACAAGCCCGATTACGATTGAGAGGTTGCGACGACCTTTCGCAGCGGATACGAATGCACCAAGCCAGACCAGAAAAAGGGCAGCCATCATGGTGCCGAAACCTTATGGCTCCCATAGGACGTCAGATTTGTGCTGGCCTTGGCCATGCTGGTCAGCTGGCGCTCCCGTGTTCGCCTGGCTCCTCGGGGCCTGGCACCTGCCGGGGACCGGGGAGGGTCAGGTTCATGCGCCAGGCAGCTATCCGGACGATGAAGGTCACAGCAACTCCTGTGATGACCGCAATGACTTCGTCGCTGAAAATCCACCAGGTGATCAGGTAGGCGACGAGTCCGATCAGGACTGCCGTTGCGTAGATCTGACCACCCCGGAATATCTCGGGGGTTTTGGCAGTCGACAGGTCTCTGAGGACGCCCCCACCCAGGGCGGCGACCATCCCGACCAGTACGGCCGACCACGCATCGAAACCGAGCGCGAGTGTTTTATTTATCCCGGTCATTCCGTAGAGGCCCAGCGCGGCGGCGTCCAGAACGATGACCAGCGCCATGTAGCGATTAACGGATCTGGCACTGACCGCGATCAGGGCCGAAGCCAGGACGGCGGCGATTATGTACTCGGGAGTCTGAAGGGCAACTGGAACCTGATTCAGCAGGATGTCCCTGAGGATGCCTCCGCCGAGTCCGGTCAGCAGGCCAAGCCCGAATACGCCACCGAGGTCGAAACCCGCACGAGAGGCAACGAGGGCCCCGCCGAGGGCCGAGATCACGACCGCCGGCAGGTCGAGCCAAAGCGGGACTGTCACAGGATCCGGAATCAACGGATGCGAGATTAGCTACACACTCGGACAGGCTCTGTTCATCAACTTCGGCCGAGGTGTCACCTTTTGCGACCGCGACCACCCTTAAGCTGCCGCCGTCATGCTCGGTAACCAGGGAGGAAAGTCGATGTCTGCGAACCCGTATCGCTGGTGGTCGCTCGTTGGTCTTTGCGGCTTCACTTTTCTGGTCTGGCTGACCGCGACCGACATCAACATCGCGCTGCCGACGATCGGCCGGGACTTCAAGGGTTCGATGGATTCGCTCCAGTGGGCTGTCAGCGGCTACTTCCTCGCTGGATCCCTGATTATCGTCGGCGGTCGACTGGGGGACCTCAGGGGACGCCGCAAGATATTCCTGATTGGTGGCGGCCTGCTCATGGTCGGATCGGTAGTGGCTGGTTTGGCTGTTGGAGTCGAGCAACTGGTCGCCGGCAGGGCAATTCAGGGTGTTGCCGCTGCGGCGATCCTCCCGACTTCACTGGCAATGGTTGCGGTTGGCTTTCCCCCGGAAGAGCGACCCAAGGCAGTTGCGATCTGGATCGCGGTCGCCTGGGGAGGTCAGGGAGTAGGGCCACTAATTGGTGGCGGACTGGTTGACGCTTTCGGCTGGCCCGCGATCTTCTGGGTCAACATCCCGCTCGGGCTTGCCTTCCTTGTGCTTGTTTTCAAAACCACGCCGGAGTCACGGGCGGAGGAGGGCGGCAAACTGGACATACCGGGCGCGTTCCTGATCATGACCAGTCTTTTCCTGATTTCTTTCGGGCTGGTTCAGTTCGACACAGCTGGCGTCGGAGAACTGGTGCTCCTGTTTGGCGGAGCTGTCGTGTCGTTGGCCGCATTCGTCCTTGTCGAGCGCCGCGTGAAGGATCCACTGGTACCGCTCTCGATCTTCCGCAGGCCGAAGTTCGTCGGGGCGGTTTCAGCGAATTTCCTGGCCAATGTGGCCTTTGCCGTGGTGGTGTTCCTGATGGCGCTCTACCTCCAGATCGTTCTGGTTGAAAGTCCGCTGACCGCTGGAGCCCTGCTTCTTCCCGCTACGGCGACGATTTTGATCTTCAACGTGATCGGGGAGAGGCTCACTCGCCAGGGCAGGT
>JBBECI010000044.1:0-15762 GCA_040881895.1 Solirubrobacterales bacterium | reverse complement strand
GACTCGCCGACCCGGCCCATCGGGATCGTGCGGTGAACCGACTCGACGATCTCCTTCGGGTACTTGTTCACGAATGTGTCGGTGGCGAACTGGCCGGCGGCGATCGCGCAGGTGCGGATGCCAAAGCGGGACCACTCGGTAGCGAGAGTGCGGGTCATGTTCTCAACCGCTGCTCTGGCCGCGCCTGAATGAACCATCCCGGGCATCCCGTTGTGAGGCGAGAGTGTGACGCTGATGACCGCGCCTCCACCCTGGGGGATGAAGGCCTTGGTCGCCGCCGCGTGGGTCATCAGCCAGGTTCCGGTGACGTTGAGTTCAATCACCGTTCGGAAGCCCTTTGGGGAAATCGCCTCGGCCGGACTGAGGAACTGACCGCCTGCGTTGTTGACGAGGGTGTCGATGCGACCGTGGCGCTCAAGCACGCCGTCAAAGAAGGAGTCCACGCCGTCGTCGTCACGGATGTCGAGGCCGCTGGATTCAAAGCCCCCGGGAAGTCCCTCGATCAGCTTTCCGGTCTCCTCCAGTGGCTCGGTTCGGCGGCCACAGCCGATTACGGTGGCCCCAAGCCGAGCCAATTCCAGAGCGGTCGCACGCCCGAGGCCGGAACCCGCACCGGACACGACGATTACCTGATCTTCCAGGAGTCCTTCACGGAATATCTCTGATCGTAAGGAATCGCCCATAACTGGCCGCAGAGCCTACCGGGACGAACCTCATCTATAGGCTCGCCCCATGAGCGTCCACGCTGATCCCACGCCTCTCGAAACCCCTTTTCCAGGCGGTGAGCAGGGAGCTACTGTAACTGTGGAGCCGATGGTCACTGGTCGTTTCCGATCGCCGGCGATACTTCAGTCCAGCCCGGGGGGTGAGGTCGGCGCGCTGAAGGTTCTGCGCTCGACAGGACCCGAGAACCCCGCCATACCGATACCTGCCTTCCTGATCCGCCATCCGAAGGCAGGCAACATCCTCATCGATACGGGTCTCCACCCTTCGATCGCGAGCGACCCGAGCGAAAACCTCGGGCGCCTCGGCGCATGGATGTGCCAGCCGGAGCAGGAGGCCGGAATGGATGTGCCGGCCCGCCTTCGCGAACGTGGCATTGGCCCGTCGGCGATCAGGCTGGTGCTGCTGACCCACCTCCACCTCGACCACGCATCGGCGATCGCCGACTTTCCCGAGTCCACATTCATCGTCTCGGAGCCCGAATGGAAAGAGGCGACAAGCGGCCTGCTTCCCATCCTCAGGGCCTACCGGCGACAGCAATACGATTACGCCTTCGACTTTCGTACGGTCAACTTCGATGGAGCGAATGTGTCGTCGTACTCAAGCTTTGGCCGCACTCTCGACCTGTTCGGTGACGGGTCCGTGAGGCTCGCCTCCACACCCGGTCACACGGCTGGTCACATGTCGGTGATCGTGCGGCTCAGGAACAGCGATCTGGTGATTGCCGGTGACGCGCTTTTTCGCGAGGAGCAACTCAGGCCGGAAGCCGACTCGCCGGGTCGGATGCAGGACTCACACAACTATCGCCGCAGCCTCCAGGAGATCCGGCTCTTCCACGCCCAGTACCCAGAGGCCGTCATAACACCCGGCCACGACCCTGCCTTTTACGAGAACGCGCCCGTCAGGTACGAGTAAGCGAACGCTTTACAGCTGTGCGGCCGTTCTGCCCAATGTCCTCGTACATCTGCCGGACCACGGCAAAGACCTCGCTGGCGGCTTCCATCTGCTGCTCGCGGGTGGGGTCGGAGACCACGGGGAAAGTGATCGGCTCCCCGAACTGAACCGTGACTTTGGGGAACGCCAGTCTCTTCCACCTTCTGACTGAAGCCGATCCGTGAATTGCTACCGGCACCACCGGGACCCCATACTCAAGAGCGATACGTCCTATGCCCGGACGGGGCTCACCGAGCCCCCCGGACCTTGAACGACCGCCTTCGGCGTAGACGAGCACTGATCCGCCCATTTCGAATATCGCTTCAACGGTCTCGAAGGCCTCGTTGTCACGGTAGCCGCGCCTGACCGGGAAGACCCCACCGTGGCTGAGTATGGGCGTAAGTACCGGTGTTCCGAACAGCTGGGACTTTGCCATGAAGCGAAGCTTGCGCCTGAGAAAAACTCCAGCGAAGAAGTGGTCCATCTGGCTGAAGTGGTTCGGTGTCAAAAGGACCGGCCCGGTGGCCGGAACGTTCTCGGTTCCGAAAGCCCGGGTTCGGTAAAAGATAATCGCGATCGGGGAGAGGACCGCTCTGACTGCTTCATAGACGAAGTTTGGTTCGCGGGTACGCGACCTCTCATGAAACGGCGCGAAGTACTCGGCAGGGCGGGGGTCTTTGTAAACCTGAGCTTTAATTTCGGCCATTTCCCGGATATCCTAACCCTGCGGAAGCGCCCGGTTACCCGGGGTCACCTGTCCGCCCGGGGAACGACCCGTTCGCGCGAGCGACCCACGGCCCGGTGCCACTCGACCAGAAGGGCCTCCGCCTCGTCGCGGCTCATGGCTGGTTCGTAGGTCTGGTCAGGTTTCCACATCCCGGCAACCTGCTTCTGATTCCATTTACCGACCCCGATTCCGGCCAGATAGGCAGCTCCGGTGACTGTGGTTTCGATGTCCTCGGGAACGACCACGGGCACGCCGAGCATGTCCGCCTGAAACTGCATGAGCCACGGATTGGCGACTGCCCCGCCGTCGGCCCTGAGTACTTCGAGCCGGTGGCCGGAGGAGGCTTCCTGAACCCTGACTGCATCAACGGTCTGGTACGCAATTGCCTCCAGTGCAGCCCTGACCAGGTGTGCGCGACCACTGCCGCGGGTGAGGCCGACGATCGTCCCGCGCGCGTACGGATCCCACCACGGCGAACCCAGGCCGACCAGGGCGGGAACGAAGTAGACACCGTCATTGCCGTCCAGCGAAGCGGAGATGGCTGCGGTCTCCTCAGCGGTGCTGATAATCCCCAGTCCATCGCGGAGCCACTGGATCGCCGCCCCGGTGATGAAAATTGACGCCTCGGCGGCGTACGTCACCTCGTCACCAATCCCCCAGGCGATTGTCGAGAGCACGCCCGGGTCCGGGCGGCCAGGCTCGGAACCCGTGTTGAGCAAAACAAAACTGCCGGTGCCATAGGTATTTTTCGCCATCCCTGGCTCGGTACAGGCCTGGCCGAACAGCGCGGCCTGTTGATCGCCGGCGATCCCGGCCACTGGGACTTCGCCGCCGAACTCGGTCGTCGTGCCGAAAATTCCAGCTGATGGCAGTACCTCGGGGAGCGAAGCCGGGTCCACCCCGAACAACTCACAAAGTTCCTGCTCCCAGGCCAGCCGGTGAATGTCAAAAAGCATGGTGCGGGAGGCGTTCGAAAAGTCGGTGACGTGCTCGCCGCAGAGCTTGAAGACAAGCCAGGAGTCAACCGTGCCAAAACAGGCCCGGTCGGCTCCTTCGACATTTGCCAGCATCCATTCGATCTTTGTCGCGGAAAAGTACGGATCGAGAACCAGCCCAGTCCGCTCACGAATCAGTTCCTCCTTGCCGGCTGATTTCAGCTGTTCGCAGCGATCTGCCCCGCGCCGGTCCTGCCAGACGAGCGCGTGGTGGATCGGATGTCCCGTTTTGGGATCCCATGCGACGATCGTTTCCCGCTGGTTAGTGATTCCGATCGCACTCAGTTCCGTGCCGTCGATACCGGCATCAGCCAAGGCTCGGAGGGCCACGGAGCGGGTTACCTCCCAGATCTCGTTCGGATCGTGCTCGACCCGTCCGGGCTCAGGAAATATCTGGCTGAACTCGGCATAGCCGCGACCGACGATGTGACCCTCTTCATCGAAGACCATGCAGGTCGAACCGGTAGTCCCCTGATCGATAGCGAGAATCATCGGCGGCGGAAATATACCCGGGCAAAGTCGATCATCTGCCGGAACCTGTGGATGAAGCCACGAAGGTTCTTGCCGGTAGCCCGATGGGCGAGCGACAGCTCATATTCGCCGACCGTGTATCCGGCCCGGACTGCGTCAATGGTCATGCCGGTTTCCATGCCATAGGCGGGGGCGAATGGGAGGACAGCCCTCAGAACCTCGGGCTTCATCGCCCGTTGGCCCGAAATCGGCGCGTCGGCCAGGAAGCCGCATCGTCTTTGAATCACCCATCGCGAAAAGCCCAGGGCTACTCCGAAACCGCCACCGACCCGGCGGGCGAAAGCAGCGACGGCGAGGTCGCAATCCCCCGCTTCTACTGCTTCGATCAGGCGCCCCAGATGCGACGCAGAGTCGGCCAGATCAGCGTCGCAGAGCAAAACGACCTCTGGCGACCCGGGTGCGCTCAGCATCGCCTCGGCACATGCCGTCATGTTCCCGCCCTTGCCGTGAACATGGCCCCGGCGCACCACGCTCGCTCCGGCCGACAGCGCAATCTCACCGGTCCCGTCTTCGGAGGCATCATCGGCTACCCAGATCGAGGATTCCGGAAAACCACTCTTGAGAGCCATAACCGTCTGGGCGATTTTATCGGCTTCATTCCGGGCGGCAACCACGACGGCCAACCGCGCAAAGGAAGCTCCCGTCGCTTCATCTCCAGCGCTCATGGCCACGGACTGTATAGCGGTCGGACGCAGTGAGACGGCCCTGGTCGGAGCAGCGCCCAAAGCTGGCTGCGGGCTGGCTGAGCATTGAAGTCGGTTCAGGCCGGATTTGGTTAGGGTTGCCGAGCTATGGCCAATATTGAAGCTCACATAACCGGGAATGTCTGGAAGATCACCTGTGCCATCGGGGACACAATCGAAGACGGGGATGAAGTCGTGATCCTCGAGTCGATGAAGATGGAGATCCCGGTGGAATCCGAGGACGATGGTGTCGTCAAAGAGATCAAGTGTGAAGAGGGCCAGTCGGTCAGTGAGGGCGATGTCCTCATCGTGCTCGAGTAGCTGATGGCCGGCTCGATTAAAACCGGCACCGACAAGCTTCTGCTCGACTTTCCAGCCGAAGCCGTAGCCCGGCTGACGATCTCCAACCCTGAGAAACGAAACGCACTCGACCACGAGATTCTCGACGCGATCGCCGCAGTCGTACCGCGCCTGGACGACGGAATCAAAATGCGTTGCCTGATGATCAGAGGGGCCAAGCCTGTCTTTTCGGCTGGCTACGACATTGGCGGGATCCCCCGGGAGTCATTCGAGCGCGATGCCGAAGCATTGGTGGCTCACCCCTTCACGGCTGCTCTGGATGCCATCGATGCCTGCCCCTGGCCGACCGTCGCCGCCGTGAATGGCCACTGCCTCGGCGGCGCCCTCGAGATGGCAGTCACCTGTGACCTCCGGATCGCTGCACCGGAAGCAAAGCTCGGAATGCCACCGGCCAAACTGGGCCTTATCTACGGACACACCGGTCTGATTCGCTTCGTCCAGACGATCGGACTGGCTCGCACCCGAGAGCTGTTCTTCACCGGCAATATGCTGAGCGCTGCCCGCGCCGATGCGATCGGCCTCGTCAACCAGGTGGCCGATGGAGACTTCGACGAACAGTCGGTCGCCTTCGCCGCAGGGATTGCCGCCAACGCGCCACTTTCCATGAAAGGCAACAAGCGGGCGATCGATTTGATTGCGGAAAACCCGGTTCTCTCCGATCAGCAGGTGGCCGAACTGGTCGCCCTGCGTGAATCCTGCTTTGCCTCAGAGGACTTCCTCGAAGGAATCACAGCCTTTGGCGAAAAGCGCAAGCCACGCTGGCAAGGCCGCTAGTCGTCAGCGGCGGCGGGCTGGCCAGCGACGCTGCTCAGACCATCTCGATGACGTCGAGGAAGCCGTCCGAGAGTTCAACCCTGAGCCCCTTTGCCTCGAGCAGCGCCGCCACCGCTCCGGCGTCAGCCGGGACCTTCCCGGCACCCAGCACCATCCGGGCCACATCACCACGAGTCGCCTTGGCCATATGGGAAACAGCCTTGCGGGATCCGTCCGACTCGGTGAAAGCGCGGACCGAGACTAGCCGGGCCCGCTTTGGCTTCCACGCAGCCGAGTACGCAGCCGAACGCATATCGAGGATCAGCCCGCCTTCCTCATCGTGGCCTGATGCCTCCATGGCTTCGGTTAGTGCCGGCCGCCAGAAAGCGGCCATCCCCGGAAGGCGGGGCAGCCTGGCCTTCATCGAAAAGCGGTAGTACGGGATTCGGTCGCCCGGCCTGAGCATCCCCCAGAGTGCGCTGGAGATCAGAACATTGCCGGCCGCGCGCGCTGCTGCCCTGGTCGTGAGTGAGCCGAAATCCAGATGGTCGTACAGCACCCCTGAGTAAACCTCGGCGGCCGCTGCAGCGGGGGCCTTCGCGAGCTGTCCGTCACGGAGGATGTCGGCCGCCTGACCGGTTGAAATACCGAGCGCCTCAACAGCCTTCTTTGTCGGCCTGCCGCTGAGTGCCTCAAGACCGGCGATAAGCCGCTCCCGCTGCGCCCGGAGGTGACCTGCGAACACCAGCTCATCAAAGTCTGTGGGAGGGCCGGGGCCGGGGTCGGACTTGCCCTCAGACGGCGGCAGGAGTATCAGCACCCTGGCCTCAGGACGGCGGGTCGAATCGGGCGGGGTCCAGACCCCCGTAGCCAGGCAAATCAGGGAGATTCAGCGATCGGGCGTTGCCGTAAACGTAAATCGGCTGGCCGATGAAGGTCAAGCCATAGATTCGGGGCTGGTCAGCGATGAAGGTTCGCAGGCAGCCATGGCTGGCCGGGTAGTCCGGAACCGATTTAAAGCCGTGGATCGCATATCCGCGGATGAAGTAAGTGGAGTAGTACATACCGAGCGAGTTGATGCCGGGGTCCTTGCGGTAAACGGTGTAGGTGCCGAGGATCGTCGGTGTCGCCGGGGCACCGCTCGCGATCGGGAAGATCGCATAGGGCCGTCTCCCTTTGGCAAAAACCAGTACTTGCCTGGACAGCGAAGTCTCCATGTGGTGGCCCAAGTCCGGCTTGCGAACCTTGTAGGCACCTTCGCCGTTGAAGATTCTCTTGACCACCGACCTGCTGGCCGAAGGGCTGCGGCCCAGATCGTTGAGCTTGCGGTAGGCCAGCACCGCGCGTTCCATCTTGCCGTCGAAACAGCTGTTGTTGGAGGGAACCATGGCAAGCTCATTCAGGGCGCGCCTGAAAGCGCGAACGACGCGACCACACTGCCCGGGCTGGAGAGCCGTGAACCGGACCCTCCAGTGCTTTCTGGTTGTCGAATCCGGGCCTACCGGGTTGGCTCCGCCTGTGCCGGAATAGGTCACCTGAGCGGCGTGCCTGCCTCCCCTGCGGGTAATGATCCCGGTCTTGAAGATGCCGTAGTTGCCGTCGCCCTTGCGTACCGCCACGGCCCTTGCCTTGATTTGCCGGGTGTTGTTGAAGAACCTGACCACGACCCGCTGGCCCGGCCTGAACGGCTTCAGGCTGCCGGCAATAGTCACCTTGCCCAAGATTTTCACCCGCCCGCCTCGCAGGCCGAGGGCTTCCATCTTCACGGTTGACTTGATCATGCCCGCGGAAGTGAGGCCTGGCTGAGCGGCAACCGCTGGTGAGTGCCCGAAAGCGGTAAGCACAAAGAGCCCCAGCACGGCAAGCAGAAATGTCGGCCACAACTTCCGAGACCGAACCGATGGCGAACGACCTTCAGCTTTCACAGCATCTCCCGTTGACGGATTCTCCGGAACGAACACACCGGGAACGATACCTCAGACTGCCTGCGCCGCTTCGGAACTGACCCTTGTCTCTTCGTCAACTGATTGACCCTGTCCCCGGATCAGCACGAAGCCGACAAGCACTCCGATCAGGGCCACCGCAACTGACAGGACCATGGCGTGAGTCAGTCCATAAACGAAGGCGTCATGAGATGCTGCGGTCAGACGGACCAGCTGTTCCGGCGCGAGGCCGCTGGCATCGGGTGCCCCGCCGGCAAGAGAGCGGGCAAGCTCGGCACGCTGACCCTGCGTCAAACCAGAGTTGGCGAGGGTTTCTTCAAGCCTGTATTTGGCCTGGCTTTGAAAGAGAGCGCCGAGCAGGGCCACACCGAAGGTGCCACCGATCATTCGGAACATTGAGAGGATCCCGGAAGCCACACCGGCCTTAGTCGTGATTACGGAGTTCATCGCTGCGGTCGACATCGGTGACATGGTCAGGCCGATTCCAGCTCCCAGAATCATGAAACCGGGCAGCAGGGTTGAGAAGGTAGTGCCAACTTCAACGGTCGAAAACAGGTAGAGCGAGAGGGCTATCAGCGCCATGCCGACAACGATCGGCCAGCGTGGGCCTATCCGGTCTGACAACCGTCCGGCAAGGGGCGCCACAACCATGATCACCACTGTGGTGGGCAGAAACCGCACCCCGGCCTGGAGTGCTGTGTAGCCAAGAATGTTCTGCATGTAGAGGGCGAGGAAAAAGAAGACGCCCATCATCGCGAAGGAAATGATGAAGGCAACCGTCACCGCGCCGATGAAGTTCCTGCTTTTGAACAGGGCGAACTCGATGATTGGAGCCTTGACCCGAAGCTCGGTCAGCACAAACCAGATCAGGGAGACCGCTGAAAAGGCAACCAGACCAATTACTGCCAGAGAGTCCCAACCCCAGCTGTTGCCCTCGATCAGGGCCAGCACCAGCGCGGTGAGACCAACGGTAAGAATCGCCACTCCGAGCAGATCCACCTTCCGGCCAACCGTTGTGTCCCGAGACTCGCGAACCACCAAGGTCGCAGCCAGCACGGTCAGCACCCCGACCGGCAGGTTGATGTAGAAGATTGCGCGCCAGGAGACGTAGTCAGTGAGGAAACCACCGAGAACCGGTCCGATCGCCAGCGCCAGCGCTGAAACCCCGGCCCAGGTTCCGATCGCCTTGCCCCGCTCGGAAGGAGGAAAGGCGTCGGTGATGATCGAGAGTGTGCCCGGCATCATGAACGCGGCACCGACACCCTGAAGCACCCGGCTGGCGACCAGGGCAAAGTTGCTCGGCGCAAAACCGGCTGTAGTCGAGGCCACGGTGAAGACGATTACTCCGAGGACGAACATCCTGCGCCGCCCGAAGATGTCCCCCATCCGGCCGCCGACCGCCAGCAGGACAGCGAACGAAAGCGTGTAGCCGTTGACAATCCACTCAAGCCCCGAGATCGAAGTGTTGAGATCCTCCTGTATCGATGGCAGTGCGACGTTGACGACAGTGTTGTCGAGCATGACCATGAAAAGGGCGAGGCACATAGCTCCGAGGGCCCACCACTTGCGATTCTCGTCGGTGATCAGGTGCTGGAGACGGCTCATCCGGGCACCATTCCTTCGAGTTGCTCATAGATCGCAGCGATCTCCTCCCGATCGAGCAGATCGCCGATGGCGGAATCGAGGGCCAGCCTCTGCTCATCCGCCAATCCGGCGACGAATTCGAACAGGCCAGCCGCGCGACTGAGGTAAAACTGATCCATGACTTCCCTTCCCTCGGCCGTCAGGGAAATTCGGCGGCGGCGGCGATCGTCGGGGTCTTCGATTCGGAAGACAAGTTCCTTCTTGAAAAGCCCTTCGACAGCGCGACTGAGTGACGGGGTCGAGGCGCCGAGCGTCTTCGAGAGCTCCTGGATGTACGGAGCTTCCGGGCCAGCCGAATAGAGCTCCATCAGTACCTTGAACTGGACGAATGTCAGACCGTGCCGGTCTATCGCCCGGAGCGATGTGCCCCCGTCGTTATAAGAGACCAGATGCCGGAAAAGGGAGCCAACCCGGAGTGCCGTCTCCCTGACCTCGGCCGACACTTCACTGCTGAATCGGGCCGCTTCGCTTGGTGTCTGAATGAGCGTCACTCTGTAATAGTTTCACTTTCGCAACCTTTATGCAAGTGAAACTATTGCCTGTGTGACCTATATCACTGCGGAAATTCAGTCTTCGTAAGGCTCAAAGTCAGAAGTTCGGGCGCCGCACACAGGACAGAACCAGTCTTCGGGTATGTCCTCAAAGGCAGTGCCAGGCGGAATGCCGCCATCGGGGTCGCCTGTGGAGGGGTCGTAAATCCATCCGCAGGCCTCGCAGATCCATCTTCCGGTGGTCGAAGTGCTCATTGGCGCAGATTACCCGAGGCCCGAGGCGGTACGGTTGGCGGGTGCCTGCCTTCCCGGAACCCGGTCCTGCTGAATCAGTCAACCTGGGCGAGCCGACCACGCCGAGGCCTGCCGCAACGGTCATTCTGCTGCGTGACGGAGTCGAGACCGAAAGTCTCGAGGTGCTGCTGCTCAGGCGCTCAGCCGAGTCCCGCTTCATGCCGAACGTCTGGGTCTTCCCGGGCGGTTCTCTTGATCAGGAGGACGGCGAAGGACTGGCCGGGCTGGCAGCCTGCGCCCGACGTGAGATGTCGGAGGAGGCTGGGATAGAACTCCACCCCGCGGCTGAACTGGTGCCATTGGCCCGCTGGGTTACTCCCGAGGTCGTAAAGACCCGATTCGACACCTGGTTTTTCGTCGCTGCGGCTCCTGCGGCTGCCGAGGTGAGGCCCGATGGCTTCGAGATGACGGCTGCGAGGTGGGTTACACCGTCGCTCGCCGTCGAACAGGCCGACAGCGAAGAGTTCGCCGTCGTATTTCCAACCTTGAAACAGCTCGAAGCTCTGACGCCGCACTCCCACACCGAGGCTGCAATGGCAGCAGCCCGGGCCGACCCGAACGCAACCCGACCGGTTCTGCCCAAGGTGATCGGCGACCACAGGCAACACCGGATAGTTCTGCCCCACGAAGACGACTACCCGGACTGAGAAGGAACCGCCCGGACCCGCAGCCGGGTTCAGACAGCCGGGAAGGGCTCAAGCCCTGCGTTCCAGGGGCCCGGCGGATAGTGAGCCAGGTTCTCCATCTCCATCTCGCGGTGGAGCCGGCTGAAGAGTTCACCGGCATTGCCGAGGGCGAGCTTCAACTCCTCACTGCTCCTTTCCTTCAGCTTCCAGGCTAACCAGAACTGCCGGTCGTTTATCCCGAAGTCGATCTCCCGGTCAATCGTCGTAACCCACTCGAGAAAACCGGGTGAAAAAAGTTCGCGAAGGGCGACTGGGTCGTATCCCTCGGGCACGGTGGCGAGGAAGTTCCGGTTGAAATCGATTGATTCGAACTCGACCTTGCGCGAGACCCGTTTCCGGATGAACTCATCCGGGCGGGACTCAACCGACTCGACGTTGAAGGCAGCGATGACTTTGGCGAGGTCCGGCATGTGTGACTTGGCCAGAAGGACCGTTGGAACCACGCTTCGGCTGAAAGTCCGGCCAACCTCTACCTCATCGGCATCACAGCAGGCCCCCCAGAAGTCCGGAGCGAGATTCCCTGTCAGCCGGTTACTTCCGCCGACGCATAGCGCCACGGGGCCACTGGCCGGGTTGATCCCTCCGGTCTCCTCGTATGTGACCTTGCCAGCCCCCTTGTAGGACCGGACAGTCTGTGCCCACTTCTCCGCTTCATTTGCCACGCAGGCTGAGACTACCTTGCCGGGATCCCGTTCCGCCGAAAGCGCCAGTCAGGGGCTGGTCAGCCAAAAACGCGGCATCGAAGCGGATCGCGGATAGGATGGCGAAGTGTCTTCAATCTATTCAGCAGAGGAGAGCTAATGAGTGGTGGCCTGATCGCTTTGATTGTTGTGGCGGTGATCGTCCTCGTTGCGGTGTTCTGGTACGTCTCGACACGAAACGGAATCATTGACCAGCGCAACCGCGTGGACGAATCCTGGAGCGGGATCGACGTGCAGCTCAAGCGTCGTCATGACCTGGTCCCGAATCTAGTTGAAACCGTAAAGGGCTACGCCTCTCACGAACAACAGGTTTTCGAGAACGTGACCAAGGCCCGGTCAGACGCGATGGCCGCTCAGAGCGTCGACGAGACCGCCAAGACCGAGTCGCAACTGACCCGGGCAATGGCAGACCTGCGGGCGGTGGCCGAGAACTATCCCGACCTCAAAGCGACCGAAAATTTCCAGCAGCTCAGCCGCAACCTGTCGGAGCTTGAGGACGAGGTCCAGGCCTCCCGCCGCATCTACAACTCGAACGTCCAGAATTACAACACGAAGATTCAGCAGTTCCCCGCCGCGATAGTTGCCAAGCAGGGAAACTTCACCGACAAGGAGTTCTTCGAGATCGCCGATCCAGCCGAGCGCGAGACTCCTTCGGTCAGCTTCTAGCGCGTCTTGCCGTCAAGAGATGCGGACTGGCCCCGGCCGGGTCAGTCCGTTGGCTCAACTGAATCCGGGACGGAGCCCCCGGTGCCAGATTCGGCCCCTGAAGTCGATTCAGCACCCGGTCTGGCCACCCCAGAGGTAGTAAAGAGGGCGGCCCACCAAACCTTTGTGACAGCGGCAGCGGCTGCATCGGCACCGAGGTCGCCGTCAGCCAGGTTCACCTGAAAGCTTCGCTCGGTCATCAGCACCAGCCCCTCGGCCAGCGCTTCCGGGTCAAGTTCGGCTGGAATCACTCCTTCCAGCTGGAGGGCACGGATCCGCTCCGCGGTGGTTTCAGCGACAGTTTCAAGCAGGGTCATCCAGATCTCCCGCACCTCCTCGTCATAGGTGGCCGTTTCAAAGGCCAGCCCGAGCAGGTCGGAGTTTTCGTCGTAAGCACGGGCGACACTGTAGAGGCCCTTTTCCAGCGCGCGTCGAGGATCATCGGCCTCCGCCCAGCAGCTTCCGAGCCGGCCGCGGTGGTCTGTGATCAGGTCTTCCAGCGCCGCCAGAAGAAGCTCTTCCTTGTCGCCGAAATACACATAGAACGCACTGCGGGAAACTCCCGCCGCTCGGGTCACACCCTCAACGGTGAGATCCTTGAACGAGCCTGCCACCGCTTGGTCAAGTGCCGCCGAAATCAGCTCCTGACGGGTACGCTCGTGGCGGCGGCGGCGGTTGTGTCGTCGCTCGAGTGAATTCGCCACAATCGAAGCATAGGCTCCGCTCAGGACTACCGGCGCTTCGGGCGGACAATCTCGAACGGCAGCCTGACTTCGGGGGACGAGTTGGATGAGTCGTCAGTGAGGAAGAAGAGCGCTACATATCGCCCCGGCGCGGCCTCGAAATCGGGGGTTTTTCGGGCGAAGTTCACAAGGTTGTTGCCAATGTGGACATTCCAGGTTCTGAAGCTGACGAACTGACGCACGGTGCGCACGCTCGTGCCGCGGCCCCGGGTGACCAGTCGGTAGTAATCAGCCGTGGCCAATCCGCGTTCATTTGACTGGAAGGCCAGCCCAGTGCCCTTGCCGTGATCGGCAAACCGCGACCTCATGAAGTAAACGCTCTGCAGATTCGGCGGGATCAGATCCGAGTTGAGCGCGGCCTGAGGTCCCGGGTCTGAAAACGGATCACCTGGGTTGCTGGAAACACTCACCGTGCCCCGGACCGACGCGTGAAGCTTGCAGACAAACGAATAAACGCCGGGTTGATCGAAGGTGACCTTGAACGAGCCGCCCAGCGGGTGAGGCATTACCTGCCCCGGATCCGAATCCCAAAAAGTCGCATTCGGTCCCCCACCGGTAACCGAGTGAAGGGTGTCCGGACCGATCCAGTCCCAGGTCACGGATTCCCCAAGGTCGATCTCCGGGTTCTTGGACCACTGGAAGTTCGAAATCGAGACACGAGTGCTGCCCGCCTGTGCCGGGGTAACTGCCACCGCAGCCACGAACAGGCCGGAAACGCTGACCGCGAGCATGAGCAGTAACCGGTTCATTCGACTATGTACCAGCCACTCATCCCGTCATGGAGGTGGCTGAAGACATGGCAGTGGTAGAACCAGCGTCCTGGGTTGTCCTCCGTGAAGCGAACCCGGAACGAGTCACCTGGACCAAAGGTCTTGTTGTCGATTATCTCCCCGCTCGGCTCCGTCCAGCGATGACCGTGCAGGTGGAAGGTGTGGAAGTTGTCGTCAAAGCCGCTGACGTGCATCTCAACCACATCACCGAGGTTCGCCCGGAAGGTCGGCGTGTGGCCGGTGAAGGATCGCCCGTTTACAGCGTTGAAGTTGTAGCGAAGCCCGGTCGCCGCCGGATTGAAGCTGTGAAAGGTGATCGGAAAGACCTTGTCAGGCGGCGGCTCGTCGGGATCGCGAATCACCAGGGTGCCGAACAGCCCCTTGTAGAGGGGCAGCGGATCGAGTGGTCCGTGGTCGTGGTAGATCCAGGACCCCTGAGTACCTTCCGGACACTCCCAGACGTAGGTGAAATCCTGGTTCGGCTGGACGAAACCTCCCGGGTCGGTCCAGTAGCCCTTGTAGGCACCATCCATTTCATTTGAGTAGAAGAGTCCGTGGGGGTGCATGGTGACCGGAACCGGACAGCGGTTACGGAAGTGGACCACGACCGTGTCCCCGACCGTTGCTTCGATCATCGGCCCCGGCATCGTCGGCTCGCCGATCGGGTCCCCGAAGTTCGGTGTGTATGCGCGGTAGACGAAAGCGTCGAAGGTGGTTCGGCCCTTGCGAACCCGCTGGTTCAGCATCTGGTCACGCTTCTGGCCGGACTGGTTTGGCGGGATGATGTCCCAGCGCACCGGCTCGGCAGTGATCCAGTACTCGACCCGGTTGGTGGCGGACACAGACGCCTTGACCAGAGCGGGATTGTTCTGAGCAGCCTTGACCTTGGGCGGCACAGCCACTCCCTTGGCGAGCTCTTCGACATCGGCCTCCTGGTCGCTGAAGACCTTCTGGCCTCCGATGGTGCAAAGCAGGGCACCGCTGGCTACGCCAAGGAAGCTGCGACGGTCGATCGGGTTAAAGGGCATGAGCGCTCCCCATCAGGAGACCTCGACCCTCATGGTCATGTTGTAGTGGATCGAACATACGAAGTCGTAGCTGCCCGGCACCGTGAAGGTCCGCCGGAACTCGAATCCGACTGAAGGCGAACTCGGCGTCTGAAAGTCGAGCCTGCTGACGCCTGACGGAAATCCGACCAGATTGACGTTGTGGGCGTCGGCGTTGAGTGGGCCCCAGATCCAGAGGAGCGACTGCCCGGTGCGGATGTCGACATTGTCGGGGCTGAAGTACTTGTCGCGCACGTCGATCTGGAACGCGATCGGACCCTGCTGCGGCACGACAGGGGCGGCAAACCTCTGCTTCACCCGCCTCAGGCAGTTCTTTCGCCGGGCGGCATTTTCGAGTCGGCGACAGTTGCGTATCGCGGCCGCTCGGGCCTGCTGCTCCGAAGTGGCCGAAGATCGGGCGCCGGGTACGGGCGTCCCGGACTGAACGCCAACCGGAGCAGGCCCGGAGGCGGCGGCCCCGGCGGCGGCCAGTCCAGCGGCCACCAGGACCACGGCGGTCAGAGTCTGGAGGTATCTCCGCATGCCACGTCCCTTACCGGGTGACGTTGGCGGTCATCGTCATGGTGAAATGCAGGCTGCAGACGAAGTTGTAGAGCCCGGGCTGGCTGAAAGCCCGCTTGAAGCGATAGCTCGTTGCCGTGGTGGTCTGGGAAGCAAAATCAGAGCGGCTGACGCCGGCTGGTCCATCTAGAAGGGTCACGTTGTGAGCTTCGAAACCAGCCACGTCTGCCCAGCTCCAGTTGATCGCATCATTCACCTTGAGCTCAACGACGTTCGGGGCATAGTAGTCATCCCCGACGTTGACGTTGTAGGTGTCGCCGACCGGTGGCTTGTCAGCGAGTCTGCGGTACCTCAGATTGACCTGTGCCCGGCAGGCCCGTGCCCGGCGGGCCGGCCTCTTCCGGGCGCAGGCCCTGAGGGCCTTCGCCTTCGCAGTGGTCTGAGATGCGGTCAATCCGCTGACAGTGGCGCCGCCTGATTTCACAGGCGAGGCGGAGGCTGGAGCACTGGCC